>NZ_MPOI01000021.1:0-181814 GCF_001896145.1 Archangium sp. Cb G35
CCACCGCCTCATTGGCGCCAACATGGACCGGCGCCTGCTGGAGAAGAGCGTGGAGGTGGCCATGGGCCAGCAGGAGTTCGGCTGGCGCGCGCTGAAGTCCTCGCTGCGAGTGGCCATCGACTCGCGCCCATTGGAGGGAGCAGGCCGCGTCGAGGACACCTTCAACCTGCTGGGTCATGCCGCGCGCAAGGTGGTGGCATGCGTCGCGGGGCTGCTGAAATGCTCCACTGACAGGGTGTGTCGCGAGGCGGGCATTCCCCTGCTGCTGGAGTCGAGCGTGAAGAAGGCGCTGGATGTGGATTGGAATGAAGCCGGGCAGAGGACACGGGCGCTTCAAGTCCTCATCCAACAATTGGACAGCCTGGTGCAATGGCTGCGGCGGGAGTTGCCCGAGCAACTCGTGGAGGAGCCCCTGGCGGGGCACCTCAAGACGCTCGAGCAACTGCGCGGCCAGGACCTGGAGCCGGACCCGGACGGAGGAGGAGTGCGCATCCGCCAGACCGTGGCGCACGACAGGCGCGTGTCGGTGGAAGACGGCGAAATGCGTCACGGGCGCAAGAGCCAGAGCAAGCGCTTCAACGGCTTCAAACAACACATCGCGGCGGAGATGGAGTTGGACCTCATCGTGGCGTGCACCGTCACCCCAGCAAATCGGCCCGAGGCGGAAGCCACCCCAGAACTCCAAAAGGACATGCAACGGCAGGGAATGGAGATTGGCGAGCTGTACATCGACCGTGGGTACATCAAAAGCCCGGTGGTGGAGTCGGTGCTGGAGCAGCGAGGCGAGGTGCTGTGCAAGCCGTGGGCGACACAGAATGGGGAACTGTTGCCCAAGTCAGCATTCAAGCTGGACATGAGGAGCCGGACAGTCACATGCCCAGGAGGCCAGAGGCTGCCCTTCAAGCCTGGGTCTGTCGTGGAATTCGATGCAAAGGTATGCGGCCAATGCCCTCTACGTGCCGAGTGCACGACGGCTCAACCCGAGCACGGGCGGATGGTACGCATTGCCGAGGATGAGGCTCTCCAGCAGCGACTGCACAAACTGGTGAAGTCGCCGACGGGCCGCGCACGGCTCAGAGAACGGGTGAAGGTGGAGCACCGGCTGGCCCATCTGTCTCGCCGACAGGGACGGCGAGCCCGCTACCGCGGAGTGCGCAAGAACACCTTTGACCTGCGACGTGCCGCTACCCTCCAGAACATCGAGTCCTGGCAGCGGCACCTTGAATCGCCTCGGGCTCAAGCCCAAAAGACTGGGGTACCTTCAAACCGTCCGGTGCTCTAGACGCGAACGGCGTTGTCGTCCATGCGTACGATCTCAAGTTCCCGTGCCCGGGGACCAACGGTGCGAAATGGGAAACGTACGGGGAAGGGGATTACTGGAGGGATTGGTTGCAGGGTGATCTCTATGAAACCGCCCTCAATGTGGAGCCCTTGCTCGTTTCCCCTCGGAGTGGGGTATCCATACCGAAGAGGCAGTAGAGCGAGAGGCCGCGATGCGCTACCCCAGGTTGCGGTACCACAATGAGCGTGGAGGGCTGAGTGCGAGCGATGCCGTGCTCCTGTGCTTCTACTTGCCGCATCCCAACGAGTGGATTGCTCCTGCCGTCATCCGTGCCGTGGAACTCTTTCGGGAAAGGATAAAGCCGTATCAGTTCACCTGGAATGACACGGGTGACGGGCAGGCCGAGCCACTCGATGAGGCTTCGTGGGACAGGACCCGCAGGAAAACCCTTGAGGCGGAGCCTGGCGGGAGCGGTTCCTTGAGGTTGGTGGGTGAAGACCCCGGAGTAGATGACCTCCTCGTGGACTATCGGGGGCTGTCCCCTGTCCCCCTGCCCTGGCCTGAGCGGAAGGATGACGTCTGTGTCCTGTACCTGCGCCTGCCCACGGAGTACCTGGAGGAGCGGGGGCCGGAGCACGTTCATTCGCTCGCCCGCGAGCTGGCGGCGGAGCTTCCCTTCTCCTCGGGCTACGTGGATTTCGTCCTCTGTTCATCCAGTCTTCATGCGGTCCCGGCCCTCGAACTCGTCCGCCCGCGTTACCCGGGTGTGCATCTGACTTCGAGCGGTGCCACCATGTACGTGGGCATCCGCGTCGAGGGCGTGCACTGGATGAACTTCCTCGGGCAGCCCGTACTCGGAGAACTCGGCGGTGTGTCCAGCCTGCGCGAACGTCTGGCCCTCCCTGGCATCTCCCTCCAGGAGATGAGCGGAGACCGGGTCCTCATCACGCTGGGAGCACAGCCGGAAGTAGGGGAGGTGGAGGCGGACCGGCGGCTTGCCCCGTACCGCGCGCTCGCCCGCGTTCTCGAGCCCGTTCTCTACCAGCGAAAATCCATGTTCGGTCGCCGGGTTCCCGAGGAACTGCTGCGCTGGGACCGCCGCTTCCTGGAGTGACGATCCGCGTCCAGCGCACCATGAGGTAGGCTCCGCCTCGTGGTGAGCCTGTCGAGCCCAGACCCGCGTTTCTCTCCCTCCTGGAGTCCCCGGAGCTCGCCGCTGCCCGCGCTCGCGGTGGCGGGCGTGGGGCCAGTGGCGCTCGCGCTCGCGCGACGCGTACTGGCAGCCGACGACACGGAGCTCGCCCGGTGGAGTGGTGTGGCCGGCCCCGGGGTGCTCGTGCTGCTGGGCGACACGGAATTCCTTCCGTGGGTAGAGGGCGTCGTCTACCTCGGCCGCGACGCGGCGGCTCCCGCGCTGCTGCTGCCGTGCACGCTCGCTCCGGATGTGGCCCCCGCCCTGCTCGAGCGCGCGCTCGTCGCCCGCGCCCAGGTGGGCACGCCACTCGCCGTACTGCCTCGCACCTCGCACCTCGTACCCGTGGGCGCCGCGCGTCCCGTCTCCCGCGACACCGTGCGCGCCTGGCTCGCGAAGCAGGAGGGCGCATGAGCGAGCTGCCCGAGGCGCTGCGTCCCTGGGCCGCGCAGCTGTCCCTCTTCCCCGAGGACCTGGCGCTCAGCCTGGGGGCCCACGTGGCGCGGCTGGCCGCGGCGCTCGGCCCGATGCGCGCTCGCAACGAGATGGAGGGCGGCGAGCCCCAGGGCTACGACGGTCTCACCCGCCGCGGCTCCCCCGAGCGGCTGCTCATGAGCGAGTGGTTGATGGCCCTGGAGGCTCCGGACGAGTTCGTGCGCCGCGCGGCCTTCGGCGAGCAGGCCTTCCTCCGTCCCGCCTTCCGCCAGCCCCAGGGGGGACGCCGCACCGTGGCCCTGCTGGACGCCGGGCCGGATCAGCTCGGCGCTCCCCGCATCGCGCACATGGCGCTGCTGGTGGCGCTCGCCCGGCGCGCCGAGTCCGCGGGCGCGGCCTTCGCCTGGGGCGTGCTCCAGTCCCGTCCCGGAAAGCAGCCCTTCTCCACCGTCGACGCCGCCTCCCTCGGCCAGTGGTTGAAGGCCGGCTCCGATGCGCCTCCGCTGCCCGCGCAGCTCACCGCGTGGCGCGAAGCGCTCGAGCTGGGGCGTGCCCCCGAGGACGTGTGGCTGGTGGGCAGTGCGCGGCTGGCGCGCCTGCCGGGGGCCGAGGGCCTGTCCCACGTGGCCGTGGACGAGGTGGTAGCTCCCGGTGCCCGGCAGCTCTCGGTGGCGGTGCGGCCCGCGTCCCGGCCTCCACGCCAGGTGGTGCTGGAGCTGCCTCCCCCGCCCCAGTGCGTGCGGCTGCTGCGCGACCCCTTCGCCACCGCCGTCGCCGCTCCCGTGCTGGACTCCCGCACCAGCCTCGTGCGCTCCATCCAATTCTCCGCGGATGGTCTCCGGCTGCTGATGACGTATGCGAACGGCGGCGTCGCGGCGCAGGCGTTGCCTCAATCCCCACGTGACACGGCGCCCAGGCCCAAGCGCTTCATGGCCCCCACCGGCGAGCGGGTGGCGGCCCTGGGCTGGCGCCGCACCGGCGGGTTGCTCGTGGTGACGTGGCACCAGGCCGCGGCCTCGGTGCACGTGCATGGCACCCTGCGCGGGCACTCCGCTGGCCGCGTGTTGACCCTTCCCCTGGACGCCCTGCCCAAGACGCTGCATGCCTCGCTGGTCGCCGGGCCCCCGCTGCTGGCCCTGTCCATGTTGCGTGAGGGCCGGGAGGTTCCTCTCGTGCTGGACCGCGAGCGCACGCTCCATCAGCTCGCCTCGGGCGAGCGCCTCTTCACGCCGCTCCTCCATGGCGTGAGCGCGCTCTTCGAGCGCCGGAGCGGCCTCTTCTTCGTGGACCGGGACCGGCGGGAGGACCGGGCCGACTCGGCGCCGCGGATCGGCTGTCTCGCGCCCAAGGAGTTCGATGGATGGACGCGGACGCTGCCCGTCGAGGGGTCTGATGTCGCGTACTTCGGCCATATGCGGGACTTCTCCCGGCATACGCCGGGGCCCCCGCTCGCCATCCGCAAGCATCTGGACGAGTGGTGGGTGACGCGGGACTCCCATGATGAGCAGAAGGGTGCGTGGGTATCCTTCGGCCTCAATGGGCGCGTGGTGGGGTTGTGCTGCTGGCCGTTGGACACGCCGCTGCCCGGCCTGGTGGTGCTCGGGGATGACCAGCGCACCTTCTACTGGGTGACCGGGGACGGCCCCGCCAAACTCGTGGTGAAGGCATCGGATCGCGTCGTCTCCAGCGGGGTCAGCCCCGCACTGCCCCTGATGGCCTGGAGGACGGAGCAGGGCGAGGTCTGCGCCTGGAGCTTCCAGCACCGCGCCCTCGTCTATCGCGCCACGCCGGGAGGAACGTCATGAGACCCGCGCGTACGCCACGGCCTCGCGCCCATGTCCACCGTGGCTCCGTGGAGGGGGTGGCGCTCTGGTTCGACCCCGTGCTGCTGGGCGAGGCCGAGGCGCGCCGGCGCGTGCTGGCCGCGTGGACGCCCGGAGCGGGCGTGTATGCGCTCGATGGGGGTTTCCTGCTGCGGCTGCCGGCCCCCCGCCGCATGGAGTGCTCCGCGGCGCCGGGCCTGCCCTTCACCCTGGAGGACGGTGTCCTGCTCTCCGCGCCCCTCTCGCCCTCCGAGCGCGAGCGGCTCGCCCCCACCTCGGGAAGCGCCGTGCTGGTGCGCGAGGGGACGGCGCGGGTGCATCCGCTCGAGCCCTCGCGGCGGGTGGATGTGTCGGCATGGCTCGACGTGTCCCACTTCGACGTGGTGCCCATGGAGGGACTGGGCGCGCCACCGCCGCCCGTGGCCACGCTCGCGCCCATCGAGGCGCCCCCGCGCGCCCGTTTCGGCGTCGGACCACCCGCTCCCGAGGCCGAGGCGATGCGGGCCCGCATGGAGGGCCGGCCCGTGCCGCAGCCTCCCGTGCCACAGCCTCCCCGCGCTCCGGGACTGCTCGAGCGGCTGCGGGCCTGGTGGAGCGCGGTGCCCCAGCGGCCCGGCCAGGCGACCGTGAACGCGGGAGGCGCCGCGCGTGCGACGCTGCTCGAGCGGCTGCGGGCCTGGTGGAACGAGCGTGGGGGCACGGGCGTGGGCTCGGGCAGTGGCTCCGGGAAGGCTCTTCCCACACCCCCGCCTCCCCAGGGGCCGGGATTGTTCTCCCGGCTCGCCGAGTGGTTGGCCCGTTCCACGCCGCTGGGCTCGCTGCTGGGCCAGCGCAAGGCGGAGTACGTGCGGCGGCTCTTCGACCTCTTCGACGAGGGCAACCTCCAGGAGGCGCTGCGCTACGCCATCCCGCTGGCCAAGGGTGCACCGTCGGAGCACGCGCGGGTGTCGCTGGGGTTGCCGGGCCCCCGGGAGCAGCTCACCATCCAACCCCGTCAGGGCGGAGCGGCCAGCGTCTTCGGCGGCGGCGCGCAGGTCTACGATGCGCTGCGCGAGCGCTACCGCGAGGCCTTCCGGAAGCTGGAGCGCGAGGGCCGCATCGAGGAGGCCGCCTTCGTCCTCGCCGAGTTGCTGCACGAGAGCGAGCAGGCCGTCTCCTTCCTGGAGAAGCATGGCCGCCTCCGGCTGGCGGCGGAGCTGGCCGAGGGGCGCCAGCTGGCGCCGGGGCTGGTGGTGCGGCAGTGGCTGCTGGCCAAGGAGGTGGCACGGGCGGTGGACGTCGCCCGGCGCACGGGCGCCTTCGCGGACGCGGTGCTACGGCTGGAGCGCTCGCACCCGGCGGAGGGCCGGGTGCTGCGGGTGCTCTGGGGCGAGGTGCTCGCGCAGACGGGAGACTATGCGCGCGCGGTGGAGGTGGTCTGGCCGGTGGAGGACGCACGGCATCTCACCCACGCGTGGATGGAGCGGGGCGTGGCTCTGGGCGGTGTCTCCGGCGCGCGGCTGCTGGCGCGGATGCTGACGGTGTTTCCCGAGCACTTCGACAAGGTCCGGACGCGGGCGCTCGCGCTGCTCGACTCGGATGAAGCCGATGGGGCTCCCGCGCGCCAGGCCTTCACCGAGGCGCTGGCGCGAGAGGTGGAGAAGAGGGCGACGGAGCCGGGCTTCGCGCTCCTGCGTCCCGCCGTGCGCGCCCTGCTGCGGGACCGTGCGGCGGGCCACGTGCCCTTGAAGCCCCGCGAGCTGGGCAACCTGGCGTTGTTGACGGGAGACACGGTGCTGCAGGCGGACCTGCCCTCGTTGTCTGCCCTGCCCGAGCGCGGGGGCTTCCCGGCGGAAGCGGCGCCCCACGTCTTCGACGCGGCGGAGGGCGGACCCTGGTCCATCCACGACGCGGTGCCCCTGTCCGGAGGGAGGCTGCTGGTGGCGCTCGGCGAGGCGGGCGCGCGGCTCGTCACGAGTGATGGCCGGTGCGTGGCGCACTTCGACGTGCCCGCCTTCTCGCTGGTGCTCTCGGTGCACGAGGACCGGGCGTTGGCGCTCGCGCCGCGCGGGGAGCTGAAACGCGTCTCCCGGTTGGACCTCGCCGGACGCCGGGCCGAGCCCTGGTGCGACACGCGCGTGGACGCCTTCGCTCCGGTGTACGACGGCAACCTGTGGTTCTTCGCGGTGGAGGACACGGTGATGGCGGTGGATGCGCTCGCCGCCGAGCCGCGGGCGTTGTGGCGGGTGCCGCGGGTGGGCGGGCAGGTGCTGAAGCTGGCGGTGGGCCTGGGTGAGCTGAGCTTCGTCACCTTCAACGCGGCGGCGGAGCTCGAGCGCTGGACCTACTCGCTGCCGGACCCCACGTTGCGCTCGCGCCAGGTGATGGCTCGCAAGCTGGAGTCGCTGCGCCACCTCTCGCTCACGGTGGATGGGGAGGTGGCGGCGCTCAACGAGGAGGAGATCCGGTGGCTGGACGGCCACAGGGCGGCTCCGGTGCGGCCGCCCCTGCTGCCCTGGACGGCGCTGAGGGGACTGGTGCTCGGCGGGCCGAACATGGTGGCGATGGAGCCCACGCCCGCGGGCGAACGGGTGTGGCTGCTCGAAAGAAAGGAGGGCACGGCGCGCGCGCGCTTCTTCTTCGAGGGGGACGTGACGGTGTCCGTGCGTTTCCTCTTCGCGGAGCTGCTGCTCTTCGACACCGCGGGCCGGTTGGCCCGGGTGGACCTGACGCGGGGCGAGGTACGGCGGGTGGTGCTGCGCTGAACGCAGGCGCGCCGGTCCTCCCACATCCGCGTGCCCACCAGGTGACAGATGATTGCTCCATGGGACACTCCGCGCGAGGCCGTTTCTTGCCGTCCAAGGTTCTTGTGCGCACCGTAGGGACATGGCCCTCCAGTTCACACTGTCGCAGCAGGTGGCTCGCCTTCTGTCGGGCTGTCCCGCGACCGTGAGGGGGCGCGTCCTGCGCGAGCTGTCGCAGCGGCTCTCGGGTGTCCAGTCTCTTCCGCGCCGTGGACTGGAGGTGGGGGTGCTGCGCCTGCCCTCCGGCTTCCAGGTCAGCTACCGGCTGGACCGGGAGCGGCAGCAGGTGGAGATGCTCGACCTGGCCGGAGCGCCGGGCTAACAGCGCCGCATCGCCTCCCGCAGGAAGTTGCGCAGCACGTTCAGGTCCACCGGCTTGGGCACGGCGCCGAGGATGCCCTCGGGCAGCGGGTGGGCATCCCCCGCGCCGGACACCACCACCACGGGCAGCGAGCTCAGCGCGGGATCCTCGCGCACGTACCGCATCAACTCCCAGCCGCTCATCACCGGCATCATCAGGTCCAACACCATCACCGCGGGCCGGGGCTCGCACCGCAGCCGCTCGAGCGCCTGCAGTCCGTGCTCCGCCACGTCCACCTCGTAGCCGAGCGCCTCGAGGAACTCGGCGAGCAACTCCCGGCTGTCCGCATGGTCCTCCACGACGAGGATGCGGTTGCGCACTCCGCTCATTGTCCTCCTGGCCTTCCTTCCCGGCGGCCATAGCACGAGCCCACCACATGGGCCGGAAAGACGCTTGCGTCCGGGTGCGCCAGGGTTGGCTCCTGGACCGATGGAGCACCTCCTGGGGCCGGGAAAACCCTCCCGGCGTGGGGGGTTGGGCCCGAATCGTTCGGCGTGGGACATCTGGGGTACTCGGGGAAGACGAAAACCAGGTCCCATGTCCCGGACAGGATGTGAATGGTCACCCCGTCACCTGTCGCCTCCAGCGCGGGAGACGACCTGGAGCGTTCGGTTCACCTCTGAGGCCATGGGCTGGGGCGGCCATGAAGCACGCGGTCCCAACCTCGCGTTCCGGCGAGCACTATTAGGGTCCCAGATTTTCGCGACTACCCATCCTGTCCTGTCGCGGGCGGCCTCTCCGGCTCTAAGCAGACGGCCTGATGGGTCGTCTGCGCGAGAGTCAGAAAACCACCATGGGACAACCGTCGACCGGCAAGCTGGCAGCGAACGTGGGTGAGATCGCGCGTGAGGCGCGGGTTCGTTCGGGGCTGACGCAGGCCGACGTGGCGGAGCGGGTGGGGCTGGCGACGGAGGTGTACGGGCGGCTGGAGCGGGGGCGGATGCTGCCCAGCGTGCCCTCGTTGCGGCGGTTGTGCATCGCGCTGCGGACGCCCTCGGACACCTTCCTGGGCCTCAACACGGGGGAGGTGGCCACCTGGGTGGCCGAGTCCACTCCGCCCGAGTACGAGGAGGTGCCCGAGCTGCGCCGCCTCATGCGCACGCTGCGCAAGCTGGACGCCTCGCAGCTCAAGTTGATTGGCCTCGTGGCCGCGGCGCTGCAGAAACGTTGACCACTGGCGGGCAGGCGGGCCCCTCCGTGGCTGTCAGGGCTTGTCTTACCCCCGGCGGGCTGGCGTCATGGGCTCCTTCCCTGCACGGACGGGTGACATGGCGAACGAGCAGCGGCGTGTGAACGCGGTGTGGAAGGCTCGCGCGGCCCTGGTCCTGGCGCTGCTGGCGGGGCTGCTCCCCCTCGCGCCGGCCCGGGCGCAGGCACCCACCACGTTGCCCGGCCTGGGGAGTCTCCCGGACGCGCCCCTGGCCAGCCCCGACGCGGGCCTGGTGCCCACCGAGGTGGGCGTACAGCGCGCCGAGGGAGGCTTCACGTTGCAGGGGGCGGACGGGGGCACGCCGTCGGCCCTCGAGGCCCCCACGCTGGTGGCGGACGCGCCCGCGCGCTACCCCGAGGCGCTCGTCGCACAGCCGGTGGCGGGCACGGTGCGGTTGGAGCTGCTGGTGGACGAGGAGGGCGAGGTGGCCGAGGTCCGGCTCCTCCAGGGCCTGCACCCGCTGCTGGACGAGGCCGCCCTGCACGCCGCGCCCGGGCTGCGCTTCTCTCCCGCGAAGGTGGACGGGGCGCCGGTGCCGGTGCGGCTGCATTTCGAGTACCGCTTCGAGGCACCCCAGCCGGTGGCGGAAGCTGGCACGCCGCAGGCGCCCGTCACGCTGCGCGGGCTGGTTCGGGCCAAGGGCAACCGCAAGCCGCTGGCGGGCGCCGTGCTCGTGTCGAACGCCGCGGAAGGCATGCCCGTGGAGACGGGGCCGGATGGACGCTTCGAGGCGCGCCTGCCCCCGGGAAGGCAGACGGTGCGCATCAACGCTCCGGGCCACAAACCCGGCTACTTCCTCGAGGAGGTGCGCCAGGGCGAGACGCTCGAGGTGGTGTACGGCCTGGAGCCGCTGGTGGTGAACCCCTACGAGACGGTGGTGCGCGGAGACCGTGAGCGCACCGAGGTGTCCCGCGTCACGCTGCAGGACGCCGAGCTGCGGGAGATCCCCGGCACCATGGGAGACCCCTTCCGGGTGATGATGTTGATGCCCGGCGTGGGCAGCATGCTCTCGGGCGTTTCCTACCCGGTGGTGCGCGGCAGCCAGCCGGCCGCCACGGGTTACTTCCTCGACGGCATCCGCGTCCCCATCCTCTTCCACCTCTTCCTCGGGCCGGCCGTCATCCACCCGGACTTCATCGACTCCATCGACTTCTTCCCGGGCAACCCGTCCCCCCAGTACGGACGGCTCACCGGTGGCGCGGTGGAGGGCCGGCTGACGCGGCCTCGCGATGACCGGCTCCACGGCAGCGCCTACGCGGACCTCATCAACGCGGGCCTCTTCCTCGAGTACCCCTTCCAGTCCACTGGCACCAACGTCTCGGTGGCCGGGCGCGTCTCGTACACGCCGTGGTTGATCGCCGCGGCGGCCAACGCGCTGCAGCCGCCCGGTGCCAACGACTCGAAGCTGGTGCTGGACTTCTACGACTACCAGGCGCGCATCGAGCAGGAGGTGGGACCGGGCCGGCTGCGCCTCTTCGCCTTCGGCTCCTCGGACACCTTCGGCACCCAGGCGACGAGCGACGACGGCGTCACCGCGCTGCAGTCCGTGCTCTTCCACCGGGTAGACCTGCGTTACCGCCACCCCGTGGGCGGCGGCGAGCTGGAGGGCGGCGTCACCTGGGGCATGGACCGGTTCGCCCTGGGCAGTGAGAGCGCCTCCTCTGGCGGCACCACCATCGACATCGACCAGAGCAACCTCACCGCGCGCCTGGGCTACCAGCGCAAGTTCGGCGAGGCCTTCTCGCTGCGCAGTGGCCTGGACGTGGACCACAAGCGCGCGGTCGTCTCGCTCCTGCAGCGTTTCGTGCCTCCCACGGGCGGCCCGCTCGAGGAGATGAGCTTGGAGCTGCCGTTGGCGATCGGCACCTTCAGCGGCCTGTGGGCGGAGCTGCAGTGGGAGGAGAAGGACTCGCCGTGGACGGTGGTGCCCGGCCTGCGCGTGGACAACTACCACCTGTCCGGCGGCATCAACCATGTCGCGGTGGAGCCGCGCCTCACCGCGCGCCGGAGGCTGGGCGAGCAGCTCACCCTCAAGGGCGGCGTGGGCCTCTACCACCAGGCGCCCACCACGCTCATCAGCCTGCCCGTCGTCGACATCGCGGCGCTGGACCAGGGCCTGCAGCAGGCGCTGCAGGTGTCGGCGGGCGTGGAGTACAAGAACCTGTGGGGCTTCGACGTGAGCCTGGATGGGTACGTCAACCCGATGCTGCGCACGGTGGAGCTGACGCCCTTCGGCAACGAGGAGGCGCCCATCGTGACGCCGGACGATCCCGATGATGGAGTGGGGGACCCGCGGGATCCACGGCCCGGGCCCGGGCCCGGGCGAAGCCGCGTGGTGCGGGGCATGCAGGAGCAGATTCCCCTGCCCGACATCGAGATACCGAACGTGAGCAGCCGGGGCCTGTCGTACGGCCTGGAGTTGCTCATCCGCCGGCCGCTGGGAGGCAACTGGTTCGGCTGGCTGTCCTACTCGCTGCAGCGCAGCACGCGGCGTGTGCGCTTCACCCGCTTCAACGACCAGGACGTGCCGGTGGGCCAGGACGAGGCGGACCTGCCCTACGTCTTCGACCAGACGCACGTGGCCAACCTGGTGCTCAGCTACAAGTTCGCCAACAACTTCACGGTGGGCGGGGTGCTGCACTTCAACACCGGCCGTCCCGAGTCGGGCAACCTCACCAGCCGCACGATGACGCAGGGAACGGACAGCCTCGGCCAGCCGCGCTGGGTCCGGGTGGACAGGGACAGGGTGGACCGGCTGCCGCCCTTCTTCCGCTTCGATCTGCGTCTGTCCAAGGCCTGGGCCTACGACACCTTCACGCTCGAGGCGTACCTGGACATGCTCAACGTCACCATCAGCCAGGAGGTGGTGGCCTTCGACTACGCGGGGGGCATCGGCTTTCCCCTGCAGAAGCGCCCGACGGGCCTGCCCATCGTGCTGCCCATCCTCGGCCTCAAGGGCCGCTACTGAGCAGAACCTGACGGAGATGGGTAGCCTTCACGGCCCGATGGAACCACTGGTTGAGGATCGACAGGTCCTTGCACTCCAGGATTCGTTGCCGGGACTGCTCGTCGACGAGGATGCCCCGCTCGGTGAGGAGCATCAACACGCTTTCGGCGCGGGCTTGGATGTGCCCCCTCCGCTCTCCCCGGTCCATGAGTTGCTCGCCATAGCTTCGCATCAGCACCTCCGCTTGCCGCGCATCCATCACTGAATGTAACACCTGCCCAGTGGCTTGGCGGCTGCGCTTGTCCCCGATCCAGATGAGGTATCGGATGGCCACCAGCAGATTCTCGGTGCCATCGGGGGTGGCATGCACTTGCGCCAACAATGCCGTCCACTCCGGGAGACGGTCGGCCAGCTCCCCAGTGCGCCCGTAGCGCAGCACAAGCCACGCCAGCCGGGCCATGGGCGGGCCGGAACGCGCCATCAGCGCTGCGGCCCGCTCGGTGGTCAGGTCATCGAGCAGGTACTTGAAGCGCGGCACGAATGCGCGCCAGGCCTCCCGCTCGTCCTCTTCATCCGGCAGGTCGAACAACTCTTCCATCCGCCGTGGCGCGGACCAGGTGCCTTCCGGCCCGTGGTACATGACGAGCGGTATCACCACCGGCAACTTCTCGCTCTCCGGGTTCGCCTTGCGCCAGTGCTCGAGCTGGCGCACCACGTAGCGCAGCATGCGCAGCGCCATCCACCTGTTCACGGAGGACTGGTGCTCCAACAGCACGTAGAACAGCAGGGCCCTCCCACCCCGCAGGCGCGCCGAGAAGAGCAGGTCGCTCTGGGTCTCCCGCAGCTCCGGATCCACCACGGAGCCGGACTCCCGCCGCAGCGTGGACCAGTCCACCTGCGAGACGACCCCGGGAGGCAGCACGGCGCGCAGCTCGGCCGCGGCCCGCTCGGGCTGACCGAAGGTGTAACGGACGAAGAGATCATGAGGACCAGGCATGGCGGGCGGCGCCGGTAGGAGCACGTGGCGGGCCAGGGCCTCCGCGCTCTCGACCCATCTGTCCGGGTGTGTCCACACCCGTCCCCACCATCCCGCCCGAGAGACATCCCTCGAACACGTGAGGGCCCCCTCCCGGAGAATGAACACCAGGTCATGGCCGACACCGGGGGGGTCATGGCATACTGTTTCTTCGCACCGTCCTCCGGGCATCCCAGCGCTCGACCCGGGTGGAGGTGAGGCGGGGGGATTTCCGTGACTTCATCCTGGGTTCCAGGGCCCGAGCTCGCGCGGCAGCTACATGCCGAGTGTCCGGATGCATGCATCCTCTTCCAGTCCGTGCGGGACGACGCGGGTGCGCTGCTCGACTTCCAGGCGACGGCCCTCAATCCGGCCGCCGAGGCACTGGTGAAAGGCCTGTCTCCAGGTCCGTCTCCAGGCCGCTCTTTGTCCTCGTGGGCCGGCGCGCTGCGAGGCCTGCCGGAGCGGAGCGCCCTGGGCAGGGTGGTGGACTCGGGCACTCCGCTGTCCTTCGAGGTGCACGGCCGCCTGGATGGGGCGGAGCGCTGGTTCCGGGCCCGGGCGCTGAGGCGAGGGGATGGCTTCTCGCTGTGGCTCTCCGACATCACCGATGTCTTCGCGGAGCGGCATGTGCTGCGCGAGGAGCTGCACAAGGAGCGGGCCGCCCGGGCCCGGGAGGAGCACCTGCGGCTGGCGCTGGAGACGGCGCGGATGGTGACGTGGGAGTGGTCGGAGGCCCGGCTCACCCTCGTCTGGTCTCCCAACGCGGAGGCCTTCTTCGGCCATCCGCCCGGAGGGCTGGGCGACACCCTGGAGAGCTTCCTGGAGCGGGTGCTCCCCGGCGAGTGGACGCGGGTGGCCGAGGCCTTCCTGCAGGGACTGTGCGCGGAGGGCCCCTACACCTTCCAGTTCCGCGCGCCCTGGCCGGATGGCACCCAGCGTTGCTACGAGCTGGTGGGGCAGACGTACCGGGAGAATGGCCGGCCCACGCGGATGCTGGGCGTGGTGATGGACTGCACCGAGCGCGAGCGCTCGCAGGCCGCGTTGCGCGAGGCCGAGGAGCGCTACCGGCTGGTCTCCTGGGCCACCAATGACGTGCTCTGGGATTGGAACCCCTCCGGCGAGCACATCCACTGGGGCGAGGCCTGCCGCACGGTGTTCGGCTACGCGTCCGAGGAGATGGGGGGCATTTCCTGGTGGGAGCAGCAGCTGCACCCCGATGACCGGGAGCTGGTGCTGCGCAGCCTCGAGCACGTGCTGGGGTCGGGAGGGGAGTCGTGGCTGGCCGAGTACCGCTTCCGGCGCAAGGACGGCACGTACGTGCACGTGCTGGACCGGGGGCTGGTGGCCCGCGACGCCCAGGGACGTACGGCGCGGATGATCGGCTCGATGATGGACATCACCGAGCGCAAGCGCGCGGTGGAGCGGATGCAGGAGGAGGCGCAGTTCCGCGAGCGTTTCATCGGGATTCTCGGGCACGACCTGCGCAATCCGCTCAACGCCATCATGCTGTCCGCGCGGCAGTTGCGGCGGCGCGATACGCTGTCCACGGTGCAGCAACTGGCCCAGCGGATCGACGCGAGCGCGGCGCGCATGGGGAACATGATCTCCGACATCCTCGACCTGACGCGGGCGCGGCTGTCCGGGGGCATTCCCCTGCACCTGGCGCCCACGAGCCTGCCCGCGGTGTGCCGGCAGGTGGTGGAGGAGCTGACGGTGGCGCACCCGGGGCGCGACATCCTCGTGGAGGCCGAGGGGGGGGGAGACGGTATCTGGGACCCGGAGCGGCTGGCCCAGGTGGTGAGCAACCTGGTGGGCAACGCGCTGGAGCACGGCGAGCGCGAGGGGCCCGTCTTCGTGCGCTGCCGGGACGAGGCCGGGCAACAGGTGTTGGAGATCTCCAACGCGGGCACGCCCATTCCGGGTCATCTGCTGGCCACGCTGTTCGACCCGTTCCGTCAGGTGGGAGCGGCCCGGAGCGGGCGGGGCAGCGGGCTGGGGCTGGGGCTCTTCATCGTCCGCGAGCTCGTCGAGGCCCACGGCGGCCAGGTGACGGTGCGCTCCACGGAGGAAGAGGGGACGACCTTCACGGTGATGCTGCCCCGGGACGCGCGAGCGTTGGACCGGGGCGGCAGTGGCGTCCTCCCGGAGGAGGCGCACACCGGTTGAGGTTCGGACAGCGGCTCGGGCCGGGGCTCAGGCCTGGGCGCTGCTCGTCTCGACGTGGCGCAGGGTGAAGAAGGCCACCTCGGGGTAGGTGCCCCGGCGCAGGTAGGGCCCGCCGAAGCCGAAGCCCAGCCCCATGTTCACGTACAGCTGGTTGCCGCGCACGTGGTAGTGGCCCTGGATGTAGGGCTGGCCGGCGCGGCGGAAGATGGCCTCGGTGAGGCCGCGCACCACGAACTGGCCGCCGTGCGTGTGCCCGGAGAACTGCACCAGGTTGCCGTTGGGCGGCAGCTTGTCGACGGTGGGCGGCGCATGCGTGAGCACCAGGCGCGTGCCCGACTCGGGTGCTCCCCGGAACGTGGTCTCCACGTCGTCGCGGTGCGTGCGCCCATCGTCGATGCCCAGCACCGTCACCGGCGCCCCGCGCATGGGCACCACCCGGTGCTCGTTCTGCAGCACGGTGTAGCCCAGGCGCTCGAAGCCCGTGCGCAGGTAGTGCGCGTCCACCCAGTGGTCATGGTTGCCCAGCACCACGAAGACGGGGCTGGTGAAGCCGGCCAGCAGCTCGATGACGCGCGGCAGCGGCTTGGGGCTGTGCGTGACGTAGTCGCCCGTGAGGAACACCAGGTCCGGGGTGCGCGCGTTCACCTCGGCCACCGCCCGGCGGATGCGCACCGCGGACGTCGCCTGGCCCACGTGGATGTCCGACAGGTGCGCGATGCGCAGCCCATCGTGCTCCCGGTGCATCCCCGGCACGTGCAGCACGTTCTCCGACAGCGTGAAGTGGTCGCGCCACCGCAGCCGCGCGTCCGGCCGCAGTGGATCCGGTCCGATGGCCCTCAACTCGTTCCGCTTCATGTGGTTCCGGTGCGGCCCGGGCTCGTGGGCGGAGACCGCCTTGGCGGTCAGGGTGGCGGAACGGCGGCGGGCGAGTCTCAAGGCCATGAATTTCCTTCCGTCGGCGGGGATCGGCTCGAATTGTAGAGGACACCGGCCACGGACGACGAGGCCGGGCCCCGAGTCCGCTTGTCCGGTCTCCAGCCGATGTCAGCGGGCGGAAGGTAAAGGCTGGGAGCCCTTCGAATATTCCGGGCCGCCGGCATCCCGCCCGGCGGCCCGGTGGTGGAGCGGGCCTCAGTGGCCCCGGATGACCGTGAGCCCCGCGTTGGTGAGCACGTAGAGCATCGCCGGCTTCACGGTGGGGTCGTACAGCAACTGCCTCACCACCGTTCCGTTCACGCCCTCGACGTGCGTCAGGCCCTTCTGCCCTTCCATCCGCCACAGCCCGAAGCCCTCGGTGCCGATGAAGAGCGAGCCATCATCCGTGGCCGCCAGCGAGGTGAGCCGGTCGGTGGGCAGCCCCGAGAGCTTGGTGCCATGGGCCTCGGAGCGGCGCGCGATGGTCATCTTCCACAGTCCGTAGTCCTTGCTCGCCACGTAGTAGAGCCCGTCCGTCGTCTGCTGGATGCCGCGCCAGTGGTCCATCTCCGGCTCGCTGTTGAGCCCCTGGAGGTAGGAGTTGAGCTTCTCCGGGTTGAGCGTCTGGCTGGTCTTGTCCCAGTCGGCCAGGAGCTCCGAGGGCGTCACCACGCCGAGGCTCCAGTCATTGCCGATGAGCACGTCTCCGTTCTGCGCGATGCCCAGCGCGTACGTGTAGCCGGCCATCTGCGACAGGGTTCCGTCCGGCTTGGGCTTGAACCACACCGGGTGCCGGTGGCTGTTGTAGACGGTGCCCTGGATGCGCGTCACACCGTGGTTGGTGCCGATGTAGACCTGCCCGCGGTGCTTGCCGCGCATCACCTTCGTGCAACTGAGCACCGAGCGGTCCTCGTCGAAGTGGTGGTCGTTCGTGTTGCGGATGCCGACGTCCTGCGGCCCGTTGCTGCGCGCCGAGCGGCTCAGGTGCGTCTCCAGCGCCACGCTGCCATCCGGCTGCAGCTTCACCACGTCCAGGTCACCCTTCTGGTACTCCTGGTAGCGCACCGGATCGAAGCGCGCCGGGTCCGGATCGTTGTAGGCGGGGAAGTTGCTGCCATCCGGGCTGTAGATGAAGGCGCTGTCCAGCTCGTACGTGTGGTAGCCCACGTACGCGCGGCCCGCGCTGCCACCGCAGATGACGGTGGAGCCGAGGGCCAGCTTGTCCGGTCCGAAGCCCGGCGCCGCCTGGCCCACTCCGCTCGTCCACCGCGGCGAGGTGTCCCCGGGCCGCAGCACGCCGATGCGGTCTCCGTCGAGCAGCCAGATGTTGTACGCGTCATCCACCGCCACCGACCGCACGGTGCCGAGCCCGTAGCGGCTCGAGTAGTTCACCACCGGCTCGTCCGGCCAGGGCCCCGCCGTCACCACCGGATCCGTGGGACCGGGGTCGACCGGGTCCGGGTCCGTGGGACCGGGGTCGACCGGGTCCGGATCCGTGGGACCGGGATCGACGGTGACCGGAGGCTCCGTGTCCGGAGGCTGCGGGCCCACCGGCGGAGGCGGCTCCTCGTTCTGCGCCGGGTTCTCGTCCACTCCGGGGTTGCGCGGCTCCTCCGTCGTATTGCCGCAACCCCACGCCACCATCGCTCCCACCGCCCACGCCCCCAACAGTCTGCGCATGACCTCTCCCGCCTCCTCGGGCCTCGTCTCCAGACGAGTCTCGAAACACTCCGGGTAGAGCAAGCGCCGTACCCGCGAGGGTGAGGCGCCGGGTGGGAACGCGCGTGCCTCGCGCGGTGCCACGGAGGGAAGTGGATTCCCCCTCGCGTTCCCCGCCATGCCAGGGATGGGGCGGAAAACGACCGGGCCCGCTTCCCGGAGAGGGAAACGGGCCCGTCGTGTGTCTTGGGTCTTGCCCGGGGAGTGTCCCAGGCGTTGCCCTACTTGTTGCTCTTCTTGGCACCCTTGGGGCTCGTGGCGTTGATCTCCACCGCGACGGGCTCCTCGCCCTCGAGCTGGAACTTCGCGCGCACCTGGGCGCCCTCGGGGATGTCCTTCACCGCGACCTTCTTGCCGTCCAGCATCACCTTCGTCTGGTCACGCACGTCCAGGTCCGCGTCGGGCAGGCCCTGGCGCGTGAGGGTGATCTCCTCCCTCGCCTGGCCCTTGAGGGTGCCCGTGACGGAGAAGGCCTTGTCCGTCTTGAAGGTGCCGTCCTTGTTCGTGTCGAGCCCCACCGCGGCGGCCGCCTCCTTCGCCTTGTCCTCGATGGCCGGACCGACCTCGCTGGCGTCCAGGCCCGTCTTGACGCGGGTGGTGTCGTTCTTCTGGTGCTGCTCCTGGGCCTGGGTGGTGTCCGTCTGCGCCAGGGCGGCCGTGCTCAGCGTGAGAACCAGTGCAGTCAGCAGCTTCTTCATGATGACCCCTCCAGTTGCGTGTGGGATACCTGCCGCCAAAGGGTGGTATCCCGAGGGGTTGGCGCCAACCCGGAGCTATTCCGGACGAGGGCTTCCGTCCGGAGAGCAGGCAGGCGGGAAGGCGGGGGCTGTCACGGCGGGGCGAGCGCCCCTAGCCGCACTGGTCGCACAAGCCGCGCAGTTGGATGTCCACCGAGCGGGCGGCCACGGACTTGGGCGCTCCCTTGGTCGACGAGAGGCGGACGGACTCGGAGGGCAGGCAGGCCACGGTGCCGCAGTCGGTGCACGTGAAGTGCGGGTGCGTGCCCTGGTGGGCCTTCTCCTCGCGCTTGAGCTCGAAGCGCCAGACGTGGTCCCCCAGGTCCGCCCGCACCACCAGTCCGGCCTCGGTGAGGTCGGTGAGGTTGCGGTAGATGGTGACGCGGTCGTAGCCCTCTTCCCCCAGCGCCTCCACCAGGTCGGCGTGGCTCAGGGGAGACGTGGCGGACTCCAACTCGCGCAGCACGGCCACTCGCGGTGAAGTGCTGCGCAGCCCCGCGGAGCGCAGGCGGTCCTGGTAATCGGTCAGCTTCGGCTGGGTTGCATTCTTCCTGGCAGCCATCTTCCTCCGCATAACCCAACTTCTCGAAAGTTGCATCTCACTTGCTACGCATGTGGTGCGGTCGTGTGCATTTTGAAGTTCGCGCGGGCGGTTCCGGCCGGTGGGAGAACGGCCGGGCGGCTCTGGCACATCGCGGCGAACCTCTTGTTCCCAGGTCGTACGGGGGACTGCGTAGCGACGGAGGGTGAAGATGCAATGTGATTGTAGGTGAAAAGGGGTTGCGCTGAACGCCCATGTGTGGACGGTGGCCAGGCTGACCACCGGAGCCCCGCCGGGCGCGGGGGCGGGGCGCGGACACAGTGCGTCAGGAGCCGTGGGGGCAGGCCTTCCCGTCCTCACACGCGGGCCCGTGGACATGTGCCTGGGGAAGCACGAGGCGCGGGACGGGCGCGTGCCCGTGCTGGCAGCCGGGACCGTGGACGTGGGCCCGGGGAGTCAGGACAAGGGGTGGACGTGTCCCGGGAGTGCGAGGCGCGTGCCCGGGGTCATGGCCGCACGCGGGCCCGTGCACGTGCAACTCCGAGAGCTTGTCTCCGGTGGGCACTGCGCCCTCTCCGTGGTCCGCACCGGGCAGCAATTGTGTGAGGAAGCCGCGCGGGCCCTGCCGCAGCAGCGAGGCGAGGAAGAGCGCCCCCAGCAGCACCAGGCTCACCCACTCCAGCGGCCCCTCGTGCTCCGCGTGCCGCGGGACGTGGGCGAGGCCCGTCTGCGCCGGGACGAGCGCGTTGAGGGCCAGGCCCAGGACGATGGAGGTGCCGGCCACCACCGCGCCGAAGGCGAGGGTCACCTTGCGCCCATGCAACCGGGACATCACCGCGAAGGTGGTGACGTTGGTGGCCGGGCCGGTGATGAGGAAGGCGAGCGCGGCGCCCGGCGACAAGCCCTTGTGCAGCAGCACCGCCACCAGCGGCGTGGCCCCGGAGGCGCACACGAAGCTGGGCACGCCCAGCAGCGCGAAGAGGGGAACGTCCAGGCCCGGCGGCAGACGCGAGAGCCACTCGGCCGCCAGCAGCGGCTCCACCAGGGCCGCCATGCCCACGCCCACGATGATCCACGGGGCCGTGTGGTCCACCGACTCGACGAGCCCCTCGCGCAGCCCGTGGGCCAGCCGCTCGCGCAGGGGCGGGGTGGGGCCCGCCGCCGGGGCGGCCATGGCGGCGGTCTGGGAGGCCGGAATCAGCCGGCTCACGAGGATGCCGGAGAGCACGGCCACGACGAAGGCCCCTCCCAGGCGGGCCAGGGTGAGGGGCCAGCCAATGAGCGGCACCGAGACGAGGAAGGCGCCCACGCCAATCTCCGGCGCGGCCACCAGGAAGGACAGCGCGGCGGCGATGGGGACGCCCTTGCGGATGAGGCCGCGGTACACGGGCAGCACCCCGCAGGAGCACAGCGCCAGGGGCAGGCCCACCACGGTGCCGCGCAGGGACTGCGACAGCGAGGAGCCGCGCTTGAGCCAGGCCAGCGAGGCCTCGCCGAGGAAGGCCTGGAGAACACCCGTGAGGACATAGGCGGCCAGCAGCGCGGGTGCCGTTTCCAACGACAGGTGGAGGAAGGTGGTGCCCGCGCCGAGCTCCCCGGGCTGCGCACCCAGCACCGGGTGCGCGTGTGAGACGAGCACCAGCAGCGCCACGGCCGTGACGGCCCCCAGTCCCGCGGCGAGCCGCTGCCCGGGCCCCTCGGTGCCGCCCGCGCGTCCCCGGAAAAGGGCCGGGAGGAAGGCGCCCGCGATGAAGGCCTGGACGAGCGCGGCCGCCTGGAGCGGGCCGGGCTCCAGCACCCACCCGCCCCAGCCCAGGCCCGCGCCTCCGACGAGCGCCACGGCTACCAGCAACGCGCTCGCCCCCAGCGTGCCCACCACCGGACGGACGAGCCACCACAGGCCCAGGCCCAGCGGCAACCGGTGCAGCACCACCGCGAGCATGGCGAGCGCTCCACTCCCGGTGCCGTGCAGGGACAGGGCTCGTCCCTCCAGCGCCGCGTGCACCGCCAGCCCCACCACCGCCAGCACCGGCCCGGCCGTCGCGGGCAGCCGCCGCCCCAGCGTCAGCGCCAGGCCCAGTCCCACCCCCGCCGCCCCCAGCGCTCCCATCCCCGCCAGCGCCAGCCCATGCGGGAGGATGTGCACCAGCACCATGCCGCCCAGCGCCACGAAGACGAGTCCCTCCAGCGCCGCGGTGGCCGTTCTCCTTCCCCTCACACACCACTCCACCAGCGGAGCCAGCACCCACGCCGCCAGACTCAGGGGAAGCGTCATCGGGGGTTCCTCGCAATCCGGGACAGAACCGGCAGGTTATCTTCGTTCCGTTGTATCTGCAACACGGTGGCAATGACTGGCCCACCGAAGATGCATGGCCCCTCGGTGCGGGCCCTGGGCTGGCCGCCAGGCGTCAGCTTGTCGGGTGAAGAACACCGCCCTATCTCGACCAGGGTAGGAGAGAGGAGTGGGACATGGCCGGAGGGTCTCGAGCCAGGACGCAGGTGGTCCGGGAGCGGGTGAAAGAGGACGGTGGGGCGCGGGAGGAGGAAGTCACACCCGGGAGCGCTCCTCGCCGGGGCGTGAGCGGGCTGACGGGCTTCGGGCTGGGCTTCGCGCTGGCGGCGGTGATGGGGGCGGCCGGAGGGCCGTTGGCCCGGGCGTTCCGGCCCGTGCTGCGGACAGCCGTCAAGGGAGGCATCCGGACGGGCCGTTGGCTGTCGGAGGTGGCCGAGCAGACGCGCGAGCACTTCGAGGACGTGGTGGCGGAGGCTCGCCACGAGATGGGGGAGGAGCGCGAGACGCACGGCCACTCCCACGGCCACCACGAGCACGGGCACGGCCACGGTCACGTGCATCCCGTCCCACCTCCTCCCAGGAAGGAGAGCTGAGATGGCGGTGGCCGCGGCGCCGCGGGTGGAGGTGCTGTCGGACATTCCGGGACGCACGCGCTACCGGGTGGTGCGGGTGAAGGGGCGGAGCCGGCTCGCGCGGGTGCTCGAGCAGGACGTGGCGCGCCTGCCCGGGGTGGAGCAGGCGCGGGTCAACCCGCTCACCGGGGGTGTGCTGTTGCTCTGGCACGGCGAGGCCCCGCCCACCGAGGCACTGGCCCGGGCGGTGGAGCTGCTCCTGTCGCGTCCGGAGCCGCCCCCGGAGGAGCAGCAGCCGCGGGGCACGCCCCACCTGCATGAGTTGTCGGGCAAGCACACCGACACCGAGGGCGTCCCGGGCCACCACCATCACCATGACAATCCCTACGAGCTCACCAAGGAGGAGAGTGACGCGGTGGAGCGGGGGCACATCCTCCGCCTGATGATCGGCGGAGCGGTGCTGACGCTGGTGCTGGCCAAGAAGCTGCTGATGGGCCGGAGCAGCGCGCCTGTCTCGGGACCGCTGAAGGTGGCGGCGGGCGTGGTGACGCTCATCACCGGTTACCCCTTCTTCAAGGGAGGCGTGCGCAGCCTGGCGCGGCCGAGCCACATCGACACGGACACCCTGGTGACGGTGGCCACCCTCGCCAGCCTGGTGCTGCGAGAGAACGTGCCGGCCCTCGTCGTCATCTGGCTGCTCAACCTGGGCGAGTACCTGCGCTTCCTCACGCTGCGGCGCTCGCGCCAGGCCATCGAGGAATTGCTGTCGCTGGGCGAGGACGAGGTCTTCGTGGTGGTGGACGGCACGGAGGTGAAGCGTCCGCTGAGCGAGGTGCAGGTGGGGCAGACGGTGGCCTTCTACGAGGGCCAGAAGGTGGCGGTGGACGGCACCGTGCTGAGCGGCAATGGCACCGTCAACCAGGCGCCCATCACCGGCGAGAGCCTGCCGGTGATGAAGTCCTCGGGGGACGAGGTGTACGCGGGCACGCTGTTGGTGGCGGGCAGTCTCCAGGTGAAGGCGACGCGCCTGGGCAACCAGACGGCCATGGGGCGGCTGATTCAACGGGTGGAGGAGGCGCGCGAGCACCAGGCTCCCATCGAGCTCGTGGGCGAGCGCTTCAGCAGCCGTTTCGTGCCGTGGTCCTTCGCCATGTCCGGGCTGGTGCTGCTGCTCACCGGGGACTACCGCCGGGCGCTCACCATGCTGGTGGTGGCCTGCCCGTGCGCGGCCGGACTCGCCACGCCCACCGCCGTCACCGCCACCATTGGCAACGCGGCCCGGCGCGGCATCCTCATCAAGGGCGGCGCCTACCTGGAGGAGGCGGGCTCGCTGGACACCATCGTCTTCGACAAGACGGGCACACTCACCGTGGGCACGCCGCGGGTGACGCGCGTCGTGTCGCTGGACAAGGAGTATCCGCCGCTGGACGTGGTCACCGTGGCGGCCAGTGGTGAGCTGCACAGCCAGCACCCGCTGGCGCTCGCGGTGCTCCAGTACACCAGCGAGCGGGAGATGAAGGTACCGGAGCACACCGCCTGCGAGGTGGTGGTGGGCCGCGGCATGCGGGCGGACCTGGCGGGCAATCGGATCCTGGTGGGCAGCCGCCGGCTGTTGCGCGAGCACGACGTGCCCGTGACGGAGGCGCTGAATCTCGAGGTGGAGGAGTTCCAGCGCAGCGGCGACACCGCCATCTGCGTCGCGGTGAACGACAAGGCCATCGGCGTGGTGGGCGTGGCCGACACGGTGCGGCCCGAGGCCGCCGAGGCCATCGAGGCACTGCGTGCCTCCGGCATCCGCCGCATCCTCATGCTCACGGGTGATGCCGCCGAGAGCGCCGCCGTGGTGGCCAGCAGCCTGGGCATCGACGAGGTGAAGGCCAACCTCCTGCCGGAAGACAAGTACGCCCTCGTCCGCCAGTTGCGTGACCAGGGGGCCCGCGTGGCCATGGTGGGCGATGGCATCAACGACGCTCCCGCGCTCGCGCTGGCCAACGTGGGCATCGCGCTGGACACCGCGGGCAGTGACGTGGCCGTGGAGGCCGCCGACATCGCCCTGGCCTCCAATGACCTGCGTGGCGTGGTGGATGTGCTGACGCTCGGGCGCCGGACGCTCGGCGTCATCCAGCAGAATTACGCCGTGTCGGTGGTGGTCAACTCGGGCGGTGTGGCCATTGGCGCGCTGGGCCTGCTCAACCCGGTGATGGCCGCCATCATGCACAACCTGAGCACGCAAATCGTGGTGCTCAACTCGCTGCGCCTGCTGCGCTACCAGCCCGCGCTCCCGGAGGGGGCTCGGGCCGGGGACGGGCTCAGTGGCTCCGCGCGAGCGGCACCGGGCAGCACTCCTGACAGCGGCGGCGATTGAGCCCGTGCGCCACCACCAGGGCGGTGCCTCCCGCCAGCGTCATCCCCGTTTCGGCCATGCCCTCGGGGAGCACCGTCTGGGCGAGCCCCAGCAACGCCAGTCCCGCCGCGCCCAGGGTGAGCACGCGCCAGTCCCGGTGCTGGCGGAAACCCGGCACGAAGCTGGCCACGCCGAAGACCGCCGCCAGCGCCAGCACACCGAGGTGGATGGGGGTTTCCTCCAGTGACTGGCTCAGCACCGCGGGCATCGCGCCCAGCGCCAGCGGCAGCAGCACGCAATGGGCCATGCACAGCACCGACAGCGCCTGGCCCCACGCATCCCAGCGTCCGGCCCGGAAGGCTCCCTCGTCTACTCGTGCCAGCGTTTCGCGCGTCATGGGGCCGGGTTCTTAGATGAGGGGGAAGGTCCGCCGCAACCAGGACTCTGAAGACTCACAGCTGAAGATGTATCCAGGTTACAAAAGCAAAACAGGAAATCTTTTCCCGGGATTCGTGGGGAGGACCGCATTCCCGAGCGGAAAAGCGCACGCTGCGCTGCGTGGAAGATGTTCGTCCCCGCGAGGGTGTGGGTAGCTTCACTCCCGGTCCGGCCCGCTTGGGGGGGACCAGGAACGCCACATCACTTGAAGGGAAGAACGACCATGAGCCACGGTACCCACAACCACGCCTCGCACGAGCACCAGCACTCCAGCGGCTGCGGCCACAAGGCCGTGCAGCACGGTGACCACGTGGACTACCTGCACGAGGGCCACCTGCACCGCGAGGACGGCCAGCAGTACAACGAGTGCCGCATCGAGGCGACCGCGGCGAACCCCGCGCAGTGCACGCCGAAGCACGCCTGCGCCGACCACGCGAAGGACCACCAGCACGGAGCTCAGTGCGGCCACGAGGCGGTGCCGCACGGCGACCACGTGGACTACCTGGTGGGCGGCCACCTGCACCACCCGCACGGCACCCACTGTGACGACCACGGCACCCTGCGTGTGGTGGCCTGAGACGTCCCTTCCCCGGGGGCGGTTCCACCGCCGCCCCGGGGCCCGTTTCGGGAGGCCCTGGGGCCTGTCCTAAAAGCGCCGCATGTCCTAGCGTCCAGCTTGTGAGGAAGGCCGGGGGCGTCACGCGCTCCGGGCCCCAGCCAGCGGGGAGGGTGGGACGTGTTACGGGTGCTCGTACTCGAGGACGATGCGGACTTGCGGACCATCCTCTGCGAGCTGCTTTCGCTGTCCGGCGCGGAGGAGTGTGTACGCGCCGGCTCGCTGGAGGAGGTCAAGCGCAAGCGCGTCGAGGCGCTCGGGTGCGGGCTGGCCCTGCTGGACATCAACCTCGGGGCGGGGGTGCCCAGCGGGCTGGATGCGTACCGCTGGTTGAAGGAGAACGGCTTCACCGGGCGCACCGTCTTCCTCACCGGCCATGCCCGCTCCCATCCGCTGGTGCGCGAGGCCCTGGAGCTGACGAACGTCCAGGTGATTCCCAAACCCATCGAGTCGAAGGTCCTCCTGGCGCTGGTGAGGGGCGGTTCCCATGGGTCCGGAACGGCCTAGGCTGGGCGCGCTGGGCGTGGTGGAGGAGGAGGTGCTGCGCCGGGGCTGGCGCGGCGTCTTCTTCGGCAACGTCCTGGTCGCCCTGACGGAGCTGGCCTACATCTTCATCGACTACCGGGTGTTCCTCGGCGCCCTCCTGCTGCCGGTCCTGCGCCTGCTGCATGTGCTCTGGGTGCTGGGGGTGCTGGGCGTCCTGTTCGCTCGCCGGAGCCGTCCCACCCCGCTGTTGATCAACGGCGGCTTCGCGGCGGCGGCGGTGCCCTTCCTGCCCATCTTCGCCCTGGCCGAGTACTTCATGACCGGCTCGGGGCTCACCTGGGTGCCCATGACGGGCCACCGGCTGGTGATGCTGGCCATTGGCATGCTCGTCCCCACCAGCCTGGGGTTGGGAGGAGGGTTGATCGCCGCCTTCGCCCTGGAGGCGGTGGTGCTCTGGTTCGCGCTGGGGCTCGGCAGCCACCCCGGGGTGCGCTCTCCGTGGGAGCCCTGGGGCACCCTCGTCTACGGCGGCGTGGGGCTGGCCATGCTGGCCTACCGGGTGCGCAGCCAGAGCATCGAGCTGAAGCTGCGGGCGGCGCGCGCGGAGGCCGAGGCCCTGGAGCGGCTGGCCCGGCTCTTCATCGCGGTGCGCGACGCCACCAACACCCCGTTGCAGACGCTGGAGCTGAGCATCGCCCTGCTGCGCCAGCGCAGCCCCGAGAGCGAGCCCACCATCGCCGCCATGGAGCGGGCCGTGCACCGGATACGCTCCCTCACCCAGCGCCTGGGCAGCGTGGATCCGCTGCTGGTGTGGCGCGAGGGCGACGAGTCCTTCGACGCCGATGCCATGTTGCGTCACCTGGAGGAGGATCTCGCGCGGGAGCTCGAGCGGCGGCGTCATTGAGCCGCCACTTGTCAACCCCGCTTGTCATCCCCAGTTTCCTGCTCGGGGCCTACACGAAAGGACATCCGATGCCGGAGAAACAGACGCTCCAGCGCGCGCGTCAGGCGAAGCGCACGGGCAAGAAGCCCACCACGCAGGCCAGTGAGTTCGTCCGCGAGGAGATGCACCACATGAAGGAGGGCCGGCACGGGCCCGAGTCCCGCGAACAGGCCATCGCCGTCGGCCTCTCCAAGGCGCGCCGGGCCGGAGTGGACCTGAAGCCTCCGGCCCCTGGCCAGGCCTCGCGCAAGACGCGGCAGAGCGCACGGAGCGCGCACCGTCTCGGACAGGAGGAGGGTGAGCTGAGCGACAAGAAGACCACCCGCCGCTCCACCACCGGGCGCAAGCGCACCACCGCCCGCAAGAGCACCCCGGCGCGCAAGCGCACCACCACCCGGGGCACCAAGAAGGGGGGCCGCACCGCCACCGCGGGCCGCACCGGCCGCGCGAAGAAGGCCTCGGGCCGTGGCACCGCCCGCCGGGGCGCTTCCACGTCCCGGAGCCGCACCTCCTCTCGCACGAAGAAGTAGTCGCGTGCGCCTCGTCGGGTGAGCCCACGGGCCGGCCCTCCTTTTCCCGGAGCGCTGGTTCTGCTTTCGTGGCGTTCGCCCCCCATGGCCCGCTCTCCGCGACGCACGACGCCTCCCGCACCACCCGAGTCTCCCGTTCCGGGCGCACACCTGGAGGCGCCGAGGGCCCGGGTGCCGGTCTGGGCGCTCGTTCTCGCCGTGGGGCTCGGGGTGCGTCTGGCGTACCTGCTCACCGCGCACGGCCCCGCCTTCGAGGCGCCGCTGATCGACGCGGACTACTACGACTACCTGGGCACGCGGCTGGCGCGGGGCGAGGGTTTCGACCCGGGGCCCTTCTGGCAGCCGCCGCTCTATCCGCTGGTGCTGGGGGGCCTCTACGGGTTGGGGGGACACAGCCTGTGGTGGCCGCGTCTCCTCCAGGCCCTGCTCGGCGCCTTCACCGCCGCGCTCGCCTGTGGCGTGGCCCGGCGGCTCTCTGGCCGCGACACGGTGGGGTTGAGCGCGGGCCTGCTCGTGGCGCTGCACGGGCCGCTCGTCTTCTATGACGGGGAATTGCTGGCCACGTCCCTGGGCACCTTCCTGGGCACCGCGGCGCTGTGGCTGGCCGTGCGCGAGTCTCCCCGCCCGGGAACCGCGCTGCTGTGCGGGGCGTGCATCGGCCTGGGGGCGCTCGCGGTGGCGCCCTTGCTGCTGCTGGTGTTGCCGTTGGCCTGGGCCCTCGCTCGGGGACGTCCGCTGCGCGCCGTGCTGTGCGTGACGGCCTGTGCCGCCGTGGTGTCGTGCGCCACGGCCGCCAACCGCGTGCGCTCGGGCGAGTGGGTGCTCATCTCCGCCAATGGTGGCATCAACCTGTGGTTGGGCAACAACGCGGACGTGGACGGGGCCATGGCCATCCGCCCCGGTGCCGCCTGGGAGGCGCTCGTCAACGAGCCCTCGCGCTACGGTTTCCACTCGCCGGCCGCGCAGGACGCGTGGTTCCACCGGAAGGCGCTGGACTGGTGCCGCTCGCGCCCGCGCGAGTGCGTGGGCAACCTGCTGTGGAAGACGCGGTTGCTGCTGGTGGGGCGCGAGCTGCCTCGCAACGAGGACCTCTACGTCGTCCGCGCGCAGTCGCCCGTGCTGTGGGCCCTCACCGCGCGGCCCGGGGGCGTCGCATTGCCCTACGCGCTGCTGTGGCCGCTCGCGGCGGCGGGGGCCGTGGCACTCTGGCGTCAGTGGCGGGCGAAGGAGGACGTGCGCGCGGCGCTCACCGTGGTGGGGGCCGCGCTGATGCTCGCCGCTCCGTCCGTGCTCTTCTTCGTCTCCGGCCGCTACCGCGCACCCCTCGCCCCGGCGCTGTGCGTGCTCGCGGCGCTGGGGCTGCACGCGCTGCTGCCGCGAGCCTCCGCGCGAGGGGTGCCCGTGGCGGTGGCCCTGGCCGTGCTGATGGTGTCCGTGTGGCCGGTGCGGCTGGCGGTGGACGCCGTCGACTTCGAGGCCGAGCTGCACTACGCGGTGGGCGGCCGTCACTCCCGGTTGGGAAATGACGCGGCCGCGGTGGAGGCGTGGCGGCACGCGGTGGAGCTCCAGCCGGACTACCTCGAGGCGGGGTACAACCTGGGCCTCGCCTTGGAGCGGCTGGGCCGGACGGGCGAGGCCTCGCGGACGTATGAGTCGTTGTTGCGCCGGTACCCGCGCGAGGCCCTGCTGCGAGAGCGGTTGCGCCTCTTGCGAGGCACCGCACGGGACGGCGGACCCTGAGCGCCTGGCGGGGCGTTTCTCGGGGTGGGCCCGCCGTCCCCCCCCACCAGCTTCATTCGCGAAGGCAGGGCATGCATCGACCCAGGGGGCGTGAACGGCCGGAGCGGGGCTTGCCCGCCTGCCTGCCCATGTTCCGCTGAACGATTGGGTTCTCCCTGGCCGCGTCCCTAGCTTGCCTGGAGGACGCACGCAGGAGGCGGATGATGCTGTGTGAGAACTGCCGGGCGAGACCCGCGGTGGTGTTCTTCAAACAGCAGTCGGGCGAGGGAGAGGAGAGTTCCCTGAGCCTCTGCAACCACTGCGCGAGCTCCATGAACATGGCGCCGGGGTCCATGCCCTTCGGCTCGTTGGAGAGCCTGATGGCGCAGATGACGGGTCCCCGCGCGAGGCGGGAGAACATCCTGTCGCAACTCTCGGAGCTGGCGCAGCAGGTGTTGGAGCACGCGGCGCGGCTGACGCTGGAGTGGGGCTATGAGCGCATCCGCATCGAGCACCTGTTGCTGGCGCTCATCCACAAGGTGCCGGACATCCGCGTGGCGCTGGAGATGGAGGGGACGGACGTGGCCGAGTACGAGGCCCGTCTGGAGCATGTGATGGAGCGGCGGCCGCCCCGCCGGGCCGAGGGGGTGGGATTGTCCTCGGGGATGAAGCGCGTGCTGCAACTCGCCCGGCTCCAGGCGGCGCAGATGGGGCACACCTTCATCGGCCCCGAGCACCTGCTGCTGGCCCTCATGGCCGAGGGGGAGAGCTTCGCCGCCCAGTTCCTCTCCGACATCGACGCGGACGAGCTGCGGCAATTGCTGAAGGCGCCCGCGGCGCCGGCCACTTCCGGGACCGGGCGGGGGACGGAATCGCTTCCACCGAATCTCACCCGCTTCACGCGCGACCTCACCGCGCTGGCGAAGGCGGGCGAGTTGGATCCCATCATCGGCCGGGAGAGGGAAATCGCCCGCTGCATCCGCATCCTCAGCCGCAAGACGAAGAACAACCCGGTGCTCATCGGCGAGCCGGGCGTGGGCAAGACGGCCATCGCCGAGGGCCTGGCCCAGCGGATCATCTCGGGCGATGTGCCCGATGCGCTCAAGGACAAGAAGGTGCTCTCGCTGGACCTGGCGAGTGTCATCGGCGGCTCGAAGTTCCGCGGTGAGTTCGAGGAGCGCTTCAAGGGATTGATGGAGGAGATCCGCGCCCTCAAGGGCAGGGTCATCCTGTTCATCGACGAGGTGCACACCATCGTCGGGGCCGGTGCGGGCGAGGGCTCGATGGACGCGGCCAACATGCTCAAGCCGGCCCTGGCGCGGGGAGAGCTCCAGTGTCTGGGCGCCACCACGCTGGACGAGCATCGCAAGCACATCGAGAAGGACGCCGCCCTGGAGCGCCGCTTCCAGCCGGTGATGGTGGCCGAGCCCACCCCCGAGCAGGCAATGGACATCCTCCGGGGGCTGCGTGACTCGTACGAGGCCCACCACCGGGTGAAGATCACGGATGCCGCGCTCACCGCCGCGGTGGAGCTCTCCGACAAGTACATCAGCGACCGCTTCCTGCCGGACAAGGCGATTGATCTGCTCGATGAAGCGGCGGCCATGGTGCGGCTGGGGGCGCACACGGAGCCGGGCCGGATGAAGGTGCTGGAGGAGCGGCTGGCGCAGAAGGAGAAGGACAAGGAGGCCGCGGTGGCGGGCGAGCGCTACGAGGAGGCCTCGCGGTTGAAGGGGGAGCTCGAGGCGCTGCGCGCGGAGGTGGACGGGCTGCGCACGCAGTGGCAGCAGGCCCGGGGTCTGGCCGAGCCCATCGTCGCGCCGGAGGCGATCGCCACGGTGGTGAGTGAGTGGACGGGGATTCCGGCGAAGAAGCTGCAGCAGGAGGAGTCGCAGCGGCTGCTGGAGATGGAGCAGTCGTTGCGCCAGCGGGTGGTGGGCCAGGAGGAAGCGCTGCGTGCCATCTCCGAGGCGGTGCGCCGGGCGCGCGCGGGGCTGAAGGATCCGGGGCGGCCCATCGGCTCGTTCATCTTCCTGGGGCCCACGGGGGTGGGGAAGACGGAGACGGCGCGCGCGCTCGCCGACTACCTCTTCAACGACGAGAGCGCGATGCTGCGCTTCGACATGTCCGAGTACATGGAGCGGCACACGGTGAGCCGGCTCGTCGGCGCGCCTCCGGGCTACGTGGGCTACGAGGAGGCCGGCCGCCTCACCGAGTCCGTGCGGCGGCGGCCGTACTCGGTGCTCCTCTTCGATGAAATCGAGAAGGCCCACCCGGATGTGTTCAACCTGCTGCTGCAGATATTGGACGACGGGCGGCTCACGGACTCGAAGGGGCGCACGGTGGACTTCAAGAACACCGTCATCATCATGACGTCCAACCTCGGGGCCGAGCAGCTGGGGTTGCGCAAGGGAGCACTGGGATTCCAGCGGCCCCCGGAGGGCAGCGTGAACGTGGAGGACGAGCGCGTGGCCGCGACGGTGATGGAGGCGCTGCGCCAGCACTTCCGGCCGGAGTTCCTGAACCGCATCGATGAGATCATCGTCTTCCACGCGCTGGATCGGGAGCAGCTCAACCGCATCGTGGATTCGATGCTGGCGTCCACCCGGAGGAAGCTGCACGGGCAGAACATCCTGTTGGAGGTGCGGGACGCGGCGAAGGACGAGCTGGCACGGCGCGGGTTCGACCCGAAGTTCGGTGCCCGGCCGCTGCGGCGGGTCATCCAGCGTGAGCTGGAGACGGAGCTCAGCCGGATGCTGCTGCGAGGGACCGTGCACGAAGGGGACCGGGTGGTCGTGGACTTCGTGGACGGGCGGTTCACGTTCGGTGTCGAGGGACGGAGCGCCGGACAAGAAACGCCGGTGCATTGAACTGTCTACAGAGCGCCCACGATTTCCCCTCTCCCCTCGGGAGAGGGACGGGGTGAGGGTATCTCGTGGACTCGGGTTCGCATCCACACGGGTTCAACCCGTGGGCCCCGATACCCTCACCCTGACCCTCTCCCGGAGGGCGAGGGGAGGGATGCTCAAGCGTGGACCTCTTCCCGCTGTCCACCGCGAGGCCGCTCATCCCTCGCCAGGACGGCCCTCCGCGTGGCCTCCCGCTTGCGCGCGCGCACGCTCAGCCCCACCGAGATACCAATACACGTCACGATGATGGCCACCGAGACCAGCGGGGCCACATGGACCCACTCGGAGAGGATCATCTTCAATCCGGCGAAGGCGAGCACCGCCGCCAGTCCCCAGTGCAGGTAGCGCAGCTCGTGCACCGTCTTGGCCAGGGCGATGTACAGCGCGCGCAGTCCGAGAATGGCGAAGACGTTGGACGTGTAGACGACGAACAGGTTGTGACTCACGGACAGCGCCGCGGGCACCGAGTCGATGGCGAAGGCCACGTCCGACAGCTCGATGGCGATCAACGCGATGAGGAGGGGAGTGGCCTGCCACTTGCCGTCCACGTGCTTGAAGAACTGCTTGCCCTCGTACTCCGAGGTCACGGGCAGGCGCTTCTCCAGCCAGGACACCACCGTGTTGTTGCCCGTGGACTCCTCGGAGGGATGGCGGCGAGCCACGCGCCAGGCCGCGACGAGCAGGATGGCGCCGAAGATGTAGACCACCCAGTGCCAGCGGGAGATGGCCTCCAGGCCCAGGAAGATGAACAGGCCGCGGAACACCAGGGCGCCGAAGATGCCCCAGAAGAGCACCCGGCGTTGTTTGTTCTCCGGCACGCTCAGGCTGGCGAAGATGACGAGGAAGACGAACAGGTTGTCCAGGCTGAGGCTCTTCTCGATGAGATAGGCCCCCAGGTACTCCTGGGCGTTGTTGCTTCCGTGCCTCGCCCAGACGAACAGGCCGAAGGCCAGGCCCACGGCGATCCACACGGCACTCCAGATATAGGCCGCCTTCTTCGTCTCCCCCCGCTTCGACCGGTGGGCCAGCAGGTCGACGAGGATCATCGCCACCACGATGACCCCGAAGACGCCCCACTCCCAGGGGGAGATGCTATCCGGATTCATCGGGGGGCCTCCGACGGATGAGCCATGCACACCTCCCGGCCACCAGCACGGGGCCGTGTGGGGAAGCTGACAATGCAGGGCCCCATCAACAACCAGGGTGGCTGCCGTTTCGTCATCCCGTGTGCGCTTGCTCCGCGTGGAGGCCGCACACCGTGCGACGAGCATGGCGCCTGCCCGTCCGCCCTCTCTACAGTCCCGCCTTCGCCTTCATGCCCGCCGTCAGCTTCTGCGCACGACAATCCACCCCCCGCCCAGGGGATCGACCCGGAGCACCGCATGGATGGAGTCGCAACGCCGCAGTACCAGTCCTGGTTGGAGTCCTTCGCGGCCGCTCGGGGTGCCATGGCCGGCACCATCCACGTGCGGCGGGGCGAGGTGCTGGAGTTGGTGGCCGCGCTCAATATCCCGCCGCCGGTGGTGGATGCCGTGCGCACGGTGCCTCGTGGCAAGGGCATGGCGGGGCTCGCCCTGTCCACCCGTGAGCCGGTGCAGACCTGCAACCTCCAGACGGACGAGAGCGGCCGCGTCCAGCCCGGGGCTCGCAGGGTGCCCGTGCGCGCCTCGGTGGCCCTGCCGGTGCTCGACGCGGCAGGGGAGGTGCGCGCCGTGGTGGGAATCGCCTTCCTCCACGAGGGAGACCTCCCCGCCGAGATGACGCGCGCCCTGCTGGCCGCCGCGGCCGGGCTTCCACCCGGCGGCCCGTGACACCCGTTTCCTAGCGGCGTGGACCCTCGGGCAGCGCCGGCTCGAGCGCCACCGGCTCCAGCGTCTCCGCCAGCTTCAGCCCCATCACCTGCGAGTAGAAGGCCAGCTCGGCCTCCAGCGCCTTCTTCGTGTCGGTGGTGACGCGCGGGCCGTACGGCTCGCCGTCCACGGGCAGCATCGCCGTCGCCACCCCGTTGGCGCGCAGCTTGCGCATCATCTCCTCCGTCTCCCGCTGCGACGTCTGCCCATCCAGCCTCGCCTGGATGAAGAGCACCGGGCTGCGCTTGATGTTGTCCAGGTGCAGGCTCGGCGAGCGGTCCTGCAGCAGCTGCCTCGACTCCGGCTGCGGCCCCAGCACCTGGTCCATGTAGTGCGCCTCGAACTTCTCCGCGTGCTCCACCAGCGACTCCAGGTTGGTCACGGCGCTGGCGCTCGTGCCGCAGCGCAGGATGTCCCGGAAGGCCAGCAGCGACAGCGTGGTGTACCCGCCCGTGCCGCCGCCTCGCGCCACCAGCCGCCGCGCGTCCACCTTGCCCTCCTGCACCAGCCGCAGCGCGGCGTTGGCGCAGTCATCCACGTCCATCACTCCCCAGTTGCCATACAGCGACAGCCGGTACTCGCGCCCGTAGCCCGTGCTGCCCCGGTAGTTCACGTCCACCACCGCGAAGCCCCGGCTGGTGAAGTACTGGATGGTCCAGTCCAGCTTCGTCGACGCCGAGGCCGTGGGGCCTCCGTGGTTCATGATGAGCAGCGGTGGCTTCTCGCCCGCCGGCGCCGCGTGGTCCGGATGGGTGGGCGGGTAGTACCAGGCGTGGGCCTCGCCCAGCTCCGTGGTGGGGAAGTGCAGCGGCTCGCAGCGCGACAGGTAGGGCACCAGCTCCTCGGGCATCCGCGTGGACGTCTTGAGCACCTGCGGCTTGCCCGACTCCATGTCCAGCCGCACCACGCTCGCCGGCTGCTCCGGCCCTCCGCCCACGAAGTACGCCGTGGCCAGTCCCCCACGCACCTGCGACACGTCCGTGAACGGCGTGGCCATCTCCGCGAACTGGCCCAGCACCACGTCCAGCCGCCCCAGCTTCCACTGGCCCTGCTCGTTGAAGGCACACACCACGTGCCGCGGCGAGATGAAGGCATACGTGGACATGCCCAACTGCCACTGCGCCGTGCCGAACTCCGCCTTGCGCTCCAGCACCGGCACCACGCTGCGCCCCTGCAGCCGGTACAGGTTCCACCAGTTGTTCCGGTCGCTCACGAAGTACAGCTCGCCCTGCGGGCTCCACTCGGGCTGGAAGATGGACTCGGTGGTGCCGCCGGCCACCAGCCTCGGGTGGTGCGGCGTGCCCAGCTCGTCCACGTCCGCCACCCACAGCTCGCAGCCATCCCACGGCATGCAGGGGTAGTCCCACGCCAGCCACGCCATGCGCCGCCCATTGGGGCTCATCGTGGGCGAGGAGTAGAAGTCCCTCCCCTCCGCCAGCACCGTCTGCCTCTGCCCGTCCAGGTCCACCGCCACCAGCGCGGCCTTCGGGTGCCCGTCCTTCAGGTTGCGCCAGTCCTCGCGCACGCACACCACCCGGTTGCGCGTCCGGTCCATGACCAGGTCCCCGAAGCGATGCTTGCCCCCCGTGTCCGGCGTCAGCGGCACCGGCGTGCGGCCCGGATTCACCCGGTACAGCCGTTGATCCACGTGCAGCCCGGTGCTCGCGTGGTTGACGAAGATGACCAGCCCCTCGGACACCGCGAACGAGCCGCCGCCATGGCCATACACCAGGCTGTGCGAGCTGTAGGCCACCCGGCCCTCTCCCGCCGGCGGCAGCACGTCCGTGAGCGTCCCATCCACCGAGCGCCGGACGATGACGTGCCGTCCCCGCTCGCTGGGGCGCACCTCCAGCCAGTACACGTCATCGCCATCCACGGCCACCTCACCCAGCGACAACGTCTGGGTGGCGATCATGTCGGCGGTGATGGGGGACTTCCATGAGCCGTAGGGAGCCTCCCGACTTGCGAGCGTCATGAGCAGGCCTTTCCTTGGGTTTGCGTGAGGAGAACGGCCCGTTTCTTACCACCCCGGCACGACGTGACGTGCCGGGGGGGCGGAGCCGGTTTCGTGGGGAAGTGTCGCATTTCGCGCACCCGGCGTCGATCACCGGCCCCCCCCGCCTGGCCGCCCTGATCAGAAAGTTCCGCCCAGACCCACCAGCGTGCCGCGCGAGGAGAACGCCAGCACGGGCTGGAGGCGGGGGCGCGCGGAGGCCACGGCGGGGGACGGAGGGCCGGCCGCCGGGGACCGCTGCGAGAGCTCGTAGCCCACGATGGCGCCGATCAGGGCGCCAGGGACGGTGAAGTAGAGCCCGAGGTCACCCCTCCCGGACGCCAGCCCCGAGAGCAGGCCCAGCACGATGCCCGAGCCCATTCCCGCCAGTGCACCGAGCAGCTTTCCGTCTCCACCGGCCACTTCGCCGCCCCACCAGACTCCCAGGGTGACGCCGAGGCCCGCGCCGAGGATCAGCCCGAGGGCGGCCGAATCCAAGCAGCCGAAGAAGCCGCTCCTGTTACCGACGAGCCCCATCTCGCACAGGCCACCACCGGCCAGCAAGCCGAGGAACCCACCTCCGGTGCCCGTCAGCAGGCTGGCTCCCGTCTCCACCAGGATGCGCAGGGCGCGGTGAGGGCGGGGGTCCTCCTTCTCGGCCTGGGCCCAGTCGTCCTCACGCAGCCGCAGGGGGGCACGCGCGTCCGTGCCGGGCAGGCCGGAGGAGGCCAGGCGCGGCTCGGAGAGGGGGGCGTGCCGCGCCAGGGGCTCGAGGGCGGGCTCCGGGGCGGCGAGGCCCACGCCAGGGGCGAGCAGGAGGAGCAGCAGCAGGGGAAGCCGGGAGGGGGCGGACAGGACGTCATTCATGTCCGTGGCACCGTGCAACAGCAGCGCCATCATCCCCTCCCGAGTGGGGCGGGCCCCGCGCACCTCGGGATCTGTGCAATTCGAGATACAGGTGTGCGCGGGGTGTGCGAACTCCCATCCAGCGCGGATGCTTCAGAAGGAACCGCCCAGACCACCGACCACCGTGCCGCGCCGGGAGAAGGCCAGCACGGGCTGAACGCGGGCCTGGTAGCTGGAGCCCACGGTACGCTGGGTGATCTCGTAGCCCACGATGGAGCCGAGCAGCGAGAGGGGGACGCCGACGAGGAGCCCGACGGAGGGCTCCTGGGTGGTCAGCGCCAGGGTCGTGCCCAGCGCCGCGCTCACGGCGAAGCCGCCCAGGGCCCCGAGCAGCTTTCCGTCTCCACCGGCCAATTCGCCGCCCCACCAGACGCCCAGGGCGAACCCGGCGCCTCCGCCCACGAGCACCCCGGAGAGGGCCGGACCCAGGCAGGGCATGAAGCCACCGGAGGAGCCGATGACGCCCGCATCGCACAGCGATGAAGCGGCGTACCCGCCGGCGATACCCGGGCCCAGGCTCGTCACCAGACCGGCCGCCACCTCCGCGAGGATGCGCACGCCCTGCGGAGGAGGGCGGGAGTTCTCGTAACGCTGGACCGGGTCGTCCTCGCGCAGCCGCAGGGGCGCGCGCTCGTCCGTGCCGGACTGCCCGGAGTGGGCCTGGAGGAGCCTCTGCACGGGGGCCCCGGCGCGAAGTCCGGATGGGAAGGGCGCTTCGGCGGCGAGGCCCACGCCGGGGGTGAGCAGGAGGATCAGCAGCAGGGAGAGCCGGGAGGGGAGGGGGGGGTGATTCGTCATGGACGCGGTGGTTTGCAAGGCCCGGACCACGGGTGCGAACACCGCTTCGTGCCCTCAGGGCGTGGGGCGCACGTTGTCGCGAATCCACTGGAGGTACGGCGCGTGGCCCTCCGGCACGTCCAACCGCAGCACCTCCGGGCACTGGTAGGGGTGCAGTTGCACCACGCGCTCGCGCAGGGCCTCGAAGTGCGAGGCGCGCGTCTTGAGCAGGAGCAGCGCTTCCGGCTCATCGTGCACCTTGCCCTCCCACCGGTAGATGGAGCGCAGGCCGGGCACCACGTTGCCGCAGGCCGCCAGGCCCTCTTCCACCAGGGCGCGGGCGAGCTCCGCCGCCTTGCCGGCCGTTGGCGCGGTCACCATGACGAGGATGGCATCGGTCATGGACCCACACATACCCGCCTGCTCGTGAGCGGGGAAGGGGCAGTCAATTCCTTACATGGGTCATCCTCGACGCTTGAGAGTTTTTACATAGACGGATCATTCCTGACGTGCGGCCTGGAATGTTTTGCCTGTCTTGAATAAGCATTTCCAAGACTGTGTTCCGCCAGACAACAGACTTCTGGTGGGGCCATGTCCGACCCTCCGCGAGGGCAATGCAGTGTCCGGTAGCGGATGCGGCAACCCCCATGTTTTCCAGGGGAAAGAGAGACATGGGCCCCGCGGGGCGAGCGGAGTGTCCGCTAGCTTCCATGGAGCGGAAGCGGTTTCCGTGGGCCAGTAGGCGAGCAGGCGTCGTTTCCCGTATTCCCTTTCATGTTATTTACTCTCAGTGCTCCCGGATTCCTGTGAGCCGTCAGGGAATGAGCGGGGCACGGTCCACGGGGGGAATCGCCATGCCATTCGCCACGCACGCACTGTCCCAGCAGTCCGGAGTGTCCGCGGAGCCCTCGCGCAAGGTGTTGCTGGTGGACCAGGCCAAGGAGCTGCGGCTGTACCTGACGCCCCTGCTGCGCGCGGTGGGGTGCGAGGTGGTGTCGGTGGACAACATGCTGGCGGCCCGGGTGGAGCTGGGCCGCTGCCGGCCGCTGATGGTGGTGGTGGACTGGCGGGTGCTGCCGGCGGACGGCTCGCCCGGGTGCGTGGCGCTGCGGAGCCACGCGCAGCATGGAGACGTGCCCATCCTCGTCGTGGTGGGAGAGCACACGCCGTCGGAGCTGCTGGAGACGTGCGTGCGGGGCGGGGCGGAGGACTGCCTGCTGGGCCCGGTGCGCATCACCGAGCTGCAGGCGCGCCTGGACGTGCTGCGCGAGCGGACGCCCGGCTCGCCAGTCTGGCCGGTGGAGCGGCGGACCCCGCGCACCGTGCTGCTGGTGGGCGAGGCACCGAACACGCCCGGCGGCCTGGGCGCGGACCTGGAGGCGTGTGGCCACCACCTGCTGTACGCCTCCAGCACCGAGCAGGCCGTGGCCCGGGTGGCCGAGTACGGCGAGCCCATCCACCTGCTGCTCACGCGCGCCCGTGTCACCTCGGCCGAGGAGATGATGCGCGTGGAGCGCCTGCGCACCGAGGCGCGCCTGACCCGGGTGCCCACCGTGGTGGTGGCGGACGGCGACGTCACGGAGGTGCCCATGCTCGGGCAGGTGTGGCTGAGCGCGCGCACCCTGGCGCCACGCCACCTGCTGTCGCGCATCAACGGCCAGCTCCAGCGCAACCTCGCCGCGCTGCTGGTGGACGAGCGCGTGCCCTTCGTCTGCCCGGTGGAGTACCGCGAGGTGGGCAGCTACGCCTGGTCCTCCTGCTACTCCAGCGAGCTCAGCCCGGGTGCCCTCTTCGTGCGCACCCTGGTGCCCGCCCGCCCCGGTGCCGCCCTGGAGCTGCGCATCCACCTGTCCACCATCCGCGAGGTGCTCGAGGGCCCCGGCATCGTCACCTGGTCCAATCCCTACACCGCGCGCCGCACCGCCTCCTATCCGCTCGGCATGGGCATCCAGTTCCTGGGCATGAGCCCCCGCCGGTTGATGCATCTGCGCGAGCTCATCCGCGGCACCCGCCTCATGTAGCCCCCTCTCCCCCCGCATCACGGAGGTACGTCATGGCCAGGAAGAAGATCCTCCTCGTCGACGATTCGAGCACCGTGCTGTTGCTGCACCGGATGATGCTGTCGCATTGCGGCTACGAGCTGGTCACCGCCCGGGATGGACAGGAGGCGCTCGACAAGGTCTCCACCGAGCGGCCGGACCTCATCTTCCTGGATGTCCTCATGCCGCGCATGGATGGCTTCCAGACGTGCCGGGCCCTGCGCGCGCGCTCGGACACGAAGGACGTGCCCATCATCCTCGTCACCACCCGGGGCGAGCCGCACTACGTGCGCCAGGGCTTCGAGAGCGGGTGCACCGACTACATCACCAAGCCCTTCGATGGTGAGGAGCTGCTGGCCAAGGTGCGTGGCCACCTGGAAGAGGCGCGGCTCGCATGAGGGAGCAGCTCCATTGGGAGAACGAGGCCCTGCGCGCGGAGATGGCCGTGCTGCGCGCGGAGAACGAACAACTGAGGGCCTCGCTCGCGCGGCGCGAGGAGGACGAGCGGTGGCGGGCCCAGCGCCAGGGGCTGGTGGAGGCGGAGATGGGCCACCTGGTGCGTCTGCGTGTGGCGACCCAGCGGCTGCACGAGACGCTCCATCCGCTGGAGCTGCTGGACATCCTGCAGGACCTGATCATCAACCTGGTGGGCTCGGAGACGCTGGGCATCTTCGAGCGCGAGGGCGCGGAGCTGGTGCTGCGGGTGTCGCTGGGCATCGACGCCGAGCGCTTCCGCCGGCTGCCGCTGGAGGTGGATGGCCCCATTGGCCACTCGGCGCGCACCGGCGTCTCCTGGCTGGAGGAGTTGATGGAGGCGGGGAGCGCCCAGAACCGGACAGACGGGCCGCGTGCGTGCGTCCCCCTGAGACTGGGAGGGCACGTTCTCGGGATGATGGTGTTGTTCGGCCTGCTACCCCACAAACCGCGCCTCGAGCCCGAGGACCGTGAGCTGTTGGAACTGCTCGCGGCGGAAGGTGGCAGGGCCTTGTTTTGTGCCCGCGGCATGGCCGCCGGCAAGCCGTCCTGAACGGGCGGCTTCGAGGGAGGGGGACGAACTTGGAACTGGATCGCGCGCGGCTGCTCGCCACGTTCGCCGAGGAGTCGGGCGAGCTGCTCACGCAGATGGAGGAGACGCTCGTCTCGATGGAGGAGCACCCGGACGAGGAGCGGCTGCGGTCCATCTTCCGGGGCGCGCACACGGTGAAGGGCGCGGCGGCGGCGATGGGCTTCACCGGCATGACGGACGTGTCCCACGTGCTGGAGGACGTGCTGGAGACGCTGGTGGATCGGCGGCTGCCGGTGAAGGACGAGCACGTGACGCTGCTGTTGTCGGCGGTGGACCGGTTGCGCGAGCTGCTGGCGGCGGTGCTCGCGGGACAGGAGCCTCCGGCGGAGGAGGACGCGCTGCTGGTGGAGCGGCTGCGCGCGTGCGCCGAGGGGTTGCGCCAGCAGGAGGCGCCGCGGACGGTGTACGCGCCCCGGGTGGAGGAGCCGGGGCCGGAGGACGCCGCGGGGCGGCGCGCGCGCACGCTGCGGGTGGACGTGGAGAAGCTGGACCGCATCGCCATCCTCACGGGCGAGCTGGCCATCGCGCGCACGCGTCTGGCGCGGGTGCTGGCCACGGGCACGGCCGAGGAGGCGCTGGAGGTGCACCTGGAGGCGGACCGGCTGCACGAGGAATTGCAGGAAGAGGTGATGCGGGTGCGGATGGTGCCGGTGGGCCCGCTCTTCCGGCAGCACCTGCGCACGGTGAGGGATTTGACGCGGGGGGAGCGCAAGTGGGCACGGCTGGTGCTGGAGGGCGAGGAGGTGGAGGTGGACACGGCGCTGGTGGAGGGCCTGCGCGAGCCGCTGTTGCACCTGGTGCGCAACGCGGTGGACCACGGGCTGGAGACGCCGGAGGAGCGCAAGGCGGCGGGGAAGGAGGCGTGCGGCACGCTGGTGCTGAGGGCCTTCCACGAACCGGGTTCGCTGGTGGTGGAGCTGAGTGATGACGGCCGGGGCCTGCGCTACGACCGGCTGCGGGAGAAGGCGCGCGGGCTGGGGATGGAGCCCGAGCGGATGACGGAGGAGGAGTTGGAGGAGCTCGTCTTCCTGCCGGGGTTGAGCACGGCGGAGGCGGTGACGGAGGTGTCCGGGCGCGGCGTGGGCATGGACGTGGTGCGCCGGAGCGTGGAAGCGCTGCGGGGCCTGGTGACGCTGCACAGCCAGGAAGGACGGGGCACCACGGTGACGCTGCGCGTGCCGCTGACGCTGGCCACCATCCAGGGCTTCTCGGTGGGTGTGGGCGAGGAGACGTACGTGCTGCCGCTGGAGGCGGTGCGCGAGTGTCTGGAATTGCCTGTGGAGCGCACCGGGCAGCCAGGGGGCGGCGTGTTGAACCTGCGCGGCCGGGCGCTGCCCTACCTGCGGCTGCGCGAGATGCTGGGCGTGGAGGCCCCCGCGGCGGGCCGGGAGAGCGTCGTCGTGCTGGGGCACGGCGGGAGCCGGGCGGGCCTGGTGGTGGACGCGCTCTTCGGCGAGGGCCAATGCGTCCTCAAGCCCCTGGGCCGGCTCTTCCGCCACCTGCCCGGCGTGTCCGGCTCCACCATCCTCGGCAGTGGCCGCGTGGGGCTCGTCCTGGACGTGCCCACGCTGCTGCGCACCGCCATCCGCCAGCGGGCCGCCGTGAGCTGACGCTCCGCGTGCCCCGGGCCCTTCTTCCTGCATCCCGAAAGAGAACCATGCTCCAGAACCTCACCATCTCCCGGAAGTTACAGCTCGGCTTCGGAGTCCTCGTCGCGCTGCTCGCCACCACCATCTGGGGGGCCTATGGATTCTTCCTGATGCTGGTGAGCAATCAGGACTACTACCGCTCCCGGGATGTGCAGATCGCCAGCTTCGCCACGGGCATCCACCTGGTGCGGATGGAGAACCGGGTGATGGAGTTCGCGCTCACGGGCAACGAGTCCCTGCTCGAGCCCCTGCCCCAGTGGAAGGCCGCGGTTCTCGAGAACCACGCCCAGGTGGAAAAGCTGACGGCCAACAACTCCCATGCGGAGCAGTTGTTGCGGCAACTCATGGAGCAGTACCAGCAGCAGTTCCTTCCCCATGTCGAGCACCAGGTTCAGCTGCGCCGGGACGCGGATGCCGGGCGCGTTCCGATGGAGCACGTCGTCGACTACGTGAAGAGTGGCAAGGGGCGGAAGAGCCTGGAACTCATGCAGGGCCTGGCGATGACCGTCATCCAGGACGAGATGGCGCTGAACCAGAAGAACACCGAGGTGACCGACGCACAGGTGCTCTCCGTTCAGCGGATGTTGCTGGGAGGGGGCATCGTGGGACCCCTGCTGGCGGTGCTGCTGGCGTGGTGGTTGGCGCGCAGCATCACCCAGCCGTTGACCGAGGCGGTGGGACTGACGGGACGGTTGGCCTCGGGAGACCTCACCGCTTCCATCGAGGTGCGGGGACGGGACGAGACGGCGCAGATGCTGGCCGGAATGCGGGAGATGGTGCAGCGCTTCGGCGGCGTGTTGGGAGAGGTGAGGGGAGCGGTGGGCTCGCTGTCGGGAGCGTCGGGGCAGGTGGCGGCGGCGGCGCAAGCGCTGTCACAGGGGACGAGCACCCAGGCGGCSTCRGTGGAGGAGACGACGACGAGCCTGGAGCAGCTGAGCACGTCCATCAGCCAGAACGCGGAGACGAGCAAGACGTTGGAGCAGATGGCGGTGAGRGGRGCGGCGGAGGCGGAGGAGAGYGGGCTGGCGGTGAACGAGACGGTGGAGGCGATGGCGTCCATCGCCGAGAGGATCTCCATCGTGGAGGAGATCGCGTACCAGACGAACCTGCTGGCGCTGAACGCGGCGGTGGAGGCGGCGAGGGCCGGGGAGCATGGGMGRGGGTTCGCGGTGGTGGCGGCGGAGGTGAGGAAGCTGGCGGAGAGGAGCCAGAAGGCRGCCAAGGAGATTGGGAGCCTGGCGGGAAGCAGCGTGAAGGTGGCGGAGCGCTCGGGGAAGTTGCTGAAGGAGCTGGTGCCGTCGATTCGGAAGACGGCGGAGCTGGTGCAACAGGTGGCGGCGGTGTCGAGGGAGCAGGCCAGCGGGGTGGTACAGATGAACCGGGCGATGGTGCAGGTGGACCAGGTGACGCAGAGGAATGCGTCCGCGGCGGAGGAGTTGTCGTCGACGGCGGAGGAGCTGGCGGCGCAGGCGGAGTCGCTACAGCAGATGATGACGTTCTTCCGGGTGGCGGAGGAGGTGCGGGCGTTGCACGGAGCGGTGCAGCCGATGCGCTCGCTGAGGCCGGCACCGGTGCACCTGCCGCCGGTGCCTTCACCCGTGCAGGGGCTGAAGGCGGTGGCTCAGTCGCTGCCCGTACAGGTGCCCCCCACCGGCGCGGCCCATGGCTTCAAGCGCATCTAGGACGGAGAGGCCCACCATGAGCACGAACACGAACACCGCCACCGAAGTCGCCCGTCCGGCGCAGTACCTGGGTTTCTCGCTGGCCGGTGAGACGTACGCCATCGAGCTGTTGCGCATCCGCGAAATCATCGAGCACGTGCCCATCACCCGGGTGCCGGGCATGCCTCCGGCGGTGCTGGGCGTCATCAACCTGCGGGGCCGGGTGGTGCCGGTGGTGGACCTCGCGGTGAAGATGGCGCTCGGCCCGCGCCCCATCACCCGGTGGACGTGCTTCGTCATCGTCGAGGCGCTGCTGGACGGCGAGCGCACTACGCTGGGACTGCTGGCCGACTCGGTCAGCGAGGTCATCGACCTGGGGCCGGACGACATCGAGCCGCCGCCCGCCTTCGGTACGCGCACCCCGGTGGAGTACCTGCGCGGCATGGGCCGGCAGGAGCAGCGCTTCATCCTCCTGCTGGACCTGGACCGGGTGCTGAGCACGGAGGAACTGCTGGGCCTGGCCGCCGCCGCATCCAATGAGGGGGCAGGAGGGTGATGGCCCCGGCGGAGACAGTGCTGCCCGTGGTGGGCCCACTCCCCTTGTCGGAGCGGGAGTTCTCCCTCTTCCAGCTGCTGGTGGAGCGCGAGGCGGGCATCCACCTGGGCCCCTCGAAGCAGGCGCTGCTGGTGGGGCGGCTGTCCCGGCGGGTGCGCGCGCTGGGGCTGACGTCCTTCGGCGCCTACTACCGCTTCGTCACCGCGCGCGGCAACGAGGCGGAGCGGGTGCGGATGATCGACTGCCTCTGCACCAACGAGACGCACTTCTTCCGCGAGCCCGAGCACTTCGCGTTCCTCCGCCAGCGTGTCTTCCCCGAGTGGACGCGGCGGGCGGCGCAGGGATTGATGGCGCGGCGCGTGCGGGTGTGGAGCGCGGGGTGCTCGACGGGCGAGGAGCCCTATTCGCTGGCCATGGAGCTGCTCTCGCACTTCCCTCCGGACTCGGGGTGGGAGGTGGAGGTGCTGGCGACGGACCTGTCCACCTGGGCGCTGGAGCGCGCCCGGCAGGGGCTGTGGCCCATGGAGAAGGCGGCGAGCATTCCCCGGCCCCTGCTGCGCGCCTTCATGCTCAAGGGCGTGCGCAGCCAGGAGGGGTGGATGCAGGCGGGGCCGGAGCTGCGCGAGGTGCTGCGCTTCGCACGCGTCAACCTGAACGACGAGCGCGGATGGCCCCAGGGGCCCTTCGAGCTCGTCTTCTGCCGCAACGTCCTCATCTATTTCGGAGCCCAGGCCCGGGCACAGGCGCTGAGCGCCCTGCTGCGGCGGTTGCCTCCCACCGGCTACCTCTTCCTCGGCCACGCCGAGAGCCTCACCGGCACCGCCGAGTCCGCCCGCTGCGTGGCTCCCAACGTCTATTGCGCCAGGGGCTCGCCACCCGCGGGTGTCAGCCCTACTTGATGCGCTCCAGCGCCAGGTCGAACAGCGCCGTCTCCAGCCGCTCCGTGTCCTTCTCCGTCACGCCGTGCGTGGAGAACGAGACGCGGTGGGTTCCAATCTTGCGCTGCACCGACACCACCTTCGCCTTGCCCTTCACCGGCTCCTGATTGCCCGGCAGCCGCAGCGTGAACGCTGGCTCCTCCGACTCGGCGGGCGGCTTGTGCAGCATCACCGAGAAGCCACCCACCGACACATCCAGCGTCATGGCCTTCATGGGGCCGGCGGCGAAGGCCAGGTCCACCTGCAGTCCCTGGGCGATGCGGAAACTGCGGCGCGCGGACTGGCCGGGGGGCAGCCGCATGCCCTGGGCCGCCGTCAGTGCTCGCGCGAACTGCTCCCGGGCAGCGATGTAGCGTCGCTTCTCTTCCTCGGACATCGGCCCCTTGCGCGCACGCGCATGGAGCGCCCGGAATTGCTCCACCCACAGATTGGCGCTCATCACGGCTCTCCGAGGCGTCTGGGGGGACTTCCTTCTACGGAGGGGTGATGCCCACCCGCTCCAACGCGAAGTCGATGAGGAAGCCCTCGAGCAGCTCGCTCTCGCGCTCGGTCAGGTCCATGAAGGCGAAGGAGGCGCGGTGCTTGTCGGCGCGCTGGAACTGGGACACCACGCGCACCCGGCCCGCCAGCGTCGAGCCGTCCGGCAGGTACAGCAGCGCGCTGGGCCGCTCCTTCACGTCCACCGCGTGCGGCAGCGTCACCGAGAAGCCTCCGGCCGAGATGTCCAACGTGTTCGTCCACACGTTGCCGTAGGCCATCTGCAGCTCCACGGGCAGCTGGTGCGCCACGCGGTAATGGCGCCGGGCCTCGGCTCCGTCGAGCATCAGCCCCTGGGCGTTCAAGAGGGCTCGCGCGAACTGCTCGCGCTTGGCCAGGTAGTCCTGGCGTTCGGACTCCCCCAGCTTCCCCTGCCGCGCCCTCGTGTGGAGCGCGCGGAATTCATCAATGAACTGGATCACGCCCATGGTGTCGCTCCTGTGTCCTGGTTCTTACTGGGATTTTCGCGATCCCGCCATCAGGGAGTGGGCATCGGCCCCCGCTTCCCAGCCCATCCGACGGCGGCGATCAGGCGTCCCTGAAAGTCGCCGCCATGCCTGTCCTACCCGGGTGGGTCCTTGTGGGAGACGGAATGGAAGGCAACTCATCACTGGCCGTACGATAACCGGGGCGCCGGGGCGGCCGGAACCCGGGGTGTGTGGTTTCTCTCGGGGTGCGTCCCGGCTCTCTCCGGGAGAGGAGGGGAAGGGTCTACACTGATGCCCTCTCTGCTCCAGGAGGGTTCTCATGAGGAACGGGTGGGTGCTGCTGGCCGGGCTCTCCCTCGTGGTGGGCGCTTGCGGTCATGTGTCTGGGGTGGAGCGGGGGGCGCCAGCCCACGGCGTGGGTGCCGAGTGCAACACCGCCGCCGCGCGTATCCAGGCGCTGATCGCGCAGGGCCGGTTGGCCGAGGCCGAGGCGCTCATCGCCGAGTCCACTGCCGCGGGTCTGATTTCCAGGCCGCACGCCACCCAACTGCTGACGCGTATCGCCCAGCTGAACACGAAGCTGGGGGAGATTCCCGCGCGTCTCCAGCGGGCTAAGGATTTCCCCTCACAGCTCAAGGACCACACGCTGTATCAAATCGAGAAGATGATGGCGGACAGAGACTTCAGCCTCGCGACGAAGGCCCAACTGCAGGAGGCCGCCAAGCTCATCAAGGAGCAGCCGCGCCTCATGGATAAGCTCTGAGGCTCCCATGACACACCCCAGTCTCGACGAGATGATCGCCCGGATGCGGGCGGCCCGGGAGGCCGGCTCGGCCAATGAGGCGAGTCCGGAGCAGCTTCAGCGGCTCCGAGAGCTGGCTCGGGATTGTCCCGCGTTCACGCCCAACCTGTTGGAGCTCGCGCGGCTGTTGCGGTTGACCGATGAGCCCGAGGTCGAGATGGAGCAGGCACTCGAGGAGATCCAGGGACTGCTGGAGAAGGCCGTGCAGGCCTCCGGCCGGAGTGCACCGGCGCTGCTGGAGCTCGCTCATTTCGTCGACGTCTTCCGCGATTCGCCCAAGTTGGCGGAGGCGCTCTTCGAGGAGAGTGTGGCGAGCGCCCTGCGTGCCCTGGAGGGTTCATGGGCCGGGCTCATCGACTTCTGGGCCATGGAGCGGACGAAGGACACGCTGGAGAAGGCCCTGAAGCTCAGCGAGCTGGCGGAGCGGGTCTTCCCGGAGTCCACCAGCATCTTCAATGCCGTCCAGGACACGAGGGAGAAGGCCGCCCAGGAGGGCCTCCTCCCCCGGAACGAGGGCTGATTACGGTGCCGCGGGCCCGGCGTACTCCGGGGAACTCCGCCCCGCTATGCGGGGAGCCGTGGGCCGTGCCGCGCCGATGACGATGGGCGGCTCGATGAGCTCCGGGGGGGTGGCGTCCTTGTCATCGGCCACCCACTCCGGATCCCTCGCCGTCTCTCCCCGCTTCCAGTTGCGAGGCACCCGCCTCAGTCCAATCGGGTAGAGCCACAGGCGCCCCTCCCGGTCGATGCGCAGCCGCAGGAAGTTCTTCCAGTCCGGAATGGTCAGCGAGGAGAACGCCTCGTTGGCGTGCGCCTCGAAGCCGTTGAGCGAGACGAGCAGGTAGACGCCCATGAGCGTCGGCCCCAGCAGGAAGCCTCCGGCGAAGACGAGCAACGCTCCGAGCATTTCCTGCGGAACGCTCCCGAGCGGCAGCAACTCGCCCGTGAGCGCGAAGGCCCCCCAGAAGACGAAGAGCGACGCGGCCAGGTGCGCGACTCCGTGCAGCACCCCCACCACCCAGCGTCCCCGGCCGAAGCGCGCATCCGCCAGCCCCACCATCCCCAGCACCAGCATCACCGAGAGCAACAGCACCCCCGGGTTGACGAGCGCCGCTCCCAGCACCCTCGACAGCTTCCACGCCACCGTGCCGCCCTCGCTCAGGTCCGCCACCTGCATCCACGCCAACAGCAGGTACAGCAGCCCGGTGAGCACGCCGAAGCTCGGGTTGTGCCCGAGGAATCCCAGGTTGCGCCAGCACAGCCGCCGGGACTCCTCTTTCGACGGGAACGTCTTGCGCGCGGTGAAGCCGTCCGGCAGCGAGGCCTCCTTGCGCGGCACGTGCGTCGGGTGCAGGAAGGCCCCGCCTCCGCCCGCGATGATCTTCTGCCGTCCCTCCTCGTTCGCGTGCCGCCGGTAATGGTGGATGTCTCCCGTCAGGAAGACGCTCACCTTCTTGCCCAGCACCTGCTGCTCGAGGAAGTCCAGGTTGTTGTCCAGGTACGTGCGCTCCCCCGGCGGGCGCACCTGCCCCACCAGCCACGCCGGCTCCGCCAGGCAGAGGATGATGCGGTCCTCCTCCTTCATGTGCTTCGCCAGCTCCTGGAAGTACTGCACCTGCGGCTCGTCGATGTCCGACTCGAGCTGCATGTCCGTGCCGAGCAGCCACCAGCCGTGCGGTAGTTTCACCGCGAAGTAGCTGCGCCGCTGGTGCGTGTGCCACCCCGCAGGCCGCCGGCCCTGACAGAACAGCCGCATGAACGACACCAGCCCGTCATACCAATCATGGTTGCCGGGAACCGCGAACAGGTGCGGTGCCGGCCCCTGCCCCCGCATCGCCGCCTCCCACGGACGCACCGTGCGCTCCTCGTACTCCTTCACGCTCGCCTCCGGGTACACCTCGTCCCCTCCGAATACGAGCACCTCGCCCCGGCGCGTCTCGTAGGCCGTGCCCGTCTCGTCCCTCAGCGTCAGCGCCGGCCTCGACACCGTCTGCGCCACCGCGTACGTGGAGTCCCAGCCGTCTCCCAGGTCCGCCACGTAGTCCAACCACAGCTCCTCCCGCGGCTGCCCCGCCTCGTCCACCGAGAAGTCACTCGGCTCCACCTTCGGGGCCGCCAGCGCATCGAGCAGCCGGCGATCCGCCTGCTCCCCGATGGTGGTGGAGATGGTGGAGCGCACCCCCGCCTTGAGGAGCACGAATGGATCGAACCAGCGCACCATCTTCCGGCCCTGGGGCCGCTCGGGCGGCCCGCCTGGAGCTCGCTGGGGGGCGGTGAGGGTTTCTGTACCCGAGGCCATGGCTCTTCCTCCGTGTGAACGGGAGGGGACACGCGAGAGCGGCACGGCACGGGGGCTGCTTCAAGCCTGTGCGGCGTTGCTTCCCGGTACAAGAGAACTCGAGAATCCGGGCCCGGGTGTCGGGTTTCCCGCACGGTGTGGGACTCGCCGGGGGAGCGCCTCGTCCCGTCCCCGCTCCGTCCGGTCCTTCTTCCGACAAACGTGCGCTTCCGCCTCCCCGAGGGGTTGCCTCCCCGCCGCGGCCCGACACATTGATACCGGTCGCCACATCCCGCGTGGCAGGGGGTCCACCATGAACGAGTCCTCTTCGCGGCCTGGCCTGGAGCGGACGCTGCGGGCGCTCGCCTCCGCGGCCCGCCCTCATGCCTCCGAGTCGGAGGAGTATGCCGTCATCGCGCTCGCCGCCCGCGCCCTTCTCTTCCTCCACTCCCGCGACGAGCTCGAGGACTTCTACGGCTGGCTCGAATCCCGTGAGGCCGGTGGTTCCTCCTCGGGCCCCGTGCAGACGTTTCCCTCCATGAACGAGGCCCTCGGGTGGCTCGAGCTCCAACCCGAGGCCGCCCATGGCTCCCTCGTCGAGGTGGAGCATGAGACGTATGTGATTGCCCTGGGGCCCACCGGCTCCTTCGTGCTCGTGCGCACGGTGACCCACCACGAACCCGTGGGGGCTTGAGTACCGGGGGAACCCGGGGCCCTCGATACCCTCACCCCGTCCCTCTCCCGGGGGGAGAGGGGAGAGTGGGGGAGTGTGGCTACAGGGACGGGTGGGAGGCCTTCTTCTGGAGGCTCGTGCTCGCCGTGGGCAGCGTGAAGGTGAAGGTGCTTCCCTTCCCCCACTGGCTCTCCGCCCAGATGCGGCCGCCGTGCGCCTCGACGATTCCCTTCGCGATGTACAGCCCCAGCCCCGTTCCCCGGCTCTCCGCGTCCTTCTCCTGCCAGTAACGCTCGAAGACGTGCGGCAACGCCTCGGGCCGGATGCCCGTCCCCGTGTCCCTCACCCACAACTGCACCTCGCCCCGGTGCACCCGCGCCCCCGCCGTCAACACCCCTCCGTCCGGCGTGAACTTCAACGCGTTGCCCAGCAGGTTTCCCATCACCTGCAACACCCGCGTCCGGTCGCACTTCACCTGCATGTCGTCGTCCGGCAGCTCCGCCGCCACCCTCAGCCCCCGCACCTCCGCCAACGGCCTCACGCTCTCCAGCGCCTCCGTCACCAGCGACGACACGTGCTGCTCCGAGGGCTCCAGCGGCAGTCCGCCCGCTTCGATCCGCCCCCAGTCCAGCAGGTCCGAGATGAGCCGCCCCATCCGGTCCGCTGCCGCCTGGATGCGGCCCGCCTGCTTCAGCACCGGCTCGCTCCCCGGTTTGCCCTGCGCTCCCCGCACCAGCAGCGCCGAGGCCAGCTGCACCACTCCCAGCGGGTTCTTCAGATCGTGGCTCACCACCGCCAACAGATCCTCGCGCGCCCGTGTCGCCCGCCTCGACTCGCCGAAGAGCCTCGCGTTGTCGATGGCGAGGCTCGCCCGCACGCACAGGTCCTCCGCCAGGGCCAGGTCGTTCGGGCCGTAGCGCCGCCCCGAGGCCGAGGACACGAATGTCACCGCCCCCAGCGTGTGCCCTCGCGCCTTCAGCGGGATGATCATGTACGAGCGCGCCTGCAACCGGCTCAGCAGCGCCGGGTGCTCCGGCTCCGACGCCGCCGCGCGCAACAACGAGTCCGTCACCGCCGGCACCAGCTCCGGCTCACCCGTGTGCAGCACCCGCAGCACGCCCACCGGCGCCTCGCGCCGCTCGAAGCGCCTCGTCAGCCCCCGCGCCTGCTCGAACTGTGTCGGGTCCAGGTGCGCCACCGCCACCCGCGACACCCACGCGCCCTGCTCCACCGCGTCCACCAGACACCAGTCCGCCAGGTCCGGCACCGCCAGGTGCGCCAGCAGCGTGTACATGCCCTGCGGATCCGGCGGGTGCGCGAAGAGCGTCGTCATCGCCTGGTACAGGAAGGACTGCCGGCGCTCGGCGGCCTCCACCTCCGCGCGGGCCGCCTGCTCCAGCGCCAGGGCCCGTGCATGCACGGCCTCGGCCTCGGTGAGCGGACGCACCGTCACCAGCACCCGCACCGGGCCGTTCGCCTCCCGCATGGGGGTGAAACAGAAGCGGTGGGGCCGGGGGCCGTGCTCGCCCAACCACGTGCCGTCCACCGAGTGTTGCGCTCCCGTGGCCATGGCCACCCCGCGCCCCGACTCCAGCAGGGCCCCTTCCTCGGGGCCCAGCGCCAGCCCGGCCCAGTGCTGGCCGAGCAACAGCTCCGATGGCATGCCCAGGACGCTCGCCCCCACGGTGCTGCACACGAGCACTCGTCCCGCCTCGTCCAGGAGGTAGGCCGGTTCTGGCAGGGCCTTGAAGGCCATCTCGAATCCAGAGGCGGAAAGACTCATCGCAGCGCCACAACCGGTGGCGGGGGGGACCTCTTCATTTCATACCACTGGGCACTCCGCTCCACCTTTTGGAGAGGGTGCTGGCGAGCGGCGTCCGGAAGGCGACGTTGCTCGGCCGTTCACCTCCACTTCTCACGCTCCTCCGCTCTCCCCCCCGGCGAGCTCCCGGAAACGCCGGGAGAAGTCACTCAGCGGCAGCACCTCGTGGGCGAGTCCCGCCGCCACGGCCACCCCCGGCATTCCATAGACGACGCTGGTCGCCTCGTCCTGGGCCATCACCCAGCCTCCCGCTTCGTGTACCTCCCGCAAACCGTCCAGGCCGTCCTGCCCCATCCCCGTGAGGACGACGGCCGCCAGCGAGGGCCCGAAAACCTGGGTCGCCGAGCGGAACATCCACGTGCCCGAGGGCCGGAAGCCTCCCACCGGGGCCGCGTTGGACACCTCCACCCGCCTGTCCGCCCTCACCCCGAGGTGCCGGTCATCCGGGGCGATGTAGACGACTCCCGGACGCAGGGCCTCGCCGTCCTCGGCCACCTTCACCTCCAGCTTGCAGACGCTGTCCAGCCAGGTGGCCAGGCCCTTGGCGAAGCCCAGGGCGATGTGCTGCACCACCAGGATGGGGAGCGGGAAGCCGGCGGGCAGCTCCGAGAGGATGCGGTGCAGGGCCGCGGGGCCTCCCGTGGACGCGGCGATGGCCAGCAGCGCGGACCGGCTCCGGCGCGCCGGCACCACGGGGACGCGTGGGGTGGGCCCCTCCTCGCGCGCGGGCCAGTGCCGGATGACCTTCACCTCGGCCATGGCCTTCAGCGTGTCGCGCAGCCGGCGGGCCTCCGTCTCGAAGTCCAGCGCCTGCGGGCCCACCAGCTTCTGCAGCACCGCCAGCGCCCCGGCGCGCAGCGCGGCCATGGACGTCTGGATGTCGCGCTCCACCAGCGTGGACACCACCACCACCGGCGTGGGCACCTCCGTCATGATGCGCCGGGTGGCCTCCAGCCCATCCATGTTCGGCATCTGGATGTCCATGGTGACCAGATTCGGGCGCAGGCGGCGGGTGAGCTCCAGCGCCTCCACGCCATCCTTCGCCTCGCCCACCACCTCGAAGGCGGGGTCGGCCCGTAGGATTTCCACCAGCAGGCGCCGGGCGGTGGGGGAGTCTTCGGCGACGACGACGCGGAGCTTGTCGGGCTTCATAGGAGCTGCCTCAGGGTCTCCAGCAGGTGGGTTTGATCGAACGCACTCTTCACCAGATAGGCGCTGGCGCCCACCTGGAGGCCACGGGCCTTGTCCTCGGGCCGGGAGCGCGCGGTGACGAGGACGACGGGCAGCCGGCCAAAGCGCTGCGAGCCACGCACCGCCTCGGTGAGGGCGAAGCCGTCCATGCGCGGCATCTCCACGTCCGAGACGACGGCGTCCGCCCCCTCCGCCAGCAGCCGCTCCCAGGCCTCCTGCCCGTCCGCGCAGGCCAGTACCTCGTAGCCGGCGGCTTCGAGGATGCTCTGCTCCAGGGCGCGGGTGGTCATCGAGTCGTCGGCGAGCAGCACGCGCCTGCGGGCCTTCTTCTCCACGGGGGCGGGGAAGAGGCCGGCGTGGGCGGTGCGGCCCTCGGCGGCGCGCACCAGGGAGGCGGCGTTGAGCAGCGGGGCCATGCGTCCGTCCGGCAGCACCGCCACGCCCGAGACATGGCGCGCCCGGCGGATGCGCGAGCCCAGGCCCCGGACGAGCACCTCCTGCTCCGCCACCACCTCATCCACCACCAGCGCGGCGCGCAGCTCGCCCGCGCTCAGCACCATGGCGCCCGGGCGTGGCCGGGGGGCACTGGCCTCCAGGCCCAGCACCGCCGTCAGCGTGGCCAGCGGCACCAGCGCCCCGGGCGCGGCCCACATCTGCCGGCCCTCCACCACGCGCACGTCTCCGGGGCCCAGCCGCAGCAGGCGCTCCACGCTCTCGCCCGCCACCGCGAAGGTCTGCCTGCCCGCCGTCACCAGCAGCACCCGCAGCGTGCTCAGCGTCAGGGGCACGTCCAGGGTGAAGCGCGTGCCCTGGCCCGGAACGAAGGACACGTCCACGCTGCCCCGCATCCCCTCCACCTGCGCGCGCACCACGTCCAACCCCACCCCGCGCCCGGACATGGACGTCACCGCCTCGGCCGTGGACAGGCCCGGCATGAAGATGAGCCGCGCGTCCCCGGCGTCCTGCAGCACCGGCAGCCCGCGCGCCCGCGCCCGCTCGCGGATGCTGGCCATGTCCAGCCCCCGCCCATCATCCTCCACCACCACCTGCACCCGGCCCCCGCGCAGCCGCGCGGACAGCGTCACCCGGCCCTCCTCGGGCTTTCCCGCATCGCGCCGCGCCGTGGGCGTCTCCAACCCGTGCGCCACCGCGTTGCGCACCAGGTGCAGCAGCGGCTCGCGCAGGCCCTGCAGCAGCGAGCGGTCCAGCTCCAACGCGCCTCCCCGCACCTCCACCCGGGCCTGCTTGCCCGAGGCGAGCGCCAGGTCCCTCGCGTTGCGCTCCAACCCCGCGCAGGCCTCGGCGAAGGGCAGCGTGCGCGCGCGCCGCACCTCCTCGTCCAGGCCGCCCGTGGCCTGCAGCAGCGTGCGCCGGTCCGCCGCGAGCGCCCGGCCGAGCTGCGCCAGCCTTGCCTCCAGCCGCCGCGCCACCGCCTCGTCCGTGCCCCTCAGCCGCAGGCGCAGGTGGTACAGCTCCTCGTGCACCGCCTCCACCCACTCCACCCGGCCCTCCATGCGCAGGCCCGCCACGCGCAGCTCGCCACTGCGGGCCAGCAGTGCGTCCAGCTTCTGGGCGGACACGCGCACCGGCAGGCCCTCCAGGCCAGGGGCGGGCGCATCCATGGTGGGCGGTGATGCCTCGGGCGCGGGCGTGTCCGGTGGCTCGGGAGCGGCCGGGGCCGTGGGGCGGAGGGAGCCGGGAGCGCGGGCCGCCTCCTCCAACCGGGGCAGCAGGGCCTCCAAGGGCGAGCCCTTCAGCTCCTGTTTCAGCGCCAGCCGCCGCCCCGCGTCGTCCAGCGCGTCCACGGCGGTGAAGCACACCTCCATCAGCTCCGGGGTGGTGTGCTCCCGTTGCTGCACCACCAGCAGCACCTCTTCCAGCCGGTGGCAGGCCGTCTCGATGAGGGACTCGCTCACCGCCCGCGAGGCCCCCTTCACGCTGTGCACCGTGCGCAGCAATGACGTCATCAGCTCGCCGAAGCGCGCGGGCGAGGCCGCCTTCTCCAGCGCGAGCAGGTCCCGGTTGAGCGCCGCCACGTGTCCCTCGAGTTCCTCGAGGAAGGTGGCCATCAGCGCCTGGGCGAGCCTGTCCCGGTCCATCGTCATGCGGCGCGCCCGTACTCGCTCAGCAGGCCCTTGAGCTTCTGGCCCATGGCGTTGAGGTCCTGCACCGCGCGCTCCGTCTGCCGGATGCTGGTGAGCGTCTGCTGCGTGGCCTGGCTCACGTCCCGCATCGCCTGGCGGATCTGCCCGGTGCCGGTGGCCTGCTGGCTGGCCGACGCCGAAATCTGCGCCGCCGTGAGCGAGGCCTGCGCGAGCAACTCGCTGAGCGTCTGGATGTGGGTGCCCGCTTGCGTCACCACCCGGGTGGCCGAGGCCACGCTCTTGGTGCCCTCCTCCGTCGTCATCACCGCGCCCTGGGTGGCCTTCTGAATCTGTCCCAGAATCTGCCGCACCTGGGTGGTGGCCTTCTTGGACTGGTCGGCCAGGGCCTTCACCTCGGCGGCCACCACCGCGAAGCCCCGCCCGTGCTCACCCGCGCGGCTGGCCTCGATGGAGGCGTTGAGCGCCAGCATGTGCGTCTGCTCGGAGATGTCGTTGACGGTGGTGATGATGTCGCCAATGGCCTGCGCCTGCTCGGCCAGGGCGAGAATCCGCGAGGCGATGGACTCCACCTGCTCGCGCACGGTGGTCATGGAGGCGATGGTCTCGTCCACCGCGCGCCGGCCGTTCTTGCCCACCTCCTCCGAGTGACGCGCCGACTCGCTCACCGCGCGCGCCCGGCCCGCGGCCTCCTCGGACATCTGGACGATCTCCTCCACGGTGCTCACCGTCTCCGCCACCGCGCTGCCCTGCTCCTGGGCACCGGCCACCTGCTCCGTGGTGCTGGCGAGGATTTCCGCCGTGGTGCCCGCGAGCTGATTGACGAACTCGGCCACCGTCCGCAGCGTGTGCTCGCGCTCCCCGGCCTGCTTCGACAGCTGCGCCTCGGCCTGCTGGCGGCGCTCGGACATGGCGTTGAAGGCCCGCGCGAGCTCTCCCGTCTCGTCATCGTTGTGCACCTCGATGCGGTGGGCGAAGTTGCCGCGGCCGATCTGATCGGCGCCCTTCACCAGCTTGTCCAGCGGGCCGGTGATGGTGCGGGTGATGAGGATGCTGCCCAGGCTGACGACGAGCAGCCCCAGCAGCGTGCCCAGTCCCAGCACCACCATGCTGCGCTGGGAGCTGTTCCGGGCCTCCTTCTCGAAGGCGATCCATTGATCATCCTCGATGGTCACCATCTCGGTGATGGCCGCGCGGATCTGCTCCATGAGCGCCTTGCCCCGGTCCGTCTGGATGACCTCCAGGGCGGGGTTGAGGCCGCGTTGCTGGCGCACGCGGATGATCTCCGCCATCTCGGCGAGCTTTTCGCGGATGAGGGGCTCGACCCGGTTCAGCCGGGCCAGTTGCTCGGGGTCGTCGGCCAGGTCCGAGCGCAGCCGGGCAATCTGCGAGTCCAGTGTCTGGATGGCCCGTTGGTAGGGCTCCAGGTAGCGCTCCTCGCCGGTGAGGACGTAGCCACGCTGGCCCGTCTCGGCATCCAGAATCAGCATGCGCACCTCGCGGACGCTGCGGGCTTGATCCCGGCTCTCCACCAGCCCCCCGGTGGTCTGCACCAGTTGCTGGGCGCCCTGGAAGGCCACCAGCGCGATGGCCAGCAGCACCAGCAGGGACAGTCCGAAGCCGAGGGCGATCTTCTTCCCGATGCTCATGCAGTCCTTTCCTCGGAGAAGTCGAAGAAGAGGCGACCATCCCTCAGCAGGGCCTCTCCCTCCAGAACGATGATGCCCTCCCGGCTGATGCCGGACACGAGTGTCCGCTCCTGCGCGCCGAGGGCGGCCGGGGGCGCCAGGAGGGTGTCACGGGCGAGCAGGCGCACCTCCTCGATGGTATCGGCGCGCAGGCCCAGCTCCGGGCGGCCCGGGCCCACCACGAGCACGGGCCCGTGGGTGGTGGGGGCGGCCCGGCCGAAGAGGGGCGCGAGCTCCGCCACCGCGAGCACCTCGCCGTGCAGCAGGGTGAGGCCGCGCAGCGTCTCCGGCGCGCCGGGCAGGGGGACGAGCTGCTCCGGGGAGCGCAGCACCTCCAGGACGAAGCGTGTCTCCAGGGCGTAGTCCTGCTCGCCGGAGCGGAAGTGCACCAGCTCCAGCAGGGGGCCCGTCTGGGTGTGCCGCTCCAGGGGCCGGGCCAGTGCCCGGGCGCGCTCGTCGAGCAGCTCCGCCTCACGGGCGGGGTCGGCCGTGGAGGCGGCCTCGGTGGCGGCGGCGAGCCGTTTCAACCGCCTGTAGGCCGCGGCCCAGTCCGGCCCGTCCCCCTTCGCCTCATCGCCTCCCGTCATTCACGGACCTCCTCGCGGGCCTTCTCCAACCGGGTGCGCTCCGCCCGGGCCACTTCCGCCAGGTGGCCGGCGCGCTCGCCATCGCCCAGGGGTACCAGGGTCTCCGGCGGGAGCGAAGCGCACAATGACTCGGCGGTGTGGAAGGAGCGCCGGGCCCCGGCGGTGTCGCCCTGGCGCCGGAGGATGTGGCCCAGCATGAGGTGGGCCACGGCCAGCGAGGGCTCGAGGTAGAGGGCCTGCCGCGCGGCGCGCTCGGACTCCGGGAGCCGGCCGAGCCCCAGCAGCAGCATGGCCTCCAGGTAGCGAAGCTCCGCGGCGAGCGGGTGGCGCAGGGCGGCCTCGGCACAGCGACGCACGGCGGCCAGTGGATCCAGGTTGCCCAGGGCGCGGACCGCCACCGCCTCGGCTTCCGCGTCCTCCGGGTGTGCTCCGGCCAGCCGCACCGCCTCGCGCCAGTCTCCGGCCTCGAGGGCCCGCCTCGCTTCCGCCAGCTCCGGGCGGGCCGTGGGCGGCGGCGCGGGCACGGGGGCGGCGGGCACGGGAGGCGTGACGGCCACGGGCGGCGGCGCGGGAGGCGGCACCCGCGGTGGGAGGGGAGGAAGCGGCGCGGGCGGAGGGACGGTGGGAAAGGAGCGCAGGGGGGCCTCGCCCGCGGCGGGCCGGTGGTAGACGATGCCCCAGTCGGTGAGGATCGTCTCGAAAGGGGCGTAGGTGCCGAGCGGGGGGTCCGAGGGGCCGGTGATGAGGAAGCCGCCGTCGGCGAGCGAGGCGTGGAGCCGCTGGGCCACCGCCTCGATGGTGGCGCGGTTGAAGTAGATGAGGACGTTGCGGCAGAAGATGACGTCCATGCCCCAGATGCCGTGGGCCTGGGACGGCCAGGTGTCGTCGGCGAGGTTGAGGTAGTCGAAGTGGACGCGGGCGCGCACCTGGGCATCGAGCGTGTAGCGCTTGCCCTCCAGGTGCAGGAAGGGCCGCATGCGGCTGGCCTCGGTGCCGCGCAGGGACCACTCGCCGTAGCGGGCCACCTGGGCCCGGGCGAGCGCCGCGCGCGACACGTCCGTGGCCCGCACCTCCATCTTCTCTCCGTAGCCCTCCTCCACGAGGAGCACCGCCAGCGAGTAGGGCTCCTCGCCCGAGGCGCAGCCGGCGCTCCACACGCGCGCCACGTGGGTGGGGCCCCGGCGGCGCTGCACCTCGGGCAGCACCTGGTGGCGCACGAACTGGAAGTGCTCCGGGTTGCGGAAGAAGTACGTCTCCCCGATGGTGAGCTCCACCAGCAGGTCATCCAGCAGGGCGGTGTCCGCCTCGAGCTGGGCGAGGTAGGCGGGGAAGCCGGACAGGCCCGCGCGGGCCATGGCCCGGTCGATGCCCTCCATGGCGGCGGCGGGACAACTGGGCGGCAGCAGGCCGGCGCGTGCGGCGACGAGGTCGATGACGGCGAGGTAGCCGGGGTGCCTCCAGGCCTGGGTGCTGTCACCGCTCACCGGGGGGCTCCCTCCCTCGCGAGCGCCTCGTCCAATTCGAGCGCCTCCGCCTCGGAGAGGAAGGTGCGCAGGTCATGCAGGAGCACGAGCCCATCCGGCAGCTTGAGGGCACCGGCCACGTAGCCCACGCCCGGCAACTCCCGGGGGGACGCATCGAGCTGTCCCGTCTCCAGGGAGAGCAGGCCCTCGGCCCGGTCCACCCGCAGGGCGACGGAGCGGGGGCCGGCCCGGGCCACCACCAGGTGGTCCGTGGAGGAGAGCGGGCGGGCGGGCAGGCGGAAGCGGCGGCGCATGTCCAGGACGGGGAGCAGCTCGCCGCGCAGGTTGAGCAGCCCTTCCACCACGGCGGGGGCGCGGGGCAGGGGGGTGAGTCGCACAGCGCGTACCAGCTCGCGCACATCATCCATGGGCAAGGCGTAGCGGTGCCCTTCCAGCAGGAAGAGGAGGACCTCGCGGGGGGGTTGCGTCACCATGCGTCTCCCAAGGGTGCGCAGTGTAGGCACAGACCGCCCGCCGTGGCCGCCCGCGTGTGGGGCGGCGGGGAGACTTGACGTCTGGTGGACGTCGTGGGGGGCCAGCCCCATCTATGCGCTGTGACACGGCCCCGGGCGGGGAGTGTCACGGCGGGATGTGACGCTCCGGAGGGGGGTTGCCCGGTGGCGTGCTCGCACGGCGCGGAGGAGGGGGACGGCCGGAAATGCTGGCCGCCCTGGGAGGGAGCTTCCCGTACCGGGGTCCGGGTGGCGCTCCCGCGAGGGGGGGCTGCTCCATCTTGAGGGCATGGCGGAGCATCCAACACCGCTGGAAACACACGGGCACCTCTCCCTCCACGAATTCATCCGGAGCCACCGCTCCCACATCCTGGAGGACTGGGAGCGGGCGGTGCGTCAGCTGCCCTGTACCCGGGGCCTGCCCTACCCGCGGCTGGGGACCCACCTGCCGGTGCTGCTCGAGCGCATGGCGGAGATGATGGAGGCGCGCCACCACGGGACGCCGGGCGGGCAGGCGGAGACCCCGGAGCTGGATGCGTTGGACAGGTTGGACCTGGGCTACGACCTGGAGGAGGTGTCGGGGGAGTACTCGGCCCTGCGGGACAGCATCCTGCGGCTGTACACCGGGCACCTGGAGCAGCGCGCGGCGCACGAGCTGGCCGTGGTGCTGGGAGAGCTGGCGTACTTCCACCGGACCTTCGACGCGCTGATGGCGGCGGCCGTCGCGCGCCATGCCCGGGCGCGTGAGCGGACCTTCCAGGTGCTCGAGCGCATCTCCCAGTCGGCGCGGGGGACGGAGGACCTGGACATCTTCCTGCCGAAGCTGCTGCGGGTGATGTTGGAGGCCACCACGGCGGTGGACTCGGTGACGCTGCTGCTGCGGGAGGGGGACGTGCTGCGGGCGCGTGCCTCGGTGGGGCTGGAGGAGATGGTGACCTCCGGCTTCTTCGTGCACGTGGGCGAGGGCTTCGGTGGGCGCATCGCCGCCGAGCGGCGGCCGATGGCACTGCGCTCGGCGGCCACGTCTCCGCAGGTGAAGTCGGGGGCGTTCCGGCGGCAGGGAACGCGGGGCCTGTATGGGATTCCGCTAATGCAGGGAGAGGAGGCGCTGGGCGTGGCGTTGATGGGCAGCCGCACGGCGTTCGACTTCTCCAACGAGGACAAGCTCCTCTTCGGCTCCATGGTGAGCCGGGCCACGGCGCTCATCCTCCAGGCGCAGCTGGCGGCGCGCGAGCGCCAGGCGCGGGAGCAGGCGGAGCAGGCGTTGGAGCGGCTGCGGGAGCAGGAGTCGCGGACGGCCCGGTTGCAGGAGGTGACGGCGGCGTTGTCGGAGGCGCTCACCACCTCGGAGGTGGCGCACGTGGTGGTGGCGAAGGCGGTGCGGGCGCTGGGGGCCGCGGGCGGTTCGTTGGGGCTGCTGTCGGAGGATGGGCAGTGGTTCGACATGCTGGAGACGACGGGCTACGCGGAGGCGGAGACGCGGGACTGGAAGCACTTCCCGGCGGACCTGCCCGTCATGTACGGCGACGTGGTGCGCACGGGCGCTCCGCTCTTCTACGAGTCACTGGAGTCCGTGCTGGCCGACTATCCGCACTGGCGGGGCCACCCCGAGGTGGAGGAGTACGGGGCCTTCGTATGCCTGCCGCTGACGGTGGAGGGCCGGGTGATGGGGGCGATTGGCCTGTCCTTCCGCCGGCGCCACCCGTTTCCGGCGGACGAGCGGGTGTGGATGGAGGTGGTGGCGGGCCAGTGCGCGCAGGCGCTGGAGCGCGGGCGCCTCTACGACGCGGAGCGGCGGGCGCGCACGGGGGCCCAGGAGGCGCTCTCGCGGCTGGACGCCATCATGGAGACGGTGCCGGTGGGGCTGGGCTTCTGGGACACGGAGCTGCGCTACGTGCGGCTCAACGAGCACCTGGCGCGGATGAATGGCCCTTCCGCGCGGGAGCACATGGGGAAGAGCATCCGCGAGGTGTTGCCGAAGATCGCGGATCAGGTGGAGCCGGTGCTGCACCAGGTGGTGGAGACGGGCCAGCCGGTGATGGACGTGGAGGTGGGGGGAGAGACGCCCGCGCGGCCGGGGGTGAAGCGGTACTGGCTGGCCAGCTACTACCCGGTGCGGGACGCGGACGGCTCCATCACGGGGTTGGGCGTGGCGGTGATGGACATCTCGGAGCAGAAACGCGCGGAGGAGCACCTGCGCCGGACGGCGGAGTTCCGCGAGCGCTTCATGAGCATCGTCTCGCACGACCTGCGCAATCCGCTCAATGCGATATTGCTATCGGCCAACGCGCTGCTGCGCTCGGAGGACCTGGGGGAGCGGCACGTGAAGGGCGCGCGCCGCATCATCGCCAGCGCCGAGCGGATGAAGCGGATGATTTCGGACCTGTTGGACTTCGCGAGGGGAAGGCTGGGGGGAGGCATTCCCATCAGTCCGCGGCCGGTGGAGCTGACGGCGCTGTGCCGCGAGGTGGTGGAGGAGTTGGAGGCGGGACGGCCGGGGAGGGAGGTGGACCTGGAGGTGGAGGGAAACCTGCAGGGCGAGTGGGACGCGGACCGGCTCTCGCAATTGCTCATCAACCTGGGGAAGAACGCGCTGGACTACAGCCCGGAGGAGTCGCGGGTGCGCTTCTCGCTATGCGGCGAGGGGGAGCTCGTGCGGCTGGAGGTGCACAACGAGGGAGCGCCGATCCCCGCCGAGCGGCTCGGGTCCATCTTCGAGCCGTTCCGGCGGTTCGGGGAGGAGCAGTCACCGACCTCGACGTCGGGATTGGGGTTGGGGCTCTACATCGTGGAGCAGATTGTGCGGGCGCATGGGGGGAGTGTGTCGGTGCGCTCCACGGAGGAGGAGGGCACGACGTTCACGGTGCGGCTGCCCCGGCATCCGGCGGGGATGGGGGCGGGGGCGCACTGAGGGGCGTGCCTGGTGCCCCGCGCGGCCTCAATTCGCGAGCGTCGCGGCCCGGTCCGAGTTCTCGCGTGGCAGTTTCGCGGTGAAGGTGGTGCCATCGCCGGCGTGCGACTCGGCGCCCAGCGAGCCGCCGTGAGCCAGGATGATCTGCTGCACGATGTAGAGCCCGAGCCCCAGTCCGCCGCCGTGGTGGGCGCTCTCGCGGGTGCCGCGGCGGAAGGGCTCGAAGAGCTCGGGCAGCACGTCCTCGGGGATGGGCGCGCCCTGGTTGTGCACCGAGAGCACCACCTCGCTGGCCGCCCGTCCGTCCACGGTGACGCGGATGGGGGAACCCTCGGGGCTGTACTGCAAGGCATTGCCCACCAGATTCGAAACGACCTGGGACAGCCTTCCCGCGTCCCACTCGCCCAACCCCTGCCCGAGGACCCGCAGTGACAACCTCGAGCCGGGATGCGACGTCTCCAATTCCTCCAGCGCTTCGCGGCAGATGACGGACAGGTCCGCCAGGCACGGGTCCACCGGCATCCCTCCGCCCAGCCGGCTGCGGGTGAAGTCCAGCAACTCGGAGATCATCCGCGCCATGCGGTCCGCGCTCGAGGCGATGCGCCGCACGGCCTTCAGCTCGCGCTCGGGGAAGGCCTCGGACACCAGCAGCACGCGGGCGGACAGCGTGATGGCATTGAGCGGATTGCGCAGGTCATGCCCGACGATGCCGAGGAAACGCTCACGGAACTCGGCGGTGCTGCGCAGCCTCTCCAGCGCATTGGCGCGTTGCTGCTCCAGGGCCAGGCGCTCCGTCTCATCGCGGGCGGTGAGCACGGCGCCCACGAGCGTTCCATCCGGCCGGCGCAGGGGCGAGGCGGTACCGCACAGCGTGCGCACCGAGCCATCCGGCCGCTTCACCAGCCAGCGGGCGTTGTTCATCGGCCTGCCCTCGAGGGCCCGGTAGAGCGGCGTCTCCCCCAATGGCAGGGGATGCCCCTCCAGCGTGAGCAGTCCAAAGGCCGCGGCCCATTCCGGGGCGGACACCTGCTGGCGGGTGACGCCGTGCTGGCGCTCGGCCTCGGCGTTGAAGAGCTGGATGACGCCCTTCGCATCCGTCACCACCACGGCATCGCCACTCTGCTCGATGACGAGGTCCAACAGGGCCTGCCGCTCCTCCACGGCGCGGTGGGCGGCATGCTCGCGCTCGAGCATCGCGGTCCGCTCCGACTCGGCCCGCACGCGCTGCCGGAGCGCGCGCACCAGGAACACCCCCAGGGCCACGGCCACCACCACCGTCCCGAGGAACCCCAGGGCGAGCATCCCCAGCGCCCGCTCCGAGTCCGCCCGTGCCTGATGGCGTGTCTTCCAGTAGCGCTCGCGCTCGTGGTCGGCCAGCGCGTTCAGGGTCTTCTCCATGTCCATGCGGACGGGCTGCAACTCCGCCAGCAGCCGGGGGCCCGAGGCGGGGCCCTCCTTCCGCCGCGTGGCGATGAGGTGGTCCATCACGGCGCGGGCCCGGTCCCGGGTCACCACGAAGTGCTCCACCAGCTGGTGCTCCTCGGGCGTCCTGGGCTCCTGGCGGGTGAGCTGCCCGACGACGGTGCCGAAGTGCTCGCGGGCCCGCACCAGTGCGTCCAGGCGGGGTGCGTCCTCCAGCAGGAGGAAGTCGCTCGCCTGGTGCATGAAGTGGGTGTGGGCCGTTACCAGCTCCTGGGTGAGGACCACGTCCTCCATATATCCGTTGAGCAACTGGTCCTGGGACCGCAGCGCCGAGTGCAGGACGGCGAGCGAGCTGGCGCCCAGCAGGACGGCCAGCAGGGCGACGAAGAGGAAACCGGCGGCGGCTTTTCTCATCGGCCGGAACAACGCCCGGGCCACCCGAATCGTGCCATGGGGGAGGGGACCCCGGGGGCCATGACGCTTGCTCGCCTGGAGAGCTGCAACTCCGGAGGCTTCCAGGCATCGTAGGGCCGCCATGGTACGTCACGTCATTGTCGTGGGAGCGGGGCCCGGAGGATTGTCGGCGGCGATCAACCTCGCGGGGTTGGGGCTGAAGGTCACGGTGGTGGAGAAGGACGCGGTGCCCGGAGGGCGGATGAAGGGGCTCACCCTGGGCGAGCACGGCGAGTACGCCGTGGACACGGGGCCCTCCATCCTGCAACTGCCCGGGGTGCTGGAGCGCATCTTCGAGCGCGCGGGCAAGCGCATCTCCGACTACGTGAAGCTGGTACCGCTGGACACCAACACCCGGGTGCACTTCTGGGACGGCACCTACCTGGACACCACGCGGGACGCGGCGCGCATGGAGCGCGAGGTGTCGAAGTTCGGCCCGGACAAGGCCCCCGCCCTGCGCCGCTGGCTGGAGGAGAGCCGGGAGAAGTACCCGCTGGCCTATGAGAAGTTCATGGCCACCCACGCCGACAGCCTCGCCTACTATGCGCCCTGGCGGCTGATGGCCACGCTGCGCTTCAAGCCCTGGCAGACGCTCTACAAGCACCTGGACGGCTTCTTCCACGACGACCGCATCAGCTATGCGCTCTCCTACCCCTCCAAGTACCTGGGGCTGCACCCCACCACGTGCTCCTCGGTGTTCAGCGTCATCCCCTACCTGGAGCTGGCCTTCGGGGTGTGGCACGTGGAGGGCGGCTTCCGGGCCCTGTCGCGCGGGATGATGAAGTGCGCCGAGGACCTGGGCGCCACCTTCCGCCTGGGCACGGCGGTGGAGCAGGTGCTGGTGGAGTACGGCCGGGCGGCGGGCGTGCGGCTGGCCAATGGCGAGCGGCTGGAGGCGGACGCGGTGGTGGTGAACGCGGACCTGCCCTACGCGGCCCAGAAGCTCGTCCCCTCCGAGGCCCGTGCCGGCACGCGGCTGACGGACGCGGCGCTGGAGAAGGCCAGCTACTCGTGCAGCACCTTCATGGCCTACTACGGGCTGGACCGCGTCTACGACGAGCTGCCCCACCACCTCATCTACCTGTCCGAGAGCGCGCGGCGCACGGACCGGGAGGCCCTGGAGGACCAGAAGGTGGACGTGGACGACCCGCCCTTCTACGTCTGCAACCCCACCGTCACGGACAAGAGCGGGGCGCCCGCGGGCCACTCCACCCTGTACGTGCTGGTGCCCACGCCCAACACCTCGCGGGATGTGGACTGGGCGGCCACGGAGCGCACGCTGCGCGAGCGGATTCCGGCCATGCTGGAGAAGGTGGGCATCCAGGGGGTGCGCCAGCACCTCCGCGCCGAGCGCTACTTCACCGCCGAGACGTGGCGGGACGACTTCAACGTCTTCCGGGGGGCCGTCTTCAACTTGTCCCACACCTGGACACAGTTGGGGCCCCTGCGCCCCCATGTGAAGAGCCCCAGCGTCGAGGGGCTCTACTGGGTAGGGGGTGGGACGCACCCGGGCAGCGGGCTGCTCACCATCATGGAGAGCGCCAACATCGCGGCGGACTACCTCTCCCGGGAGGCGGGCAAGGGGCCCCTGGGCGGCTGGCCTTATGTGCCGCCGGTCGAAGGGCATTCGACCGAGCCCCGTGCACGTGTGGGCTGAGGTCATCAGGAATACGTGGTAGGACTCGGAGCCTTCCGACCTGCGAACGATGAACGAAGCGCTCCAAGTCCTTCTGGCCGATGGTGTGATTGACGAGGTGGTGGGCCGCCTCAAGAGTGGCAAGGAGGCGGACGTGTACCTTGTCCGCCACAAAGGCGAGGTGGTTGCCGCCAAGATCTACAAGGAGCGCGAGCACCGCAACTTCCGCAACAACTCGGGCTACCGGGAGGGCCGGCAGGTGCGCAACAGCCGCACGGCGCGGGCCATCGCCAAGGGGAGCCGCTTCGGGGTGCAGGCCGCCGAGGACGCGTGGAAGACGGCCGAGGCGGATGCCCTGGGCAAGCTGCACACGGCCGGCGTGTGCGTGCCCAGGCCGGTGATGTTCTACGAGGGCGTGCTGTTGATGGAGCTGGTGCTGGACCTCGAGGGCCACCCGGCGCCGCGGTTGGAGGAGGCGGCGCTGACGGCCGAGGAGGCCTCGGCGCTGTACTTCGACCTGCGCAACCAGGCCATCCGGATGCTGTGCTGCGACCTCATCCACGGGGACCTGTCGGCCTTCAACATCCTGCTGGGCAACCGCGGGGCCACCATCATCGACTTCCCGCAGGTGGTGGACGCGGCGGCCAACAGCCAGGCCGAGTTCTTCTTCAAGCGCGACGTGGAGAACCTGCGCCGCTACTTCGAGTCGACGGACCCGAGCCTGCGGGCGCGGGCCGGGGACGCGCAGGAAATCTGGCGGACGTACCTCAAGCGCGAGCTGACGCCGGACTACGTGCCCACGGGGCGCTTCCAGGGCGATGGGCCGCGCCGCTTCTCCGGTGGGCCGCGCAACGGCGACAACCGCTTCAACAATGGACCGCCTCGGGGAGACCGCCCCCAGGGAGACCGGCCTCCGCGTCAGGATCGTCCCCAGGGCGAGCGCTTCCCGAGAGGGAACGGTGACGGCTCGCGTCCGTGGCGCGAGCAGGGCGCGAGCTCCCCGGAGCAGCAGGGCCCCCGGGAGATGCGTCCCCAGGGAGACCGGCCTCCGCGCAACGACCGCCCCATGGGAGACCGCCCGCCCCGGAACGACCGTCCGCCGCGCGGAGATCGTCCCCAGGGAGACCGTCCGCCACGCGGAGACCGTCCCCAGGGAGACAGGCCTCCGCGCAATGACCGTCCCCAGGGCGAGCGCTTCCCGCGAGGAGACCGCGCGCGGGGCGATCGTTTCCCGCGTGGGAACGGTGAAGGACAGCGTCAGTGGGGAGAGCAGGGCGCGAGGCCCTCGGAGCAGCAGCCGGGGCCTCAGGGCCCGCGGGGGCGTCCTCCGGAGCGGAGGAGCGATCGGCCCGATCGGGGGCCGCGTCAGCCTCGGAGCGGTGGCGGTGGTCCGGCGGTGACCTACGTGCAGAAGGCGCCGGCCGTCCCTTCCGCTTCGCCGTCGAAGCCGGAAGACGAGTCCTAGCCGTTAGCGGTAGCGCTCCTGCTGGGGCTCGGGCTGGCACGCCACCTCGAGGAAGGTGGTGCTGCGTCCGGAGACGAGCACCCACAGACAGCGCAGCAGGCAGGTGGCTCCGAACTCCCGGTAGATGAGGCCCAGGTTCTCGAGTACCTCGCGTCCGGTGATGACTCCCCGCATGCCACACCCCCTCGGATGGACTTCGCGAGGGGCCTACTGCAAAGGCTTTGCCGAGCCATCCCTGTCGAAATGACAGGGTTTGTCGGCGGTTGGACGAGCCAAGTCCCCCGTCTTCCGTTGGGAGATTTACGCCCACCTGCGCCGAGGTGTGACGACCGGGCGGGAAGGCTGGAGTTCCTACAGGCGGCCTGTGGAAAGGTTGACGGGCGCTCGGGGATGATGGGCCCGCCGTCCAATCCTTGTCCCACGTAGGAGTCCCCATGCGTCGCACCGCCCTCGCCGTTGCCGTGGCCTTCGTCCTCGGTGGTTTCTCCCAGCGCGCCTTCGCCGAGAAGCAGCCCAAGATGGAGGAGGCGCTCGTCCACCTGCGCTATGCGCTGGCCGCGCTCAAGACCGCCTCCCACGACAAGGGCGGCCACCGCGCCAAGGCCGTCGAGCTCACCGAGAAGGCCCTGGACGAGGTGAACAAGGGCATCGCCTTCGACAACAAGCGCTGACGTCAGCCAGCGCCAGGGAACCTCGCGGCGGGCCCCTCGCTCCCGGTCTTGACGCCTCGCGTCAGGCCGGTGGGGCGGGGCCCGCTCGGGTCAAACCGGTGATCCAGGAAAGTGTCGGACGGGCGCAACTGGAAACCTACAAGGTCGATAATCGTAAATAGGCAGGTTCCCGTACATCCCCCGCCCCGGGCGTACCCCAGGCGCGCGCCGCACCCCCGCGAGGTTGCTCCATGTCGATCAAGAAGACGGACGGCTCCACCTACGTTCCGAAGCCGAAGCCGCCCGAGCCGAAGCCTGTCGAGACGAAGGCGAAGCCGAACACGACGGCGCAGACGGCGAACCAGGGTGGCACGACGCGGACGGCGGGCAACCAGGTCCGGCGGCAGCAGGCGCGGGACGGGTTCGATGGTGGCAAGGCGCCCACCTCGACGGCGCGCGGCCAGACGGCGGAGAAGCTGGGCTCCACCACTGCGCCCGCGGGGACCCCGCCCAACGCGGCGGCGGACAAGGGCGCGCTGGCGAAGATCGGCCTGACGCAGGAGGACCTCAAGAAGGCGGGTGAGGCGGCGCGTCCGCACCTGGAGAAGGCCGTGCAGTCGGTGGCGGGTGGCCACCCGGAGCAGGCGCTGGAGCACCTGCGCAACGCGGCGCTGGCCTCGCCCGAGGTGGCGCAGAAGGCCATCCGTGGCCTGGCGCAGAACCTGCCCGAGGGTCCGGCCAAGACGCTGCTGACGGATGAGAAGGTGGCCAAGGAGCTGGTCACCAACAACGAGCTGCACGCCTCCATCGGCAAGCTCATCCAGAACCCCGGCGACACGGGCGCCGTGCGCGAGCTGCTCAACAACGCCCCCGCGCGTGACGCGGTGCTGGGCGCGCTGGGCAATGATCCGCAGATCAAGGAGCAGCTGGCCAGGGTCGGCCTGGAGCCCAAGGACCTGGTCGAGGCGGGCGCGGCCGCGCCGAAGCTCTGGGACGCCGCCGAGAAGATCAAGGCGGGCGATGTGAAGGGCGGTCTGGCGGACATCCAGGCGGCGGTCGAGGCCGCGCCGGGACTTGCCGCCAAGATTGGCGAGAAGCTCGAGAAGCTCCTGCCGCAGAGCGTGAAGGATCAGTTCGCCAAGCTGGGGATTACGCCGGAGCAGATCCGCACGGCGGGCCCGGCGCTGCCGCACCTCTACGAGGCGGCGGACGCGGCGTCCAAGCAGGACTGGGGCACGGCGTTCAACGCGCTGAAGGAGGCGGCCATCGCCGCCCCGGACCTCACCACGCAGGCCATGAAGGGCCTGGCACAGCAGCTCCCGGCCAACCTGGGCGCGGTGAAGACGCTGCTGACGGACGACAAGTTCCTCAAGGAAGTCGTCACCAACCGCGACCTGCACGGCCAGGTGGGCAAGCTGTTCGACGAGTCCACGCGCATGGAGGGCCTGCGCGGGCTGCTCAACAACGACAAGGTGCGTGACACGGCGCTCACCGCGCTGGGCAACGACCCGAAGGTCAAGGAGCAGCTGGCCCGGATTGGCCTGGAGCCCAAGGACCTCGTCGATGCCGGCAAGGCCGCGCCGAAGCTCCTGGACGCCGCCGAGAAGATCAAGGCCGGCGATGTGAAGGGCGGTCTGGAGGACATCCAGAAGGCCGTGGAGGCCGCGCCCGGGCTGGCCGCCAAGATTGGCGACAAGCTGCTGAAGATCCTCCCGCAGGGCGTGAAGGATCAGTTCGCCAAGCTGGGCATCACCGAGCAGCAGATCCGCTCGGCGGGTCCGGCGCTGCCGCACCTCTATGAGGCGGCGGATGCGGCCTCGAAGCAGGACTGGGGCAAGGCCTTCAACTCGTTGAAGGAGGCGGCCATCGCCGCCCCGGACCTCACCACGCAGGCCATGAAGGGCCTGGCGCAGCAGCTGCCGCCGCAGCTGGGCGCGGTGAAGACGCTGCTGACGGACGAGAAGTTCCTCAAGGAGGTCGTCACCAACCGCGACCTGCACTCGCAGGTGGGCAAGCTCTTCGACGAGTCCACCCGGATGGAGGGACTGCGCGGGCTGCTCAACAACGACAAGGTGCGTGACACGGCGCTCACGGCGCTGGGCAACGACCCCAAGGTCAAGGAGCAGCTGGCCAAGATTGGCCTGGAGCCCAAGGACCTGGTCGAGGCCGGCCGCGCCGCGCCGAAGCTCTTCGACGCCTTCGACAAGATCCAGAAGGGCGACGTGAAGGGCGGTCTGGAGGACCTCCAGGCGGCGGTGCAGGCCGCGCCGGGGCTGGCCGCGAAGATTGGCAACAAGCTGGTGGACGCGCTGCCGCAGGGCGTGAAGGACCAGTTCGCGAAGCTGGGCATCACCGAGCAGCAGATCCGCACGGCGGGCCCGGCGCTGCCGCACCTGTTCGAGGCGGCGGACGCGGCCTCCAAGCAGGACTGGGGCAAGGCCTTCAACGCGCTGAAGGAGGCGGCGATCTCCGCGCCGGACCTCACCACGCAGGCGCTCAAGGGGCTCGCGCAGCAGCTGCCGGCCAACCTGGGCCCGGTGAAGACGCTGCTGACGGACGAGAAGTTCCTCAAGGAGCTCGTCACCAACCGCGACCTGCACTCGCAGGTGGGCAAGCTCTTCAATGACTCCACGCGGCTCGAGGGCCTGCGCGGGCTGCTCGGCAACGACGCGGCGCGCGACACGGCGCTCACGGCGCTGAGCAACGACCCCAAGGTCCAGGAGATGCTGACCAAGGCGGGCCTGACGCAGCAGGATCTGCTGCAGGCCGGCAAGGCGGCGCCGCACCTGTTCGACGCGGTGAAGGCCTTCTCCGAGGGGAAGATCGACGAGGGCATCACCGCGCTGGGCTCGGCGGCCGAGGCGGCGCCGGAGCTGCTGAACAAGATTGGCGAGAAGCTGATCAACAAGCTGCCCGAGGGCCTGCGCAAGAACATCACCGACCTGGGGATTACGCCGTCCGAGCTCATCCAGGCGGGCCGCGCGCTGCCGGACCTGCTCAAGGCGGGCCAGGCGCTGGGCCAGGGTGACTTCCAGCAGGCGCTCTCGAGCCTGCAGTCCGCGGCGGGCAAGATGCCGCCGTCCATCATCGAGAAGGCCATCACCACGACGGCCGGGAAGCTCCCGGACGAGGGCTTCGGCGGCGTGGTGAAGTCGATGCTCACGGACAAGGACTTCGTGCACCAGCTGGTGGCGAACCCGGACGTGCACGCGGCGTTCGAGAAGATGATGTCGGGAGACCTGGTGCAGGGCACCAAGGATCTGCTGACCAACCCTCAGCTGGCGGCGGCGGCGGGCAACGCGCTCGCGAAGAACACGCAGCTGATGGACAAGCTGAAGCCCTTCGGCATCGAGAGCGGCGCGGACATCGCGGCGCTGGGCGGTGCGGTGTTCGACGTGATGGAGGCGGGCAAGCAGATCGCGGAGGGCAAGCCGGGCGACGCGCTGAAGTCGCTGGGCCAGGCGCTGGCGGATGTGCCGCCGGAGCTGCGCGGGCGCATGGCGGGCAAGCTGGCCGAGAAGCTGGGCGCGCCGGAGTGGGCCAAGGACACGATCGTCGCGGCGGCGAGCCTGCTGGGCAACGACGAGGTGGGCAAGGCGCTGGGCGACGCGTTCGGGGCGCTCAAGAACGGGGACATCGGCGGCTTCGTGAAGGGGCTGGCCACCACGGGCAAGACGATCGCCCAGACGGCACCGGAGGCGGCCAAGGCGTTCCTCAACTCGCTGTCGCACATCCCGGGCAGCCTCGGCGAGCTGTTCGCGGACCGCGAGCTGAACGAGGCGATGGTGGACTCGGGCGCGGTGACGAACCTGTTCGAGGCGGCGGAGAAGCTGTCCACGGGCGACATCGGCGGGGCGCTGAGGGAGATCGCCGAGGCGGGTGGCGCGCTGCTGACGCAGGGTGACCACTTCGAGGTGGCGGGCCAGGAGCTGCCGTTCGGGCGTCAGGGCATCGAGAACATGACGCGGCTGTTCGGCCGGTTCGTGGACGCGCTGCCGGACGAGCTGAAGGAGAAGATCGCCAAGGAGTCGGCGAAGTTCGCGGCGAAGGCGGGCCTCAAGTCGGTGCCGCTGCTGGGCAACGTCATCAGCGCGGGCAGCGCGATTGGCAGCGCGAAGGACCTGTGGGACGAGCTGCAGAAGGATCCGAAGGACGGGCTCGACATCGCGCTGGCGGCCGGCCAGCTGGGTCTGGACGTGGCGGGAGCCATCCCGGGTCTGAACAGCATCACGGGCCCGTTGCAGATCGTGCTGGGCACGGCGAAGGTCATCAAGGGAGCGGCGGACCTGATCGGCGACGTGCGTCAGTTCCAGCAGAGCCTCGTCGGAGCCTGAGGAAGCCCAGCCCCAGGGAATCCCGGGTTGAGCCCGAGTCACCACCCCTCTCCCTCTGGGAGAGGGACAGGGTGAGGGTCTGCCCGCGTGACGCGGCCGTCCATGGTTGGAGCAAAAAATATCTGAAGGGGACCCCCCATGGGGAGGGAGGGGCAGGTGGGTGTAAGGTGCGCGTGGGCTCCTCGCGATGGGGGAGCGTTTTGCTACGAGCACAATCACTCATGAAGAGTCTGAAGCTGGCGGTTCTGCCCCTGATGACGCTGCTCGCGGTGCCGGCTGTGGCCGCGCCGCGCGTGAAGGTCATCCTTCCGGAGAAGACGAAGAACACCTGCATCCGCAAGGTGGCGCGGCTCTCCTCGACGCTCAAGTACGAGGCGGCGCTCGCCGAGCTCGCGACGCCTGGATGTACGCAGGAGCTGAGTCCGGAGGAGCAGCTGTGGGTGTCGTTGATGGAGGGCGTGCTGCACCAGTCGCTCGAGCAGATGCCGCAGGCGGAGGAAGCCTTCTGCCGTGCGCTGAAGCAGGAGGAGCTGGCGAGCCTGCCGCTGGAGAATCCCGCGGCGGGGATGGACGAGCTCTTCGAGAAGATGCGGGTGGAGTGCCCGGATCGCGAGAAGGCGAAGGCGGCGCAGGCCGAGGCCGAGGCCGCCGCCAAGGCCGCTGCCGAGGCCGAGGCGGCGGCAGCGGCGGCCGCACCGCCGCCCGTGGAGCCGCCGCCCGCCGTCGAGCCGGAGCCGGCGTACTCGCTGGTGGACTCGTTCGAGCTGTACGCGGGCCTGCATGGTGAGGCGGACGTGGGGAGCACGGGGCCGGTGCCGCTGGGGGGCGTGAACGTGAACGCCTCGGTGGGGCTGCCGTTCGGGCTGAGGGCGGGGCTGGGCCTCACGGCGATGGCGTCGCCGCGGTTCTCCTCGGCCATCGGGCTGTTGCTGGCGGACGTGCGGCTGGCGTACCCGTTGATGTCGTCGCCGGGGAAGTTCGGGCTGCAGGTGTTCGCGTCGGGTGGCCCGCTGCTCTACGCGCCCAGCCCCATGGCGGCGGGAGGCCGGGCGGGACTGGGCGTGGCGCTGGACGTGTCCAAGGTGCGCGTGTCGCTGGGTGGCTCCTATGAGTGGCGCAGCCACTACCGGCTCGACTACGCGGCGCCGATGGCGTGGCTCGAGCTGGGTTGGAAGCTCCGGTAACGCTCCGGGTGCAGTGAAAGGAAGCCGCCGCGGTCCAGGGTTGCCTGGGCTCCGGCGGCTTCTTCATTTTTACTTCCAGTGAATGCGTGGATGTGGGTGAATACGGCTTTTCCTTGTCTGGCTTGAAGGGTCGGGAATTCCATTGTATCCAGGATGGCGTGCCGTGCATGAAGCCGGTTCTCCCTCCAAGGGTTCTCTCGATGAAGATGAAGACGCTGCTCCTGGGTGTGGCCTGTGGGTTCCTGCTGTCGGCGTGCGGGGGTCCCATCGAGGAGGAGGCGGCGCCGGCGCCGGTGGAGGAGCTGGGCACGGTGCAGGGAGCGCTGTGTGAGGGGTGGGACTCGGGGGCGCGCCGGTGTTCCTTCAAGTGCACCAGCACGTCGACGTGGTGGACGACCTATTCCTCGGTGGCCTACGGCGACTGCACGGAGTTCGCGAGGCGCGAGTGCGGCTTCACCGCGTACGGCACCTGCTGGAGCAAGTAGCCGCGGCGTTTGCCTCGAACGAGTCAATCCACTCCAAGGAATCTCCCATGAAGATGAAGACCCTGTTGCTCGGCGTTGCGTGTGGTTTCCTGCTGTCCGCGTGCGGTGGCGTTGAAGAGGAGGCGGTCACCGGCGAGGAGCAGCTCGGCGCGGTGGAGGGAGCGCTGTGTGAGGGCTGGGACTCGGGTGCGCGCCGGTGTACCTGGAAGTGCACCAGCGACGCCCCGCGCTGGTACTCGGTGACCGCGGGCTACGTGGCCTACGGCAACTGCACGCAGTACGCGACCACCCAGTGCGGGAGGACGCCGTACGCCACCTGCTGGAGCTTCTAGCAAGCCGTCGCGACGGATGGAGGCCGCCGAGGACCAGGGGGTGCCTGGGCCCGGCGGCTTCTCCGTTTTCAGTGCCTGGGGTGCTGGTCCCGTGCCGTGGAGGCGGTATCCCGTGGCGCGGATGTCCGATGGGCATCCAGGAGCGCTCGAGCAGGAGGTCTCCAGAGCACCAGCGTCTCGAATGAGCACCTGGCTTGCGACTTGCTCTGTCTCGTCGCGAGGGTGACGGGGATGGCGGCAACGGGTTGACCTTGGAGGTCACCTGCCCCACGCTTCGAGACATGGAGCGCGATCGGCGGGGCAACGCGGAGGCCTTCCCCCAAGCACCCTCCCAGCAGGAGTGGGAGGCGATGAGCGTGGAGGAGCGGGAGCAGGTGGTGGCCTCACTGCCCGGTGAGGTGACGTGGGACGAAATGGCCATGCCGGAGGGCGACCGGCACCTGGGGGCGAAGGTGAGCGCGCTGGATGTACTGAGGGCGCACTTCAGCCGCCACCGGCGGCCCCGGATGTACCTGGGAGCGGAGCTGCCCGTGTACTACCCGGGCGAGCGGCGTTTCGCGCCGGACCTGTTGGCGGTGCGGGACGTGGAGCAGCACGAACGGGACAAGTGGGTGGTGAGTGCCGAGGGGAAGGGGCTGGACTGGGTGATGGAGGTGCACGTGGGCGGCGATCGGAAGAAGGATGCCGAGTACAACGTGCGGCGCTACGCGCGGGTGGGCATTCCCGAATACTTCATCTACGACCGGAAGAAGGAGCGGTTGATGGCGTACCGGCTGCCGGCGTCCGGGCCGGGGAAGTACGTGCCCATTCCCCTGGTGAGGGGGCGCTACCACTCGGAACAGTTGGGGTTGGACTTGCAGGTCGAGGAGGGACGGCTGCGCTTCTGGGCGGGGCGCACGCCCCTGCTGGAGTCGAACGAGCGCATCGCTGGGCTGAAGAAGGAAGCGAGGCAGTTGCGGCGGCGCGCGGCCGAAGAGGTACGGCGCGCGGCCGAAGAGGTGCGGCGCCGGGAAGAGGCGGAGCAACAGCTCGCGAAGCTGCGAACCGAGTTGAAGCGGCTCAGGACACGGGGCGCCTGAGCTTCGAGCGGAGGAGGGGTGGCCCTCCCCCGTTCGGAACCCGCTACCCGAGCTTCTTGATGAAGGCGGCGGTGAGCTCGGCCTTCTTCGCGTCGCTCTCGCCCGCGGGCACGATGAGGATGCGCTCGGGAGGGAGCACCTTGCGCGCGCGCTCCTGCAGGTGGGCGGAGTATTTGGCCACGTACTCGTCGGCGGTCTTCTGGGCGACGCCGGAGGCCAGCCCCTTCTTGCGCTGCTCCTCCAGGCCCGCGAAGTCGAGCACGCACCCATCGGCCTGGCCGAGGTAGAGCAACCAGCTGACGCTGTAGAGGCCCACGCGCTGCTTGTCGGCGGCGAGCTTCTCGAGCGCGTCCTTGTAGTAGGGGGCGAGCTTGGGGTTTTCGCCCGGAGGCAGGCCGCCCTGGAGCAGCAGCTTCTGGGCCTCCTTGTTGTCGGAGACGGCGTCGGTGATGGCCTCGTTGTCCACGAAGGTCAGCTGGGACGTGGCGCAGGCGCGAGCCATCCAGGGGGCGGCCTCGGCCGGCTCGTTGTCGAAGACGATGACGAAGCGCTTCATCGGAGAGGGTCTCCAGGTAGGGGATGCGGCCATCATAACCCCGGGAAGCTGGCCGGAGAGCATCCTGGCGAGCGGATTCCTCGGCGGGAACACGGAGCCCGCTCTCCTGGTGCACGGGGTGGCGGGAATGCGGCGCACGTGGGAGTGGCGGGTTAGAGAGAGGGCGTGTCTCCACCGCTTTCCTCCCCGCGACCCCCCCAATCGCTGAAGGCCCGGCTCAAGGGCATGGGCACCCTCTTCCGGCAGTTGCCGGGCACCTTCCGGCTCTTCTGGGAGGCGAGTCCCCGCGGCGCGGTGGTGCTCGGGCTGCTGACGCTGGTGGCGGCGCTGGTGCCGGCGTCCATCGCCTGGGTGGGCAAGCTCATCGTGGACGGGGTGGTGGCGGCGCAAGCGGGCGGGGGCGAGGCCGCGCGCGAGCGGGTGCTGCGGCTGGTGCTGCTGGAGTTCGGGCTGATGGTGGGCTCGATGACGCTGGACCGGGCGTTGTCGCTGACGCGCGAGCTGCTGCGCGCGAGCCTGGGCAACCTGCTCAACGAGCGCATCCTCCAGAAGGCACTGCAATTGGAGCTGCGGCACTTCGAGGACTCGGACACGTACGACAAGATGCAGAACGCGCGGCGCGAGGCCAACAGCCGGCCGTTGGCGCTGGTGATGGATGCGTTCTCCATCGTGCGCAACATGGTGACGCTGTCCACGTACGCGGTGCTGCTGGTGTCGCTGTCGCCGTGGAGCGTGGTGGTGCTGGTGGCGGCGAGCATCCCGGCGTTCATCGCGGAGGCGCGGCTGGCGGCGGAGGGATTCCGGCTCTACTCGTGGCGGGCGCCCGAGGGGCGCAAGCTGAACTACCTGGAGTGGATCCTCACGCGGGACAACCACGTGAAGGAGGTGAAGGTGTTCGCGCTGGGCCCGCTGGTGCTGGGGCGCTACCGGACGCTGTTCCAGAAGTTCTTCCAGGAGGACCGGGCGCTGGCGCTCAAGCGGATGGGATGGGGACTGGGGCTGGGGCTGCTGTCGTTGGGGGCGTTCTATGGGTGCTACATGTTCGTGGCGAACCGGGCGACGCTGGGGACCATCACGCTGGGAGACATGACGCTGTACCTGATGGTGTTCCGGCAGGGGCAGACGGCGTTCCAGGGAATCCTCTCGAGCGTGGGGAGCATGTACGAGGGGGCGCTCTTCATGAGCAACCTGTTCGCGTACCTGGAGATACCGACGGGGCAGGAGGCATCGCGGGTGCTGCCCGCGCGCACGGCGCCGAGGGGACGGGGCAACGCCATCGAGCTGCGCAACGTGTCGTTCCGCTACCCGGGGAAGAAGGAGTGGGCGCTGCACAACCTGTCGCTGAAGCTGGAGCCGGGGGAGAAGCTGGCGCTGGTGGGCGAGAACGGGGCGGGGAAGAGCACGCTGGTGAAGCTGCTGCTGCGTCTGTACGAGCCCACGGAGGGGGAGATCCTCTACGGGGGTGTGAACCTGAAGGACATGGAGCCGGAGGACCTGCGTTCGAGGTTCGGAGCGGTGTTCCAGGACTTCGTGCGCTACCAGTTCAGCGTGGCGGAGAACATCGGGTTGGGGCACGTGCCGGCGCTGGAGGACCGCAATCGCATCGTCCGGGCGGCGGAGCAGGGCGGGGCGAGCACGGTGATTTCGGCATTGCCCAACCAGTACGACACGATGCTGGGCGGTTGGTTCGAGAAGGGACAGGAGCTGAGCGGGGGGCAGTGGCAGAAGCTGGGAGTGGCCCGGGCGTTCATGAGGGAGGACGCGGAGGTGCTCATCCTGGACGAGCCGACGGCGAGCATCGACGCGGAGTCGGAGCACGCGCTGTTCGAGCGCTTCCAGGAGCTGGCGGCGGACCGGATTGCCCTGGTCATCTCGCACCGGTTCTCGACGGTGCGGATGGCGGACCGGATTGCCGTGCTGCACAACGGCGAGGTGGAGGAGCTGGGGAGCCACTCGGAGCTGATGGCGCGCAACGGGCGGTACGCGCACCTGTTCAACCTGCAGGCCCGGGGCTACCGGGACTGAAGAAGGGTTGCTCCGGCGGCGGCCCGTGTCATCCTCGGCCGCCCTCACACCGGAGGTAGCGTGTTGGAGCAGGTCCTCGCATTCGCCAAGGCAGCTTCGGACTTCATCTGGGGGCCCTATCTCCTCATTCCCTTGCTGCTCGCCACGGGGCTCTACCTCACCGTGCGGCTGAGGGGTGTGCAGTTCCGCGAGCTGGGCCACTCGCTGTGGCTGGCCTTCGTGGTGCGCCGTGAGCAGGGCGCCGAGGGAGACATCTCTCACTTCCAGGCGCTGATGACGGCGCTGGCGGCGACGGTGGGGACGGGGAACATCGTCGGCGTGGCCACGGCCATCGCGCTCGGTGGGCCGGGGGCCGTCTTCTGGATGTGGATGACGGGCCTGGTCGGCATGGCGACGAAGTACGCCGAGGCGTTGCTCTCGGTGCGCTACCGCATCACCGATGCCCGGGGCGAGCAGGCCGGTGGACCCATGTACTACCTCAGCCGCGGGATTCCCTCGCGGCTCGGACGGGTGCTGGGGTGGCTCTTCGCCTTCTTCTCGGCCATCGCCGCGTTTGGCATTGGCAACATGGTGCAGTCCAACTCGGTGGCGGGCGCCCTGCACACCTCGTTCGGCATTCCCCTGTGGGTGAGCGGGCTGGTCATCGCGCTGCTGGCGGGCGCCGTCATCCTGGGGGGCATCAAGTCCATTGGCCGCTTCACCGAGTTCTTCGTGCCGGTGATGATTGGCGCGTACATGATTGGCTCGGGCGTGGTCATCGCCCTGCACCTGGAGCGCGTGCCCGCGGCCATTGGCCTCATCTTCTCGGAAGCGTTCAGCGGGACGGCCGCGGTGGGGGGCTTCACGGGAGCGACGCTCGCGGCGGGCATCCGCTATGGCGTGGCCCGGGGCATCTTCTCCAACGAGTCGGGGCTGGGCTCGGCGGGCATCGCGGCGGCGGCGGCGCAGACGCGCCAGCCCGTCGTGCAGGCCCTGGTGTCGATGACGCAGACGTTCATCGATACACTCGTCGTCTGCTCCTTCACCGCGGTGACCATCCTCTCGACGGGGGCGTGGACGTCGGGGCTCAACGGAGCGGCGCTGACGCAGATGGCCTTCCGTGACGGCTTGCCGGGCAACTGGGGCGGGTGGATCGTCGCCGTGAGCCTGGCGATGTTCGCCTTCTCGACCATCCTCGGGTGGAGCTACTACGGGGAGAAGAGCATCGAGTACATCCTCGGGGTGCGCGCGGTGGTGCCGTACCGGGTGCTCTTCGTGGTGGCCTCGTTCTTCGGGGCGCTCTACAGCCTGGAGTTCGTCTGGACGCTCTCGGACGTGATGAACGGGCTGATGGCGCTTCCCAACCTCGTGGGCCTGCTGCTGCTCAGTGGCGTCATCGCGGCCGAGACACGCCAGTACCTCGCGCACAAGCGGCACGGCGGAGCCCCCTGAGCCGAGGGGGCACTGAGGGTGCACCGTGCCCACTGTCCCCTCGCCCTCCGGGAGAGGGACGGGGTGAGGGTGCCACGCCTCCCGGGTTCCCCCCAGGGAGTCGGACACGAGGCGCCTACCTCCTGACTTCTTGCGGAGCGGCCCGCGAGCGATAAGAGCGCTGTCCATGCCCTACACGCCCATCATCGGCACGCTTGGCTACGTCATGTCCCCGGACGGGACGAAGGTGCTGCTCATCCACCGCAACGCGCGTCAGAACGATGCGCACCTCGGCAAGTACAACGGGCTCGGCGGGAAGATGGAGCCCGGGGAGGACGTGGTCTCCTGCATGCGCCGTGAAATCCGCGAGGAGGCGGGCATCGAGTGCACGGAGCTGACGCTGCGAGGCACCATCAACTGGCCCGGCTTCGGCCCGAAGGGCGAGGACTGGCTCGGCTTCATCTTCCGCATCGACCGCTTCGAGGGCACGCCGCACGAGCGCAATGTGGAGGGCACGCTCTCGTGGGTTCCGGTGAAGGACATCATGAGCCTGCCGTTGTGGGACGGAGACCGGCACTTCCTGCCGCTGGTGTTCGACGCGGACCCGAGGGCGTTCCACGGGGTCATGCCCTACGCGGAGGGCAAGGCGGTGAGCTGGTCCTTCACGCGAATCTGAGACCCGTGCTCACTCCGCGCGACGGAACGTGTCACACGCCTCGACCGTGCCCTGCTCGAGCCCCCTGCGGAACCACTCGACGCGCTGCGCCGAGGAGCCGTGGGTGAAGGACTCGGGGACGACATGGCCGCCGGAGCGCCGCTGGAGCGTGTCGTCGCCGATGGCCGAGGCGGCCTTCAATCCCTCCTCCACATCCCCCTGCTCGAGAATCTGGCGCTGGCGCTGGGCGTGGTGGGCCCAGATGCCGGCGAAGCAATCGGCCTGGAGCTCCTGGAGGACGGACAGGGCATTGGCCTGGGCGCGGGACGTGCGGCCGCGCTGGGCGTGGACGCGCTCGGAGATGCCGAGCAGGTTCTGCACGTGGTGCCCCACCTCGTGTGCGACGACGTAGGCCTGGGCGAAGTCACCGGGGGCGCCGAAGCGGCGATCGAGCTCGCGGAAGAAGCCGAGGTCCAGGTACACGCGCTGGTCCAGGGGACAATAGAAGGGCCCCACGGCGCTCTGCTGGAAACCACAGCCGGATTCCACGGCATCCGAGAAGAGCACGAGACGCGGCTCGACGTAGCGCACGCCGAGCGGTTCGAGCAGCCGGGGCCAGGTGTCCTCGGTGTCGGCGAGGATGACGGAGACGAAGTCCTCGAGCTGGGCCTGGGCGGGGTCCACCGGCCGGCCCGAGCCGCCGACGCCCCCCGAGGGCGCCTGGGAGTCTCCGGACAGCAGGACGGACGGGTCGCCTCCGAGCAGCAGCACCAGCAGGGCGACGACCAGGGTGGTGGCCCCGCCTCCAATGGCAAGCGGGCGTCCCACACCCCTGCCGCGCCGGTCCTCGATGTTCGAGCTGCGACGACCCCCTTGCCACCGCATCGGTGCCCCTCCTGGCCGGTTCCCGGTCCGTTTCCAAGTTAGACAGCGTGGCCCACCCCAGGGCGCCGGGGCCGGAAGGCTCGGATGAATAGCGAGCAGGGGAGCGGATAATCCCGCCGTCTTCCAGTACACTACCTTTCCAATGACGTTGTCGGTGGACTCGCGCATTTTGACTTTTCTCCTGCGGCTGACGTCCATCGCGGCGAGCACCGCCATCCTCGTGGGAGCCGTCGTCCTGGTGGGCGGCTGGGGCTTGGGAATCGAGGACCTGACGGTCCTGGGGCCGGGCATGCCCGCCATGGTTCCAGTGACCGCGGCCGGGCTCATTCTCACGGGCACGGCACTGGGGCTGCTGTGCCCCGTCACTTCGTCACCGTTCCGGCGTTGGGCGGGCCGCGTCTGCGCCGTCCTGGCCGGCCTCTTCGGCGTGCTCGTCCTGGCCGACTATGTCTTTCATGGAGAGTGGGTCGGCGGGCTCTTCGTCTGGCTGACGCCCACGTCCCGGATTCCCTCGCCCCAGACGGCGCTCTGCTTCCTCCTGCTCGGCCTGTCCCTGTTGCTGCTCGACGTGGAGACGCGGAGCGAGCGCCGGCCCGCGCAGTACCTCGCGCTCGCCGTGGCGCTGCTGTCCTGGACGGCGCTGATTGGCTATGGGACGGGCGCCTCCCAACTCCATACGCTGCCGGGCCTGCCCGCCGGAATCGGCATGGCCTTGCACACGAGCACGGTCTTCTTCGTCCTGAGCCTCGGGATTCTCGGGACGCGGCCCACCCATGGGCTCATGCGCACCTTCACCGGAGCGCACGCGGGCAGCGTCATGGTGCGCCGCTTGCTGCCGCCGCTGATGCTCGGCCCCTACGTGGTGGGCCACCTGTCCCTGCTGGGGACGCGCGCCGGCCTCTACTCCTCCAGCACGGCCTTCGCCCTCGTCACGGGCATGCTGACCTTCATGGGACTGCCCTTCCTCTGGTCGGCGTCCCGCAGGCTCAACCAGGCCGGGCTGGACCTCGAGCAGGCCTGGCGCTCCGAGGCGCTCCAGCGCGCGTGGCTCATGAGCATCATCGAGCAGATGCCCGACGCGGTCCTCATCCTGGACGAGCAGGGGCACATCCTCGTGGCCAACGCGGCCGCCAAGTCGTTGTGTGCCAGCGACTCCAGCGGGCTGGATGCCTTTGGCAACCGGTTCTTCTTCGACCTGCGCAGGCCCTCCGGCGAGTCCCTCTCCTGGGAGGAGGTGCCCTTCGTGAGGGCGGTGACGCGCGGCGAGCTGGAGCCGGGAATCGAGCTGTCGCTGTGGACGCGGGACGGGCGGAGCGTGCCGGTGCTGGCGAGCGCGACGCCCATCCAGGGGCGCCAGGGGACGCCGGGCGGAGCCGTCTCCATCTTCCGTGACATCACCCCGCTCAAGGAGCTGGAGCGCCAGCGCGAGGAGTGGACCTCGGTGGTGGCCCATGATCTGCGCCAGCCGGTGAGCGTCATCGCCCTGGCGCTCGATGCGCTGCGCAACGACATGCCCGAGGGCCCGCCCGCGCACCAGGAGGAGCCCCTGCGGTGGATCGACACCAGCGTGGGCAACCTGCGCCGGATGATCGACGATCTGCTGGACGCCTCGCGGATTGAAGCGCGGCAGTTGCGGCTGGAGCGGCGGCCGGTATCGCTCACGGAGCACGTGCACGCGTGCGTCCGGCGGATGGAGGGACAGGCCCGGGGCCGCCCCATCCGCGTCACCGCTCCGGACGAGGCGCTGACGTCGGGAGATCCGCTGCGCATCGATCAGGTGATCACCAACCTGCTCTCGAACGCGGTGAAGTACGGCGCGTCCCAGACGCCCATCGACGTCGAGGTCACCCGGCTGGAGAACGAGCTGCGGGTGTCGGTGTCCAACGAGGGGCCCGGCATTCCGCCGGAGGAGCTGCCCCGGCTGTTCCGCCGCTTCCACCGCACGCCGGGGGGACAGAGGCAGGCGGCGGGGATCGGCCTGGGGCTCTACATCTGCAAGGGGCTCGTCGAGGCGCACGGGGGCCGGCTCTGGGCCACCAGCACCCCGGGCCGCAGGACGACGTTCTGCTTCAGCCTGCCGGAGCTGGAGCAGCCGGAGCAGTCCCTGGCGTCCGGCACCCACTGAGAGCATCCGCCGCGCGGGCTCAGCGCAGGGGGCGCTTGAGGCAGTAGTTCGCGGCCGCGTCGACGGTGACGAGCTCCCAGCCTTGCTGGCCCACGGTCTTGAGCAGCGCGGTGACGTCTTCCGCCGGCAGGCCGAGCACCCCGACCTCCGGTTTCACACAGAAGTAGTCCCAGCGCGGGGTGCTGGTGTCCGTCTGGGCGAGCGCGGGGGGGACCCACTGCACGCGCGAGGCGGCGCAGCCGGCCAGGAATACGAGTGCGAGCAGGAGGTTGCGGCGGGTCTCGGTCTTCATGTGTCGCTCTCCTCGGAAGGGCCAGGGTTGGAGGGGCCCTCGGAGGCCGGTACCCTACGTCATCCATGGCTCAGCCCCTCTCTCCGTCTCCGTCCTCTCCGCCTCCGGCCTCGCCCCACGCGGTGGGCTCACCCGAGGGCGGTGCCCCGCGCTTCGGTTGGTTGCCCACGCCGGGCACGTGGAAGTTCCACCTGCTGCTGAGCGCGGTGGCCATCTTCATTCTCGGGCCGCTGGGAGGCATCGCCGCCTCGTACATGAACTTCAGCCTGGGCTTCTTCGTGGGCGGGCAGGTGCTGGCCGGCATCCTCGGCAGCGCCGTCACCTACGGCTACGGCCCCGAGGGCAAGCACGGCGCCAACTACATGCAGACGATGGCCGCGTCGGTGGCCTCCATGTGCGCCATGTCCGTGCTCATCCAGGCCATGGTGTGGCTGGGCATGCCGCAGCCGCCGGCCTGGCACCTGATGCTCTTCGTGGGGTGCGTGGGCATGTTCGGCGTGGGCGTGGGCATGCTCTACACGCCGCTGCTGGTGGACCGGTTGCAGCTGGACTACCCGTCGGGCTACGCGGTGGCCAACATCCTGCGAGCGCTCACGGACAAGCGGCTGCTGAAGGCTTCCATCGCCAAGCTGGGCGGAGGCACGGGGCTGGGCGCGGGGGTGGCGGCGCTCACCGAGCGCGTGGCGGCGGTGGGGGCCTCGGGCCTGAGCGCGTCCACCATTGGCGCGGGCATGGTGGTGGGCAGCCGCATCACCGTGCCGGCCGTGGTGGGAGGCCTCATCGGTTATGCCTTCACCCCGTACCTGCGGAGCATCGGCTGGCTGGGGGCGGACGAGCCGTTCCGCAAGATTGGCTTCCTCATTGGCCTGGCGATGATCTGCGGCGCGGCGGTGGTGGACCTGTCGCTGCTGGCGGTGCAGGCGGTGGACCGGGTGCGCAACCGGGCGAAGGTGGCGGCCGACGAGGTGCCCGCGTGGAAGCAGGTGAGCCTGCCGAAGCTGTTCGGCTGGGTGGGCTTCTGGGCGGTGGCGGTGGTGGTGGTGGCCACGCGGCTGCTGGAGCAGCCCCTGGGCTTCATCCTCTTCGGCCTGGGGCTGTCGCTGCTCTTCGTGCTCGTCAACGGCATCGCCTACGGCATCACGGACCAGAATCCCATCTCCAGCGCCTTCGTCATCTCGGTGCTGTTGATGTCGCTGCTGGGGCTGAAGAACCCGCTGGTGGGCGTGATGGCCGCGAGCATCCTGCTCATCTCCACCTCGGTGGGCTGTGATATGCAGCAGGACCGCTCCACGGGCTGGCGGCTGGGGACGGACCGCACCATTCAATTCCGCTACCAGGTGATTGGCATCGTCATGGGCGCGGTGCTGTGCGTGGGACTGGCGCGTGTCTTCATGAGCGCCTATCCGGTGCTGGCCATCAACCAACTGGACAACCCAGGGGCTCCGGTGGGGCAGTGGAGCTCGGCGATGACCTACAAGTTCGTGGGCGCCATCCGCAGCCTGGGCTCGCTGTCGGAGCACACGGTGAAGGCGCTGCTCTTCGGCCTGGTGCTGGGCTTCGTCATCGAGGTGGCGCGCAAGCTGCTCAAGCGCCACGCGCGCTACCAGGCCTTCCTGAAGGGCTCGCGGGCGGGCTACGCGGTGGGCTGGACGATGGACGCGGTGCTGCTGTCGAGCCCGTATGCCTCGTCCTTCGGCGGCTTCGTGAACCTGCCGGCGGCGCTCTGGTTCGGCGCGGGCGGCGTCCTGTCCTCGCTGTGGAACACGCTGACGAAGAAGGCGGCGCCGCACGCGGCGGGCTCGCCCGGAGAGGGCGAGGCGTTGCCGGAGGACATGAGCACGACCTCGCTGGTGGGCGGCGGGCTCATCGCTGGCGAGTCGCTCTACTTCCTCTTCGTGGGACTGGCCGGACTGCTCGCGCTGCTCGGGTGAGCGCCCACTCCCACTCCCTCTCCCTCTGGGAGAGGGCCGGGGTGAGGGTGTACGGGCCCGGACCCCCCTTTTGTAACTCCTACCGATGTACTTCTTACCGACTCTTGCCTCGTCCCGGAGTGCAGGTCTCGCCAACCCCCTGAAATCACAAGCACCAGCCCCCGGAAATCCGCTGGCACGCGGAATGCTCTATCTCATCCACGTAAGGCGGGTGGGGCAGGACGGGTTGGGTGGGGTTGGGACGGGCGGGTGGGGCAGGACGGGCGGGTCGGTCGAGGGCGGCGGGTAGGGGTTGGGGGGGTTGGGGGGAGCAGTACGGAAGGGTTGGACGGGTCGTTGCTTCTTCGGGGGTAGTACCGGGGGTAGTGCAGTGGGGAGGAGCTGCTTGGGGGCGGCTCCTCCCCGTTTTTTTTGGAGCGCGGGCTCAGGAGCGCTTGCTGAGCACTTCGCACTCGGCGGACATCTCGTAGACGAGCGGCACGCCGGTGGCGAGCTCCACGCCCACGACCTGCTCGCCGGTGAGCTTGTCGAGCTTCATCACCAGGGAGCGGTTGGAGTTGCCGTGGGCGACCACGAGCACGTTCTTGCCCTGGCGCAGGTCGCCGCTGATGGCGCGCTCGTAGAAGGGCAGCACGCGCTTGGCCGTCATCTCCAGGGACTCGCCGTTGGGGGGCGGGATGTCATAGGAGCGGCGCCACTTCTTCACCTGGTCATCGCCCCAGCGCTTGGCGGCGTCTTCCTTGTTGAGGCCCTGGAGGTCGCCGTAGTGGCGCTCGTTGAGGGAGGCGTCGCGGATGACGGGGATGCGCTGGCCGAGCGACTCGAGGATGATGGCGAGCGTCTCCTGGGCGCGGGTGAGGGCCGAGGTGTAGGCCACGTCGAACTTGAGGCTCTTGAGGGACTCGGCGGCCTGGCGGGCCTCGGCACGGCCCTTCTCCGTCAGGGGCACGTCCACGAAGCCGGTGAAGCGGTTCTCATGGTTCCACAGGGACTGTCCGTGTCGGACGAGAGCGAGGATGGGCATATGCACGCCCCCTACTTCAACCCGGGCGGGCGTGTAAACCCTGCTGTAAACCCCGTTGTAAACCCTCTCATGGATGGGCGGCGCAATCCTCCGAGGCGGGGGCCTCCACCGACAGGGTGAGCCGGGGTGCCCATTCGAGGCGCACGTGCTCCTTGGAGGCGAAGTCCACGCCGTTACGGGACTCGGTGATGAGCGCGAAGCCGTAGGGCCCGCTGCCCGTCACGAAGGAGGTCACGTCGTACTCCACCCAACTGCCATGGGGCACGTCGCCCACGTCACCCAGGGGGCCGCCCGTCACCGAGGGCTGTTGGCTCCACGTGAGGCTGTCCTCGCTCCAGGCCGTGGTGGCCGGGTACAGCTTGGGCCCATCCGTGCTGCCGTCCATGGCGTAGAGGCGCAGCGTGGCCCGTCGCACCGGGCCCGGCTGTGCGGGCACCTCGAAGCGCAGGAAGGCCGAGCGCCGCGAGAGATTGTCCGCCACCAGCTTGCGCTCGGCGCCGAAGAGGGGCTGCTCCTGCCCCTCCTGCACATACGCGTCGTCCGTGGGAGCGAGGTCCACCTGCCGCGGCTCCAGGGCCGAGGACTCCTGGCACCGCGAGCTCCCCGCCATATCGCTCGTCTCCCCGCCGCACCGGGCGAGCAGCATCAGCGCGGCCCATCCGGCAACACCCCTGACACTCCAGTGCACACCTTGCTTCATGTTCCCCCCTGCTTCCCAGGGGCCAGCCGTGCACCGGGGATGCCAGGAGGAAGGGGCCAGACAACCCCGAATCGTCCGCGAAACCCCGTGCGCGTGGGGTGGTGGCGCGCTCACTTCGGGAAGGCGCGTTGCCCTCGGAGAGCGGACGTGGGAGCACCGTGAGGCGTGGCGGTGCCTGCTCCCGCCCCTCGGGGCAGGCCCGTGTGGGGCACCTGACGGGTGTTCGAGTCCCGTCGGGGACAACCTGGGAAGCCTGGCAATCTCAAGGGGTTGCTGGGCTTTTCTCACGCAGGGGCTCGGCGCGCTTGTCTGGCGGACTCACCCGGCTCCCACTCCGTGAAGACGCCTCGTTGCCCCGCCCGGGCTCTACCTCTTGCGGGGTAGTGGAGGTCGCGGTCAAAGCGGTTACTCTGGGGCCTTGATGTCGTCCACGGTCGTGTCCTCCGCACGGTCGGCAGGATGCCGTTGTCGCTTCGGGACGCATCACTTCGGGGGAGGAAAAGAATGGCGTTTCGGCCAGTGCAGTACAAAGAGGTTCAACACTTCATCAACCGAGCCTACAATGAATGCCAGGCATTCCAGTGGGCTCGGGAGACTTTGAAGAACGCACTCGAGGCTGGGGCGACGAAGGTTCATTTCGGTGTCGAGTATCAGGCCGTCGAGCGCCGCGGAGTCTATCGGAGGCTCATCGCCGACAACGGCAAGGGCATGACGGAGAAGCAGCTCTACGAGTACTTCTCGTATGCCGGCAATGGTGAGAAGCGGATCGGTGGCGAGCATGACAATTTTGGCATTGGGGCCAAGATCTCGCTCATGCCCTGGAATCCCTACGGACTCGTCATCGTCTCCTGGGTCGATGGCAAGGCCTCCATGATCTGGATCCAGAAGAGTCCACAAAGTGGTGAGTACGGTCTGCGCAGTTTCGAGGAGTATGGGGACGACAACGTCGTCGAGCCATTCGACGACCCCGAGCATGGTTGCGACTGGAGCAAGGTCAAGCCTGACTTCATCGAGGACCACGGAACCGTCATCGTCCTGCTCGGCGGCTCGGCGAAGGATGACACCGTCGAGGGTGACCCCAATCGTCCGAGTGAGCACGGTGCGTCGAGGAACCTCATCCACTACTTGAACCAGCGGTTCTGGGTGCTCCCGGAAGGAGCCGAGGTCACCGTCAATCGATTCTTGAATGATCGCGACAGGAGCAAGTGGCCCCATGATGCGCGCGCGGGCCGGCTCGCGCTCGACGATGATTTTCGAAGGGGCGCCTATATCACGCTGTACGGGAGCCGGGTACACATCACGCAGGCGCGCAGGAAGGGAAGGGCGGAGGTCTTGTCAGGCACCGTGCCCCTCCAGGACGGCACGCGCGTGCATTGGTTCTTCTTGAAGCACGGCGATATGCCTGATCAGGCGCAGGGCCCCAGCACGAGCTTCATCGGCATCCTCTACAAGGACGAGCTCTACCACGTGACGTCGCATCATGCGTTCTACCGAACCATGGGTGTGACTCCCCAGGCCGTGCGAACCAGGCTGTGGGTCGTCCTCGAGCCCCCGGTTGATGCTCCACCGAAGGTACCGGGTGTGTATCCGGAGAGCGCGCGTAGCGCGCTGAAGTACGCAGGGACACCCGACCGGTCCGTGCCCACGAACGACTGGTTGGCTGAGTTCTCCAAGCACATGCCCGAGGCGATTCGCCAGGCACTGGCCGAGGCCTTTGGTGATCAGAAGGATGATTCGAACATCACATCGAGACTGATGGGGCGGCTGTCACAGTATCTGAACCTCTGGGGCAAGAAGTTCAAGCAACGGAAGTTGTCGACGGTGGAAGGAGGGGGCGACGAGTCCGTGGACGTCAATCTGCCCATCTCCGGGGGGGTGGGTCTGGTGGTCGACGCTCGTGAGGGCAGAACGCCGAGCGAGCAGGGTGACAGCCGGGCACATGACCCCGTGGAGAAGACGCCCATCGAGGCGCTCGCGGAAGGGATCGATCAGAAGAACGCGCGGCGAAAGACGTCTCCTCGCCAGCTCCCCCAGGTCCAGTGGCGCGAGAAGACGGATTTCGGTGACCCGGAGAATCACCTCGCGCAGTGGATCGAGACCCAGCACCTGATTCAACTCAACAAGGAGCATCTCGTCATCAAGGAGCAGATCGCGCGATGGCAGTCGCGATATCCAGACCATCTCGCCGAGGACGTAGCTGGCAAGGTGCGGGATGTCTACTCGACCGCGGTGCTCAGCGTGTTCCTCGCGACGGAGGGCCTGAGCGTGGGGAAGTTTGATCGTGAGAACCGCTTTCGCACGCCCGATGTGCTGACGGTCGCTCTCCTGGGCTACTTCCGGGAAGACGAGATCATCCGACAGCAATTGTCCTACCTGGGGAAGGCAAAGGAGGGCGAGGAATGAAGATCGGCGTTGGATGCGGCGGAGCCAGGACCGTCGACCACGAACGGCACCCACGTCAAGACTGAAGGACTCCGGGAGCAGGACGCGCTCTCCGGGGTCTCGTCGCTTCAGCGGGGAAAGTGTCAAACGACTCGTTGCGGCATTTCGCCTTGATGAGTCGTCTAACTGCCAAGCCCAGCCGGACACCCCATGCCCGTCCGGAAAGCCCGCGGCGCCTTCACATTGGTGCTGTGTGACGGGAGCGAGCCGCGTGTCGTCATCCTCGGGAAAGTGACCTTCCCATGGCTCCAGGCGCTTCGGATGGTGTCAGATCCACCGAGTATTCCTCCGGAGTGATAACCCATCAGGGATTGGTCATCACCACGGGAAATTCTCATGAAGCTGGCCGGAGTGGTGGTGCTGTTCGTGCTCCTCACCGGATGCGCGACAACCCAGGGAACAGGTGGGTCTGGCCCTTCGCGCCCGCCGCCGGGAGCCCAACCCGCGACGAAGAAGGAGTTGCCCTGGGTGGACGTACCGGGCGGGCGGATGAAGACGACGCTCTACTATGGCCCCTGGCAATGCCGCCGGGAGTTCATGAACGACTGCCAGAAGCAGTGTGCCGCTGAGGGCTATCCGCTCAAGGGCTGCATGTGGCTGGCTGACTTCAAATTCGACTGGGAGGGAAGCCTCGTCCTTTTGCCCGTTCCCGTTCGGGCTGGGAGCCGCTTCGGCCTCTTTCACTGCTGCTGCAACTACCCCGAACTGTCACCAGTGGAAAACGCAGCTCGCCGCAAGGAGTGGGAGAAGTTTCGAGAGTCCTACCGGGAGGGGTGGAGCGAAAAGTTCGGAAAGTGGCCCGAGGAGGGTGAAGTATCTTGGCCGGGTCATCACATTCGGGACCTCAAACATGGGGGCAACCCGTCAGACCCCAGCAACATCTTCCCCGCGAAACCGAGCGTCCACGACATCTACAACAGGGCGTACCCCGCTTGTTATGGCGGCCAGCCGCCCTGGAATACGGTGGGCCCCCACCTGCCCTATACGGACTGACGATGACCACACCCATGAGCCGTCTGCTCGAAGAGGTCTCCCGCGACCACTTCCCCCATCCCCCGGCCACGCCCGAGGAGATCGAGGCGTTCGAGCGGCGGGTGGGCTGGACGCTAGACCCCGACCTCCGAGCCTTCTACCTGCACTGCAATGGGGCCGAGTTGATCAAGCGGCTGCCCAACACCCCCTACCGCCTTCTCCCTCTAGCGAAGATCGTCCGGGCTCGGGTGGCCATCTATGGCGAGGATGACGACCAGTGGGGCCCGGCCTCGGTGTTCGCCCTCTGCGACGTGCAGGACGGCAACTACGTGTTGGTGGACGTGGCCCGGCAGGAGAATGGCCGTTACCCCCTCGTTGATGGCTACCACGAGGCATGGCCCGATCCGAAGTACTGTGGGCCAGTCGCCAATTCCTTCTCGGAATTTCTGGAGCAGGTGCTTCGGACCCGGCGCAATCTCTACTGGCTGGGGGAGTAAACCCGGCCCGTCTCCAAAGTGTCTCCAAGACCGGAGGAGACTCCGATTGACAGCTCTGTGGCTCAGCCGAGCTCGGGCTGCGCCTGACGGATTTCCTGCCACAGCGCCTCGGGCGCGTTCTGCCGGAGGTGCTCCATCACGCGCCCGATGGGGACGCCCACATTGACCCAGGCCGTGCTCTTTCCCTGGAAGCTGACGTTCTCGACGTTGACCGACGACCGGTGCAGGGCCACGACCCGCCACGTATCGTCGAGCACGGGAGCGCCGGATGACCCCTGCTGCGTGTCCGTGAAGTAGCGAAGCTCCAAGGGGGAGCTCGCGGTGACGAGGTTGTTTCGACAGGCGACCTTCTTCTCCTGCCCGAGGGGGTGCTGGATGATGTTCACCGGCGTCCCCGCCGCCACCGGGCCGGTCTTCACGGAGAGCGGCCGGCGGGACTGCTTCTGTGCGAGCCTCAGGATCGCGTAATCGAGGCCTGGATCGCAGCTCTCGAGCCTCGCGACCGCGACCGGCACCGGCACCTGGGCCTTGGAGTCGAAGTCGAACCCGAGGCTTGCGTTCGCGGCCTGCAGCTCGAGCTCCGAGCGCGTCGCGGCGGCTTCTCCCTCCTGACGCGCATGGAGGACGTGGTGGTTGGTGATGGCCAGCTCGGGGGTGAGCAGCCAGGCCGTCCCCCGGTGGATGTACTCCCCTCCACTGGCGAGCATGCGGCGCGTGCTCCCGTCGTAGCGAGGCACCGTGACCAGCGCCACGGCCGCGCCCGCCGCAACCGCTCCCGCGAAGAACCCGAACGACACCATGTCGTCCTGGTGGACGATCCGCTCCTTCCGCTCCGGGACATTCTCCAGCTCGATGGGCGGAGCTCCGGATGAGCGCTGCGATATGGCGGAGAGCGCCCGGGCAAGGAGCTTCGCATCCTCGACGGGCCCAGCGACCGCCACCGCGCTCTTCAGCCAGACCTCGAGTGGCACGGAGCCATCGGTCAGGCGCTCGACGCTATTGAGCCGGTTGAGGGTATTGAGCAGCATCGTCGAGGGCGGAAGGCCCAACGTCTGGATGCTCCCCGCGAACTGGGGGTTGAGGCTGCTCAGCAGCGTCAGCTGGGTCATCGGGTTGACGAGCCCCATCCTGGTGGCCGCGGCCGTCAGCTCGAGGAGTTCGTCCTGCTTCAGGTATTTGAATTCCACGATTCCCCCACGAGGTTCATTTGATGAGGTCTCCCTGCCCAGGCGGGGGGAACGTGTCCAGCTCGAGAGTCCCACTCTTGATGAAGGCCAGGGTGATCATGGCGGGGAGATCGGCTGGGCAGTCCTGGGACGCCAGGACCTCGGCCAGGAACCGTTCGACCTCGGCGGGGCGATACCAGACGGCCTGGGCGCGGGGCCATCCCGCGTGCCGCAGAAGCCGTGCGATGTCATCGCCGATGCGCAAGAGCACGAGGACGTCACCTCCGATCCCCACGCCCTGGAGTCCCCACATCAACAGCTTGGGATACGTCGAGGCCACCAACCCGATTCCCAGTCGTGCGAGCCGCGGATTCTTGTAGGCGACGTCGTCGGGGTTTTCGGCCAGCAGCCGGGCAAGTGAAGCCCTCCGCTCGTTCCACTGTTCCGGAGTCGCGGCGTCGAGCTGGGCGCGGCGGGTGAGCGCCTGCAGCCATCTGCCGGACTGCCCGGTGCGCTGCGCGATCCGAGCGGCCTGAAGCAGGCTCTCCTCCGCGAGCGCGATGTCTCCCGTGCGGCTGGCCAGCTCCGCGCGAACCAGCAGCAGCGGGATTCTCGCTCTGTCCGCATCCTCCTCCCGCATCGTTTCCAGAATCACCGCGAGCCTCGACAGGGCGACGCGTCCGGGGGACCTGTCCGCGAGCGCGCTCGAATCCGGCGACTCACCGCTCTTCCCTCGGAGGGGTTCGTAGGCCTGGGCAATCCAGCCTGGCAATCCCTCGTCCCGCTCCGAGCCCTCATCAGCGAGCACCGCTGCCCATTGGCTTGGGTGCCTGGTGCGTACGGGCTCCTCGGGAAGCCCCTCGAGCACGAAGATCCGAGCGAGCCAGGGGCCGAGCTCTGGAGGACAGTTGCTCGCATGGAGGACCTCCACCAAGAAGTCCTCGGCCGCACCCGCCTCGAACGCGCGTGTCGCCGAGGGCCAGCCTGTACGGCGCAGCAGGCTCAGCACATCTCGCACATCGGGAGCCGAAGTCCGGCCCTTGCCAAATCCCACGACCTCGAGGCCTTTGACCAGCAGCCTGGGCTGGCTGCCCGCCACGAGACCGAAGGCCAGCCTCGCGAGCCGGTCGTGTCGCGCCAGCAGCTCGTCCGAAACATCGGCCAGGAACGCCTGGAGTGCTGCTGCCCGCTCGCGCCACTGTTCTGGACTCCTCGCTCCAATCCGCACGCGCGCGACGAGCACCTGCAGCACGAAGTCCTCCCGCCCGACCCTCCGCGCGATCTGCTCGGCGTGACGCAGGCCCTCCTCCGCGAGCTCGTGCTGTTGCAGGGCGGTGGCCAACTCGGCGCGGAGCAGCAGCAGTGGCACCGAAGAGGCTCCCGCCATCGGGGTCGCGGCGGCCAAGCCCTCCTCCACCACCTCGAGCGCCTCGTCCACCTTCCCGAGCCGTTGAAGCGCCTGGGTTTCCAGCTCGTAGAGGGGGCTCCCGGGAGTGCGCTCCTTGCGAGCCCCCATCACCTGGAGCGCATGACGGGCATCGCCGCGTGCCAGCATCCCTCGCACGCGCGACTCCACGTTGCGCTCCCAATCCGCCAGCTCCGCCTCCTCCCACATGCGGGGGGGCAGTTCCAGCCCCAACCGCGATGCCAGGAACGGTCTGGCCGCTGGTGGCAGTTCCTCCAGCGCATTGCCCAGGTACGGCTCTACCCCCGGCATCCAGCGCCCCTCCACCTGCCGGGGCGGCTCCCCCAGGGCGAGCCGGTGGTAGATCTCCTCTGCCCGGCTGAGCGGATCCGCATGGCCTTCGTAGAAGCGAACCGCGGCCTCGTGGATCTCTCGAACCTGGGCGGGTTTCTCGGCCTTGAGCGACTCCAGCATCACCCGGCGGACGTCGGTTCGATGGTGCAGGGATTGATCCGCCGCGACGAAGACGAGCGACACCTCCCGCTTGAACTCCTCGAAGAGCCTGTCCACCTCCTCGCCCCCGTCCAGGCGCAGCTCGCAGGGGCCCGCGAGCACCTTCGCGATGATCTCCGGGGTGATGCGCCGCACCACCAGGCCAGGATGGGCGAGCTTCCGCACCTTCGGGTCATGGATGTGCCCCAGGATGCGCTGGTAGAGCTGCCCCTGGATCACCGCCTCGCGAGCACTGAAGAAGAAGAGCCGGCGCGTCTTGAGGCCCTGGATACCGCCGCGGCTGGAGCCCTCCCGCTTCACCACATCCGCCGCCAACTTGAGCGTCAGTGGATTCCCACCGAGTTGATTCACGAGTCCGTCGATCGCCTCTCGATCCTCCACGCCATTCAAGAGCAGCAGCTCTCGGGAGGCCTCGGGCTCGAGCTCGGTCAACGGGAGTGCGTCGGCCTGCAGATGTTCCGTGGGTGCCCGGCCGCAGAGCACCGTGCGCAGCTGGGGGCAGCTCTCCTGGAGCAACAACAGGAAGAGCGTCAGGGTCTCGACCTGAGCGATGCCACGGAATTGCACCTCCTCGAACGTATCGAGCACGAGCAAGACGCGAGGCAATCGAAGGGACGACTGTGTCCGAAGCATCGTCGCCAGGGCGATGCCCAGGGTCTGGGTCAAGACCTGCCAGGGAGGCCAGGGCGAGAGTCCGGGTTGCACCGCATCCGGGTGGGCCCGCTCATCCACGGCCTCCAGACGATCCAACAGAGCGGAGAGCGCCTCGGTTGTTGGCTTGCGCTCCTCATCCGTCAGGCGCCGCCATGGATATGCCTGCTCCGGTGTGACGTCCGCACAGAGACGGCGAAACCGCGCGAGGACCTCCATCTCCGGACGCTGGAGATGCAGCTGCCGGGCGATCTCCATGAGCAACGTGACCGGGTTGTCGAGAGAGAGCGTCGGATCATCGAAATCGAGATAGACGAACGGGATTCGCTCGTCGGCTTCCGCATGCTCGAGAATGAAGCGGGCCAGGAGGGTGGACTTGCCCATTCCCCCCGGACCATGGATGAGGAGCGGCTTCCGGGAGAAGGCGCCGAAAGCCTCCAGCAGGGACCGCCTGACGGTCTCCGACGTGGAGACATCAACGACCCCCACGTAGTCTCGGAGCTTCTGTAGCTCGGTGCGGCGGCCACAAAAGCCCTGACCCGCGAGATACTGGAACGGCGCCATGAATTGCAGCCACTCCAGGCGCCGTTGGACCTGCCTGGGGCCAGGCAGCTCTGGCACCAGCGTCCGGAACCAGTGCACGATTTGAAGCGTGCAGCTCAGCTCCTCCAGGCCCTGCTCCTCGAGAGGCCGGGCGGTGCCCTTCAGCCAGTCCGAGATCATCCGCTGGAGGAGATCCGGCTCACGGGGCGGATTGGCCGCGAGCGCGCTCAGCAGCTCCGAGCGCGAGCCAAGGCGCGCGATGGCCGCCTGGCGGACGCCCTGGCGCAGCGTCCACCGCGTCTTGCCATCTGGAGCCGTCACCGCCTCGCAGTCGCCCATGAGGTGCTGCAACGCCCCCTCCCGGACCGGCTGGGGATGGAGCGGCCGGAGCAGGGTGGGCTCGAACGTCGAGAGGACGCAGGCCGCCATGCGGTACTCCCAACGCAGCGGCTCCACCACCTCCTCCTGCTTCGAGGCGGCCGGAGCCTTCAGCTTCGCGAAGCGCTGCTCCAATTCCTCCAGGGTGAGCTTGTGATCAGCGGAGGGCATCGGAGACCTCCCGGACCGCCATGGAGACCTGGGACTGCCAACCCGGATCCGTGGGCGGCAGTGTCACGCGCTGAAGCACCTCCGTCACCGCGCGCTGGATGATGGCGGAGTCCTGCCCGGGCAGCAGTCTCTGGAAGTACTCCGAGATGTCCGGCGGCTCGATGGCGCGCAGTTCCTCGAGTTCCACGGGGCAGGGGGCCAGCAGCCGTGGCTCGTAGTCGAACAGGAGGAGACGGCCATCCGTCTGGTTGAGTGCCTGCGAGATGTGATTCGCCAGATATTGGATGAGTGCCTGGGTCCCTGGAGGTGCGTCCCGGAATCCGTCGAGCACCAGCCAGAACGGCAGCCCGGGGCGGTTGAGGGCGGAGAGAATCCAGATGCACAGCTCCTGGGCCCAGCGCTTCTCCTGGGCCCGCTGCGGCGGCATGGTGGCCGGCTGCCCCTTGGCGAGCTGGACGAGGTCCCGTGCCACGTCGCCCGGCGTATAGGTCTCCGCGAGCCCCTTCTCGGTCGCGTACGCGAACGGGACGAAGGAGGGCATGGTGTCTTTGAGGTGGCTGACGAACCAGCTCGAGTAGGTCTTGCCGCTCTGCGCGGGGCCGTTCACCACCAACACCCTCGGCCCGGCCACACGATCCACGAACCGGCGCAGGACGACGCGGAACCGTGTCCGATCCAGAAAGGGGCCGACGTGGAGCTGGCACCTGGCATACGGATCGTCCGCCGTCTGCTCCTTCTTGCGGGCCTCCAGCTCGGTCCGGATCTGCTGGAGCTCGGGGAAGACAGCGAGGTCGGGCAGCCGCAACAACCGCAGGATCGCGGGGTCCTCCGGCGCGAGGCCTTCCTCGTCGAGGAACCGAAGCAGCGCGTGGATGTACTCGTGGACCGAGGACCTGATGCCGATCCTGCTGCGCACCGGCAGTCCCAGCCAGACTCCAATGGTGTCCCCGGGATTCTGACCACTGAGGATCTCGTCGAGCCGAAGGAACAGAGCGCTGGTCTGAGCCGAGGACAGAAGCATCTGAACGTCATGCGACCATACCGCGCGGGCCCTGTGCAATCGAGCCAGCGGCTCGGACCAGTGGAAGGCGCGGCGCGTCTCGGTGCGCGTCCGGTTTCAGGGGGGAGCAGCCATTGGGGGACACGCCTGATGACTTGCTCGCTCCCCTTTCTCCAGCAGCGCACCGCCCGTGACGCGCGCTACCGCCGGTTCCAGTTGAGGTGCCAGCCGCGCTGGTTCGCCAGGGAGGGCGTGAGGTTGCTGCCCGGGTAGCGGACGTAGATGCGGAAGCCCGTCGGCGTCGGCGAGTAGAGGGAGGTCGCGCCCATCAGCCCCCATTGCTCGCTCGTGCCCCCGATGGAGGTGATCGGCGCCCCCGAGGCCGCGCAGCCCGAGGTGCTCACGTCGACGTAGAGGCTGTCCGAGGTGTACTGCTGCCAGGGGGTGGAGCCCTGCGGGGTCCGCCCGGTGCAGTTCCAGGACTGCCGGAGGCCGTCGGGCTGGGCCCTCCAGTTGAGGTGCCAGCCGAGCTGGTTCGCGAGCACGGGGGTGATGGAGGTGCCCCTGTGCCAGACGTAGACGCGGAAGCCGGTCGCCGTCGGCTGGTAGATGGAGGTCGCGCCGGTGGTCCTCCAGTGCCAGTCCAACCCGCCCAGGGACGTGAAGTACAAGGGCGCGGCGGAGTAGCCACAGGCCGTCGTGTCCACGTCGAGGTAGAGGCCGTCCGAGCCGTACTGCTGCCAGCTCGTGGTCCCCGGCGTCGTCTGCCCGGTGCAGAGCGAGGGCTGTCGGACGCTGCCCGGCACGGCCTGCCAGTTGAGATGCCAGCCGTACTGGCTCGCGAACGCGGGCGTCACGCTGCTCGGGGAGCGGACGATGACGCGGAAGCCCGTGGCCGTCGGCAAGATGATGGAGGTCGCACCGGTGGTCTGCCAGTGGTAGCCGGTGCCACCGATGGACGTGAAGTACATCGGGGTCTCGGAGAAACCGCAGCCCGACGTGTCCACGTCGAGGGAGAGGCTATCGAAGGTGTACTGCTGCCAGTAGGCGCCCGGAGCCGTCTGGCCCATGCAGACGGGAGCGTCACGGTACTCGAGGTGGAGTGGGTCGCTACCCCTGTTCCAGCCGCAGTCGCCACCGCCCGTCAGGTTCACCTTGCGCCCCTCGGAGCTGTAGGTGGTGGTGCCTGCCGGGCTGTTGCCGCCGAGCGAGAACTCATGGGGGGCGACCGCGAAGGGCGTGCCGGACAGGTCGATGCTGGCCACACCCGAGGCCGTGCCGTCGCAGGACATGGCCTCGCCGTAGGGCATGGAAGTGACGGGCGTTCCGCCGTGCTCCAGCGAGCCAGTGGACTGGGCGAAGGTCTGGTCGGCGATGGAGACCCGCAGGGTGACGGGATCGATGCGCACCTTCGCGTAGTCCGTGCGCACGTTCTGGCCCGTGGCGGAGCCGCCCGCGGTGTATTGCGAGTAATTGGTCCCGCTCACGAGCGAGAGGTATTCCCGGGGCGTGCCGGCCATGTCGTGGCACCAGGCCGTCCAGGGCTTCTTCTGATCACCCCCGACGTGGAGTGTGTACTCGCCATCCACGGCGGAGGGGTTGGCGGCTCGAATCTCCTGGCAGGTGGCCGCCAGGACGGGAGGGGCGCGGTACTCGAGGTGGAGCTGGTCGCCCCCCGTCTGGTTGAAGGGGCTCCAGACGGGAGTCCAGCTGTTCCAGCCGCAGTAGCCGCCGCCCGTCAGGTTCACCCTGCGCCCTTCGGCTCTGTAGTCGGTGGTGCCCACGCCATTGGCGCCTTGGACCGCGAAGTCATGGGGGGCGACCGCGAAGGGCGTGCCGGTCAGGTCGAGGCTGGCCACGCCCGAGGCCTTGTTGTCGCAGGACATGGCCACGCCATAGGGCATGGAGGTGACGAGCGTTCCGCCGTGGTTCAGCGAGCCGGTGGACTGGGCGAAGGTCTGGTCGGCGACGAAGACCCGCAGGGTGACGGGATCGATGCGCACCTTCGCGTAATACGTGCGCACGCTCGAGCCCGAGGTGTAGCCGCCCACGGTGTATTGCGAGTAGTTGGTCCCGCTCATCAGCGAGAGGTACTCCCGGGGCGTGCCGGCCATGTCGTTGCACCAGGCCGTCCAGGGCTTCTTCGCATCGCCCCCGATGTGGAGCGTGTACTCGCCATCGATGGCCGAGGGGTCGGCGGTTCGAATCTCCTGGCAGGTGGCCGCGAGCGAGGTGAGCCCCTGCCCCTTTGCGTCCACGGGCCGGGCCTGGAGCGAGGTGCCGGGCTCTCCACAACCCGTCGAGAGCACGGCGCCCAGCAGGAGCACTCCGAGCGGAGCACGGGAAGCACCCGGATGGAGGGCGGGCCGGAGCGTGTCCGGGACATCGTGGGATGAAGCAGCCGAGGTGTGGAGGTTCTTCATGGCTCCTCTGGAAACAGCATGGGGTGTAGGGGTTGCCACGCATCGGCGCTCGCCGTTGCGGACGGGAACACCCCATGGCAAGCGGGGGGCCAGGAGCTCCGGTGCGGGGCGTGAGCCCTGATTCCAGGGAGTTACGCGCGGTGCTCTCCGAGAACGTCCTCGGGCGCGGAGGAGAACGTGCCAGGGCTGGCACGCGCGTGCGCCTCCCCAGGGGTCACGCATGTCATAGCGGGGCCCGAAGCGGGTACACGCCGGCCCTGGCGCCCTCTCTCAGAAAGGCCACACCGGGTGGGTGACGCTCATGTCCACCCGGCGCACGGTGGCGTAGTTGTTGGACGCGGTGTTCGCGTAGAAGACCTGCGGCTGCGCGGCGAAGCCATACGCCGCCACCTGGGCCGACGCCTCCGCGCCGTACCGGATGCCCCACAGCTCGAACATCGGCCGCTGGTCCCGTTTGGTGATCCAAGACAGGGCGATCACGAGATAGTCATTGCCCTCGAGGGACGGCCGGGTACTGAAGCGGCTGAAGCCGAGCCGCTGACGATAGGTGGCCCAGTCCCCGTTGCGGAACAGGCGCTCGTGCAGATGCAGCAGGGTGTAGACATCCCAGGCCTGGTCCGCCACCCCGGTGCGCTCCTGCCAGTAATGCGACCACTGGGTGAAGAACGCCATGCGCTCTCCGTTCAGGTCGTAGATGCCGCTGGGGCCCCACAGCCGCTGGTATACCCCCTCCACCTTGTCCGCTTGCTGCCGGCCCTGCACCAGCAGATTGAACGCCGCGCGATAGCCCACCCGGTCATCGCCCACGTTCACCCCCAGCTCGCGCAGCAGCCGCCATTCCTTGTGCAGCGGGAAGATCTGGTTGGAGACCTCGCCGCTTCGTCCACCGTAGACCTTCAGGTGCTCGACCTGCAGGTTGTGGCCCAGTTCGTGGCTCTCACCCCATCCGCGGGGCATCAGTGGCCAGGACTGATCGTAGGGATTGCCTCCGCAGCCACCGCCACAGTGGGCATAGCGGTCCACGTTGATGTGCTGGGTGGCTGGGAGACGATGCACACCGGGTGACGTGCAATCCCATTGCTCGGCCGCGCAGAACGATTGCACGGCGGGGGGGAGCGAGGCGCCCACCACCGGAAAGCCCGCGAGCCGGTAGGCATCCTCGATGAAGAGGAAGCGCAGCTCGGTCAGGTAACGGTCGAGGTCGTTGGCGTAGTCGTCATGAATCACCTGGCGCATCATGTCCACCCGGGTGTGGATCTCCGTGGCGGCGCTCTTGATCTCGGCCCAGTCGAAGCGGTTGTCGGTCAAGGCCAGGAGGAAGTCATGGGTACTGCCATTCCGGGTCAGGTCGAGGAAGGGATGTTTCACCACCCCTCTCACCTTGAGGGTAATGGTCGTGCCAGGCGTGGCCTGACTGAATTGCAGTTGCAGCGTGCCCCCATAGGGCGTGACCACGGTGAGGGGCACGCGGGGCTGGAGTGCCATGTCGGGGCTGGCGAGGAAGCGTGGCCGGTCATACTCCATGCGGTTCCACAGCCGGGTAGAGCCCGTGCGCTGGGTATTGAGCCGCAACGCCAGTTTCGCGCCGCCAGCGTCCAGCACCTCGATGGCCAGCGGCTTGCCCGGCAGGGCGAAGCGGCCGAGCGCCGTGAAGCCGCTGTCGGAGGCCAGGTCCAGGGTGAGGGTCTCCTCCGTGTTGCTCCAGTCAATCCGCTGGACGCGCTCGCTCATGAAGCTGCCGAGATCCGGTTGGGCCCCTCCCACCCGGCGCACATAGGCCACCCAGCCATCCGCGGCGAGGGCCCGCTGGAACTCCGCCGGGTGGGCCTGCTTGTCCAGGGGGTAGCGAATTCCGCGCCGGGCCACATCGGCCCACAGCGTCAGCAAGCGTGGCAGTGTCTGGTTCGGCGTGGCGAAAAGCTCGCGGCCCTGCCGGTTGAGTGTGTCGAGCTGGGCTCCCAGGGTGGCGATGGGGTCGAGCAGTTCGCTCCGCAATCCCGGCACGTTGTCGCAGTTGATCGAGCTCACGAATTCCGTGCATCGGCTCCAGTCGTAGTTCGTCCGGAAGCCTCCCTGGGCGAGCTTGCCGATCAATGGCAGGAGGGCAGCGAACTGAGAGGTGCGCGCGGTGTTCTGCGCGGGCGTGCGGCCGGCCGCCACGGCGTCCTGGTCCCAGAAATTGCCGCCGTAGGGACCCAGCACCAGACCCATCGCGTCGAGCATCGTCCGGCCGGATTCACTGTCCTGCCAGCCAGCGCTGTGCAGGTAGAGCACCGGCTTGCCCGCCCGGAGATAGGCGCGGATGGTGTCGGCCAGTCCGCTCCCGGGGGTGGCCCCGCTCCCGACGATCAGCACATGCGCCTGCGCGCCACAGAGGCTGTCGGCGAGGATGTCGCAGTCGAGGTTGTTCAAGGAGATTCCCGCCCTGGCCATGCCGGCCTCGCGATCGGTCCGGTCAAGTCCGGCCCAGCCCACGATCAGGGGGACGGGCAGGGGTTGCTCCATCGCATCACCCCAGACCAACCACCCCATCAGCCGCTTGAAGGCGGGGATGTGCGCCAGGTTGGTGTTGTTGCGGAATTGCCAGAGGATGTGCTCGCCGTAGCCCGCGGAGCGGCCTCCCTCGGCCTGGCTGAGGCTGGCCAGGACACGGCCCTTGTCACCCACGATCCAGGGCTGGGAGAGTTCGGCATTGGCGGGCAGCACCCACTGACTGCTACCAGCCGGCGTGTACTCGGTACTGACGCCGCCCACGATGCGGGTCAGCCGTTCGGACTGGGCTGTCTCCAGGGTCTGGGCGAATTGTTGGGCCCGCAGGGCGATCTCCGCCGCGTCGGTCAATGCACTCGGGTCCCCGGTCCGCAGCGCCGCCTCCAGGGCATCCACGGGAAGCGGTTCCTCGTGGCCCCCGTCCGTTCCTCCCGCGTCGGGCAGTGGCTCCTCGTGGCCCCCGTCCATTCCTCCTGCGTCGGGCAGCGGCTCCTCGTGGCCCCCGTCCGTTCCTCCCGCGTCGGGCAGTGGCTCTTCCTGGCCCCCGTCCATTCCTCCCGCGTCGGGCAGCGGCTCCTCGTGGCCCCCGTCCGTTCCTCCCGCGTCGACGGGCAGCGGAGCGGAAGGGACGCTCGCGTCCCCCGCATCGTCATCCCCGGCGTAGCCCGTATCCGGTGCATGGTCGCTTCCCGTTCTGCCCCCACAAGCGGCCAGACACGACAGGAGACAGATCAAGAGAAGATGCGAACGCATGAGATGTCCTCGCGAAGATGGGGGAGGTCCGTGGAGGAAGTGGAACAAGGGGAATGGAGATGGCCCACGGGGCCTCTTCTCACCGCTCAATCGTCATCATCATTGTCGTAACCCCCACCACCACCACCGCAGCCACCGCCGCTGTCCTGATCATCTTCTTCATAGACGCGATCCGGCACATCGAAGGTGCACGTCAGCACGCCACCGTCCGCGTAGCGGTAGACGAACTGCCCTTCCGCGTGGTCCGGCGTCACCCGGCGGAGCGTCACGGAGCCCTCCACCGGAACTCCGGGCGGGGTGATGTAGGCGTTGCTTCCCCCGCCCGTGGTTCCCTCCCAGCTGCGCACCAGCGAAATCTCCTCGGGGACCAGACGGTCCTGCTGTGGCAGGAGCTTCACGGTCCGCGGGACGCTCTCCTCGAACTGGGGCTCACCCGTCAGGGTGAGGTTGACCCCCAGGCTCTCAAGCCCCGGGACGCCGGTGGGCTTGTAGTTCAGTTGAATCCGCGTATGCGCGCTCAGGTCTAAATTGATCAACGTCGAATGGTGAGAGCTCAAGGAGAGGGGCCATGCCACGCTCTGGCCCAGGTGGGTGCCCGTGCATTCGCCCGTGGGCTTGGGTGTCGAATGACAGGAGGGGATGAGCAGCGTGCAGGTCAGCAGCGCGAACACGACGCGAGAGGATGAACGGGGCATGTGCGGGGTTCTCTATCAGACTCTCAGCGCCGGGCCTTCTTCTGACGGCGGTACTCCGCCAACCAGTCCGGGTGGGTGCTCGCGTCCTGGACGTCCACCATCTCCAGCAAATAGCCCTGGGGCTCGTTGGAGCGCTCCCGGAGCTCGAGCTGGATGAGGACCCACCGGCCCTTGCCGAGTCCACCCAGCACGTAGTCCCGCGTCGTCTGCAGGCCGAGATTCACGTACTCGGTGTGGCTGTGGCGCTGGAGGGCTGGATCCTCCAGCGCCGGGAGCACGGGCCGGAAGAAGTCCGCCCGCTCCTCGGCATAGGTGACCTTCAGCTCCCGGGTCATGGTCTCTTCGAGGGGCAGGCTGAAGGCAGACGACACGGTCAGTCCCGTGAATGTCCAGAGGATGCTTCTTCCCGTCTCGATGAGCATGTGTTTCTTCTCGTGATTGTGATTGGCACGACTGGCGGGCTGCGCTCCGGGGTCTCGCCGCTTCAGCGGGTGAATTCTTCTCTCCGGATGAGCCCATCGTCTGGCACTTCGTAATAGTCACCCTTGCTGCCCAGATAGATGTGCGCCTTCGGCGTCAGGCCGGTCGGGGCGTCGAATGTCCCCGCGCAGATCGACATCTTCGGCACGCCCTCCTCGTCCCAGAACAAGCTCGACCCGCACTCACCACAGAAGCCCCTTCGCACCGTTGCGGACGCCGCGTACCACCGCAGCCCGCGCTGTTCAGTCAATTCGAACCCGGGCCGGTCGACGGCGGTGTAGGCGCCGGCGTGCCCGTGCCATCGACGGCACTTCGAGCAGTGGCAGAACGTCACCGGCGTGAGCTCGAGGGTGATGCCGTACCGCACTGCGCCACATGCACATCCGCCGGTCTTCATCATGCGTCGCCGTATAGCAACACCGTGGGTGTGACTGAAGGAGTGGCGCGCAACCTCCCGCGGGTGAAGACGTCCGGCGCTTCAGTCCTCGATGAACGGCCGGTAGTAGCCCGTATCGAGGTCGACCCACAGCAGCGCCGTCCCATCCGGAGTGAATGCCGCGCGTGGATTCTCACCCATGCAGGCCCGCACCCCGGTGGACCACGCGCCACTTTCGAATCGGGCGGTGTACACCCATGGCCGGTCGAGCTCCACGGGATCGTCTTTCCACCACGCCACGAGCACCCTGCCGTCCCCATCGGCCGCGACCGACACGTCGTAGTCGTAGCGGTAGGACTTTCCGAGCAGGGGAGACATCTCCCACTTGCCCGCGGTCCAGCGCGCGGCGAAGACATCGTCATCCTTGTTGGATTCGACCCACGCCACGACGGGTGCGTCATCGGGCCCGATCACGAGATCGATGCCGCTGATCGAGCCCACCGCGGTGCTCGCGAGCGATGTACCGAGGGGAACCCACGTGCCGCCCTCCCAGCGCTGGACGATGACGCGGTTGTAGGTGCTGCCCGTGGGCTGCTGGGAGTACGCGAGCACCACCCGGTCCCGCGAGTCGACCGCGAGCACGGGGCTTTGCGTGTCATTGTCGCTCGTGCCGATCGGCGCTCCCAGCGCTTCCCACCCGGTGCCCGTCCAGCGGCGCACGTGCACCGCGTAGTATTCGTACCACGCCACCGAGGGGTTGCCCCGGCTGTCGACACCAATGGACAGCCACTCGGAGCTGAACTGCGTGGGAATCACGGGGATGTTCCCTCCGATCTGCTCCCAGCCGCCGCCGCTCCAGCGATGGACGCGAACAAAGGGAGGGGGACTTCCGGGCGGATCCTCGAGGATGGCCACGAGGGGCGCTTCGTTCGCATCGAGCGTGAGGGCGATCTCCTTCCCGTTGAAGCCTTCCACGGGGAGGTCGGTCCCGAATGCTTTCCATCCGTCCGCGGCCCAGCGCCTCACCGTGACGCCCGTCGGGTTGTCGATGCTGGCCATCCAGGGAGTGCCGGAAGGCTCTCGCGCGAGCGCCACGGGCTCGTCCGAGCTGAGCGAGGCCTCCGTGGGGATGAACGGCAGGAGCTGCCAGGACATCGTCACCGAGCTCTCCTTGAGCGGGTGACCGGCGGCGTCGGAAAGAACGCCCATGAGGGTGGCTTGGAACTCCGCGGGCGCGCGAAGCCGCTCCTTGGGGAGAATCGTCAGCAGGGTCCCCCCCGCGGAGAGCGAGGCGGTGTGGGCCAGCGGGCCCGTCTCATCACGGAGCGAGGTCGCCGTCGAGACGTCGCCATTGACGGGCTCGGAGAAGCGGAAGGTGATGGGCGTGTCCTTGCGGAGGGCCGTCGACGCGTTCGGCGAGGTCTCGACGACGTAGGGACGGGTGCGGTCGATGCGCAGCGATCTGATGGTGCTGAAGAATATGTGCGTTCCGATCTTCGCCTGGAGCTGGAATTGGTGGAAGCCTTCCGGGTCGCGATCGCAATCGACCGTGTACGTGTAGGGCGGAACCAGATTGGCGACGGGCTGGCCGTTGCGCAGCAGCACCACCTGCTCTGGATTGTCTCCCTGGTGGGAGGCCCCCATGTTCCGGATGCCCGAGGTGCAGAACCCGTCCTCGGCTACGCCCACCCACGAGAGGGTGACATTCGGTACCGGGGGGGGAAGTGGGGGCTTGGGTGGCGGTTCGCAGGCGGTGAGCGAGCAGAGCAGTACGGGCAGTGAAATGGCAGCGGGCCTGACGATTCGCGACATCGGGTCTCCACGGGGGGGGACCTCTGCGACGCGAACCGGGCCCGCGAATTCAATGGGACGTGCGAAAAAAGACGGCCTGCCCCGTCCATGGGCTCAGTGCGCGCCGGGTGCGCTGTCCCGCCGGGCCACGTTGTTGCTCAGCGAGCGGGCGCGCTTCAGCAGTGACACGAACTCCTCGCGCTCGACGTTGCCGGCGGGCGTGGCGCCCTGGGCGATGTCGAGCACCTGCTCGAAGCTCCAGCGCTCGGCGTGGGGGCTGTGGCGGAGCAGCTCGGCGGCGCCCATGACGGCGGTGGCGAAGCGCAGGTCCGTGGAGGCCTCGGGGAAGGAGGCCGCGAGTGCCCCGGCGGGGAAGCGGTACGCGCGCTCCGAGGCCTTCTCGCCCCGGGGCCGCTTGGCGCGCAGGCGCACGGTGGCGAGGCCCTCTCCCGCGCCGGGCTTCAGCTCCAACTCATAGAGCGCGGTGACGGTGTGGCCGGAGCCGATCTCTCCCGCGTCCACCTTGTCGTTGCGGAAGTCGCGGTCGGCGATGTCCCGGTTCTCGTAGCCCACCAGCCGGTAGCGCGCCACCTGGGCGGGGTCGAACTCCACCTGGAGCTTCACGTCCTGGGCGATGACCTCCAGGGTGCCGCCGAGCTGCTCCTGGAAGATGCGGCGCGCCTGCATGAGCGAGTCCACGTAGTAGTGGTTGCCATTGCCCTTGTCGGCGAACTGCTCCATGAGCGTGTCCTTGTAGTTGCCCATGCCGAAGCCCACGGTGGTGACGGTGATGCCCTCCTTCACGTGGCCGCGGATGAGCTCGAGGATCTCCTCGTGGGAGGCGGGGCCCACGTTGGCGTCGCCATCGGAGAGGATGAGGACGCGCGAGAAGGAGTGGCCATCGAGCGTCTTCATGGCCTGCTGGTAGGCGAGCTGGATGCCGTTGGCCATGGCGGTGGAGCCGCCGGCGGTGAGGTCCTCGATGGCGGCGTGGATGAGGGCCTTGTGCTCCAGGCCGGTGGGAGGCAGCGCGAGCTTCACGCCGCCCGCGTAGGTGACGAGCGCCACGGTGTCGCCATCGCGCAGGTTGTCCACGAGCATGCGCAGGGAGCGTTTGGCGAGCGGCAGCTTGTCGGGGGACTCCATGGAGCCGGAGACATCCACCAGGAAGGTGAGATGGGCGGACTTGCGCTCGGAGACGCTGAGGCGCTTGCCCTGGACGCCCACGCGCATCAGGTGGCGGCCGGGGGTGAAGGGCGAGGGCGCGGCGTCCAGGTGCACGGCGAGCGGGGCGCCCTGGGGCTCGGGGTAGGTGTAGCGGAAGTAGTTGAGGAACTCCTCCACGCGCACGGCCTCGCGAGGCGGCGGCGTGCCCTCGAGGATCTTGCGGCGCACGAGGGTATAGGAGGCGGTGTCCACGTCGATGGAGAAGGTGGACTGCCGGTCCTCGGCGGTGGTGACGAAGGCATTCACCCCATGGTCGCGGTACTGCTCGGTGTTGCCGTGGCGCGGCTCGGGGTAGCGGGCGGTGGGGATGCGCGTGCCGCCCTTGCCGCCGAGGATGACGACGCCCGTGCCGTAGCCCCCGACACCCCCGCCCCGGCCCCGGGTGCCGATGGAGCCGATGCCGATGACGTCACCGCCTCCTCCGCCCCCGCCGGCGCCCTTGAGGCCGAGCCCACCGAGTCCCTGGGCGGTGCCACCGCTGCCAGCGCCGAAGAGATTCGCGGCCGCGGCTCGCGCCTCCGCCGAGGCTCGGGGCGCCGCGGACGGGGCAGCCGCTGGAGGCGGAGCCGCTGGAGGCGAAACGGCCAGGAGCTCCGCCGGGGCCGCTGGCGCCTGGGCCTTCGCCGGGAGCGGCTCCAAGCGCTTCAGCGTCGATGTGGGCGCCGGTGGTTCCTCGGAGCGCTGACATCCGCCGAGCGTCCAGCTTCCAACGGTCAGCGCGCACACGACTCCCGTGACGGCGAGGGGGCTCCGCCTCATGTACTGCCTCCAGGGTGGGTGGGGTTCGTCTCTCGGAGGCCTTGGACAACGGCACGCGCGGCGGGTTCCCGGGTATGATGGGGGCACCGTGCAACGTTCGCGTTCCGCCCTTCACGCCCCTGACACCACTGGCGAGCTCCTGGGGGAGATCCCCGCGCCGGTGAGCCAGGCGGAGCTGCCGTCCCCGCGTGCCCTGCTGGAGGAGGTGCGCTCACCGGGCGCGGCCCGCGCCGAGGTGGATGCGCTGCTGAGCGGGCTCGCGAGGCCCCTGGGGCCCGGGGAGAGCGCTCGCGAGCGGGCGGACCTGCTGCACGAGATTCTCGGGGACGAGCAGGTCCGCGACTACACGGGCAGCGGTGGGCGCAAGGTGGAGCACGTGGCGGTGCTGCAGTTGGTGGAGCTCGGCTTCCCGTACGCGCTGGAGGTTCCTCCGGAGCAGTACGCCCAGGCACGTGCGGCGGCTGGACACCGCGAAACGAAGTCCTGGAAGGGGATGCACCGCGGGATGGGTCTCGCGGCGACCACCTTCGTGGGCGCACTGGAGGCGCTGCCCATGGTCTTCCTCGCGCTCGATGGCAAGCCCACGGAGGTGGCGTTCGCGCTGGTCTGGATTCTGGGAGTGGCCCTCACCTCCTTCGTGCCGGCCGCGTTGGCGAATACCGAGCTGGTGGAGCGCAGGGACTGGTTGCGCACCCTTCTGAAGCTGGCGGTGATGCTGCCGGCGCTGCCCTTTCTGGCGTCCGCGGCCCTCCTGGTGGTGGGGGCCCTCACGAGCAGTGGCTATTGGTGGATGTTGGCCGCCTTGCTGCCCCTGGGGCTGGGGCTGTTGCGCCTGGGCGGAGCGAAGTGGCTGTACGGCTCGTCGGCCGGCCAGGCGTAGCCGGAGCCCAGGGCGGAGTGAGCACGGCCATCCGGGGCGGGAACCGCCTGGCCGGTTGCCCGCTCCTGGTGCGGAATGCAAGGTGCGGGAGGCATTCCTACCTTCCGGATGTATGCGTCGACAAACGAGCCTGGTGCTCCTCAACGGGCTGTCGCTGAGCCGTCTACCGTTGGCGGGAGTCTTCGTGTCGACAGAGGATCCGCTGGCCCGGGCGGGACTGGTGGTGGGGGCGGCGGTGACGGATTTCCTGGACGGGTGGATCGCCCGTCACCGGCACCTGGAGTCGTACTGGGGCGCGCTGATTGATCCGCTGGCGGACCGGGGCTTCGTGATGGTGGCGCTGGCGGCCTTCGTGGCGGAGGGGAAGCTGACGCCCCTGGAGTTCGGCACGCTGGTGGTGCGCGACGTGGCGACGGGGGTGGGCTTCGTGGCGGCGCGCTTCCTCCCGAGCTTCCGCCCGGTGAAGTTCCAGGCGCGGATGCTGGGCAAGGTGGTGACGACGCTGCAACTGGGGGCGCTGATGTCGGTGCTGGTGGCGCCGAAGCTGGTGCGGCCGTTGGTGGCGGCGGTGGGGGTGACGGCGCTGGCGGCGGTGGCGGACTACACGCTGGCGGTGTGGCGGAAGCGGGTGCGCCCGGACCAGGCCAGTCCCATCAAGCGCACAACCGTGTGAAGAACCGCCCCAGCTTCTCCGTGTCCAGTCTGCCCTCCGTCCGTACGCCGCTGCACAGGTCGAGCCCGAAGGGTCCCACCTGACGGATGGCCTCGCCCACGTTCTCCGGGCGCAGGCCGCCGGCGAGGAACACGGGCACGCCCGCCTGCTCGCGGATGCGCCGGCTGATGCTCCAGTCGTGGACGCGCCCGGTGCCGCCCAATTCCTTCACCGCGAGGGACTGGTTGCCCGAGTCGAGCAGCAGCGCATCCACGTGGGGCGCCACGCTCAGGGACTCCTCGAGGGATTCCTCTCCGGTGACGTGGATGACCTGGACGAGCGAGATGCCGGGCATGGCGCCGCGCAGGTCCGCGTAGGTGCCGGTGGTGAGCCGGTCGCAGAGCTGCACGGTGTTGGTCCGGCAGCGGCGCTGCTGGGCGACGATGTCCCGTGCGTCCTGGCTGCACGTGAGCAGGAAGGTGCCGATGGGAGGCGGGACGGTGACGGCGATCTCCGCGATGAGGGCCTCGGAGATGACGCCGGGCCCGCTGGGCATGCTGGAGACGAGCCCCAGCGCGGAGGCACCGGCGCGGATGGCGGCGTGGGCCTCCTCGACGCTGGAGATGCAGCAGATTTTCACTCGCGGGGTGGTGCTTGCTTCCATGGTGTCACCATTCCACGTGGACGATGAAGTCACTGCCGGAGGCGTTCTTCACCTCCACGCGGGCGCGGGCATGCACCTTGGCGGCCTTGAGGAGGGCCTGCTCCACGACGCCCTGGGTCCACGCCGGGCCGAGGAACTCTCCCTGGCAGATGAGCTTGCCGGAGCGGGGGCCTACGCGCTCATAGGCGCGCTCGCCAAAGGCGGAGACGGCCTTGTAGGCGGCGGGGGAGCTGGCCATGAGGCGGTGGGGCTCGTCGCCGGACAGGAAGGACATCATCTTGCCGGCCTGTGAGTCGAAGAAGTAGTTCACCGCGGCGCGGCCGAACTCGGCGATGGAGTCATCGTAGCTGCGCGCGCTCGTCTTGTTTCGCTTCACGCCGAGGTCGACCAGCTTGAGGAGGTCGGCCACGGGGTAGCGGAAGAAGCTCACGATGTTGCGCGAGCCGAACACCTCCCGGCGCACGGCCTCGGCCTCCGTGGGGCCCAGCTGCCGCTGGAGATTCTCCATCGAGCTGTCGAAGAACATCCCGAGCAGCACGTCCTTCTCGGTGGCGGCCCGGATGCGGAGTTGGAGCGCGTCACTGCTGTCCATGAAACCCCCTGCGGAAACAGGGGGGTGCCTACCACCAAGGTGGGGCCGCGCGCCAGCGGGTGCTGGGGCCCACGGGCATCCGCCCATCTCCCGAGGGCGGGGGAGCGTGCTCACGGCCTCCATTTGGCCCCTTCCGGGGGGAGTTGTTAGGCTCGGCCCCGATGGCGCGGGAGCAACCATGGATCGCAAGAAGTTCGCCCTGATCAAATACGATCATGGCGAGCCGACGAGCTTGAGCGGTGCCCGGTGGATGTGGCTCGTACTCGTCCTGGCCGCCGCCATTGGCATGCTGTTCGTCTTCTTCCCCGTGAGCTTCTTCCTGGTGGTCGCTGCCCTGGTGATCTCCAAGCAGCCCAAGCGGCTCTACGTGGGGCCCCGCTACCTCATCTGCGGCAGGAAGATCGTGTACTACGCCAACATCCAGAAGGTCTCGATGGAGGACTCCGGGACACGGCTCGTGCTCAAGTCGTCCACGGGCAAGGTGCTGGTGATTGAACAGGACAGGTTCCAGACGGGTGCCCGGAAACCCGACAAGATCGCGGCCAACAAGGCGGCCCGCTTCGAGAAGGTGGCACAGAAGATCGTGAAGCACGTGCGCCGCGCCGCCCCCCAGGCGGTGCTCACGGGCGTGAAGGACCTGCCCGCGACCGGCACCTGAAGTCCGTGGACCCCGCCATGACCGCGCTCCAGCTGAAGCCCCAGCGGGAATACTCCCGTCACATCCACCTGCTGTACGTGCCCACGCTGGGCTGCAACCTCGGTTGCAGCTACTGCTATCTCGGGGACCAGACCACCCGGAAAACGCTCAAGCAGGACGCGGCCCGCGCCACCGCCACGTTGCGGCACGCCCTGGAGGCCTTCGAGGCGGCCGGGGTCCTCGCCTTCAACGTCTCGCTGCACGGGGGCGAGGTCACCACGATGCCTCCGGCGGTGCTGGAGGAACTCTTCACGCTCATCCGTGGCTACTACATGGGCCACTTCGACGCGCTCTCCGCGCTGGGGCAGCCGAAGAGCGTGCCGCACATCAAGACGAACCTGTACCGGTTCGAGCCGCTCTATGACTTGTTCGTGAAGCACAAGGTGTCCATCAGCGCGAGCATCGACCTGCCGCTGTCCATGCACGCGAAGCATCGCACCACGCGCGGCGGGGCGAGCTGGCTGGACAAGACGCTGGACAACCTGCGCCTGCTGGCGCGCTATCCGCACGCGAAGAAGATCTCCGCCACCCTGTGCGAGGAGCACCTGGCGGACATCCCGGCCATCATCGAGGACATCTGGTTCATCCATCGAGAGCTGGGCTTCGACATGAACCGGTTCAACGTGATGTTCGCGTTCGAGTCGGAGCTCAACGAATCGCATGAGGCGAGCAAGGGCAAGACGGCGCTGACGCAGGCCTCGCCCGCGAAGCAGATGGAGCTGTACCGGGCGCTGAACGAGGCCTTTTCGGGCACGGAGCTCGAGGAGGGGCTGCGCCGCCACTGGTTCGACGAGTTCAAGCCGTCCTATTGCACCAGTGCCTTCAATTGCGGCGAGCGCTTCTTCCTGCTGCAGAGCGATGGCTCCGTGTACTCGTGCGTGCGGGGCCAGGGGCTCGAGGAGCTCCATTACGGCAACGTGTTCACCGACTCCGTCGAGCAGATTCTCGCCACGGGGGCCCGGAAGGTGAGCGCGCTGCACCAGGCCCACGGCTTCGACGCGAGCTGCCAGAGCTGCGGCCACCTGCGCCTGTGCAGGACGGGTTGCCCCGCGGTGAAGCTGCAGATGAAGAGCGCGAAGTCGTACACGTGCGATCTGCAGAAGGCCATCTACACGGACCACCCGCGCTCGTTTCCAGCGGACCCGCCCGAGGCGCAGCAGGACTACGCGCGGTGGTACGCCCGCAACATGCACCCGCGGCTCGCCTTCGCGGAGGCGCCTGCTCCGAAGCCCGGGGTGCTGCTGCCGAACGATCTGTACCAGGAGAAGAACACGCTCCTCGCCTTGATCGAGGAGGACGAGACGTTGAAGGCCCTCTACTCCAGTGAGGCCTTCGTGCTGGAGATGGGGGACGAGCGGCTCCCGCTTTCATCGCAGCTGCTCAAGCGCGAGCGCTCGTTGTTCACGTTGACGAAGGAAGACCGGCTGCGGCTCCACGTGCGCCGGGACGTCTTCCAGAAGGCGTGCCCGGAGCCCATCCGCAACACGCTGTACCTGCAGATGCTGCGGGATACGCCGGTGGTCTACGGAGACGAGAAGCGCACGAAGCAGGAGCACCTGTTCACGTACCAGCTCCATTTCCAGTGCCTGGAGCCCAGTGACACGCTGGGGGAGGAGTACGTGATGGCGGACCTGGGGGGCGTCCTCCACCTGCATCGCGGGCTGTACCTGCCGGGGGTGACGAACAACCTTTTCGTCACGACGCAGTACCTGCGCGAGTATCACTATCAAAAGCAGAAGAACAACGCGTTCTACCACATCCAGGCCATCAACCTGCCGTTCCAGAACTTCGAGTTCTACTATGTGCCCTGAGGAAGGAATCCCAGCGTGAATCCCCAGGAGATGGCGCGAACCGCGCACACGGTGGAGTGCTTCCTGAATGCCTTGCGGCTGGAGGACGGCCCCGCCCGGACGCAGATCGAGGAGTGGCTGGTGAACTGGCTGCTGACGGAGGAGGCCCCGAAGCCTCACGCCATCTACAGCCGGGCCAATATCCACTGCTATGCGGGGGAGCAGCTCACGAGGAGCTTCTCGCTGCCGCAGGTGACGGAGAACCAGACCATCTGGTGCGACCGCAAGAAGCTCTCCATCATCGATCCACAGGCCTACTCGCGCTCCGGGCATCTCGTCATGATGGGCACGGCGGGCCTCATGTTGGCCATGCCCGGCGGCCCCGGGGAGCCCGAGGGCAACCAGCGCCCGGGCGAAGCCAGACAGAGCAACAACAACAATAATAACAACAATAACAACAATAATAACAACAACAACGGCTGACGCCCTCACGCGGCCGCTCCGGGCACGGTCTCGCCAGACTTGTCCAACAGTTGGACAAGTCTGTGAAGAGCGCGCCCGGGAGGCGCCCCGTGCTCCTGCAAGCGCACCCCTGAACGGACTTGCTTCCGCTGGCTTGGGGTGGGGACACGCTCACCGACCGCTCAGCCCAACCCGCCCGCGAACGGCATCGTCCGCCAGCGCTGGAGCGCGGGCGCGAGCCCCTCCGCCAGCATCGGCAGTTGTGGCACGAGGGCGTGGCAGGCGGCCATCTGAAGCATCCCCGCGGTCTCCATGACGCGCAGGACCGCTGGATCGAGTGGCCTCACGCCCGTCCGTGCCGCCGCCTCGTTATAGACAGCGGCCCCCTCCGGGCCGAGGAACGCGAGATCCCATTCCGCCGGGCCGAGGGTCACCTCCTCGAAGTCCGCGTAGCGCACGCCCGAGGCCGTGCGGAGGATGTTGTAAGACGGTGCATCGCCGTGGATCGGCTGGATGCCGGCGTTCGGGAACGCCTTGGCGAAGCCTTCGCGCGACGAGAGCACGGGCCCGAGCACAGCCCACTCGCTCCGAGCCCGCTCGAGGTCGGCGGGTGCAATCAACCCGGGGTTCTCCTCCAGGCGCGCGAGGAAGGTGGGCACCGCTGTCATAGGGGAGAGGAACGGGAGCTCGCCCGGGTAGTCGCGCAGTGCCGCATGCAGGCCGGCCGCGAGTGCCGCCTCGGCGATGAAGTCTGGTTGGCGCGATGCGTCGACCTCCACGAACTCCCAGAACGTCATCGAGAGGCCGTCCCGCTGCACGGGCGCTCGGGGGACGAGGGGGCTGGGGCGCACGATCGGGAGCCCCCGGTCGGCCAGCCAGGAAACCACGGCCAGTTCTCGCGCCTGACGGGCGGCCACTGAGGCTACGTCTCGTCCGGGCGGCAGCACCACGGGGACGCGAACCACCACGGGTGATGGTGCCAGGTGCACGACGACGGAGAACACGTCATGCAGGACCTTCGGGTCGGTCACCTCGAGTCCAAGTGCACGGCCCGCGCTCGTCGCCGCGGTGATGGCACGTGCCTTACGGGCTTCGAGGTCGGTGGGAGTCAGGTGCTCGATGGTCATTCCGTCACGGCCTTCTTCAGCGGGGGTCGAGAGACGACGGGGAAGGGGGTCCACTCCTGACATGAGGCGTGGGCCCGGTGCGGATGTCTACTGCTCGTCCATGTAGGCGCGGCAGGCCTCGAAGCCGTAGGGCCGGCCGAGCAGGTCCTTCATCAGCTTGGCGGCCGGTCTGGCGCCACCGGGCGTGACTCGAGCGCTTCTGGACGAGCCCACAGCGTAGGATTTTGCACCAGCGGTGCTACCTACGCGGCGGACAAGGGGCTTCGGGCATGAACGAAGCCGTGGATATGATTGCCAGCGGAGAACAGCCGCATATCCATGGACGACAAGACCGCCCTTTCACCCGCCAACCCACCCGGGACCCTGCCAAAGGGCACGGTCATTGCTGGCCGCTTCATTCTCGAATCCCTGGCGGGCCGTGGAGGAATGGGCTTCGTCTATCGCGCTGTCGATTCCTCCACCGGCGGGACAGTCGCCCTCAAGCTGCTGCATGGCGTCACCTCACCGGAAATCGCCTACCGCTTCAACCGGGAGGCCGTGCTGCTGGCCGAACTGCGTCACCCCGGCATCGTCTCCTATGTGGCGCATGGCTCCATCGAAGCGGGCCAACCCTATCTGGCCATGGAGTGGCTCGAAGGGGAGGACCTGTCACGGCGCCTGGCCCGCCAGCCGCTCGACCTGCCCGAAACGCTGTCCCTGGTGCGCCGGGCCGCGGAGGCGCTCGCCACGGCTCATCAACGAGGCATCGTCCACCGCGACCTCAAACCCTCCAACCTCCTCCTGAGAGGGGGCCGGCCCGAAGACGTGGTGTTGCTGGACTTCGGTCTGGCCCGCGATGTCGCACTCACGGTGGTGACGGGGACGGGCACGGTGGTGGGGACGCCGGGGTACATGGCACCGGAGCAGGCCTCCAGTGCGCCGGAGATTCCTCCGGCGGCGGACATCTTCTCACTGGGGTGTGTGCTGTATGAGTGCCTCACGGGGAAGCCCCCCTTCGCGGCGCCGCACTTCGCGGCCACACTGGCCAAGATTCTGCACGCCGAGCCAGCGCGTCTGAAGACGTTGCGCCCGGGCCTGCCCGCGGGCGTGCAGGTGCTGGTGGATCAGATGTTGGCGAAGGATCCGCGGCGGAGGTTGCCGGATGCCTCCAGCCTGTTGAAAGCGCTCGGGGAGTTGGAGTCGGTTCCCGAGCTGTTGCCGCCGCGGGCCGGGACGGAGCCACGCTTCGACAGCGGGCCCCAGGCCGAGCAGACGCTCGTCAGTGTCCTCCTGGTGTCGCTCGATGCCAGGTCGCGCGAGGAGACGGCGGATTGGGACCAGGGTCTCGCGCTGCGTGACTCGCTGCGCACGGAGCTGGCGTCCTTTCGCGGTGCCCAGGTGGAACTGCTGGCGGATGGCTCGCTGGTGGCCACGGTGGTGTTGGAGCGCGGCACGGCCACGGACCAGGCGGCCCTCGCGGCGCGCTGTGCCCTCACCCTGAAGGAGCGCTGGCCGGAAGCCGCGGTGGTGTTGACCATGGGTCTGGGCGTGCTCGGCGAGCGGATGCCGGTGGGCGAGGCCATGGACCGGGCGGGGCGGCTGCTGCGCCAGCTCGAGAGCGCTCCTTCCGCCTGCGTGTTGATGGACGATGTCACGGCGGGGCTGCTCGGGGCGGGCTTCCAGCTCTCCCGCTCCGATTCGGGCACGTTCATCCTGCAAGGTGAGCAGCTGAATGCCGATGCTTCCCGGCCGTTGTTGGGCAAGCCCACCCATTGCGTGGGCCGGGAGCAGGAATTGGCACTGCTCGACTTCACCTTCACCACGTGTGTGGAGGATTCCGCCGCCCGGGCCCTGTTGGTGACGGCTTCACCCGGTGCGGGCAAGTCCCGGCTGCGCCACGAATTCCTCCGCCGACTGGAGGGCAAGGAACAGCCGCCGCTGGTGCTGCTGGGGCGCGGGGACCCGATGAGCACTGGGGCCTCGTACTGCTTGCTGGGTCAGGCGCTGCGGAGATTGTGCGCGGTGGGGCAGGGGGGGAGCCTGGAGGAGAAACGGCTTCAGCTGTACCAGCGGGTGGCGTTGCACCTGTCCGAGGCGAAGGCCCAGGAGGCGGTGGAGTTCCTGGGCGAGCTGTGCGCCATCCCCTTCCCCGAGGAGGACAGTCCCCGGCTGCGTGCGGCGCGAGGCGACCCGCGGCTGATGAGCGCGCAGGTGGGCCGGGCGCTGGGGGCCTTCCTGACGGCCGAGTGTGCCCACCAGCCGGTGCTGCTGGTGCTGGAGGACCTGCACTGGGGCGATGCGTTGACGGTGACGCTGGTGGACGGGCTGCTGCGGGACCTGGCCGGGCAGCCCTTCCTGGTGCTGGCGCTGGCCCGGCCCGAGGTGAAGGAGCTCTTCCCGGGACTGTGGGCCAGGCGCCTGCAGGAGTTACCGCTCCAGGGGTTGAGCGGCAAGGCGTGTGCCCGGCTGGTGCGTGAAGTGTTGGGGCCGCGGGTGCCCGAGTCCGTGGTGCAGCGGGCGGTGGAGCAATCGGACGGCAATGCCCTGTTCCTGGAGGAGCTCATCCGCATGGCGGCGGAAGGGCGCGGGAAGGAGGCTCCGGAGACGGTCCTGGCGGTATTGCAGGCGCGCCTGCTGCGGATGGGGCAGGGGGAGCGTCAGGTGCTGTTGGCCGCGAGCATCTTCGGCCGTGCCTTCTGGTTGGAGGGCGTGGGAGCGCTGTTGGGCCCACAAGCGGAGCCGTCCCAGTTGGAGCAGCACCTGCGGCTGCTGGTGGAGCAGGAGGTCATCGAGCCGCTGCCCGACAGCCACTTCGCCACCGCCACCGAGTACCGGTTCCGCCACGCGCTGGTGCGGGACGCGGCCTACGGGTTGGTGCCCGAGAGTCAGCGGCCCCTGGGCCATCAGCGTGCGGGGGACTGGTTGGCGCGGATGGGAGAGCCGGATGCGCTGGTGCTCGCCACGCACTTCCAGTGGGGGCAGCAATTGGAGCGTGCCGCCTACTTCTACACCCAGGCCGCCGAGCGGCTCTTCGCGCGCAGCAACGTGCAGGAGACGCTGCGGTGCGTGGAGGCGGCCGTGGCCTGTGGTGTGAGTGGGGAGGACCTCGCCCGGCTGCGGGCGCTCCAGTCCGTGGTGTTCTTCTGGAGGGCTCAGATGCCCAATGCCCTGGAGCTGGGCATCCCGGCGTTGGCCGGACTCGAGGCGGGCAGCCCGTTGTGGTGCAGGTTGATGGGCAGCCTGATCTTCGGCAGCTCCAGTTCCATGCGTCCGGACCTGACAGCCAGGCTGGGCGAGATGCTGCTGCGTACCATACCGGAGCCCAAGGCGGTCGAGGCCTATATCGAGGCCATCGCCTTCATGGGCGCTGTGTTCGTCTTCTCCGGCGAGCGGCGGAAGGTGGAAGCGCTGCTCGAGCGGCTCATGGAGGTGGGTGCCGACGTGATGGACCACTCTCCCCTGGCGCGGGGAGTCGCCAGCATGTTGAAGGGCCACGCCTCCTACTATTTCGAGGCCTGTCCGTGGCGGCTCGTCAAGCTGGCCGAGCAGGGGGAGCGGGATTTCAGCGCGGTGGGCTCGGAGCGCAACGCGCTTGTGATGCAGACCCTGTCAGGGCTCAGCCTGGCTGCGATGGGAGAACTGCCGCGAGCCGTGGAGGTGCTGCGCGATGTGTTGGCGACCTCCAGGCGTGCGGAGCATCATTCCCTGGTGGAGGGGGCCCTGTTGCACTTGAGCCTGGTGCTGGCCGACAGTCCCGAGGAGGGAGAGCGGCAGGAGGCACACGCCTTGGCGCTCGAGGTGGTGGAGGGGGCGCGCACCTACTTCATCGTGTCAGAAGTGAGCCACGCCCTGCTGGCGCGGATGAAGGCGGCGGGTGGCGCGCTGAGCGAAGCCGAATCCCTGGCACGCAAGGCGTGTGAGCTCCTGGCGCCGTTCCGGGTCTACATGACTTACGCACGCACGGTCCTCAGTGGCATCCTGCGTGCCCAGGGACGCGCCGCGGAGGCACGGGAGGTGGCGGAGTTGGGCGTACAGGAATTGGAGGGGATGCGCAACGAGGGGGTACATGCGGTGGCCATGCACCTGGCGCTGGCGGAAGCCTGCTTCGCGCAGGGGGATGCGAGTGCGGGAGAGGAGGCCCTGCGCAAGGCCTTGCGGTGCGTGAGGGCCCGCGCCAGCGATTTTCCCGAGCCCGAGGCGCGCGAGCGTTTCCTGCGCCAGGTGCCCGAGAACGCCCGGACGCTGGCGTTGGCCCGTCAGCGTTGGGGCGAAGCCTCGGCATAGGGCTTCGCCCCAGGAACTCCTACTGCGCGTCGATGTAGGCGCGGTAGGCCTCGAAGCCGTAGGGCCGGCCGAGGAAGTCCTTCACCAGCTCCGCGGCGGGCTTGGAGCCACCGGGCTCGAGCACCGTCTTGCGGTACTTCATCGTGGTGGCCGTATCCAGGTAGCCGTTCTTCTGGAACTCGGTCTCCAGGTCCTTGGCGATGACGAGCGACCACACGTACGTGTAGTACGCGGCCGAGTACCCCTCCAGGTGCCCGAAGGCGAGCTGGAAGTGCGTGCCGTCACGGTACTCGTGGCGGAACGGGCTGAGCTTCTCCTGCTGCTTCTTGAGCGCCTCCGTGGTGTCGAAGCCCGGCGCGCGCGAGTAGTAGTCCAGCGACACCGCCGCCAGGAACATCTGCCGGCGCGTCCACAGGCCCTTGCCGAACTCCTTCGAGGCCCGGAGCTTCGCCACCATCGCGGCCGGAATCACCTCGCCCGTCTCATGGTGGCGGGCGAACTGCTGGAGGATGGAGGGGTTGGTGGCCCACTGCTGCAGCAGCATCGAGGGCGTCTCGACGAAGTCCCACTCGGTGGCGATGCCCGTGATTCCCTTCCACTGCTGGCGGCCGCCGAAGACGTGGTGCAGCAGGTGGCCGAACTCGTGGAAGAACGTCTCCACCTCGTCCTGCGTCATCAGCGCGCCCGTACGCGGGAAGTTGCAGACCAGCGCGCCCTCCGGGTAGCGCTTGCCGGCCTGGCCCGCCACGAGGTCGAACTGCGCCGCGTGCTTGTACTTGTCCTCCCGCGGGTGCATGTCCAGGAAGATGCGGCCCAGCAGCGCGCCGTTCTCCATGACGTCATAGGCCTCGACGTCCGGGTGCCACACCGCCGCGTCCTTCACCGGCACGTAGGTGATGCCCCACATGCGCGAGGTGATGTCCATCACGCCCTGCTTCACGCGCCCGTACTCGAAATAGGCCCGCATCGCCTGCGAGTCGAAGCCGAGCTTCTCCGCCTTGAGCCGGTCCTCGTAGTAGTCCTGGTCCCACGGCTCCACGGTGGTGGCCTTGGGATCGTCCTTCTGCTTGCGGGCGAGCAGGTCCGCGTACTCCTGCTTCGCGCGCTGCTCGGCGGTGGCGGCCACCTTGTCGATGAAGTCCGCGGCCACCTGCGGGGTGCGCGTCATCTTCGTCTCGGTGACGAAGGCGGCCCAGGTGGGGTAGCCCAGCAGCGTGGCCAGCTCGTGGCGCTTCGCGATGAGCTGCTCGAGCACCGGCTGGTTCTTCGGGTGGGCACGCTGACGGTAGGTGCGCCACACCTTCTCGCGCGCCTTGCCATCGCGGGCGTACGTCATGAAGGGGAAGTAGTCGGGGTAGTTGGTGGTGATGACCACCTTCCCGTTGGCTCCCGGCTTGTGGCTGTCGATGAAGTCCTGGGGCAGGCCGGTGAGCTCCTTCGGGTCCAGCTCCACCTTGCGCACGTCCTCGGAGATGTTCTGGGTGAAGGTCTGTCCGAGCTTGAGGATCTCCTCGTTGAGGGCCTTCACCTTCGCGCGGGTGGCGTCATCGCGGTCCACGCCGGCGCGGCGGAACTCGAGCAGGGTGCGCTCCATCCAGTAGCGGGTGGGGGCATCGGCCTGGGAGAGGTCCACGGCGGACAGGGCGTCATAGACGCCACGGTCCTGGGAGATGTCGACGTTGAGGGCATCGGCCTTCTGCTCGCAGGCGCGGGCGGCGTCGCGGAAGGCGGCTTGAGGGTGGACCTCGCGAGTGAGGCTGGAGCGGTTGAGCGAGGCGCCGAGCGCGGCGGTGGCCTCGTCATAAGCCTCGAGGATGGCGCGGCCATCGGAGGCCTCGAGGGATTTCAGGGAGGCGATTCGAGCCCGGGCGCGCTCCAGGTCGGCGGAGCAGGCGGCGTTGAATGCCTCGAGTGTTCCCGAGACGAGCTTGGAGCCCTCGGGAGGAGGAATGGGCTTGCGGGTTTCGGCCTGGACGGAGGCGGAGGGCTCGGGCTTCGTCATGGTCGAATGGGAGCAACCGGCCGCGCCCAGGGCGGCCATGAGGGTGAATGCGGCGATTCTCAAGACGACTCCTTGGGGGAAACAGCGGGGAAACGGAGGGCGGAATGTATCGCCGGGAGGAGGAGACCGCAGCCGGAAGCAGGCCGGGGCGACAGCGAGGACACAGGGAAACAGCGAGGACACAGGGAGTAGGTGGCCACACTGTCCGCATCTCCCGCCGGGCATCCCGGGTTCCCACCCGAGGACGTCTCCGCTCCACCCGGGTGCACGAGGCGCTAGGCTGAGCGCCCCCTGACCCACAAGGCGTGGTGACCATGAATCAACGGCGTGGCTCGTGGCTGTGGCTCTTCTGTGCCCTCGGAGTGTCCTGGAGTTGTGACCCGAACGCCCCCAACCCCTCGTTACCCGGCACGGGGCCGGGAGTGCGCGCGTGTGGCGTGGATGGCGTGCTGCTCTGTGACGACTTCGAGGGGGGAGCGCTGGGGAGTGTGCCCAATGCGTCCACGTGGCAGGTCCAGATCTTCGAGCAGAAGGGCCACATCGCCATCGACAGCTCGCAGGCGCACTCGGGCTCGAAGTCGGTGTACGTCAACGGCACCGGCACGGGCAATTACCGCTCGGTGTTGTTCTCGACCACGGCGCCCTTCCCGCCGCAGCACAACAGCTTCTACGCGCGGGTCTTCCTGCGCTCGAAGAACGGGATGGGCGAGGGGCACAGCACGTATTTCGGAGGAGGCTCGGCGGACAACCAGCGCATGGTGCGCATCGGCTTCCACCAGTACGTGCTCGAGGCGAACCTCATCCATCCGGGCACGGAGTACGAGGTGCTCTCGGGCCCGTGGGGCCAGCCCTCGCAGGGCATCCAGCTCCAGGCGGGGAAGTGGCACTGCGTGGAGGCGCTCTTCGATGGGGCGCGGCACGAGCTGCGCGTGTGGTTCGACGGGAACGAGGTCTCGGGCCTGCACACGACGAACTGGAACAAGAACCTGAGCACCTGGTCGCCGCAGTATGGGAAGGCGTGGTTCGGCTTCGAGACGTACCACGGCGAGCAGGACGAGCTCTGGTACGACGACATCATCATCGGGACGCAGCGGATCGGCTGCGGCGGATAGCGCATGCGTATCGGCGTCATCGGAACGAAGTGGGGGCTGATGCACGTCGGGGCCTTCCGCGCGGCGGGGGCCGAGGTGGTGGCGCTGTGCGGCCAGCACGAGGCGCACACGCGCGAGGTGGCGGACCGGGAAGGCATCGCCCTGGCCACGGCGGACGTCCGCGAGCTGTGCGCGGCGGTGGACGTTGTGGTGGTGGCGAGCCCGGACGCGCTGCACCGGGCGCACGTGGAGGCGGCGCTGGACGCGGGGTGCGCGGTGCTCTGCGAGAAGCCGCTGGCGCTCACCCATGAAGACGCCGCGGCCCTGGTCGAGCGGGCCCGGCACGCGAAGCGTCCCTGCGTGGTGAACTTCCCCTACCGGATGTTGCCGCCGCTGCGGGCGCTGAGGGCGTGGCTGGGGGAGCACAGGGCACACCACCTGGTCATCACGGTGCGCAACGGCTTCGTCCCCACGGAGGCGCTGGAGCCCGGGGCCCGCGTGGGGCGCTCGGCGGACTTCGGAGGCGTCTCGCACCTGCTGGACGCGGTGCTGTGGCTGACGGGGGCCTCGCCCACGTGGGTGCAGGCGTCGTTGTCGGGCCGGCCGGTGCACACGGCGGCGCTCCAGGTGGGGCTCTCCAGCGGGGCGGTGCTGGTGCTGACGCACGCGGCCAGTCCGGAGCCGGGGCTGCACGGCGGCTGGTCCCTGCTGGGCGAGGACTGGGAGGCGGGCTTCTCCGGCGGCTTCATCCCCGCGCGCGAGGGGTGGTGTGTCTCGCCGGTGCGCTGCTTCGAGTCCGGTGCGTGGAGGGATCTGTCACCCGGACTGGAGCCCCGGCCTGGCGAGCGCGAGCCCTGGGCCCAGGCCCATGTGGAGACGGCGCGGCGTTTCCTCGGGATGCTCGGGCAGCCGCCACGGGTGGACGCGGAGCTGGCCTCGGTGGAGGAGGCGGCCACGGTGCAGCGCATCCTCTCGGCGGCCCTGGCCTCGGAGGATGGTGGCCGCCGCATCCTGATGGACTGAACGCGCGCACCTTCCTTTCAGTGCCTGACAGCGGGAGGCCCGTGACTCCTCTTCGGGTTGCCGCCACCCACACCCGCCGTCAGCTCTCTAGCGCTCCCGGTGATTGAGGAAATGAGTCCCCCGAATAGCGACAAAGTGCGACACCAGGGTACACTGAGGCGGGAATGAGTTCCTGGCGCTCTCATGGAGGCCCTGAATACGGGCTTACCATGAGAAAATGGAATCTGTTTTACAGTGTTGGTTCAGCATTATAGTCTCACTGCCCGAGAGTCTCTCCCAGGGTCCCCCCGCCCGCCTCGAGGTTCCGATGCTTTCCGTTCTCCCGTCCGGTTTCGCCGCGTTTCCCCCGTCGCAAGAGGAGACGCTGCTGCGCGGGCCCAGCCTGTCGACACTGAGGCTGCCCGTGTCCTGGAGCTCGGAGCCGAGCCTGCACGCGAGGGCGATTGACCGGGCCACGCGGACGCGGGTGCTGGCGGTGAAGCTGTTGCCGAGGGTTCAGCCGGCGGTGAGGCGCTTCGACGCGAGCCAGTTCGGCCTGCTCACGGCCTACACCTATCCGCGGGGCACGCGGGAGCGGCTGGAGGTCTGCAACGACTGGCACGTGTGGCTGTTCCTCTTCGATGACCAGGCCGACGAGCAGGAGGAGGTGGGCCAGCGTCCGGAGTACCTCCAGGAGTACGTGGAGTCCTGTCTGAAGGTGTTGCGCGGAGGCCCCCTGCGCGCGCGGGCGACGCCGCTGGAGCGCTTCACCCGCCACCTGCGCGAGCGCATGGGCAGTCTGGCGAGCGAGGTGTGGTTGGAGCGCTTCACCCGGGACGTGGAGGACTACCTCTACCGGGGCACGCTCCCGGCGGCGCGTCACTGGGCGGCGGGCACCGTGCCCGAGCTCGAGCCCTACATCGAGCAGCGCTCCATGGACTCGGCGATGTACACGGCGTTGGACCTGGTGGAGTTCGCGCACGAGGGGCAGGAGCTGCCCGAGGCGCTCTTCCAGCAGCCGCTCGTCCAGCGGCTGCGGCACCTGTGCGCGCGGGTGGTGGGGCTGACCAACGACCTGTTCTCCTTCGAGAAGGAGGTCCTCTGGCACCGCAACCCGAACAACTTCGTGCACGTGCTGCGGGTCAACCAGCGGCTGGGGCTGGAGGCGTCCATTCACGCGGCCATCGGTGTCATCAACGCGGACACGGACGCGTTCCTCGCGTGCGAGGAGGCGCTGCTGGAGCAGGGGCCGGTGGATCCGCGTGTCCTCTCGTACGTGGAGGGGATGAAGGCGTGGATCCACGGCAACGTGCGCTGGTCCATGGTGACCGGGCGCTACAGCTCGCCGACCTCGCCCTTCCCCGAGCTGCGCCGCTAGTCAGGCGCTGGGCAGGTGGTCGCGGATGACGCCGAGCCAGTACTCGCGCCCGTAGTACTGGCTCATCTTCCCGAGCAGCTTGCCGTCGCGGAACAGCAGGAAGGTGGGGATGCCGAAGAGGCCGAAGCGCCGGGCCAGCTCCTCGTGCTCGTACGCGTTCACCTTCACCACGCGCATGCGGGCGCCCTCGAGCTCGGAGAGCAGGGAAGGCTCGGCGGCCGCGTAGATGTCGCAGTTGGGGCAGCCGGGTCCCCAGAAGTCCACCACGACCAGCTCGTCCTTCGGCTCCAACACCAGCGCGTCGAAGTTCTCCGTCGTCGCGTCGTAGCTCACGGGATGTGACATGCCCCCGTGACTAACGGCACCAGGCGCCCGCTTCAACCGGGGAAGCGGGCGCCAGGGTGGCTCAGCGGCGCTCCCCTGCGGGCGGGCGGGCCTGACGCTGCGCGGGCTGGGCCGGCTGCTGGGGTTCCGGTTGTGGCTGTCCGGCCTGGGCCTGGGGCTGGGACTGGCCGAGCAACTGGTAGGCCCGGTCCCGGTGCTCGCGCAGCTTGGGGAGCAGTTTGTCCAGCAGTGGCGCGAGCTCGGGGTACTGCTGCCGGCCGAGCATCACGAGCTGGATGGCCTCGTCATGGTTGGCCACCTGGAAAGCCAGGTACGCCTGGTCATAGAGGGGAGGCGCCAGCACCGTGAGCTTCGCCTTGCTGGCCTCGGTGGCGTTCATGAGGCGGGTCTGTACGTCGTTGGTGGGCTGGAGCCGGGCAGGGAGCTGGAGGTTGCGTTGCTTCGCGAAGTCCAGGAGCTGCTGGTTGGTCGTCCGGTGGTCGCTCACCATGTGCTCGCCGAACTGTTTCACGGCGGGATTGGCTGCCTTCTGCACGGTGAGCTCGCCAAGGGCGATCTCCGATTCGTTGATGGCCCGGAGCTGTGCGAGGAAGGCCGGCGCGCCGTCCGCGACCATCATCATTCCCACGCGGTGGGCCTGGTCCGCCTTGATGTCCCCCGTCTTGTGGGACGGGGGTTGTGCTATCGCCGGGCCCCCCAACCCCAGGGCCATCGCCATCGAGCCGAGCACTGCCCACCGTCCCCACGAGCGCTTCATGTGACCCACTCCTTTCGAACCTTTTCGGGGAAGCTGGGCTCGGGAGGGGTGGAGAGGCCAGGGGAGGGCAGGCGGCCGGGCGAGGCTCTTCCGGCCGGGGAGGGGGACCCTGGAGTGCCGGTCAGCGGGCGGTGATGTCGAGGGTGAGGGTGATGACGGCCTCGAAGTCGCTGGAGGAGGTGCGGGTGGTGCCTCCGCGCAGCCCGAGGAGGAAGTCGCCCCGGGCCAGGTTGGCGTCCAGGGACTCCAGCGCGTTGCGGGTGGTGTCCATGTCGAGCTGGGCGCTGCCCCGGGGGTTCTGGAGGGTGGCGATGTCCACCTGGGTACCGGTCTCGCTGGTGCGCAGGAAGGCCGCCACGTCACCGGAGAGCACGTCCTGGATCATGCCCACGTTCTTCGACTTCGTGACATTCAGCTGCAGGCGCGCCTGGGTGACTTCGAAACGCGAGGGAGCCTCGCCCAGGGTGGAGCGGGCCTGGGACAGGAAGGCCGTCCATTGGTCGTTCGTGGAGTCCAGGTGGAGGCTGTCGTTGATGGTGCCGCCGATCACGCCAGCGGCATCGAGTTTCACCTCGTAGGTCACGGTGCCCTCGTGGCTGGGGCCGCAGGCGATCAGGGACAGGGCGAGGGGGAGCAGCAGGAGGGCGCGGACGAGGGGCATGGAGGCTCCAGGAAAGGGATGGGGGTGGGAAGTCCCGTGGGTTGAATTCATGGCGGAATCCATACGGAATTGGCGGCTGCGGAGTGCGGAAAGGCTGCCCGCGCGGGCCGTGGCGGTGCACAATATCCGACGAGGCACACTGCGCAGCAGGCCCCGGGCGCCATAAGTTGGGGCCCTCGACGGAGGGGACATGTACGAGTGGCTGGAGGGACTTCAGAAGTCGGCGAAGCGGACGGCGGCCGGAGTGGGCGCCGAGGATGTCCGGAGGGCGGAGACCGAGTGCGGGGTGCCCTTCCCCGAGGAACTCGGCACGCTGTACCGGACGTTCGACGGCGGTGAGCTCCAGGGGGAGGTGACGCTGTTTCCGCTGCATGGTCCCGAGGGTGCGCCGAGCGTGTTGGAGAAGACGCGGCTGAAGCTGGAGAGCCTGCCGGCCGCGGGAGTGTGGCGCATCGGGGTGAAGGGGCCGCACCGGCAGCTCTTCGCCGCGCGCAAGTCGGCGATGGTGGAGCAGGCCGACAGTCCCCTGCCTGGCTGGGCGGAGCCGCTGTCGGGGGATGATTGGATCTACGGCACCTGGGAGACCGAGAAGCGCGAGCTGCGGCTGTACCGGACGCTGCAGACGATGCTCGAGGTGCTGGTGCCTCCGGCCGAGGTGGAGGAGTTCGGCGACAGGACGTTCGCGCGTGCGCTCTCGGCGGTGCAGGGGGCGCTGAGCGACCTGTCCGTGGAGTACGACGAGGACGCGCGTCCGAAGGCGGCGGCCGAGGAGGAGTCGGAGGAGGAAGAAGAGGCGGCTGAGGAGGAAGAGGCCGACGAGGGCGAGGAGGAGGCCGAAGAGGGCGAGGAGGAAGAGGCCGAAGAGGGCGAGGAGGCGGCTGAGGAGGAAGAGGCCGAAGAGGGCGAGGAGGAGGAGGCCGAAGAGGAAGAGGCCGAAGAGGGCAAGGAAGAGGCCGAAGAGGGCAAGGAAGAGGCCGAAGAGGGCAAGGAAGAGGCCGAAGAGGGCAAGGAAGAGGCCGAAGAGGGCAAGGAAGAGGCCGAAGAGGAAGAGGCCGACGAGGAGTTGCGGAAGCCTGTGGTCGCGGCGGCCGAGCGCCGGGTGGTGCAGCTCCGGCAGGCGGCTCCCGAGGTGCAGCCCGCGCCCGTGACCCGTATTCGGAGTGCGGTGAAGAAGGCTGCTGCCGTGGCTCAGGACGCCGTGGAGACGGCTGCCGAAGTCGCGCAGGGGGCCGCGAAGACGGCTGTCGCCGTGGCGAACGTCGCCACGATGACGATGACTGGCGGCACCACGTCCACGGCTGGTGCGAAGGCTCCGGCGAGGAAGGCCGCCGCGAAGGCTCCGGCCCAGAAGGCGGCTGCGGAAGCTCCTGCCGCGAAGACTCCGGCCAAGAAGGCGGCGGCAAAGGCTCCGGCCAAGAAGGCGGCCGCGAAGAAGGCTCCGGCCAAGAAGGCGGCCGCGAAGGCTCCGGCGAAGAAGGCCGCCGCGAAGAAGGCTCCGGCCAAGAAGGCCGCCGCGAAGAAGGCTCCGGCCAAGAAGGCTCCGGCCAAGAAGGCTCTGGCCAAGAAGGCGGCAGCGAAGAAGGCCCCGGCCAAGAAGGCCGCCGCGAAGAAGGCTCCGGCCAAGAAGACCGCTGCCAAGAAGGCCCCGGCGAAGAAGGCTCCGGCCAAGAAGACCGCTGCCAAGAAGGCCCCGGCGAAGAAGGCCGCCGCGCGCGGCAGGCGCTGAGCCGCATCGCCGCTTGTCCGAGCTCCCCTCTCGTCAGGAGAGGGGAGCGGACTCAGTGTTGAATCAAGGGAGGCTCGGCGGGGGGCCGTGGGCGGGTTCCCTGGTCCTCGGGGGCGAGGATGACGCGGGTCACTCCGTCCTTGCCGGTGCGCCATTGCTCGTGCAGCCGCGCCAGCCGGTCCTCGAGAATCACCTGCACCGCGCCAGCGATGGGCAGTGCCAGCAGCGCGCCGAGGAGGCCCGCCAGTGCGGTGCCCACCAGCATCACCAGGGCGATGAGCAGCGGATTCATCTTCAACGTCCGGCGCTGGATGAGGGGCTGCAGCAGGTTGCCCTCCACCTGCTGGTAGACGACGAAGATGCCCACCGCGATGAAGCCCTCCTTCATTCCCACCGAGGCGAACGTCGTCCCCGCCACCAGGAAGAGGCCCAGGGTGGAGCCGATGAAGGGGATGAGCCCCAGCACCGCCATGGCCAGGCCCAGGGCCATGAAGTAGGGCACGCCCAGCAGCAGCGTGGACACCGCCGTCACCACCCCGCCGATGAACGAGATGAGGAACGCTCCCGCCACGTAGCCGCCCACCGTGCGGTGCATCTCGTGCGCGAGGCCGCGCCAGTGCTCGCGGCGTGATGGCTCCACCCACTGCAGGGTCTTGTCGAACAGGTCCGGGCCGAACAGCAGGAAGAAGACCGTCAGCACGGAGATGGTCACCACGGCCGCCAGCTTCTGCAGCAGGTTCGTCACCACTCCGATGACGGGCCCGGGGGCCATGGGGATGTGCTGGCGCAGCTCCGCGGAGACACGGTCGACGACGTCATAGCGCTCGTCCAGCTTCTCCACCCACGACAGGTGCTGGAGCCGGTCGATGTAGTCGGGTGCGGCCCGCACCAGCGCGAGCCCTTGCTCGAGGAGCATCGGCACCAGGGTCATCAGCAGCGCCGAGAGCAGGCCCAACCCCAGCAGGGCCACGGAGAACACCGCCGCGCCGCGGCGCACCTGGTGCCGCTCCATCCAGCGCACCAGCGGATGCGCCGCCAGCGCGAGGAACAGGGCCACCATCACCCAGGACAACACCGTCCACACCCGGGTCAGCAGCCACAGCACGGCCACCAGTGCCAGCACGTGCGACGCCACCGTCCACACCGTGCGGGGCGTCACCTGGGAGCGGGGCCGGCGGGGAGTCTCCAAGGGCCCGCCCCTCGTCTAGCCTTCCGGCAGATCGTTGGGAGGCATGGGACGCAGCGGCTCCCGGGGACGAGCGGTGATCTCCTCCTCCTGCTCCTCCTCGTCACCCCGCCGGAACTCGTGAATCTGATCCGGGAGGATGTCCCGGTAGTCCGGGTCCTCTTCCAGGGGTGGGGTGGCCGTCAGCTCCTGATCCGTGAAGTTGATGTGCTCCTGGCCGGTGACGGGGTCCCGGTTGCGCAGGGACTCGGACTCACCCACGTCCTCGGAACCGAGTTTCTTGAATCGCATGGTGTTTCCTCCGAGCACGCCGGGTTGGCTGCCCGACCCAACGGTGCGAACCCGGGGGATTCCACGCAACAGAGCGGGGACGCCCGCCTGTCAGGTGGCTCAGCGCGGCGAGGCCAGCGTCCGGCCGGAGGGGTAGCGGGGCTCCGCCTTGGACAGCACCATGCCCAGGGCGAGCACCCGGGAGAACGTCTCGCGCATGGCGTAGCGCCGGGTGCGGGGCCGGCCCTCGTCGGCGGCCACCCCCCAGGCGTCGATGCCCACCGAGTTGGCGATGTACAGGGCCCGCGTCAGGTGGAAACGTTGGGTGACGAGCACCGCCTCGCGCACCCCGAAGACGGTGTGGGCCCGGACGGAGCTGTCGTAGGTGGACAGGCCGGCGTCGTCCTCCTCCACCGCCTCGGGAGGCACGCCCCGCTCCAGCACATAACGCACCATGGCACGCGTCTCGTCGTGGAAGGGGTCCGAGTTGTCCCCGCTGAGCAGCAGCGAGTCCACCGTGCCCGCGCGGTACAGGGCGATGGCCGCGTCCAGCCGTTGGGCCAGCACGGCCGAGGGCACGCCTCCGGGGGCCAGTCCCGCCCCGTACACCAGGGCCACCGGGGCCTGGGGGGCCTCGGCGCGCGGGATGATCCGGTCCGCGTAGCGCTTCTCCACGTAGAAGGAAACGACCCACACGCCCAGGACAGCCGCCAGCCCCATGGCCAGCAGCCCCAGCACCCACCTGCGCAAGGCTCGCGCCTTCTTGCCGCCTCTCCCCATGGTCCCCGGCCAAACCGCCGGGAGCCCCATTCTCGTCCCTTCATTCCCAGATGGAAGCAGCTCTCTCGCCTGGTGCTCACACGGGGACACCAGCGCTCGTGTCCTCCGTCCTCAAACCATGCCGCTCCACCGCTTCCAGCACCTGCCGGGGGTCGGCCGGCTTGCCCAGGAAGGCGGCCACCCCATAGCTGGCGGCGTACAGGGCTCTGTCCCTCGCGCTCATCCCCGCCAGGGCCGCCGAGAGGATGACCACGGGGATGGCGCGCAGGGTGTCATCCCCCTTGCGCGCGGTGAGCAGCCGGTTGCCGTCCATGACGGGCATGTTCATGTCCAGCACCACCATGGAGGGCCGGGGGGCGCGCCTCAGGTACTCGAGGGCTTCCCTCCCATGGCAGGCGGCCACCACCGGGTAGCCATGGGTCTCCAGGAAGTGTTGGAGCGACTCCCGGATGTCCGGGTCATCCTCCACGATCAATACCGGGCCACGCAGGGAGGCCATGATCTCGCGCTCCACCGATGAGGGAACCTGCCCTCGAAGGCTAAGCCCGGGAGACCAGGGTGGCACCCCCGGTGGAATCGCCTGGATGCCCGGCCCCGGCCCCAGGAGGGCCCCGGGGGGGTGCCCCGAGTTTCAAGGCCACGGTTGACCGGCCGCCATACCGCCTATATAGGGGGCCGCGTTCAGGCCTGTTTCCAGAGGAGTTGGTGGCCCCATGGCGTCCCTTCGCGATATCCGCAAGCGCATCCGCTCGGTGAAGAACACGCGGCAGATCACCAAGGCCATGAAGATGGTCTCCGCAGCGAAGTTGCGTAAGGCGCAGGATGCCATCATCGCCGCGCGTCCCTACGCGCAGATGCTGGATCAGATCATCTCCGACCTGACCACCCGTTCCGGCGGCGAGGAGCTGGCCCACCCGCTGCTGACGTCCCGTCCGGTGCGCAAGGTGGAGCTGCTGCTGCTCACCTCGGATCGCGGCCTCGCTGGCGGCTTCAACTCCAACGTCATCCGGCGCGCCAGCCGCTTCCTGTACGAGAACAGCGGCATGGAGATCGAGGTCTCCACCGTGGGCCGCAAGGGCAACGACTTCTTCCGGCAGCGCGGCCAGAAGATGCGCAAGGACTTCGGCTATCTCTTCCAGCGGCTGAACTACACCCACGCCTCGCAGGTGGCCGAGGAGATGAGCGCGCGCTTCATGAAGGGCGAGGTGGACGCCGTCTACGTCGTCTACAACGAGTTCCTCTCCGCCATCAGCCAGAAGGTCTCCCTGGCCCAGCTGCTGCCGCTGCAGACGCTCTCGGTGGGCGCCCCCACGGCGGCCCAGGCCGGCCAGAGCGCCCCAGTGGCCTCGCCCACCCCCGCCCTGGTGGACTTCAAGTACGAGCCGGGCCGCCAGGACGTGCTGGATCGGCTGGTGCCCCAGGCGGTGGCCATCAAGCTGTACCGCTCCCTGCTGGAGAGCGTCGCCAGCGAGCATGGCGCCCGCATGAGCGCCATGGAGAACGCCACCAGCAACGCCTCGGACATGATCGCCAGCCTGTCGCTCACGTACAACCGCACCCGCCAGGCGGTCATTACGAAGGAGCTGATGGAGATCGTGTCCGGCGCGGAGTCTTTGAAGTAGAAGTTCCGCTTCTGGCCTTGGGGCCGCGAAGCTTGACCCCTGGGGGAGGCCACCTGTAGAGGGGGCCCGCCCATCCCCCGGGCCACAATTTTGACGAGGGACGGAAGAACATTCCATGAGCGCTCAAGTTCCGACGGTAGGCAAGGTGACGCAGGTTCTCGGACCTGTGGTCGACGTGGAGTTCCCGCCCGGCGGTCTGCCGGAGGTGTACACCGCCCTCAAGCTGACCAACGCCAACATCAGCACCGAGGCGGACAACCTCACCCTCGAGGTGGCGCAGCACCTGGGTGAGAACACCGTGCGCTGCATCTCCATGGACTCCACCGAGGGTCTGGGCCGCGGCACGCCGGTGAAGAACACGGGCGCCCCCATCCAGGCGCCGGTGGGCAAGGCCACCCTGGGCCGCATCCTCAACGTCACCGGCGATCCGGTGGACGAGAAGGGCCCCGTGAGCGCCAAGGAGTCCTGGCCCATCCACCGCCAGCCTCCTCCGTTCACCGAGCAGGACGTGCGCGTGCAGATGTTCGAGACCGGCATCAAGGTCATCGACCTGCTCGCCCCCTATACCCGTGGCGGCAAGATTGGCCTGTTCGGCGGCGCCGGCGTGGGCAAGACGGTGCTCCTGCAGGAGCTCATCCGCAACGTGGCCGTGGAGCGCGGTGGCTTCTCGGTGTTCGCCGGCGTGGGCGAGCGCACCCGTGAGGGCAACGACCTGTATCACGAGATGCAGGAGTCCAAGGTCATCAAGATCGACAACCTGGAGGAGAGCCAGGTGGTGCTGGTGTACGGCCAGATGAACGAGCCGCCTGGCGCCCGCGCCCGCGTGGCCCTCACGGCCCTGACCATCGCCGAGTACTTCCGCGACATCGAGGGGCGCGACGTGCTCCTCTTCATCGACAACATCTTCCGGTTCACCCAGGCCGGTTCCGAGGTGTCCGCCCTCCTGGGCCGCATCCCGAGCGCCGTGGGTTACCAGCCCACGCTGGCCACGGAGATGGGCAGCCTCCAGGAGCGCATCACCTCCACGACGAAGGGCTCGGTCACCTCGGTGCAGGCCATCTACGTGCCCGCCGACGACCTGACGGACCCGGCGCCGGCCACCACGTTCGCCCACCTGGACGCGACCACGGTGCTCAACCGCGCCATCTCCGAGCTGGGCATCTACCCGGCCGTGGATCCGCTCGACTCCACCAGCCGCATCCTCTCGCCGGACGTCGTGGGCGCGGAGCACTACGCGGTGGCCCGCAAGGTCCAGGGCATCCTCCAGCGCTACAAGGAGCTGCAGGACATCATCGCCATCCTCGGCATGGACGAGCTCTCCGAGGAGGACAAGCAGGTGGTGGCGCGCGCCCGCAAGATCCAGAAGTTCCTGTCGCAGCCGTTCTTCGTGGCGCAGATCTTCACCGGCTCGCCGGGCAAGTACGTGAAGCTCCAGGACACCATCCAGGGCTTCAAGGAGATCGCCGACGGCAAGCACGACGACGTCCCCGAGTCCGCCTTCTACATGGTGGGTGGCATCGACGAGGTGATGGAGAAGGCCCGCAAGCTGGCGGCGGCCTAGCCGGCCGTTTCCGCCTGGGAGGGAGCCCCCGTGCTGCGTTCCGCCCTCATCCTGGTGTTGTCGCTGGTGGCGCTCCCGGCCCTCGGGCAGGAGCGCTCCAGCCGTGCGCGGGTGAGTGCCAATGGCACCTTCACCGTGCGCCTGGTGCAGCATGCCGCCGGGAAGTGCACGCTGGAGGTGGCCAAGGAGAGCGGCCCGGTGTGGACGCTCAAGCAGTGCGTGGGCGGGGTGGATGACCTGTACTTCGTCTCCAACGATGGAGAGCGGGTGTGGGTCATGTTCCCGCTGGCGCCCAAGGGCACGGTGAAGCTGAGCGGGAAGCAGTACAAGAAGGTGCCCGCGTGGGCCAACACGGTGGTGGCCGAGCAGTATGGCCGCGAGGGGCGCCTGCAGGAGCGGCGCCTGATGAACTTCGTGAGCCCGCGCGAGGTGTCGGAGGTGCGGCAGTTGGGACAGCACCTCAAGTGGTTGGAGGGCGTGCTCGGGGTACCGGGCAAGGGCCCGCGCCTGACGGACGCGGGGCGCATCGAGTTCGAGACGGTGGGCAGCAAGTCCCACCAGCTGACCTTCTGAAAAAGCGGTACTGCAGGGAGCACGGAAGCCCATGGCCAAGCTGACGGTCGAGATTGTGACCCCCGAGAAGCGCATCCTGTCGGTGCAGGCGGACGAGGCGATCGTTCCGGGCGGCAAGGGCCTGTTCGGCGTGAGGCCGGGCCACACGCCGTTCCTGTCGCTGATGGAGCCGGGGCCGCTGACGCTGATCGACGGAGGGCGCCGCGAGTACTACTTCGTGGCGGGTGGTTTCGTCGAGGTGAGCAACGACAAGGTGCTGGTGCTGGCGGACGTGGCGGAGGCGGTGACGGGCATCGACGTAGAGGCGGCGAAGAAGCGGATGCAGGAGGCGCAGGAGCGGCTGCGCGGCATGTCGTCGGACGACGTGCGCTTCGACATCGAGCAGGCGACGGTGCGCCGCGAGACGGCGCGCATGAGCGCCGCGACGATGCGCTGAGCCATCACCCCGCTCCCCCAATCACCCCTCTCCCCCCGGGAGAGGGACGGGGTGAGGGTGCCCGGACCCCGGGTTCCCACCCCGAGCTTCAAACCAGGCCCCCGTGCACGATGCCCGCGTTTTCGGGCGTCAGGCATCGGGGGCTTCGTCGTTTCCACCCCCCTTATTCCCCCGATTCACCGTCCGTGCGAGCGTTCCACTTGACGTGGCGCCAAAAAAGGCGCATTCAAGATGCACATTTAAAGATGCATTCGAGATGCATCGAAACAGAGGGTCCACGAGCGGCCCGGGGAGCGAGCGCATGAGCACCAACATCGCGGAGAAGAAGAGCAGCCTGTACGAGCAGATCGGCGGGGAGCCGGCCATGGAGGCGGCGGTGGATCTCTTCTACCGGAAGGTGCTGTCGGACGAGCGCATCAGCCACTTCTTCGAGGACGTGGACATGGAGCGCCAGTCGGCGAAGCAGAAGGCGTTCCTCACGATGGTGTGCGGGGGGCCGAGCGCGTACTCGGGCAAGGACATGCGCAAGGGGCACGCGCACCTGGTGCAGCGCGGGCTGAACGACACGCACTTCAACGCGGTGGCGGAGAACCTGTCGGCGACGCTGCTGGAGCTGGGGGTGGCGCAGCCGTTGGTGGATCAGGTGCTCGCCATCGCCGAGAGCGCGCGGGCGGACGTGCTCAACCGCTGATTCCGAGGGGGGGCACGCACATGGCGAGGGTGAAGCTCGAGGGCCAGTGGTACGGGCTGGACGAGGGCGAGTCGGTACTCGACGGACTGCTGAGGGGGGGCGTGCGGGTACCGCACTCGTGCCGGGCGGGGGCGTGCCAGTCCTGCCTGATGCGAGCCGAGCGCGGCGAGGTGCCGGCGAAGGCCCAAATGGGGCTGAAGGACACGCTCAAGGCCCGGGGCTACTTCCTCTCGTGTGCGTGCCACCCCGAAGGTGAACTCGAGGTGGCGGGGGCGGGCGCGGAGCTGCGGGTGTCCGCGCGCATCGCCGCGCTGGAGCGGCTGAGCGACAGCGTGCTGTGCGTGCGGCTGCGCCCGGAGAAGGCCTTCGAGTACCGGGCGGGCCAGTACGTGTCGCTGATCCGGGCGGACGGGCTGGCGCGCAGCTACTCGCTCGCGAGCCAGCCGCACGAGGAGGCACTGGAGCTGCACGTACGCCGTACCGCCGGAGGCCGCATGAGTGGGTGGCTCTTCGACGAGGCCCGGCCGGGGGACACGTTGGAGTTGCAGGGCCCCGCGGGCGAGTGCTTCTACGTGCCGGGGCGGCCGGAGCAACCGTTGCTGCTCGCGGGGACGGGCACGGGCCTGGCCCCTCTGTACGGCATCCTCCAGGACGCGTTGGCGCAGGGGCATACCGGGCCCATCTGGCTCTTCCACGGTGCGCTCGAGGCCTCCGGGCTCTACCTCGTGGAGGAGCTTCGCGCGTTGCAATCCCGTTACAGTCAGCTCCAGTACCGCCCCTGCGTTCTCAAGGGGCAAGAAAGAGTGGGCGTGACGGTGGGGGCGCTGGACGCGGCCATCAAGGAATCGTGCCCCCGGCCGGCCGGTTGGAGGGCTTGGCTGTGCGGCGACCCGTCGCTGGTGCTATCCCTGAGAAAGAAGCTTTTCCTCGCCGGGCTGTCGCTCAAGGACCTCCACGCGGATGCGTTCCTCCCGAGCACTCCTCCGCCGCAGGAAGGAGTGGAGGTCTCGGGCCGTGCATCTGACGCTTCACGCTGACTACGCGCTGCGCGTGCTGCTGTACCTCGCGGTCAACCCGGATCGGGTGATCTCCACGGGCGAGGTGAGCGGTGCCTACGGTATCTCCAAGCACCACCTCGTCCGGGTGGTGCAGGGGCTGGGCCGCCACGGCTTCGTGGAGGTGCGGCCGGGGCGCTCCGGCGGCGTGGTGCTGGCCCGGGCTCCGGCGGAGATCTCCGTGGGCGAGGTGGTGCGCCGCATGGAGCCGGACTTCCACATCGTGGAGTGTTTCGATCCGAAGACGAACACCTGCCCCATCACCCCGGCGTGTGGATTGATCGGCGTGCTCAACGAGGCGACGCGCGCCTTCCTGGCCACGTTGGACAAGTACACGCTGGAAGACCTGGTGCGGCGCAGTCCGCGCAAGCTGTCCGCCTACTTCCTCAAGCCCGCGGCGAACGCCGAGGTGGGTTGAGCATGGTGGGGCCCGTGCTGGAGCTCTTCCACCGCATCGCGGAGCCGACCTCGGCGGAAGCGCGCCGCTACGTGGTGGACTACGCGCTGGAGGATCGGGTGCGCTTCCGCAACGTCGCCTTCGAGGAGGCGCAGGCGGCGTGGAAGGAGCTCGGGGGACACAGCACGCCCGCGCTCTGGGACGGCGAGCACCTGCACCAGGGCGCCCAGGCGGTCCTGGCGAGACTGCAGGCGGTTGTCAACCTCGGTCGCGACGGCTGACGCCCCCGGCATGTCGCGTGCCAGTGCCTCGTGGGTCCGAGCTCCTTGTGGTGGGAGAGCGACCTTCACCCAAGCTATGCGCCGGCATGCGGGGAACTCACGGGGAGATGAAACTCGGGGCTAGTCACGGAACGCGGCTCGGTTATCTTGCCGCTCCCCATGTCGCTGACCCCCGCCGAACGCCAGGACAGGTTTCACGCGGCGTTCCTGGGACTCGCCATCGGAGATGCCCTCGGGTTTCCCCTGCGGGGCGTGCCTCCAGCGAGCCTCACGCGCCTGCCTGGACTGGCGGAGGACTTCGCGCCTCGGCCTCGGGGGAAGTTCGCCAAGGGCCAGTTCTCGGATGACACGCAGCTGATGCTGGCGGCGGCCGAGAGCGTCATCCGCGAGAACAAGGTGGACGGGCGCAGCGCGGCGGCGCACCTGGCGTGGCTGTGGCAGGAGGGCATCATCCTCCAGCCGCCCAAGCAGCTGGCCGAGGCACTGCAGAAGCTGGCGCAGGGCACGCCGTGGATGAGCGCGGGGGCGCCACTGGGAGTGAAGTGCCCCTCGGTGCTCAGCCGCGCGGTGGTGGTGGGCCTCTTCGAGAGCAAGAGCCGGGTGCGCATCCGCCACGACGCGGGCGTGTTGACGGTGCTCACGCACAAGGACCCCACGTGCGCGGCGGCGGCGGCCGCGTTCGCGCAGGCGATCGCCCTGGGGCTGACGACGAGCGAGCCGCTCACGCCCGCGGAGTTCTGCGAGGAGCTGGCGTTGTCGGCGGCGGCGCACGACAAGGAGCTGGCCGAGGAGCTGCGGCACCTGCCCCGGCTGCTGACGTGGGACCCCGCGCGGGCGCTGACGCAGCTGCGCAAGGTGAGCGTGCCGCCCAGCCAGCTCAAGGGCGTGGACGGGCTGCCGCCGCACGTGGTGCCGGTGCTGCTCACCGCGCTGTACGCCACGCTGAAGGTGCCGCACGACTTCCGCCAGGCGGTGGAGCTGGTGCTGCGCTGCGGCGGCGAGGCGGACGTGGCCGCGGCGTGCACGGGGGCCCTGGTGGGAGCGCACCTGGGCACGGCGGCCATTCCGGCGCGGCTGCGCAAGAACGTGCTGTACGCGGACACGCTGCTGGACACGGCGGACCGCCTCTTCCAGGCGCGGCAGGTGCGCGAGACGCTCGCCACCGCGCTGGCCCAGCAGCACCACCCGAAACGCCGCCGCTGAGAAGCCGGTACGGAGCCGGGCCCCTGCTTGCCCGCCCGCCCGAGGGGAGGCAGCCGGGCGTGGGTGCGTCCTGGCGGCCAGACTTCCCGCGGAATGTTCCCGCTCCCACCTTCCGCGGGAGAGCGGGACGTCCCCGGCACCAGGGGTGGGCCCGCGGGATGCCCCGGGAGGCGGAGACGTGGAACTCGAGTCGGAGCGTCTGGAGCGAAGGCAACTGGAGTCGTTGTCCACGGCGGAGCTCATCCGCCATGCCATCGAGGAGGCCCGGCTGCTGGCGCGGGCCGAGGTGCTGCACGCCAAGAAGGAGTTGCAGCAGGAGGTGAAGGCGGCGCGCACCTCGGGAATCCTGCTGGGCGCGGGAGGCGTGCTGGGGCTGATGGGCCTGGCGGCCCTCCTGGTGGCGCTGGGGCTGGCGCTGCCGCTGAGCGAGACGCTCGGCGTGCTGCTGGTGGGCGTCTTCCTGGTGGTGGTGTCGGGCGGCCTGGCGTTCGCGGGCGTCAAGCGGCTGCCGAAGAAGCCCCTGCCGCACACGCAGGAACGGCTGAAGACGGACCTCGCCCGCACCCGGGAGACACTGCAATGAGCGAGCAGGACAACAAGGGCGGTGGACACATCACCGCGGGCATGGGCGATCGCGAGCAGGTGGAGAAGACGGCGGACCGGCTGCGCGACGAGCTGCTGCTCACGCTCGAGGAGCTGGACAGGCGGCGCGAGCGGGCCATGGACGTGAAGTACCAGGTGAGCAAGGCCGTGGAGAAGAACCGCGACGTGCTCATCCAGGCGGGCGGTGTCGCGGTGGCGCTGGCCGTGGCGGGCATGGGCTACTCGTGGTGGCGGGCGCGTCACCGTGAGGAGCTGCTGTGGAAACACCGCGCGCAGGCGCTGCGGCGCGCCTGGGAGCATCCGGACCGGGTGGCCTCGCGCGCCGAGGAGCGCCCGGTGGGCATCGAGCTCGGACGCAAGCTCGTCCTCATCTTCGTCAGCACGCTGGCCACGGCGATGGCCCGGCGCGCGGTGCAGTCGTTGCTGCCTCCCGCCGAACAGACACCGGCACCGGAGGGCAGGAAGCGCCTCGGGCTGCGTTTCCTGCAGACTCCCGCCCACGCATGAGCCGCCGGAGCGGAGTGATGGACGGCGCGGCACTCTCCCGTCAACGGGGAGCGCCGCGTTCTCGTCCTTACATGGATAAGAATTGTTGATTGCGAGAAACCCGCGCATAAAGCAGATTCATCCACGCCATGGACCTGCTCTACGCGCGTGCCCAGATGGGTCTGTCTCTCGCATTCCACATCGTTTTCGCGGCGGCGGGAATCGCGCTGCCGTTGTTGATGGTGCTCAGTGACCTGAAGGCCCGGAGGACGGGAGACGCGGACTACGCGTTACTCAGCCGGAAGCTGGCGAAGGGGACGGCCATCCTCTTCGCGGTGGGCGCGGTGAGCGGCACGGTGCTCTCCTTCGAGCTGGGGCTGCTGTGGCCCGCCTTCATGGGGACCTATGGGGAAGTCATCGGCCTGCCCTTCGCGCTGGAGGGAACGGCCTTCTTCACCGAGGCGGTGTTCCTCGGCATCTACCTGTACGGGCGGGAGCGGATACCGGCGGGGCTGCACCTCTTCTCGGGGGTGATGGTGGCGCTGAGTGGCGCGGCGAGCGCCTTCTTCGTCACGCTGGTGAACGTCTTCATGAACGACCCGTCGGGTTTCACGCTCACGGCGGGCGGGCCGGTGAACGTGGACCCGGTGGCGGCGATGTTCAGCCCGGGCTGGCGGCACCAGACGGCGCACACGCTGCTCGCGTGCTACCAGGCGAGTGCCTTCGCCATGGCGGGCATCCACGCCTTCGTGCTGCTGCGGCACCCGGGGGCGGCCTTCCACCGCAAGGCGCTCTCGATAGCGTTGCCGCTGGCGTGCCTCTCCGCGCTGGTGCAGCCGCTGGTGGGACACCAGTCCGCGGAGCACGTGGCGCGCGCGCAGCCGTTGAAGCTGGCCGCGGCCGAGGGCCTGTTCCAGACGCAGCGGGGCGCGGGGTTGAGCATCGGCGGGCTGCCGGACGTGGAGACGGGCACCATGCGCTACGCGGTGGAGATTCCCAAGGGGCTGTCCATCATGGCCTTCATGGATCCGGACGCGGAGGTGAAGGGGCTCGACGCCTTCCCGCGTGACGAGTGGCCGCCGGTGGCCAAGGTGCACGTGGCCTTCCAGGTGATGGTGGGGACGGGAGGCGCGATGGCGCTGCTGGCGGTGGTGACGCTCTTCCTGCGCTGGCGGCGCAAGGCGTGGCCCGAGGACCGGCGGGTGCTGTGGGGGTGGCTGCTGTGCGGACCGCTCGGGGTGGTGGCGATGGAGGCGGGGTGGCTCGTCACCGAGTGGGGACGGCAGCCGTGGATCATCCGCGGGGTGATGCGCACGGGCGAGGCGGTGACGCCCGTGCAGCACCTGGCGGCGCCCTTCTGGACGTTCACGCTCGTCTACGTCTTCCTGGGGGCGATGGTCGTCTTCCTCATGGTGAGGCAGGTGGCGGGCACGTTGCCGGGCCACGAGCCGCCGGCGGGGGAGGTGGCCCATGAGCACTGAGTTGTGGCTGGGCGGAGCGCTGGTGGCCGCCTTCGTCCTCTACGCGCTCTTCGGGGGCGCGGACTTCGGAGGGGGCGTCTGGGATTTGCTGGCCTCGGGGCCGCGCAAGGCGGAGCAGCGGGCGCTCATCGCGAAGGCCCTCGGGCCGGTGTGGGAGGTGAACCACGTCTGGCTCATCATCGGCATCGTCATCCTCTTCTCGGCCTTCCCGAGGGCCTTCGCGGCGTTGTCGGTGGCGCTGCATGTGCCACTGACGCTGTTGCTGCTGGGCATCGTCTTCCGGGGCACGGCCTTCACCTTCCGCACGTACGACGCGCGCGGGGACGCGGTGCAGCGTCGCTGGGGGCTCGTCTTCAGCGTGGCGAGCGTGCTGTCCCCGGCGCTGCTGGGCATGTGCGTGGGGGCGGTGGTGAGCGGGGACATCCGAGTACAGGGGCTCGTGGTGGTGAGCGGGTTCTTCTCCGCGTGGCTGTCTCCGTTCGCGCTGGCGGTGGGAGCGCTGGCCCTGTGCCTCTTCGCCTTCCTGGCGGCGGTGTACCTCATCGCGGAGACGCGCGAGTCCGGGCTCCAGGAGGACTTCCGGAAGCGGGCGCTGGGGGCGGGAGTGGCGGTGTTCCTGGCGGCGCTGGGGGTGCTGGTGCTCGCACGGGAGGGAGCGCCGCGGGTGTGGGAGGGGCTGACGGGCTCGCCTTTCGCGCTGGTGCTGCACGCGGCGACTGCGGTGGCGGCGGTGCTGGCCTTCGGGTTGCTGCTCGCGAGGCGTTTCTGGCTGGCCCGGGTGGCGGCGGCGGCGCAGGTGGGCCTCATCGTGGTGGGGTGGGCGGCCTCGCAATACCCGTACCTGGTGGTGCCGGATCTCACGCTCCAGGGGGCGGCGGCGTCCGTGGCCACGCAGCGGGCCCTGCTGGTGGCGCTCGCGGTGGGGGCCGCGCTCATCATTCCCTCACTGCTCTTCCTGCTGAGGGTGTTCCAATCCGCACCCGATGTGCCCATTTCCCCTCGCCCTCCGGGAGAGGGACGGGGTGAGGGTATCGGATGAACCTGGGTTGAACCCGGTGTCCCCACTTGGGGGCCGCGGGTTGAACAATGGGTCCAGGCACCCTCACCCCCACCCGCTCCCGGAGGGCGAGGGAGCCGTCTCACGGAAATCGCCGTGCGACCGCGGGCACGAAGGTCCGGTCATCGGGTGCGGCTTCCAGGAGCTGCGCGGGCCTGCCCACCTCGGGCGTGGGCGCGTCCTCGTCGAGCAGCACGCTCTCGAGCACATCCCGGAAGCGCTCGCGCAACGACTCCTCGTACAGCACGAAGCGCACTTCACGCAGCCGGCTGCCGCCCAGCAGCAGATGCCAGCGCAGCGCCGACGCCTCCGCGCGAGCACTCGCCTCGACAGTCACCCGCCCCGCGCCCGTGCCCAGCGCCGGCACCGCGAGCGAGCTCAACCCTTCTTCCTCCGCGGTCAGCAACGCCCGCTGCATCGCCCGGCCGATGCAACTGACCTCCTCCCACGCGCTCACCGCGTGCAGCACCCGCTGACACGCGAGCCGCCCCGCCCCCGTGGAAATACATGCCCCGAGCGGCTGCTCTCCCCAGTGGTGCGCCTCCTGCTGGATGCTCTCACCGCCGTGGGCCCGCAGGGCCGCCGCGGCCCCACCGGTCATGTTCAACTGGGGCACCGCCGGGCTCACGATGCCGTCTACCCGCGCCAGCGCCAGGTCCCCGGTCTCACAGACGATCCGCGTGGAACCCAGGGTCAACGTGCCGTCCTCCAGCCGCGTGGCGGCGCCAGGTGGGCGCGTGGTGGCGGCCAGCCGTGCGAACAGGTGGCGCACCTGGGCCACGTCTGGAAAGCGCGCGTCGGGCCGCGGCGCGAGCATGCGTGCCAGCACGTGCTGGAAATACGCCTCCTCGGGTCCGCTGGGGCTGGGGAAGATGGGGTGCGCCTCACCGCGCAGCCGGGGCTCGATGCCCTCGAAGGGCGGCCGCCCGTAGCGCAGGTGATAGGCCGTGGCGCCCAGGCCGAACACGTCCGCGCGCCGGTCGAACGCCTCACCGCGCAGCACCTCGGGGGCCATGTACGGCCCGGTGCCGGAAATCTCCCCTCCACTCGCGCCACCCATGTTCCGGGCCACCGCGATGCCGAAGTCCCCCAGCTTCGTCCCCTGCTCCGGCGAGTCCAGGATGTTCGAGGGCTTGAGGTCCCGGTGCAGGATGCCGGTGAGGTGCGCGGCCGCGAGTCCCTCGGCCACCTGGGCGAGCACCTCGCAGACGAACCACAGCGGCAGTCCGTACCCCAGAGCGCGGCGCCGGCGCACGTCCACCTCGTCCATGTCGATGCCGTCCACGTACTCCTGCACCAACAAGGGAGTCCCCTGGTGGATGCGCACGTCCGTGGCGCGCACCACGCGGTGGCTGGGCACGCGCGCCATCAGCCGGGCCTCGTTGAGCATGCGCTGGTAGCGCTCCTCGGGGTCCGCCTGGAAGTGCGGCTTGAGCGTCTTGATCACCAGCGGCGACGCCAGCAGCACATGCCGCGCGAGCCACACGTCGCTCATCCCACCACCGCCGATGCGGCCCCATATCTCGTAATCCCCGATGCGTGCGCCGGACTCGATCATGGTGCGGATTCCACTCTTACCCTGGTGGTACCGCACATTGAAGCCCCCCTGCACCGCCAGGAATGTCTGGCAATTGGCCGCGCGGCCGGAGCGCTCAATCCCTTGCGGACGGGAGCCGGTGAGGAGCGCGTGGCGCGTGGTGGTGCTCGGCGAAGACGTGCCAAGGCTACGGTCTGTGATCCCGGCCCGGGGAGTGTCGGCATTTCCAGACACTCAATCGTGACGCAGTGGGTCAACCCCCGGTGGGGTGCTCTACCTCCGAGGACTGGCGGAGTTTTCCACCCGTGGTGTGTGCGAAAGCGCTTCTGGACCCATCCAGTAGGGCCCGGGTTTGGGGTAGCGTCCCGACACTTTCCAGAATCCGAGGAGCCCGAAGCCCGATGACGAGCCCCAAGTTCGAGACGCTGGTCGACATCTTCCTGCAGAGCATTGCTTCCTTTGGCCCGCGGCCGCTCTTCGGCGAGAAGAAGAACGGCCAGTGGTCGTGGATGACGTACATCCAGTTTGGCCAGATGGTGGATGACCTGCGTGGCGGTCTGGCCCAGCTGGGCGTGACGCACGGGGATCGCGTGGCCGTCATCGCCAACAACCGGCACGAGTGGGCGGTGGGTGCCTACGCCTGTTACACGCTGGGTGCCGCCTACGTCCCCATGTACGAGGCCCAGCTGGACAAGGAGTGGGCCTACATCCTCAATGACTGTGGCGCCAAGGTGGTGTTCGCCGCCACGGATGCCATCGCCGCCAAGCTCAAGGCCATCAAGTCGGAGCTGCCCAAGCTGGAGCACATCATCCGCTTTACCGGCACCGCCACCGAGACGGACACCTTCGCGTGCCTGCTGCGCCGCGGCGCGGATACGCCCAGCCCCGTCACCACGCCCAAGGCCTCGGACCTGGCCGGCCTCATCTACACCTCGGGGACCACCGGCAATCCCAAGGGCGTGATGCTCAGCCACTCCAACCTGGCGCGCAACGTGTGCGCCATGCACGAGGTCTTCCCCATGAACAAGGAGGACCGCTCGCTGGCCTTCCTGCCGTGGGCGCACTCCTTCGGGCAGAACGTGGAGCTCAACGCCCTGCTCTCCATGGGCGCCTCCATGGGCATCGCCGAGGGCGTGGACAAGATCGTCGACAACCTCGCCGAGGTGCAGCCCACGCTGCTCTTCTCGGTGCCGCGCATCTTCAACCGCATCTATGACGGTCTGCAGAAGCGCATGGCGGCGGAGAAGCCCATCAAGCGCATGCTCTTCCACCGCGGCCTCGAGGTCGCCAAGCAGCGCAAGGCCCTGGCCGAGAAGAACCAGAGCAGCGTGCTGCTGGACCTCCAGCACGCCTTCTTCGACAAGGTCGTCTTCTCCAAGGTGCGTGCCCGCTTCGGCGGCCAGCTGAAGTACGCCTTCAGCGGCGCCGCCGCCATCTCGCGCGAGGTGGCCGAGTTCATCGACAACCTCGGCATCACCGTCTACGAGGGCTACGGCCTCACCGAGACGTCTCCCATCGCCACCGCCAACTACCCGGGCTACCGGAAGATCGGCTCGGTGGGCAGGCCCATCCCCGGCACGCGCGTGGAGATCGACCGCTCCGAGACGGGCGACCCCAAGCAGGGCGAAATCGTCGTCTACGGCCACAACGTGATGATGGGCTACTACAACCTGCCCGACGAGAACGCGAAGGTCTTCACCGCCGATGGCGGCTTCAAGACCGGTGACATGGGCATGGTCGACGAGCACGGCTACGTCTGGATCACCGGCCGCATCAAGGAGCAGTACAAGCTGGAGAACGGCAAGTACGTGGTGCCGGTGCCCATCGAGCAGGCGCTGCAGCTCTCGCCCTTCATCGTCAACGTGATGCTGCACGGGCAGAACAAGCCCTTCAACGTGGCCATCATCGTCCCGGACATGGAGGCGCTGAAGAAGTGGGCGACGGAGAAGGGTCTGGACATCTCCTCCATCCCCGAGCTGCTCAAGCGCGAGGAAGTGCAGCAGCTCTACCGCGAGCAGATCAACGAGTTCTGCAAGGACTCGGCGAAGGGCTACGAGAAGCCCCAGCGCTTCCTGCTCATCAGCGAGGACTTCTCCACGGCCAATGACATGCTGACGCCCTCGCTCAAGCTCAAGCGGCGCAACGTGCTCAAGAAGTTCGGCGAGGCGGTGGAGGAGCTGTACCGCGAGGCCGAGAAGAACGGCGAGCGCGCGGCCTGAGTCCCATGGCCCGGGAGGGCTCCGGGACCCGGGTGACTTCCCGGGTGCCCGAGCCCTCCGTGCCTCAGGCGGCCTTCGAGAGGAAGGCCGCCACCGACTCGATGGTGGGGTACTGCCGCAGCAGCGTCTCGTCGAGCTCCCGCTGAAGCCAGGTCTCCAGCTCGCCGATGACCCGCAGCTGCTCCATGGAGTCCAGGCCGTAGTGCTGGAAGGGCGCGCGCACGTCGATGTCCGTGGGCGTCAGCTCCAGGAAGCCGGCCACCCGCTCCACCAGCCAGCGCTGGATGTCCTCGGTGCTCCTCGCGCTCACGAGACCGGGCCCTGGCGCAGCCGCGCCACCATGGCCGCCAGTTCCGGCTGCTCCGCCGGCGTGCCCACGATGGGGGGCAGGTCCGCCATGGAGTCGGTGGGAATCAGGTGCACGTGCGCGTGCGGCACCTCGTAGCCCAGCACCACCTCCACCACGCGCTTGCAACCGGTGCGCTCCTTGAGCAGCCGCGCCACCGTGCGCACCGCCTGCATCAGCTCCGTGTACCGCTGCGGCTCCAGGTCGAACAGGTAGTCTCCGTCCGCCTTTGGAATCACCAGCGTGTGTCCTGGCCTCACCGGACGGATGTCGAGAAACGCCAGGTGCCGCTCGTCTTCCCAGACCTTGTGACAGGGAATCTCGCCGCGGACGATGCGCGCGAAGATGTTGTTCTCAGCCACTCTGCACTCTCCCTTGATTGAAAAGTCGGTACTCCCTTGATTACCGGGCAGGTCTACTTTACACACTAAGTATGGACTCTGGGGTGATGCAGCGCACGGCGAGCACTCATCCGGAGGGATTCACGTTCCTTGTGTGGAGTGGCGTGGGCGTCGGCGTATTGGAGGAGCCGGGGGAAGGCCCCCTCCTGAAGTCCTTCCTGTCGCCCGGGGAGCGGGTGTGTCTCGACGAGCGGGTGTTGCCCCAACGTCAGCCGGAGTGGTTGCGTGGGCGTCACGCGTGCAAGCAGGTGGTTCGGGAGCTGATGGGCCCGGAGTCCTTGATGCACCAGGTCGAGGTGCTGCCGGGTCCCCAGGGCGAGCCCCAGCTCCATCTGTCAGAGGGGCCCGGGCCCCTGAATATATCAATCAGTCATACGCGCACCCTGTCGGTGGCGGCCGTCACGGCTCGCGGGCGGGTGGGGGTGGACGTGGAGCCCATGGCTCCCGTGGAGGAGCGTTTGTGGCACTTCTTCCTTTCACCCGCTGAGAGAGCCCGCTGCGAGCGGGAGCCGGAGCTGGCCTTGCGGCTGTGGGTACTGAAGGAGGCGCTCTACAAGGCCCTCCGCCCGCCCCAGCCCATTCCGTTGCGCTCCCTGATCCCCGAGCTGGGTGAGGGGGTGCTCCGGCTCGCGCCTCCTTTCGAGTGGGAGCTCTCCTTCACCTTCCTGCCCCTCCGCAACCACCTGCTGGCCGTCGTGCACTCATGAATCCCTCTTCCTCCATCCGTATCCACGGCATCCACTACACGCTGCCCGAGCGGCAGGTTGGCCTCGAGCAGCTCTCGGCGGAAGGGCGGCTCGTCAGCACGCCCGAGACGATGCGCGACTTCGGCTTCGGCGATTGCCGGGTGTCCAATGTGCCGGCCACGCAGCTCGCCTCGGCCACTCTCAAGGCGCTGCTGGAGCGCCACGGGGTGGATCCCCTGGAGGTGGGATTGCTCATCAACGCCAGCGTGCTGCCCACCAGCTCGCTGGTGCCGCGCGGGGAATCCCTCGCCGAGTTCCCCACCGGGGACAACGCGCATCTGGGGTTGTTCCGCTTCTCCAGCACGCGCCTCCAGGACGAGCTGGGCTTGTCCAATGCGCGCACGGTGGGATTGAGCGAGCTGGGCTGTGTGTCCCTGTCCCATGCGGTGTGGCTGGCCCACGCCGTCATGGAGATGGAAGACCTGAAGTATGCCCTGTGCGTCAACGCGGACGTCTTCCCCGACGGCATCAAGCGCGAGGTCGTCTACAACGTTTGCAGCGACTCGGCGTGCGCGGTGCTGCTGTCGCGCAACCCAGAGGGCCTGCGTCTCAAGACGTATCACACGCTCACCCGCGGCTATTACTGGGATCCGGACGGCCACCAGAACGAGTTGCTCGCCGCCTACTTCCCCACCGGCAAGCGCGTGCTGGAGAAGACCTTCAAGGCCAGCGGCCTGGCGCGTGAGGAGATCAAACTCCTCATCCCCCACAACGTCAGCCTGCGCAGCTGGGAGATCCTCAGCAAGTTCACCGGCATCCCCCTGGAAAAGATCTACACGGAGAACATCCGCCCCAAGGGTCACTCGGTGGCGGCGGACAATTGGATCAACCTCAAGGACGTCATCGATCGCGGTCTGGTGAAGAAGGGCGACCACGTGATGATGTTCTCATTCGGGCTCGGCGCCCACTGGGGCTGCAGCATCGTGCAGATCTAGTTCCGCCCGGGTTCACCTCTCTCCCCCCGGAGTCCCCCCAGAGGTCCCCCCCTCATGCATTTGTTTCTCACCGGAGTCACCGGCGCCGTCGGTATGGAGATGGCTCGCTGGATTGTCCGTAACACGCCGAAAGCGCGGGTGTATGCGCTCATACGTGCCCCCTCACCCGTGGTGCTCAAGGCGCGCTGGTCGAAGCTGGCGGCGAAGCTCTGGCCGGACGTTTCGGCACGCCCGCCCGAGGGCCAGTTCATCCCCGTGCTGGGCGACATCTCCCAGCCCGGGTTGGGGCTGTCACCCGAGGACGCGGCGCGGCTGGCCAGTGAGGTGACGCACGTCATCCACTCGGCGGCCAACGTGGAGCTGGATGCGCCCCTGCCGGAGGCGCGCGCGGCCAACGTGGACGGCACGCGCCATGTCTTCGAGGTGGTGCGCTCCTTCCGCCGGCTGGAGCGCGTGGGCTACGTGAGCACCCTCTTCGTGGCGGGCAAGCGCCCGGGCCGCTTCCTGGAAACGGATGCGGTGCACACGTCGGACTTCGTCAATCCGTACGAGCAGAGCAAGTACGAGGCGGAGCACCTCGTGCGCGGGTTGATGAAGGAACTGCCCATCGCCATGTACCGGCTGGCCTACCTCATCGGCCGGGATGACGGCGAGGTGACGCGCTACAACTCCATGCACTCGCTCATGCGGCTCTTCTACCAGGGCCACGTGGGCGCCTTCCCGGGCACGCCGGAGTCGCGGATGGACCTGTCCTCCAATGACTACGCGGCCGCCGCCCTGCTCACGCTCTTCCTGGAGCACTACCAGCCGGGACGTACCTTCCACATCGGCAATGGTGACGAGGGCCTGCGGTTGCAGGACTTCATCGACACCATGACCGAGGTGTCCGCGGAGACGGAGCGGCGCTGGGCCCAGGGCGTCTTCCTCCCGCCGGACGTGGTGGACGAGGACACCTATACGTTGCTGCGGCGCACGCTGTTGCAGACCCAGAACAAGCAGTCCCACGAGGTCATCCGCCTCGGGGACACCATGTACGGGCACCTGCTGGCCAACCAGATCTTCGACGCCGCGCCCGTGCACGCGTTGCTCGGCGAGCGGGTGAAGCCGCCGCCCGCGAAGCAGTTGCTGCGTGACGTGTTGCGGCACTGCGTGGCCACCGACTGGGGTCGTAACCGCATCTGACGAGGGACGGAATCATGGACAGGAATCAGTTCGAGGATCGGCTGCTCACCTTCATCCGCAAGCTGTGCGTGGAGAATGGCATCACCGCGGACATCGGCCGGGACACCGCGCTGTTCGAGAACCGGCTCATCAACTCCATGCGCATCATCGACTTGATGGGCTTCATCGAGAGCGAGCTCTCCATCGAGGTGCCCGAGGACAAGTTGACGATGAACTTCTTCCGCACGCCGCGGGTCATCTCCGACACGTTCTGTCCGTTGGGTGGAGACGCGAAGGCATGAGCGCCCTGACGGTGGACCCGAAGAGCCTGGCTTTCGACTCCGGGCGCTCGCCCCGGCCCGAGGCCATCGGCCAGTTGATGGAGCGCGGAGACCTGCGCTCCTACGAGAACGGCACGCTGGGCATGTCCGGCCCCGCGCTGTGGCTGTTCCGCTATTTCGAGCGCAAGTTCCTCGAGCTGGCTTTCAAGTACGGCGCCTCCGAGCGCCAGTACCCCACGCTGATGCCCATTTCGGTGATGGAGCGGACGGACTACTTCAAGTCCTTTCCGCACCACGCCACCTTCGCCATGTGCCTGGACCGGGATGCTACGTCCCTGCGCCAGTTCGTGGACGCGGTGAAGGGCGGCGAGCGCGTGGAGGAGGGAGCGGCCTCGCGGGTGCGCACGGCGGGCGCGGTGCTGTCCGGCGCCGTCTGCTACCACTGCTACGCGGAGCTGCAGGGCCGCGCCATCACCGGCGAGCCCCTGGTGCTCACCACGCAGGGCCGGTGCTTCCGCTACGAGCACGGGGAGTTCGCCCCGCTGCGCCGGCAGTGGGAGTTCACCATGCGGGAGATCGTCCTGCTGGGGCCCGAGGCGCCCATCGCCAGCATGCGCGAGAAGCTGCTGCTGGAGGTGGTGGAGTTCGCGAAGGCGCACGGCCTCACCGGGCGCATCGACGTGGCGTCCGACCCGTTCTTCGGAGCGGTGGAGGGCCGGGCGCGCACGCTGCTGCAGCGGGCCCAGTCGCTCAAGTACGAGCTGCTGGTGGACGTCACCGGGCAGAAGGGCGGAGACCTGGCCATCGCGTCCTTCAACCTGCATGGGGACTCGTTCTCCCGCACCTTCGGTCTCAGCCTGCCGGACGGCCAGCAGGCCAGCACGGGCTGTATCGCCTTTGGCCTGGAGCGCTGGGTGGCCGCCTTCACCGCGTACCACGGGGTGGATCCCTCCGCGTGGCGTGAGGTGATTCCCGCCTCGGAGTTCGCACCCGCACCGAATCGAGGAACCGTATGACGACGGAGCGCTACTACTACGACTTCTTCGGCGCCAAGTCGGAGTCGCGTTGGAACGTGGAGAAGGACATCCCCTGGGGGGAGATCGACCGGGAGGCCGCGCTGAGCCAGCCGGACATCCTGGACAAGGTGCGGCGCACGGCGCTCATCGAGTCCTACCACGCCCTGGGCACCGTCTCGCTCATCAAGCTGCTCCACGAGGACGTGGACGCCACCTCGGTGTTCCAGGTGGAGTGCTTCGAGGGCTTCCGGCACTTCTGGAGCCTGCGGCGCTACCTGGACCTGGTGGGCTTCGAGCCGCGCATCACCGACGAGGAGTTGGTGGAGATCCGCCGGCGCAACATCGAGCACGTCAACTACAAGCCCGAGGACACCGTCCAGGAGCTGGTGAACTTCATCTGGTCCGAGCACGCAGCGGGCTACTTCGCCCGGCAGCTCGGCGCGCAGTGCAAGGACAAGGTGCTGGCGAAGCTGCTGGGATTCATCTCCGTGGATGAGTTCCGCCACGCGGAAGGCGGCTATCAGATTCTCACCAAGCTGCTGGAGCGCCAGCCGGAGCTGAAGCCCGAGGTGCTGCGCGCGGCGAGCAACTTCAAGCACTACGGCTGGCACGTGTGCGAGCTGCCGGTGGCGGTGGAGAACGACTTCACCACCGTGCTGCAGATGAAGCGCAAGTTCGAGAAGGTGTGCGGTGCCCGCATCGTGAGCTGGCGCGAGGGCTGGGCCAATGGCTGAGGCCGCCCGGAAGCTGGTTCCCGAGGAGCATGAGCCCGCCTCGCCCATGGGTAACAAGGCGGGGTGGGTGCTCCAGGAGCCCACTTTCGGGTGGGCCACCGCGGAGGGGACGCCGAAGGAGCCCACGGTGGGCGAGGCGCTGCGCGAGTGGTGGGACGCGGTGAACGTCTTCGCCGACGCGCGGCGCCTGCCATCGGCGCTGCACGTGGCCTTCCACCTGGCGACGCTGGGCTGTCTGGTGGCGCTGGTGGGCTGGCACCTGTCGGTGAAGAGCGCCCTGTACTTCTCCGTGTCCGCCTTCTTCATGGCCACGGTGACGCACACGGCGTGGCTGCACCGCTATTGCTCGCACAAGGCCTTCGACTTCCGTAGCCCCTGGCTGGCGCGCGTCTTCCTGTGGCTCAACGGCATGGCCATCCGCGAGGACACGTATGCGATTCCCCACCGGGTGCACCACCAGCGCTCGGACAGGGTGGGGGACCCGTATGGCCCCCATCTGGGCCGGCTCGCCAGCTACCTGGCCATCGAATCGGTGACGAAGTTCAACACGGACATGGCTCCGGAGCAGTACGAGCACGTGGCGAAGACGGTGAGCCACATCGGCTTCCCCATCAGCACGTACGAGCAGTTCCGGCGCACGGGCACGGTGGAGCATGCCGGGCACCTGGCGGTGCGCACGCTCTTCGCGCAGGCCTTCTGGAGCGGAGTGGCATACGCGGTGGGCGGCGTGCCGTGCGTGCTGGCCTGGTACGCGGCGGTCTTCTTCGTCACCTTCCTCATCCGCGACTTCAACTACCTCGGCCACGGTGGCCGGCGTCCCCGGGCGAAGCTCCAGGGCTGGGAGTTCGACGAGCGGACCCTGGCCCTCAACCAGATTTTCTACGGCGTCTTCGCCTCCGAGTGGCACAACAACCACCACAAGTTCCCCCGCTCGGCCAACCTGCAACTCGTCCCGGCGCAGGTGGACATGTCCTTCCTCTTCATCCGCCTGCTGCACACGTTGGGCGTGGTCACCTCCTACGTGGACGCGGTGCCGCGCTTCCGGCAGCAGCTCGCCGCCGGCAAGGCGGTGCGTCCCATCGCGGGAGACGAGGAGTACGCCAACGCCACCGGCATCGCGGATGGCAACGATGGCACGCCCCTCCCCGAGCGTCACTGAGCCGTCATCCCCTCTCCCCCCGACCTGGAGTACCCCCCCATGGCTTCTGACTGCATCTCGGGCGCGACCTCGCTCGCCCACATCCTTCATCGCCGCGCCGAGCGCCATCCGGAGCGCAGGGCCCTCACCTTCATCGCTCGCGGCACCGAGGAGCGTAAGGCGTACTCCTTCGCCGGGCTGGATCAGCGGGCCCGCACCATCGCCGCGCTGCTCAAGGCCCATGGTGTGCAGGGCGAGCGCGCCCTGCTGCTCTACCCCCAGAGCGCCGAGTACGTGGAGTCCTTCCTGGGCTGCCTCTACGCGGGCACGGTGGCGGTGCCGGCCTACCCGCCGGACCCCACCCGCCTGGAGCGCACCCTGGGCCGGTTGCTCGGCATCATCGCGGACTGCCGCCCCAAGGTGGTGCTGTCCACCGCGGAGATCTGCGCCATGGCGGCCGCCTTCGCCGAGCAGGTGCCCGGACTGGGCGAGCTGACGTGGCTGGCCACCGATCAGCAGGACCTGGGCGTGACGCCGCTGGAGTCTCCGGCCGACGCCCGGAGCGAGCAGCTCGCCTTCCTCCAGTACACCTCGGGCTCCACCTCGTCGCCCAAGGGGGTGATGGTGAGCCATGGCAACCTGCTGGCGAACCTCGCGCACATCGGCGGCAGCGTGAAGCTGGGCGAGGACTCGTGCTCGGTGACGTGGCTGCCGTCCTTCCACGACATGGGGCTGGTGGACGGGCTGCTGGAGGGCTTCTACTCGGGCTACCCGGTGTACCTGATGTCCCCGGCGGACTTCCTCAAGCACCCGCTGCGCTGGTTGCAGGCGGTGACGGCCTTCAAGGTGACGCACTCGGGTGGGCCCAACTTCGGCTACGAGCTGTGCGTGCGCAAGGCGACGCCCGAGGCGCTCGCCGCGTTGGACCTGTCCTCGTGGCGCAGCGCGTACTGCGGCGCCGAGCCGGTGCGGGCGGGCACCATGCGCCGCTTCATCGAGACGTTCTCTCCCCGGGGCTTCTCTCCCTCGGCGCTCTTCCCGGTGTTCGGCCTGGCGGAGGTGACGCTCAAGGCCCCGGGTCCGCAGGGGAAGGGCCTGGTGACGCTGGGAGTGGACAAGGAGGCCCTCAAGGAGGACCGCGTGGTGCCGCTGCCCGTGGGTGATGCCAACGCCGCGGAGCTCGTCTCCTGTGGTGAGTCCGAGGAGGGCTACGGCCTGGCCATCGTGGATCCGGAGTCGCGCGACACGGTGCCGGACGGCCGCGTGGGGGAGATCTGGGTGTACGGCCCGAGCGTGGCACAGGGCTACTGGCGCAAGCCGGAGCTGTCCGAGGAGACGTTCCGCGCACGCATCCGCGGGGACGACTCACGCACCTGGCTGCGCACGGGGGACCTGGGCTTCATGAGGGACGGGCTGCTGTACATCACCGGCCGCAAGAAGGACCTCATCATCATCGGCGGGCAGAACCACTATCCGCAGGACATCGAGTGGACGGTGGAGGCGGCGCTGCCGGCGGTGAGGCCGGGGTGCGGCGCGGCCTTCTCGGTGGAGGTGGAGGGCGAGGAGCGGCTGGTGGTGGTGGCCGAGGTGGACACGCGGCAGCAGCAGGGCGGCGCGACGTTGGATCTCAACGCGGCGACGGCCACGGTGCGCCAGGCCATCAACGAGGCCTACCAGCTACGGGTGCACGAGGTGGTGTTCCTCAAGCCGGGCAGCGTGCCCAAAACGTCCAGCGGGAAGATTCAGCGGCAGGCGGCGAAGCGCGCGTACCTGGAGCGTGGCCTGCAGGTAGCGGAGGAGCAGGCGGCATGAAGGTCGCTATCGTCGGGGGCGGTATCGCGGGGATGGGCGCCGCCTACAGCCTGCACCGTCAACACGAGGTGACGCTCTTCGAGGAGTCGCAGGCGTTGGGCGGCCACGCGCACACCGTGGAGGTGACGCGCGAGGGCCGCACGGTGCCGGTGGACATCGGCTTCCTCATCTATCACCCGTGGGTGTATCCGAACCTGTCGGCGCTCTTCCGGAAGCTGGGCGTGGAGACGCAGCCGCTGCGGCCGGGCCTCGAGCTGTCCATCCACTTCCAGGGTGGCCACTGGCGCACGGGGCGGGACTCGGCGTTCTGGGAGTCCGTGCGGCACGAGGTGGATCGCTTCCAGCTCGCGGTGCCGGAGCTCGTGTCGAATCCGAAGAAGTACATGCCCCTGACGGTGGAGCAGTACCTGGACCAAGAGGGGTACTCGGAGGACTTCAAGCACAAGGTGATGGCGCCGCTGTTGTCGGTGCTCTTCGTCACGCGCATCGGCCTGCTGCAGATGTCGATGTTCATGGTGGCGGCCACCTTCGGGCCGGTGAGCGGCTACTCGATGGATGGGCCCACGCCGTGGCGCACGGTGAAGCAGGGCTCGCGCGAGTACGTGCGCCGGCTGTCGGCGAGCTTCGCATCGAGCGTGCGGACGGGCTGCGGCGTGCGCTCCATCCGCCGCGAGCGGGACGGGGTGACGGTGACGAGCGCGGATGGCGGGGTGCACCGGTTCGACCAGGTGGTGTTGGCCACGGAGGCGGGCACGGCGCTGAAGCTGCTGGAGGACCCCAGCTCGGACGAGGCCGTGTTGCTGGGCGAGGTGGAGTACGAGCCGGCGAGCATCGTGCTGCACACGGATCCTCGAGTGATGCCGGAGGACCGGAGCCTGTGGGCGGCGTACACGTACGTGACGCCCGAGGCGCGAGGGCCCTTCACGCGGGCGCATTACAACTACTACCTGCCGGCGCTGCAGGACTGGGTGGGCGAGGACCTGTTCGCCACGTGCAATCCGCCCGAGGGGTTGATCGACCCGGCGAAGGTGGTGAAGACGATGCGCTGGCAGCACCTGGTGTGTGACGGAATGCATCCGGTGCGTTCGGCGGAGTTGCACCGCATCCAGGGCAAGCGGCGGACGTACTTCTGCGGGGAGTATGTGGGGTTCATCTCGGGGCACGAGATGGCGTTCACGTCGGGGCTGGCGGTGGGGAGGGCGCTCGGAGGGGAGTTCCCGTTCGAGGACAGCGAGTTCGCGCGGCGGAGCTTCTACGACCTGGCGGTGCACCACATGAAGGTGGTGAAGCCGGAGGACGCGCCGGTGGAGGGAGCGCCCACGTGGTGGCCGCCGCCGATGGCGCGGGTGCAGTCCGAGGTGCTGAGGGGACTGGTGGAGGACGAGGTGCGGCGGAGGATGAGGGCGGTGCTGCCGTTGCCGGAGGTGTTGCGTCCACTGGAGCAGGCGGTGGCGGGCACGGTGGCCGGACGCGTTTCGCTCTACGACGAGCTGCGCAAGCAGAAGAAGCAGAGCACCTGAGCGCGGGTCAGAGGATGCGTTCCCGGGCCTGGGCGAGGGTGTACTCCGTCTGGGCCGGGACGAATGTGCCGGACTTCTCCACCAGCCACGCGGGGGCGCCCTGTGGCAGGTAGAAGTCCTCCTCGAAAGGGGACAGTCCGAGGTGACGTAGGTACTCCTTGAGCATGTCGAAGGTGAAGCGGTCCCTCACCCGGCGCGCCTGGTACTGCTCCAGCTTTTCGAAGGGGAAGGGCTCGCCGGTCTGGTCGAAGACCCAGCGGCCCCCATCATTGGAGGCACCCAGTGCTCGTATGTAGTTGAGCCAATCCGTCTGGTGCGGGCCGTACACATCGAGCATCACGGCGCCATAGCGGCCTTCACCGTTCCGGTAGGTGTGGGGGACGGCGACCACACGCATGCCCCGGCAGCCGACTGTCCTGGCCATGTGACGCATGGGGCTCGCGGCATCGGTTCCTCCCCACCCATTCTCGACGTATGCCGTCCAGGGGCTTCGGGTTGGGATGAAGAGGTCTCGCCGTGACTCCGGAGTGGTCAAGGGCAGCAGAGAGGAGAGAACCTGTTCCAGGGAGCCCGAGACCGGTCGCACCTCCACGGAAATACCTCGGGGTGCCATCAGCCCTGCCTGCCACGCCGCGAAAGCGCGGGCGGCGTGCTCCGCATTGGTCTCCAGGAATCCCATCTCCGAAGTGATCGGCGCCCAGCGGTCATCCAGGAGAAGCCCCTTCATGTTCTCGGTCATCGGTCGAGTCTTGTTTCAGGGCACAATGAGGAGGATGGTCTCCGCATTCGGGTCGTTGGACGTGATGCGCGACTGGTGGCCGGGACCACGGCCCGACTTGGGCGTGTCGTACTCCACATGGTAGCTCCCTCTCGCACATTGTGGCGGTAGCTCACGTTTCTCGTCGGGTCACTCATTGCTACCTTGCTCGGCTTCGGTGCTGAAATCGCTGTAGACTTGAGGTGTGAAGCGTGAGCGGCGCCACAATCGGTATCGGGAAATGCTCGTGTGGGCGTGTGCCAGTAACGGCACGATCATCGACATCGATGATGTCCCGTCGCGCAAGCAAGACAGACCTCACCTATGGTGCCCGGAGTGCGATGGCACGCTAACTCCGGTTAGGGGTGAACAACGCGCACACCACTTCCGCCACCCAGAGGGAACCACCTGTATCGCTGCAGCTGGTGGTGAGGGCGCTCTGCACCTCAACACGAAATTTCACCTAAAAGCAGCACTCGAACGTGCTGTTGCTACGGGCGAATACCTGCAGGCCTTCGTGGATTGTGTTCAGTGTGCCGCTTGGTATCGAGCAACTGCCGAGGGTCGCCCACCAGCGCCTTTTGACCATCCACCGGGAGCTGGCCGACAGATTCGCAAGATGAGGGTCCCCCTTCTACAACTGCAGGTTGGGGACGTTGTCGAGATGGGAAAGCGGGCTGTTGGAACACGTATCCCTGACTTGAGGCTCCTCCGCAATGGACGCCCCATTGGTGTCCTTGAGGTTTTTGTCCAGCAGCCCTGTTCTGATGAGACCTGGACTTCACGCGCGACCCTGGGAATTCCCGTGGTTGAGGTCCAGACTGACGACATCCTGGCACTTCGTGATGCGGAGGGCTGGAGCGCACCTCTTCCCATTCCGGTTCGTCGAGCGCTCGTGTTGCAGGATGCCCTCTGCCCAAACTGCGTGGCATGGAGAAGTCGGCCGAAACCCAAGCCACAGGAACCGGCTCGTATTGCCCCCACGAAAGTTCCGCAGGAAAGAAGGCCCCCTCTCCAGGCCAAGCAATCCGACGAGAACCACGTCCTCCCCTTCAAACGAGATAGCGCACTGTTCGATCGAAGAGTTCCGCCTCCTCGAGTCAAGCAGTTGGAGAGGCTCTGCGTCGACATCTACAGCAGAGGAGGTGTCTTGACAGAGTTGTGCATTGTTCTCGATCAACTTGAGCAACGCGGTGTCATGACTGGGGAGTTGCGGCTAGGTTCGAGAAAAGAGGGAGCTGCTCAACACGACCGACTGCTGGCTAATTGGGATTCCGACGTCGCACGAGACCCAGAGAAGTTGCGAGCAGAAGCTCGCAAAGTGCTGGCTGACTGGAAGAAGAGCTTCACGGCCGAGCTGACTTGGCACATCGAGTGGTGGACCAAAAGCACCTCCTCTACTCGAAAGGTGTGGGCATGGAACGGAAGTGAGTGGCGCAGGGTCTATGGCACGGAGGTCTATGAACGAGTCGAGCGACTCGTTCGACAACTTCAAGCACCTTACCCACGTCGCATCATGGACAAGGCTCGTGATGGCGGTTGGCTCGATGCAGAGGATGTGGACGCACTCGAAGCACGAGCAAAAGACGCCGTCCTCTAGTCGTAGGACGGCAGTTTCCGAAATGATGGCCGGACTGGTTGTTGATGTGCGCGGCCCAAAGTCCGATGGTTGCACAGGTTGTTACGAGTGAGCGGGTGGATGCACTGTTGGCCTACACTCGCCGCCCATGTTCCGTCCGCTTCGCTGGCTCTTCGTCCTGCTGGGGTGCGTCTCCTGTGCAAGCACCCCGTCTCCATCCCCCAGCCCTGACTCGAGCCGCCCCGTGCGCGTGCTCTTCGTCGGCAACAGCTACACCTACTACAACAACCTTCCAGCGATGCTCGAGGGCTTCGCCCAGGCGTTGGCTCCAGGGAAACGGCTGCAGACCGGCTCGGTGCTCGAGGGTGGCGCGACGCTCTCCTCCCTCTGGAAGGGGGACAAGGCGAGGCCGCTCATTCGTGACGGCTCCTGGAACTACGTCGTGCTGCAGGAGCAGAGCATGCTGGGCGGCCTGCGCATCAACGGCGTGCCGTACATGAACGACCCCGCGGAGATGTTCCTCCCCTACGGCCGCCTCTTCGCCCAGGAGGTGAAGACCGCCGGAGCGCGGCCGGTCTTCTACATGACGTGGTCGCGCAAGACGGACCTGCCCGCTCAGGATGTGCTCACGTATGCCTATGCGAGCCTCGCGCGCGAGCAGCAGGGCGTGCTCTCCCCGGTGGGTCTGGCCTGGCAGCGGGTGCGGCGGGAGCGGCCCGGCCTGGAGCTGTATTTCGAGGACGGCCGCCACCCGGGTCCCGCGGGCACGTACCTGACGGCCTGTGTGCTCTTCACCTCGCTCTTCCGCCAGCCCTGTCTGGGCGCGCCGAGCACCCTCACCGGAGCGCCCTGGGTGGACACGGCCTTCGACACCTCGCGCACGGAGACGCTGGTGGCTCTCCCGGAGGACACCGCACGCTACCTCCAGCAGGTGGGCTCCGAGGTGGGGCTCGCCACCGGGCTTCCCGAGACGGACGTTGCCGCTCCTCCCTCCCCGGTGCTCCCCAGCCTTCCGCGCGGCGTTCCGTTCGAGGCCGGGCAGATGGCCGGTGAGTGGCAGGGGACGCTCGCCCTCTACCCCGAGGAGCGTGGCATGGCTCCCGTGCCCTTCCAGCTCTCGTTGACGACTCAGGGGACTCAACTCGCTGGCAGGGGGCGCATCCTGTTCTCGCATCGCGCGCCACTCGAGGCCGACGTGACACCGCGCATCGAAGGCGAGGTGCTCTCGTTCTCCTTCCAGGACCCCCACCTCTTCGAGGGCACGTTGAACCTGCGCGCGGTGCTCGTGGAGGGGGAACTGCGCGGAGTGGTCAGCGCCGCGGACCCTCAGGGCGGGCGTTGGTTCGGCTCCTGGTCCGCTCGCTCCGTCCAGGGTTCACCGTCCACGGAGCCGCGGAGGTGAACCCGGCACCCTCACCCCGGCCCTCTCCCGAGGGGAGAGGGAGGAGTGGGGGAGGGTGACGTTCTGGGCTCGGGACTACTTCGAGGCCGGGGCGGCCACCTTGCCGTCCACCGGCTTGTACTTCACGCCCAGCTCGTTGAAGAGGAACGAGTAGACGTCCACCAGCTCCTCGATCTTCTGGCCCAGCGGCGTGCCCATGCCGTGGCCCATGTTGTTGGTGCGCAGCAGCACCGGCCGCTTCGAGCCCGTGGCCTCCTGCATCCGCGCCACCATCTTCCTCGAGTGGAACGGATCCACGCGCGGATCATTCTCTCCCGAGGTGAAGAGCACCGAGGGGTACTTCACCCCGTCCTTCACGTGGTGGTACGGCGAGTAGCCATACATCGCCTGGAACTGCTCGGGGTTCTTCACCGTGCCGTACTCGGGGATGTTGAACTGGCCATTGGGCGTGAGCTCCACGCGCAGCATGTCGTAGATGCCCACGTGCGCGAGCACCGTGCGGTACATCTCCGGGTGCTGCGTGAGCGCCGCGCCCATCAGCAGGCCGCCGTTGCTGCCGCCCTGGATGGCCAGGCGCCCGGGCTTCGTCCACTTCTGGTCCACCAGCAGCTTCGCGCAGGCGTAGAAGTCGTCGAAGACGTTCTGCTTCTTCGTCAGCGAGCCGTTGGCGTGCCACTCCTCGCCGAACTCCGCGCCGCCGCGCAGGTTGGCGATGGCCACCACGCCGCCCTGCTCGATGAAGGCGAAGTTCATCGGGCTGAAGCCCGGCGACAGCGAGATGTTGAAGCCGCCGTACCCGGTGAGCAGGGTGGGGTTGTTGCCGTTCCGCTTCGTGCCCTTGGCGTGCAGGATGTTGAGCGGTACCTGGGTGCCGTCCTTCGAGGTGCACATCACCCGGTCCACCACCACGTTGCGGGTGTCCACCGGCGAGGTGCGGCCCAGCGCCGTCTTCGCCAGCTTCCCGTCCTTCGCCGCGTAGCGGTACACGGCGGAGGCCTCGGTGTAGCTGCTGGTGCCGAACAGCAGGTCATCCCCGCCCAGGTACACCGTGCCGCCCACGGAGGAGACGGGCGGGGTGGGCACCACGCCGATCTCCTTGCCGTCCAGGCCCAGGATGCGCATCCGCGTGGGGCCGCCGAGCTGCTCCACCACGTAGAGCCGGGTGGCCGTGGGGCGGACGCCCACGAGCGAGGCCTCGCCCTCGGGGATGAGGACCGTGGCCTTGTCCTGCGCGGGCGTGGCGAGCGGAATGCTCAGCAGCTTGCCGCGCGGCGCGTCCTTGCGCGACAGCACGTAGAGCACATCCTTGCCGAACGTCGCATCCTTGAGCTTGTCCTCGAACTTCGACAGCTGCGTCCAGGTGCCCTGCGGCCCGCGCAGGTAGAGCGCGTACTCGCCTCCGTCGCCGTTGCCCAGGACGGCCAGCACGTGCTTGCCGTCGTCGGACGTCTCGAGCTGGAAGTTGGCGATGCGCGGCGCGTCCTTGCCCAGCTCGTAGGTGTCCTTGTCCGTGGGCGTGCCGAGCTTGTGGAAGTACACCTGCTGGAAGAACTCCCGGTCCTCGGCCGGACGCTCCTCGCCGCGCGGGTAGCGCGTGTAGAAGAAGCCCGTGCCGTCTCCGTTCCACGAGAGGCTGCCGCCGGCCGTGCCGCCGTTCACCCGGGGCACCACCTCGCCGGGCAGCGGCTTGCCGGTGGCCACGTCGTACACGGTGACGTCACCGCTCTCCGTGCCGTCCTTGGACAGCGACACCGCCACCTTCTTCCCGTCCATCGAGGGCACGAAGAAGTCGATGGTGGTGTGGCCGCTCGGGTCCAGCTCCATCGGGTCCACCAGCACGCGGGCGGTGGAGGTGTCGTCCACCGAGGGCAGCACCACCAGCATGGACTGCTGCCGGGGCGGCTGGAACTTCATGGCGAACAGGGTGCCGCCACGCTGAATCATGGCGAAGTGGGCGGCCGACTTGTGGGTGAGCAGCGTGGTGATGCGCGCGCGGATGGCGTCGCGCGAGGGCAGCTTGTCCATCACCGCGCGCATGTGCGCCGTCTGCCCCTCCACCCACTTGCGGACCTCGGGGTCGTCACTCTTCTCCAGCCACTGGTACGGATCGTCCACCTTCGTGCCGTGGTAGGTGTCCGCCACGGCCTTCTTCGCGGCGACGGGCGCCGGGGGCAAGGCCCCCTTGGCACCGGCCAGCGACGTGAGCGGCAGCATCAGCGACAGCACGGCGACGGCCGGCTTGAGGCGTTGTTGCATCGAGTCCCTCGGGTTGGTTGAGGGCCCGTAGCCTGCCACGCGACGCCGCCGTCCGCTCGTCCGCGCGCGTCGTGTCCGCTCCTGGGACGCCATCCCACTTCCGGACAGCTTCACTGCCCGTCCAGGCGGCGAGCGGCCACCTTCACGCGCGTCGCGAGGTCTTCTTCGCCGCGGGTTTCTTCGTCACGGATTTTTTCGCCCGCGTCTGTTTCGGCGTGGCCGTCTTCGCCTTCGCCGGAGCTGACTTCTTCTTCGCGGCGGGCTTCTTCTGCGCGGCGCGCAGCGAGGCCTCCACCGCGCGGCGGGCCCAGGGCAGCAGCGCGTGCGCGTCGTCGCTCGCGTCCGAGGGAGGCGTCCAGTACGACATGGTGACGGGCTTGCGGCCCTTGCCCGCGTCGTAGACGAAGGGCTCGCCTCCCGCGGCCTCGAAGGCGGGGCGCGTGGTGTCATCCGTCTTGAGGTAGAGCCGGTCCTCGATGATGAGGCCCATCATCCTCCCGGCGTGGTACAGGCCCCACCCACCGAACATGGCGCGCGCCTGCACGGGGCCCAGCGGCTCCAACAACTCCAGCGTGTACTCCACGTAGCTGTCCATGCGCGCCATGCGGTGTCCTCCGTTTCACCCCATCATGGGGCCGCGGACGTCGCGGTGACCACGCCCTTGTTCACCCGGGGTGGCGCGTTGGCCACCACCGCCGTGCGCTCCAGCATCGCGTCCAGCTCGCTCCTCGGCAGCCACTTCCCGCGCACCATCACCCCGGCGATGTCCCGCGTGTGCTTCACGTCCTGGAGCGGGTTGGCCTCCAGCAGCAGCAGGTCCGCGCGCCGGCCCTCGGCCACCGTGCCCCAGGTGCCCGCCTCGCCCAGGTACTCCGCCGCGTTGCGCGTGGCCGCCTCCAGCACGCCGTAGGGCGGAATCCCCGCCGCCGCCAGTGACTCCATCTCCCGGTGCACCGCGAAGCCCGCCACCATGAAGAGCTGCGGCGAGTCCGAGCCCACCAGCAGCTTCGCCCCCGCCGTGTACAGCCCGCGCGTCACCTGCCGCCGCAACTCGGCGAACTTGCGCTCGCGCTCGGCCGGGGCGTTCACCATCTGCGGGTCATTGGCCAGCATCTGCGTCCACGCCTCCACGGAGGACTGCTTCGCGTAGCGCAGCTCCGGACGCGCGCGCAGGGCCTCCACTCCCTCGGGGTTCGTCACCGTCTCGAAGAGCGCCAGCGTGGGCGAGCTCCACACGCCCGCCTTCTTCGTGGCCTCCGCCAGCGCGGGGATGCGCGCCGGCTCCATCCGCTCCAGGGGCTCACCCACCTCCACCTGGCCCACCTGCTGGCGCGCGCTGTCGTTCTCCGGCAGCAGCTCGTTCAGGTAACCATCCAGGTGCTCTATCTGCTGCCCCGACTCGAGCGCGTGGAAGAGGCCCACGTCTGGCGTCACGTGGCCGCTCACCGCGAGCCCCTGTACTCGCGCCTCGGCCATCATGGCGTCGTACGTCTCGCGGCCGAGCGAGCCGTGCGTCTTCAGCAGGTCATAGCCGGCCGCCTTGTACTCACGCACCCGCTGGCGTGCCTGCTCGGGGCCCTGCACGGATTTGCCGTGCATGGAGGGCGCTGCGACACGCAGCGTGGGTCCGAGCACCTCGCCGCGGGCCACGCGGTCCCTCACCAGCCGTGAGGTGTCCTTGGGGCCGCCCAGTGCCCGCGTCGAGGTGACACCATTGGCCAGCAGCAGGGCGAGCACCTGTCCGGCGGGGTCCTCGGGCTGGCCGGTGCCCGGCACCAGGTGAAGGTGCATGTCGGCGAGCCCTGGCATCAGGTAGCGCCCCTGGCCCTCCACCCGCGCGGCGCCGGCGGGCACCGGGGTGGTGTCCACCGGTCCCAGGGCGATGATTCGCTCCCCCCGCACCACGACCGTCTGGTGGGCGAGCAAGCGTTCGGAATCCATGGGCACCACGTTCACGTCCACGAAGGCCACCGTGTCCTTCGCCAGGGGCTCCGCCTTCACGGACGGGTGGGTCGTGCCGCAGGCCGTCATGAAGAGTGTCAGGCCCATGACTACCGGGTGTGGCCGCCAGGTCTCTCGCCGCATGTGGTGTGCTCCCCCTCTCCCGGGATGCCCGGGCGCGGCCCCAACACGCCTGCCTGCTGGCTTGTTCCCGGGGCGAGCGGGCGAGCAGCGGGACCGGAAATGGTTTGGAATAGTACAAGGGGCTCCCGTCGTTTTCGCGCGGCCTACCCATGATCCTGCCCACGCTCTTTCTTCTCGCTTCCGCTCCGGCAGTTCCCCCTGCTCGCAACACCGTGGCACCCGAGATTGGCGTTCCCTTCGCTTGTGGCCGTGTGTTTCCGGTGAGCCAGGGGCACGACACGGGCAGCCACCTGCAGAACGACACGTACGCCTGGGACTTCCGCATGCCCGTGGGCACGCCGGTGGTGGCCGCCGAGGACGGCACGGTGCGCATGGCGCGCGGAGACAGCACGCAGGGTGCGTGTGACCCGAAGATGGCGCAGTACGCCAACTACGTCGTGGTCGCCCACGAGGGTGGCCTGGAGACGCAGTACCTGCACTTCAGTGCCGTGGTGGTGAAGCCCGGCGAGCAGGTGCGCAGGGGGCAGCTCCTGGGCTACTCGGGCAACACGGGCTGGTCCTGCGGTCCGCACCTGCACTTCAAGGTGGCCCGTGCGGCGGGCACCGGGTGGAACAACCCCTCCGTTCCCGCGCTCATCGCGGGGTATGGGGATCCGGTGCGCGACACGCTCATCGCGGCGCCCGCGTGTGGGAAGAACCAGGACATGCCGGTGATGGCCGCCAACGATCCGCGTGCCAACGAGCCGCTCGCGCCCGCCACGGACGTGATGCGAGATGGCGAGCAGGCCGCCGGTGGTATCCCGTCCGGGGCTCGCTCCATCCTGGAGAAGGTCTCGCGCACGGCCTCCGAGTCGGCCCGTCAGCGCGAGCAGCAGCCCGAGGCGCGCGCCTCGGATGGGGCGGGCGGCTCCCGCTAGCGCTCTCCGTCAGCGGTGCGCCACGGGCGTGGCCGCTGGGAGCGTGAGCGCGAAGTCACGCATCCAGAAGCTCAGTAGAGGCTTCTGGCCCGCGAGGCCGAGCGCGGTCATGGGACTGCTGTTGGGAATGGACCAGGAGCCCCGGAGCAGCCGGAGCGAGGTGGAGAAGGAGTCCTGCGTCTCGCCCACCTGGCCCTGTATGGAATAGAGGTCCGGCAGGGAGAAGGGCAGCCGGACGCGGCGAGGCAGGCCGGGGAGGAGCTCGAAGCGAGCCTTCCCCAGGAGCCGCCCCCGCTCATCCCACGCGGCGCCGGAGAATCCGCCGCCGGGAGGACGCCGGTCGAGCTCGAAACGAGCCATCTCCTTGGGCAGATTCCACAGCGCGCGTCCACCGCGCAGGGACTGCTCACTGTCCACCCAGATGAGGGGTGTGGCTGCGCCGTAGCGCTGGGCTCCACGCTGCTTCACGACGATGCCCATGGCCAACTCGCCATACGTCAGCGTGCTGCCAGGCTCGTAGTCCACGAAGGCCCCGGTGACGAACATGCGGCCCGCGATGACAAGGGGCTCGAACACGGGGTCCACCCGGAGCGAGCACCGATGGACGGGCACGCTCCATGCGGACATGTACGCCTGCCCACGCAAGAGCCACGGCGCGGGCGGGTAGTCGACGGGCCCCGTTTGGGGAGAAGACGAAGGCTGGATGTCCACGGTGTTTCGCTTGCGAGAAGGTGCACGGAGCTTGGTTGTTCCGATTCTGCTTTTGGAACGGTACTTCATGGGTCTGAAGTCCCGTTCATGGTTCGCTCTGTCTACTTGCATTTCCCCGAATCACACACACCGGACTTGCAATCCATGTTGTACTTGCAGCCAATCCCCGCCGAGCAGCCAACTCCCACGCCATCGCTCAACCCCATTACATAGAGGCCCTTGGATGTAGTGGTGATGCTGGTCTCGTTACCAATAGTGCCCATGAATTTGTGCTGGAGGCTCACGGTGTTCGATTTCACCTTGGACGCTGAAACGTTGGTTTCGGGCGCTTGGATGTTGAGTTCGTTAGCGATCTTGGTGGCTATTTTCCCTGAATCACTCAAGTTGTTGATGTCAATTCTGATGTGACTTGGGCTTGAGGTTCCTGGGGGCGTTTTGTCAAACTCGAATACGGTAGTTTTTGCTTCGCCGTCGGAGGAGGTGGTTGTGATGGAGAGTAAATTGCCGTCCGAGATTCCTTCATGCGGTAGCAATGCTATTGAGCCTGTTGCTCGGAGCACCTCTTGATACGAGTCGCAGAGGCGACTGCATGTGCCGCAATCGTCGGTATTTCCGTCGTCGCAGGCTTCTGTCCAGAAGTCCCATGCACCATCACCACAGTTCGTGAGTTTGCAGTTGGCATTGCATGATGAATCAACACTGGGTTCGCATTCTTCATCTGCGGCCTTGTTGACATAGCCGTCACCGCATCGCGCGAGGGTGCAATTGATATTGCAGGTTGCCGTGTTTGCAGCCTTGCCATCTTTGCCGCCGTCGCATTCCTCCTTTTTGGGGTTTACGAGGCCGTCGCCACAAAAGCCGTATGTGCAATTGATGTTGCAGAAGGGGTCGGTGTCGCTGGGTTCGCAATCCTCGCCTGCGGCTTTGTTGATAATTCCGTCACCGCAACGAGGGATGGTGCAGTCATCATTGCAGGTTGATGTGAGCGCAGATTTGCCATGTGAAATGCCCTTGCCGCTGTCGCATTCCTCTTTCTTGAGGTTCACGATGCCATCGCCGCAAAAGCCGTGCGTACAATTGATGTTGCAGAAGGGGTCGGCATCACTGGGCTCGCATTCTTCGTTTGCGGCCTCATTGATAAGGCCGTCTCCACAGCGCGGTGGAGAGCAGTCTCTATTGCAGGTGGCGGTATTCTTTGTGCCCTCGTCACAGGCCTCTCCATCTTCTTTTACGGTATTTCCGCATCCTGTGATGGCTGTGCATTCTTTGTTGCATTTGTTCTTTTGGCCGTTTTCTTTGCCGTCGTCGCAGGTTTCGCCTTTGTCTGCGATTCCGTTCCCGCAAAGTTCCAGTGAATGGCATTTGGAGCTGCAGCCGTCGCCGTCGATGATGTTGCCATCGTCGCATACCTCTCCTGGTTGGACGATGTTGTCGCCGCAATCATCTTCGATGCATTTGTCCTGTTTGGCGGCGCACTTCATTCCCGCAGGGCAGGTGAAGTCGGGGCCGCAATCAACGCTCGTTGGCTGGAGACAAGATTGGAGCGGCAGCGCTAGGAATGTTACGGCCAGGATAGAGATAAACCCAGGGCGAACATAAGAAAGGAACTCTTTTCGCATCGTGCACCTCAGAATCGGAAGGTGGCTAGGGCGCCGTTGGTGCTGCCGAGGATGGGGCTGATGCTCACTGTCTCCGCTTCCAGGTTCGGCTCTACGGGGATGAGCCGGGACTGATTGATGTAGAGCAGTACTGCCCCAGTGGCGAGAGCTCCTCCTCCTAGTGCATAGGCACCAAATGCGGCCCTCTGGAGCTGATCTCCCCGGGCTCGCGCAACCGCGAGGCCATTGGTGTTTGGATCGCAACCTCCACACCACCGTATGCCGCTATCGAAGACGCCGTAATTTTTGCTGGTTTGCTGGTGCAGCAGGCCTCCGCCTGCGGCTATGGCTACCCCTGAGCCCATCATTGCCCAGGGCATCCACGCGGGCCACCGCGTCTTGTACACAGGGACATACGGTCTTAAGGAGATCGTCACCTTCTCGCCGGGCATCAGGGGGCGGCTCTTGTCCGAGGTCATGTAGCCCTCCTTGACCGCGACAATGCTGTGGGTTCCGGGGCGCACCAGCCCCTGATGCTTTCCAGGTCCCTCGAAAAGCACCTGGCCATCCAACGTCACCCTGGCGCCGGGCTCATCGCAGGAGATGGTCAGCCGCACGAGTTGCGTGTCCAGGAGTTCCTTATACCGGGTGGCGTTCTCGAACTTGTCTTTGCCCAGGGGCTCAGGCCCGTAGTTCATCGCCGACGTCAGGTGTTCGTAGACCTCAATAGGCCGGTCGAGCTTCATCAACGCCAATGCGAGGTTGTAATGGATGGCCGGGTGGTTCCAGTGACGCAGTGCCTTGACGTATTTCTCACTGGCTGTGGTGAAGATGGATTCGGTCAGTGCGACGTTTCCCGCGTAGAACAGCTCGCGCGCGGTCTTCTGCTCCTCCTGGCTGACTCCCTGGGCCCAGCGGCTTGAGCCACCCACGAGTTGTTGGGTCTGCGCGGCCGCCACGTTCGTCCACAGCGCGAGCACGGTCACCACGATGCCAAGACCAGGTCTGGTCTCTCTCATGAGGTTTCTCATGGTCACCCTCGATTCAATCCTTCAAGTCCTTGATGAACCCGCCCATGTCCCGCTCCAGGTCTTCGACGCGTTTCTTCTCGCGTTGCAGCAGTCTTTCGGCCTCTTCCCTGGCTCGGCGCGCCTCCAGGGCCTTTTCCTCGGCGCGTTTCTTGGCGGCTTTGGCGCGCTGCTGGGCCCACCATGCGCTCTTCAGCGCTGATTTCAGCCTGCTGTTCGAGCCGAGCAGGTTCTTGTTGGCGCGTGCCAGTTGTTCACTGAAATCCTCCGCCTCCTGCTGTGCTTTCTGTCGCTCCAGCTCCTTGGCCTGCACTTCGGCCAGACGCTGTTTCGCCTGTAGCTCGGCCTCGCGTGCCGTTGCTTCCGCCGCGCGCGCCATGAGCTCCGCCTTGCGTGACACCGCCTCGGCCGCTTGTGCTACCTCCGCCTGGCGCTCGGCTTCCTGCTGTGACGTGCGGATGATCACCAGTGCCACCGCCGCGGCGATGACCAGCAGCACCAGGAACACCGTGGAGCCGACGACCAGCGCCCGCTTCAGCCGCGTGGCTCGGACCTCCTGGGCGGACACCGCATCGAGGAAGTCTCGCTGCAACTGCGGCAGTTCCCCCCGGTACCTGCGTTGGAAGCGCCGGGCCTCCTCCACCATCTCGCCGCGCCACAGCAGGTTGTTGTCGAATTTCTTCGCCTGCCATTGCCGGGTCGCGTTGCGCAGTTGTTCCAGGAAGCCCGCGTCCTCCTGGCCCTCGTCCAGCCAGCGCTTCAACGTGGGCCAGCTATGGATGAGCGACTCGTGGACGAGCTCCACCGTCGCGCCCGTCGCCCCGCCTCCCGTCTGCACCACCAGCAGTCGTGCCTGCACCAAGTGGTCGATGATTCGCTGCATCTCCCCCGTGTCCTTCGTCAGCTCGCGCAGTTCGTCCGCCGACACCAGGGCACGCGTGTGCTCTGGCGTCACCAGCCGCAGGAAGAGCGAGCGCACCAGGGTCCGCTCCTGCGTGGACATTCCCGTGAGCACGCTGTCGGCATGGCTGGCCAGCGCACCTGCGATTCCTCCAATGGCCGCGTAGGCGCTCGTGGTGAGCAGCTTGCGCGCCGGGTCTCTCGACTCCCATAGCTGTGTCGCGGCGAACTGGAGCAGCGGCAGCGCGCCCTGGGTGGACTCCAGGTGTTCCAACATGTTGTCCACCATCGTTGGCGTCTCGAACCGGTAGCCCGCTCGCTCCGCCGGTTGCACCAGTGCATCGCGCAATCCCTCTCGGTTCGGCGGTGTGAGGAAGTAGAGGCCCTGGCTCAGCTCGGCCATGAAGCCCTCGTCCTCTGGCACCCGGTCCAGGAAGTCCGAGCGGATGGAGAGCACCACCCGGATGGGCGAGGTCGCGTCATCCGCGATGCCCAGCAGGCACGCCGTGAATGCCAGCCGCTCCTTCGCATCCGGCACCAATGTGTAAAGCTCCTCGAACTGGTCCACGAAGAGCAGGATGTGGTGCTGCGTCCGCCTCGCCCGGCTGCGCAGCACGTTGCCCACGTAGCCGGGCTCGTTGCGCAGGTGCTCGATGAGGAGCTTCTGCTCCTTGAGATCCTGCTCGACCGAGTCCGACGAGCTCACCAGCGGCGCCATCATGTTGGCCAGCGCCGACAGTGGGTTGCGGCCGGGGCGGATGACGAGCGCCTCCCATGGCGTGCCCGAGCGCTTGAGCACCGGCACCAGGCCCGCGCGCACGAACGACGACTTGCCCGTGCCCGAGGGCCCTACCACCGCCAGCAGCGGCCGGTTGTGAATACGGTTCACCAGCGCCGCGATCTCCCGCGTGCGGCCGAAGAAGCGGTCCGCGTCCGCCTCCTGGAAGGAGCTGAGGCCCGCGTAGGGGCTCTCGTCGATGCGCTGCTCGCGGTTGTAGCGGCCGGGCAGGAAGGGCTCGAGGGCCCGCAGCAATGACAGCGCATCCGGGAAGCGCTCCTCCTTGTGCTTGAGCAGACACCGGTCGACGATGGCCGCCAGCTCCGGCGGGGCGTCTGGCACTACCTCGCGCAGGCGGGGCATCGGCTCGTCGAGCAGCGCCGTCACCGCCAGCTGCGGTCCCCCCATGCTGCCCAGCGGGTGCTGGGCCGCCAGCATCCGGAACAGCATGATGCCCACCGCCCAGATGTCCGTGCGGTGATCGATGGCCACCCCGTTGCCCCACTGCTCCGGGGACATGTACGCCATGGTTCCCAGGATGGATCCGCGGCGGGTGAGCTCCTCGCCGTCATCCTCGAGCAGCCCCACGAAGGTGTCCGTGGCGGCCCCTATCGAGGGCTCCTCGCCCTGGAGCACCTTGGCGATGCCGAAGTCCAGAACCTTGATGGCGCCCGAGTCCGTCACCAGGATGTTCTCGGGCTTGAGGTCCCGGTGGACGATTCCCTGCTCATGCGCGCACGCCAGCGCCCGCACCACCGGCACCATCAACTCCACCGCGCGTGAAGGCGGCAGGCGCTGGCCGGCGATGAGCTTCTTCATCGGCTGGCCCTGGAGGTACTCCAGCACCATGAAGGGGCTTCCCTGGTGCTCGCCCACCTCGTAGATGATGACGATGTTCTCGTGGCTGCACCGCGCCGTGGCCCGCGCCTCGAGGATGAAGCGTTTGGTGAGGTCCGGGTCCTCGGTGTGCAGGAACTTGATGGCCACGCGCCGGCCCAGCCGCGTGTCCCGGGCCAGGCAGACGGTGCCCATGCCGCCGCTGCCCAGCTCGCGGATGAGCTCGTAATGCTGGATGCGCGTGCCCGGCGCGAGACCCCTCTCCCGTGACACCGCCTCCAGGCCCGTGCGCGAGATGCGCAGGGCACTGCTCGCGTGCTTGCTCATGTCTGCCCCACTCCCGAGGCGGCATTCCCAGACGGGAACGCACGCTTCCTGCCGCACCGGCCTCGTGCTGGCCGATGCCCGTATTGTGAGATGGATTACAGGAGATGCTGCTCCAACCCGGGCTGTCAGTGAATGCGGGAGCAGCCTGCTTCAGCGGGCTCGCACATGGGATGTACCTCTTCTGGCTTTACCGGCCTCCCAGCCGCCCATCCCCATCCACCTGCCCCCCAGGGAGCCTTCCGTGTCCGTTGTGGGGCAACAACACCGACATGATGGGCATGGATGCTCCCTCGCCTATCCCCGACCTCGGTACAGGAACAGTGTTGTCCGTTCAATCCAGACGGAGCGCGAAGAGCACCTCGCGTGCCAACGTGCGATGTGAATTATTGGAAATAAATCTGACTGGCGAATGTGTTTCAGTCACCATTACTTCTCATTCCGCAACACAACACTTGGAGGGACGCATGGGCGCACTGGAAGGAAAAACGGCCATCATCACGGGTGGAGGTTCTGGCATTGGCCTCGGGATCGCCGAGCGCTTCGTTCGCGAGGGGGCTCAGGTGGTGATCGCCGGGCGGAGCATGCAGCGGCTCGAGGCGGCGGTGGCGAAACTGGGGCGCAACGCCCGCGCGGTGCAGACGGATGTCGCCGACGAGGCCCAGGTGAAGCGGCTCATCGACTCCGTGGAGAGTCCCGACATCCTGGTGACGTGCGCGGGCGGAGCGGTGTTCGGCGCGGTCGAGCAGGTTCCCACGAAGTCCTGGCGCGAACTGTTCGAGGGCCGCTTCTTCGGACAGCTCTCCGCCTGTCATTACGCCGTGCCGAAGATGAAGCCGGGCAGCTCCATCATGTTCTGCTCGGGCATCGCCGGCCACGCGGCCCTGGCCAACTACGCGGGTGGAGCGGGCCTGTGCGGCGCGGTCAACGCCATGGGGCGTTCGCTCGCCATCGAGCTGGCGCCCAAGGGCATCCGGGTGAACGTGCTGTCGCCGGGGCTCACCCGTGACACGGCCATCGACTGGGGCGTCCCGTCCGAGGCGGTACCCGGGTTCCTCGCCGGGCTCTCCAACAACATCCCCATGAAGCGTCCGGGCACGGCCAACGACATGGCCGACGCGGCCTTCTTCCTGGCCACGTGCGCCTACGCCACCGGCATGGTGCTCGACGTCGACGGCGGTTGGACGGCGGTGTGAGCCGTCCGGGTGAGGGCGAGCAGGGCGCGGGCGGCCTCGCGCGGGGGACGTAGGCTGTCCTGCACCGTCTCGCCCAACCGGGTGCCGAGCGCGCCCAGCCGCGCGAGGAAGTGCTCGAGGCCCGCGCGGCGCACGCCCCGGGTGGTGCCCGCGAGGCTCGCCGAGGCCAGCAGGGCCCCACCTCCCGCCAGCAGGGCGAAGAGGGCTCCCGCGTTGATGAAGTAGTCCAGGCCCAGCAGCGGGCCTTCAATGTACGCGCGCACCACGCGGTAGCCCACGTGCCCCAGCAGCGCGAGCAGGGGCAGGTTGATGAGCGGCAGCAGCAGCCAGCGCGCCGTGCGCCACCAGCGGGCCACCGTCTCTCCCACCGCCGTGGTGATGGTGTAGCGCCAGGCGCTCGCCCGCGCGGACTTCAGCTCCGCCAGCACCGTGTCCACGTCCGGCAGGCCCAGGGACTCCGGGGCGAGGCCGCTCGCGTGCGCGAGGCTCCGGGCCTCCGTCAGCGAGGCGCGCGCCGCTCCCTCCACCGCGATGTCGTCCTCGAAGGGCTCCACCACCGCCGTCTCCGCCGCGCGGGCGCGCGTCTTGTCCCGCACCGCGTCCAGCACCGTGGAGGTGGCCGCCACCGCCAGTCCCACTGGCAGGCTGCGCCGCGCGAGCAGTGTCGCCGCGCCCAGGCCTCCTGCCCCCACGTAGGACAGCCGCATGCCCCACGCCGCCGGGCCCCAGAAGCGCCCCGCGGCCTGGTTGCGCACCTCCGAGGCCAGGTGGCCCTGCGCCAGCTCCAGCCGCGCCTCGAAGTCCGTCCTCAGTCCCTCCGAGGTGCGCGCCAGCCCCGACTCCAGCGCCGCGCGCGTCCGGGCCAGTGTGTCCTCCGTCTCCTTCAGCGCCGCATCCACCCGTGAGGCCAATTCCTCCAGCGCACCCCGCGCGTTGGAGCGCCGCACCCGCTCGGCCACCGCCTGCGTGCCCAGGGACTTGAGGTGGAAGAGGAAGGCGCCGAACTCGCCGGAGGGGTCCTCCCCCCGCTGCGCCGCCCGGCCGCTGATGGCGAAGACGGGCACCGACTCCAGCGCCAGTCCGTACTGCTCCGCGGCCAGCCGCCGCGCCTGGGATTTGAGGGCCTCGCGCGAGTCGGCAGACAGCTCGTCCGCGAAGTTGATGAGGAACACGAGCGAGCGGCGCCGCGCGAAATCGGCGAGGAACTCGGCCTGGGTGGCCTCGGCCACGCTGCCCCGGTGCATCACCACCAGCGCCACGTCCGCGCGCTCCAGGGCCGCGCGCGCCACCTCGCGGTGCGTGGTGGCCACGCTGTTGAGGTCCGGCGTGTCGATGAACACCTGGCCGCTCCACAGGCCCTGGGGGCCCGGCGTGTAGCGCACCACCCGGGCACCCACGCGGGCCAGGTCCTCCAGGCCGGCGCCCTCGGGGGCGAAGACGGTGGCGGCGGTGCTGGTGGGCCGGTCCTCGCCCTCGCGCGCGAGCGCCTGTCCGGCCAGGGCATTGAGCAGGGTGGACTTGCCCGCGCCGGTGGCGCCCACCAGGGCCACGGTGAGCGGCGCGTCCTTGCGATCCAGGCCGCGCGCGTAGTCCTGGCGCAGCCGCTCGAGCCGGGCCGCCTGGGGCTTCAGGGCGGGCAGGGCCAGCGCGGCGGAGAGCAGCGGTTGGAGCGCGTCAGGGTCGGGCAGGGCGTCGTTCACGGGCCGTAGACTCGCCAAGGAGCGCGCCGGTGCACAGTCCAAAATCCATACCGATGTTGGTGCGCTTCATTTCATGATTCGGGCATGCACGTCCTAGAGACTTCTTCTCCGTCCTCCGGTTTCACTGCATCGCGGCACCCGTTGGCGATGCTGCTCTCCCTCATGCTCATGGCCCTGGGCGCGATGGCCTGCCCCGGCACGCCTCCCCCGTCGACCAGGCCCGACGCGGGCCAGCCACAGCAGCGGCCCGACGCCGGCACGCAGGTGGATGCGGGCGAGCCGGACTCTGGCATCGTGGACCCCGAACCAGACGCTGGCGTGGAACCTCCGCCTCCCTTCACGATGCAGGCGGACGCGGAGCAGTCGCTTCGCTTCGAGCCGGAGCGCTTCTTCCCGTTCGACGTCCGGGTGACCCGCCAGTCCTCGTTCACCGGAAGCGTGGCCCTCTCCGTCGAGGGGCTTCCGCCGCACGTCCAGGTGGCTCCCGTGTCCATCGCCGAAACGGTGAACGCGGGGAGACTCGACTTCACCCTGGATGAGTTCGCCGCCTACGGACACATTCCCGTCAAGGTCGTGGGCGAAGGTGGCGGCAAGCGCGTCGAGCACGCACTGACCCTGGACATCCAGCCTGGACAGGCCGCCCTGGATAACGCCTTCGGGAGCAACGGCATCGCGATGCCCGGGCTGGGTCACCCGGCGGTGTCCATCAACGTCATGGCCGTGCAGCCGGATGGCAGATGGATCCTCGTGGGCTCCACTGGCTCCACGGGGCTGAGGGACGTGCTGGTGGCACGGCTGCTTGCCGATGGGACGCCGGACGCCTCGTTCGGCACCAACGGTGTCGTCGTCACCGACATCTGCGGGGGCGACGATTTCCTCGATGCCGTGACCGTGTTGCCGGATGGGCGGATCCTCGTCGCGGGCGCGGCCATGGCCGCCACGGGGAACTGCTCGGACACGCGGTACCAGAGCGTGCTCTTCGCCCGGTACACGTCCACCGGCGCCCCGGACACCACGCTCGGAGGCACCGGCGTGCTCACCTTCCGGATCTCCTCGGGTTCCACCATCACCCCCGCCGTGCTGCACGCCGTCGCCGTGGACTCGCAGGGACGCATCGTGGGGGCGGGCACCGCGCAGCACGATGACAAGGACATCCTGCTCATGCGCATCAGTCCGACGGGTGCCGCCGACAACACCTTCGGTGGAGATGGGGTCGTCTCGAGGGACCTGGGCACGAACGAGGAGGGCATGGGGCTCGTCATCCAGGCCGATGGGAGGTTGGTGGTGACGGCGGCGCAGGGGAACACCAACCGGGACATGGTGATGCAGCGCTTCACCACGAGCGGCTCCCTGGACGTGTCCTTCGACTACTTCTCCACCTGGTCCAGCATCGATCTCGTGCCCCGCACCCTGCACCTGTTGTCCAACGGGAAGTTCGTGGTGGGCGGACAGATGACGCGCGCGACAGGCGAGACCGAGGTCTTCCTGGCGCGCATCACCTCGGGCGGCGATAACGACACGACCTTCGCCTCGTCGGGCTACCGCTTCCTCAAGGCGGGCCAGAACGACACGCTGGCGGGCACGGGGGTCCTCCCGGGTGGGCAGCTCGTCGCGGCCACCTGGAGCAAGGACGCCGCGGGCAGGTCCGGAATCGGCGTCGTGCACGTGTCGGAGATTGGCGTCACGCTCCGCACGCACCGCACCGATCTGCCGGGTGAGGAGAAGCCTGGTGCCGCCCTGCTGGATGCCGACGGCTTCCTCCGGGTGGCCGGTGTGCGCACCTCGCCCGAGCAGCCCACGGAGGCCCCCTTCGTGACGCGCTTCTGGCCCTACTGAGGCCGGGTCCAGGCCGAGGCGGGCCCGGCCTCGCCAGGGAGTACGCCGGTGCACACTCCCGGGGGCGGGCGAGCTTCCGCCACCGGGCATTCCGGCCCTTCCCCCACGGAACGGGCGCCTCTCCGGCATGGCTCCATGCTAGAGGCGTCCGGGAATGCAGCTCTACGAGCCCACGGCGACGGCCTTCCTGCTCACCGCGCTCGGCGTGCTGATGGGCGGGAGCGCGCTCTTCAGCCGTGCCGCCGGACGTTTCGGTGTCCCCGTGGCCCTGCTCTTCATCCTCCTGGGCGTGCTGGGGGGCTCCGAGGGCGTCGGCGGCATCGCCTTCGAGAACTACGGCTTCACCTTCCGCCTGGGCACCGTGGCGCTGGTGCTCATCCTCTTCGATGGTGGCCTCAACACCCCGCTGTCCGCCATGCGCCACGGCCTCAAGCCCGCGGCGCTGCTGGCCACCGTGGGCGTCATCGGCACGGCGCTCGTCACCGGTGTGGCCGCGCACCTCTTCGGCTTCGAGTGGAACCAGGCGCTGCTGCTCGGGGCCATCGTGTCCTCCACGGACGCGGCGGCCGTCTTCTCCGTGCTGCGTGGCAGCGGCCTGCACCTCAAGCGCCGCGTGGGCGTGACGCTGGAGCTGGAGTCGGGCCTCAACGATCCCATGGCCGTCATCCTCACCATGGCGCTCACCGGGGCGCTCGTGAGCGGGGATCCCCTGGACTGGCACATCCTGCTGCATGCCGCCGTGCAGATGGTGGTGGGCGCGGCCTTCGGCGTGGGCTTTGGCTACGCGGGCCGGCTCCTGCTCTCGCGCGTGCACCTGGCCGCCGGTGGCCTCTACCCCGTGCTCACCCTGGCGCTGGCCTTCCTGGCCTTCGGGCTGCCCACGCTCTTCGAGGGCAGTGGCTTCCTCTCCGTGTACGTCGCCGCCGTGTTGATGGGCAACCAGGCCTTCCCCTACCGCAGCGGCCTGCTGCGCGTGCACGACGCCATGGCGTGGCTCGCCCAGGTGTGCATGTTCCTCATGCTCGGACTGCTCGCCATCCCCACGAAGCTCGTGGAGGTGGCCTGGGTGGGCGCCGGGGTGAGCGTGGTGCTGGCCTTCCTCGCCCGGCCCCTCGTGGTGATGCTGTGCCTGCTGCCCTTCCGCTTCCCCTTGAAGGAGTCCTTCTACGTGGGCTGGGTGGGCCTGCGCGGCGCGGTGCCCATCATCCTCGCCACCTTCCCCGTGCTGGCCCAGGCACCGGGCGCCTTCTCCATCTTCAACGTGGTGTTCTTCATCGTGGTGGTCAACGCGCTCATCCCCGGCTCCACGGTGCCGTGGCTCACGCGCCGGCTGGGGCTCGTCTCGCTCGCGCCGCCTCCACCCCCGGCCGCGTTGGAGCTGACGTCCATGCACCAGCTCGACGGCGAGGTGGTGCCCTTCTACGTGGACCCGGCCTCGGCCGTGGCGGGCGCCACCATCGCCGAGCTGCCGCTGCCCGGCTCCGCCGTGGTGACGCTCATCGTGCGCGGCAAGGATCTGGTGCCCGCCAAGGGTGCCACCCAGCTGCTGCCCGGCGACCACGTCTACGTCTTCTGCAAGCCCGCGGAGCTGGCCGAGGTCCACCTCCTGCTCGGCCAGCAGATGGACGAGTGAGCCGGCGCCTCACGCCGGCTTCTTCTGCTTCTGCTCGTCCTTCTCGAAGAGCTCCCGCAGGTCCTGGCGCGCCTGCTCCGCCAGCCCGGTGAGCTGCTTCATGTCCTTGTGGTGGATGAACGAGGTCCGAGCAGCGCCGTGGCGGTGAAGAGCTCCTGGCTGTGCAACCACCGCGGCCGCCAGGAAGATGAGCGCCTGCTGCAGGAAGGACATGCCCTCCTTCATGACACCGCCGCTCGAAAGAGGGCAAGACGCGTGGTCAGCGAGCAGGTGCCGGGGTCTCCGCCCGGGCGGGCAGCGCGAGGAGCGCTGGGCGGGCCGGGTGGAATGGCCCTCCGGCTCTTCACTGTTGGTTTCACCTCAATCCATCGGATCCAAGCCCTTCATGCCGCTTCAATCACCCGACATGCCGGACTGCGCTCCTCCCTGCCCACCGCGCCCCGCCTCCCAGACGGGCGACGACGAGAGCTTCCGCCTCCTGGTGGAGAGCGTGGAGGATGCCGGCATCTGCATCCTCGGGACCGATGGCCGCGTGGTGAGCTGGAACGCGGGGGCCAAGGGCATCACGGGCTATGGCGCCGGGGAGGTCATCGGGCAGCACCTGTCGGTGTTCTTCCTCGAGGAGCAGATCGCCGCGGGCCTGCCGCAGCGGCTGCTGGCCGAGGCGGAAGCGCACGGCCGGGTGCGAGACGAGGGCTGGCGGGTGCGCCGGGATGGCTCGCGCTTCTACGCCCTCGTCGTCATCACCGCGCTGCGCGAACCGGATGGCCGGCTGCGGGGCTTCTCCGGCTTCGCGCGCGATCTCACCTCCCGCCGGGAAACCGAGCTCCAACTGCGCGAGGCCCGGGACGCGCTGCGTCGTAACGAGCTGCTGTCCCACATGGGCTCGCTGGTGGCCGGGGTGGCCCACGAGGTGCGCAACCCCCTCTTCGGCATCACCGCCACCCTGGATGCCTTCGAGGCGCGCTTCGGGCACTCGCGGGAGCATGCGCCCTTCGTCTCCACGCTGCGCAGCGAGGTGTCCCGTCTCCACCACCTGGTGCACGAGCTGCTCACGTACGGCCGCCCGCCGGGCACGGAGCTCCATCCCTGCTCGCTCTCCAGCGTGCTCGAGGAGTCCGTGAGCCTCACCGGCTCCCTCGCCCATGAGCGCGAGGTGCATGTGGCCCTGCGCGTGGAGCCGAGGCTGCCCCGCGTCCCCATGGATCCGGGCCGGCTCATCCAGGTGTTCCAGAACCTGCTCGCCAACGCGCTCCAACACTCTCCGTGCGGCTCCACCGTGCGGCTCACCGCGAGGCGGCTCGTGGACGAGGGGCGCGCCCGGGTGGAATGCACGGTGGTGGATCAGGGACCCGGTTTCGTTCCCGGGCACCTGCCCCGCGTCTTCGAGCCCTTCTACTCCCAGCGGCCCGGTGGAGTGGGCTTGGGTCTTCCCATCGTCAAACGTATCGTTCAAGAGCATCACGGCTCGGTCTCCGTGGGCAATGGACCCGAGGGGGGAGCCGAGGTCCGGGTGTATCTCCCGGCCGAGGGGGAGCCGAGTGCAGAAACGCATTCTGGTAGTCGATGACGAGCCGGCGGTCCGCTTCGGCCTCCGCCACTTCTTCGAGGCCAATGGGGTGGAGGTCGTCGAGGCGCAGACCTGCCGCGAGGCGCGCGAGCTCTTCCGGGGCTACCGGCCGGACCTCGTCCTGCTGGACTACCGCCTGGCGGATGGCACCGCGATGGACGTGCTCCCGGAGATGCGGGCGTTGGATCCCTCCATCCCCGTGCTGGTGCTCACCGCGCACGTCTCCATCGACGCCGCCATCCAGGTCATCAAGCAGGGCGCGGAGCACTTCCTGCCCAAGCCCGTGGAGCTGCCCACCCTGTGGGTGATGGTGGAGCGCCTGCTGGAGGCCCAGCAGACCCGCCGCCAGCAGCAGGCCCTGGCCGCCAGCCGCGCCGAGGAGCTCGACCCCTTCCTCGGCGGCAGCCGTGCCATCCGCGAGCTGGAGGCCACCGCCCGCCGTGTGCTGGACAGTGAAAGCCCCGTCCTCATCCAGGGCGAGACGGGCTCCGGCAAGGGCGTGCTCGCCCGGTGGCTGCACCTGAATGGCCCCCGGGGCGGGGGCCCCCTCGTCCAGCTCAACTGCGCCGGGTTGCTGCCCCAGTTCCTCGAGACGGAGCTCTTCGGCCACGAGCGCGGCGCCTTCACCAGCGCCGTCAGCCGCAAGCAGGGCCTGCTGGAGGTGGCGCACCGCGGCACCGTGTTCCTCGACGAGATTGGCGACATGGACCTGCAGGTGCAGCCCAAGCTCCTCAAGGTGTTGGAGGAGAAGCGCTTCCGCCGGCTGGGCGAGGTGGAGGACCGCTCGGTGGACGTGCGCCTCATCGCCGCCACCCACCAGGACCTGGCCGAGTTCGTGCGCACGCACCGCTTCCGCTGCGACCTGTACTTCCGCATCAGCACCCTGCCGCTGCACCTGCCCGCGCTGCGCGAGCGGTCCGAGGACATCCCCGTCATCGCCCGGGACATGCTCGCCCGGCTGTCCCGCGAGCTGGGCCGCCCCGGGTTGGAGCTCACGCCCCAGGCCGAGGCCGCCTTGCGCGCCTACCCCTGGCCCGGCAACCTGCGCGAGCTGCGCAACGTGCTCGAGCGCGCCGTGCTCCTCTCCTCCACGTCCACCCTGCGTCTGGATGACCTGCGCTTCAACCACGCCATGGCCCGGGCGCTCTCGGCCTCGCCCCCGGAGTCCAAGGAGCCCGTGTCCGAGGCCGCGGAGCTGGACCTGACCCTGCAGGAGGTGGAGCGCCGCCACATCGAGCGGGTGCTCGCCGCCGAGGGCGGGCACGTGGAGCGAGCGGCCAGGCGGCTCGGCATTCCCCGCAGCTCGCTGTACCAGAAGCTCAAGAGCCTGGGCCTGTCGTCCAAAGTCTAGAATCCGGAATCCGGACCCTGGACATGGGCCGGAGGGACGGGGCTTCTGGTTGTGATTCCGAGGATTTGTCCTCCAAAGGACAATGGCTTGGAAATTGCTCTTGACAGCCCCGCCCAATGACCTGGTTCCACGACCTGAAGATTGCCACCAAGCTGCTCGTCGCCTTCCTCGCCCTGAGCACGTTCACGCTGCTGCTGGGTGCCTTCGCTCTCCGTCAAATGGACGTGATGAACGACGCGACGGATGAGGTGACCGACACGCTGATGCCGGCCCTCGCCTACGTTTCGGACGCGAACACCGATACCTCGGACTTCCTCATCGCCGGGCTGCAGCACATCCTCACGAACGACCCCGCGCAGATGGCCCAGTACGAGCGGGAGCTGCAGGAGCTGCAGGAGAGCATCAATCAGTACATGGCGAAGTACGAGGCCCTCATCCGGTTGGAGGAGGAGCGGCGCCTGTACGAGGAGTTCACCCGGGACTGGAAGAACTTCCTGAACGAGCACGAGAAGGTCATCGCGGTCTCGCGCTCGGGTCAGGATGAGGAGGCCCGCGCCCTCTACCGCGAGCGCTCGCGGCCCGCCTACAAGGAAGCCAACAAAAACCTGGAGGAGCTGGTGGTCGTCCTCCAGAAGGCCTCGAGGAAGGCCTCGGAGCACTCGGACGCCACCCATGCGCTCGCGCGGGGGTGGATCCTCTCCACCATGGGCGCCAGCCTGCTCATCGGCCTGCTGCTCAGCATGCTCATCGCCCGGGTCATCTCGCGGCCGCTGAACGACGCGGTGCAGGTGGCGGACCGCATCGCCGAGGGCGACCTCACCGTCCGTATCACCTCGGAGACGCAGGACGAGGCGGGCCGGTTGCTGGCGGCCCTGCAGCGCATGGTGCAGAAGCTCTCCCAGGTCATCGGTGAGGTGCGCGAGGGCGCCGGTGCGCTCGCCTCGGCCTCCTCCCAGGTGTCCGCCTCCTCGCAGAGCCTGTCGCAGGGCACCAGTGAGCAGGCCAGCAGCGTGGAGGAGACCACCTCCAGCCTGGAGCAGATGACGGCCAGCATCACCCAGAACCGCAGCCACGGCCGGCAGATGGAGGAGATGGCCGTTCAGGGCGCCAAGGACGCCGAGGAGGGGGGCCGGGCGGTGAAGGAGACGGTGGAGGCCATGGGCTCCATCGCGGAGAAGATCTCCATCATCGAGGAGATCGCCTACCAGACGAACCTGCTGGCGTTGAACGCGGCGATTGAAGCGGCCCGGGCCGGAGAGCACGGCAAGGGCTTCGCGGTGGTGGCCACGGAGGTGCGCAAGCTGGCGGAGCGCAGCCGGACGGCGGCCAAGGAGATTTCGGGGCTGGCGACGAGCAGCGTGAAGGTGGCGACGCGCTCGGGACAGCTGCTGGAAGAGCTGGTGCCCAACATCCGAAAGACGGCGGACCTGGTGCAGGAAGTGGTGGCCGCCTCGGTGGAGCAGACGAGCGGCGTCACGCAGATGAACAAGGCGATGCAGCACGTGGACCAGGTGACGCAGCGCAACGCGTCGGCGTCCGAGGAGCTGGCGTCCACGGCGGAGGAGCTGTCCTCCCAGGCCGAGGCGCTCAGCCAGTTGGTGTCCTTCTTCCGCACGGCGGAGGGCCCCGAGCGCTCCTGGCGCCCGGGAACCCGGCCCCCGGCGGGCGGGCACTTCGCGGGGGCGGCCCACTCCGCGGGGCATGGGCTGAAGGCGGTGGCGGGTGCGCTCGCCCACCCTGGAGCCCCGGCGCCTCGCGCCTCCGCTCCTGTTTCCGCCGCGCTCCCGGACGAGGACCGCGAGTTCAAGCGTTTCTAGGTGCCCGCCGCGATGAATACACAGACGCCCGCCGCCTCCTCGCAGTACCTCAGCTTCATCCTCGCCGGGGAGGAGTACGCGCTCGGAATCCTGCAGGTGAAGGAGATCATCGAATACGACACGGTGACACGCGTGCCGG
>NZ_MPOI01000015.1:0-412994 GCF_001896145.1 Archangium sp. Cb G35
CACCAGCTTCTCTGAAGCAGAATTGAAAACTACCCTTTGTATGCACGAGTCACTCAGTTTCCGGTGGCAATGTCGGAGGGGTCCCACCCGTTCCCATCCCGAACACGGAAGTTAAGCCCTCCAGAGCCGATGGTACTCCGCGGGAAACCGCGCGGGAGAGTAGGTCGCTGCCGGATTTTTTTTGAAGGCCCCGAGTCCTCACAACACGTGAGAACTCGGGGCCTTCGCCTTTGCGGGCTGCTGCTCAGGCCGGTGCTCTCTGGTTGTCTTCAGACCAGGCCGCTCGAGGCGGGCGCCGCGGGCAGCATGAGGGTCACCGTTGTCCCCACTCCCTCGACACTGTCCAGGGTGATGGTGCCGCCGTGGTCCTCGATGACACGGTGGCATACGGCCAACGACAGGCCCTTCCCCGTCCACTGCTGCTTCGTGGTGAAGAAGGGGTTGAAGATGCGCTCCAGGTGCTCGCGCGCAATCCCCCGGCCCGTGTCCTTCATCTCCACTCGCACCACCTCCGCGTCCACCACCTGCGTGCTCAAGACGAGGTTGCGCTCCGGTCTGTCCCTCATGGCATTGAGGGCGTTGCCCAGCAGCCGGCCGAAGACATCTCCCAATGCCTGGGTGTCGCCCAACACCTTCACCTCTCCCGGGTGGAAGCGGCAGTCCACGTGCACCCCCACCTGGCTCACCTCCGCGCACCGTGACTCCAGCACCCGCTGCAGCATCCGGTGCAGGTCCAACGGCAGCCGCCCCAATTGCTGGCGCTCGGAGAGCAGCTGCAGCTCGCGGACGATGTTGGCGATGCGTTGCGCCTGCTGGTGCACCGTGCCCAGCAGCCGGTGCGAGGGGTCCTCCTTCGGCAGATCCATCAGCATCAGCTGCACGTTGCCCAACACCGCCGCCAGTGGGTTGTTCATCTCGTGCGCCATACCCGCCGCCAGGTCTCCCATGGCCGCCAGGCGCTGGCTGCGCGAGAGCTGCACCTGGGTCTGCTGGAGCTCCCGCGTGCGCTCCTCCACCTGCGCCGCGAGTTGCTCGTTGAAGCCCAGCAGCTCCCGATGCGCCTGCTCCAGCGCCTGCCCCATGTCGTTGAAGGCTCGCGCCAGGTCTCCCAGCTCGTCCCGGCGCTTGAGTGCGATCCGGTGGGCGAGGTTTCCCCGCGCCAGCGCGCGCGCGCCCTCAGCCAGCCGGGCGATGGGACGGGCCAGCGCTCGTGCCAGCATCAGCGCCAGTGCCAGCACCCCCAGCAGCGTCAGGCCCAGCACTCCGTATGTGCTCCGCGCCAGGGCATGCAGCGGCGCGAGCGCGGCCTCGCGCGGACGGGCCACGACCGCCACCCAGCCCAGTTCCGGCACCGGACTGAATGCCGCCAGCCATGCGTGCCCCTCCTCCTCGTACTCCGCCAGCCCCGTCCGCTTCGCGTTCGACGCCCCTGGCAGCTTCCCGGTGAAATCCTCCTGACGGCGCTTGCGCTCTGGCTCTCCGTCCAGCAGCAGCCGGCCCGCTCCATCCAGGAGGAAGACGCGCTCGTCGCCTACCCCTCGCGCGGCCAGCCGCTGGGAGAGTTCTTCCAAGCCCAGTTCGGCGGCGAGTCCTCCCGTTCGCGTCCCCGGTGCTCGCGCCGCCACCACCACCGCGGGCCGGCGTCGCACCCCTGTCAGGTAGGGCGCCGAGATGGCGTACGCTCGGCCCTCGGGCACCTGCGACAACAGCTCCGCCGCCCGCCGCTGGAAGTCCTCCACCTCTCCGGCTGCCACCGTGTCGTGGCGGCGGAACTGTGGCTCCTGCCGCGCGAAGGCCTCGGGATCATCCACGAAGACGGAGGCCGTCAGCTGGCCCCGGGCATCGAAGAGCCCCACCTGGGCAATACGGTCGCGCCGCAGGAAGACCCGGATGAGGAACTCCTGGGCCTCCGACGGGCCCAGCTCGAGCGGCTCCTGGTGCACCAGCGCTCCTCCCAGCTCCGTGGCCAGCGACAGGACATGGGTGGCGGCATGCTCGGCCTCGGCCAGGGCGGTACGCCGGTGCTGCTCGGCCACCGCCTCCGAGAGTGCCCGCTCCGCGTCTCGCCAGGCCAGCAAGCCCACCGCCAGTGTGGGCACCGCCGCGGTGACGATGAGCAGCAGCAGCAGCCGGGTGCGGATTCTCATGGGCTCGGGCTCATTGATGCTTGGGACAGCTCAGCTGCAGGTTGAGGCACTGTCTGACCGTCTTCCTCGCGTCCGCGCTGTCGGTCACGATGAGCTCCAGACAGGATTGTGGCTCGCGGCCCGCCACGTCGCTCCACGTGACATTGGGAAGGGTGAGGGTGCCTCCTGTGAAGGCGGGCGTGGCGCTCGGGCTGATGGTGCCGAACGGAGAGAGCGCGAGCCGGGCCGCTCCCGAATAGGACGTCACGGCGTTGTTCCAGTTGTCCACGGCTTGCAGGCCGAGCTTCCAGCGGTCCGACGACGTGATGCAGGGCGGCACCTGCGCCTGGTACCGCGCGACAGGACCCGGATTCACGGCGAACGTGCCGGGCTGCTGTCCCTTGGCCGTGCCGGATACGACGCTCAGCCGTGTGCTGGACAGTGCCAGCAACACCGTGACGTCCACGTCGGCCTGGCCCTGGAAGCCGGAGAAGTGCGCGGGCGCGAACTGGTGCGCGTGGACGCCTTGGGCATCCAGCTCCAACTCGTGCACGTCCCGCGTGGTGTTGCCGTAGGTATCCACCGCGCGGATGCGCACCCGGAAGGGCACTCCCGCCGTCTGGGCCCCGGTGGTGTCCTCCACCACGAAACGCTGCGTGGCTCCGGGCAGCACCGCGAAGCCTCCCGTGGTGGCTCGCAGCGCTCCCGGTATCGTGGCGGTCCCCTCCACCAGGCTGATGCGCGTCTCCTCCACCGCGGCCGTGAGTGTCACCGGAAAGGTGATGGCGCCCGTGAAGGTGCCACTCGTGGTGGGGCTCAGCGCCCCCTCGGGAACCCCCGAGGCGGAGAGCGTCACGGACAGCGGCGTCTCCACCCGGTTGCCGAAGCGATCCAGCGCCTCGAGCGTGAGGAGGAAGGCCTTCCCCGCCAACTGCGGCCCCACCACCGGCGACACCGCCAGGAGCGTGGGGAGCCCCGCCTGGATGGTGAGCTCCGGCGTGGCGCCTCGCACGTTCGGCGTGTGGGGATCCTCCGCCACCACGGACACCCGCTGCACACGGGAGAACTCGGCGTTGAATGAGGCCATGCCCACCTCCAGCTCGACTTCGCCGGGCGAGAAGCCCGGGTCCGGTGGCGAGGTGTCCAGCCGCACGGCGCCGGTGTACGGCGTGCGGTTGTTCCAGGCGTCGAGCGACGTGAGGATGAAGCGCTCGGGGACTCCCGCCTGCAGGGGCCCGGTGCCGGTGCGCAGCACCTCGAAGCGCTGTGTGGTGCCGGGTTGCACGGCGAGGCTCACCGAGTGGGGTGTCAGCGCGCCGTACGTGTCCCGGTTGAAGCCGCTGGCCGACAGCCACACCTCCGCTCCGCTCCGCGTGTCCTTGTAGAGCAGGGGCAGGCGGCCCTGGGCACCCTGCAGCACGAGCGTGAGGTCCGGGTGGTAGGGGTCGCCCTCACTGACGGCCAGCCCTCCCGCGGACGAGCTGGTGCGCAGCGTCAGCTGGATGCCGGTGGCGGGCAGCGAGGCCGGGCCTCCACTGGAGTCCAGCACATCCACGGTGAGGGCCACGGGCTCTCCGGCCACCAGCGGCGAGGTGGGCACGCGGGTGAAGCGCACCGCGGTGGGCGGACCGAGCCGTCCCACCGCCACCGTCTGGGCAATGGAAGGCAGGTCATGGCAGCTGGACTCCATCGTGTGATAGCCCGATGTGGTGTCCCGGTAGAGCACGTCCACCCCGGACTCCCCCGGGGCGAGCGTCACCTCCAACTCACGCCCCGCCTCGTCCTCCTGCCCGAGCCGGGTGAAGTGGCCCGTCTCCGAGTCACTGGTGATGCGCAGTACACGCGGCGTGGCGGTGGGAGCGGGCTGGCCCGAGGGATCTCTCAGCTCGATGCGGATGGGCTCCGTCCACTCCCCCGGGCGGGCCGCGCGCATCGAGGTGACGAAGACGAGCCGGTGCACGCCCCGGTCGATGACCTCGAAGGCCCCGGAGAGTGTGGAGGAGCGGCCCTGGGCGTCGGTGACGGTGACGTCGTGGCGGCCAGGCGGCAGGGTGGCCGGGGCGGTGGCCTCCAGCGCGTCGCGTGAGCGGAAGCGCACGGCATATGCGCGCTCAGTGCCGATGCGCACCTCGAAGCGGTTCTCCAGCGAGGGCGGGGTCTCCGAGCCCAGGTCCACCGCGACGTCCGGCGCGAAGGCGCCACTGAGCAGCAAGCGCTCGGGCGTGCCGAACGCGGTGCGCTCCGGGGACACCGCCTGGAGGCTCGGTGTATCCGGCGAGGCGCTGCAGGAAAGCACCCAGGCCAGCAGGGCCAGGGCGAGGGGGTACATGCCGGTACGGGAACGCATCCGAGCCTCCATTCGTCAGAGCGCGAAGCGATAGCCGAGCGAGGTGGAGAGCCCGCCAATGGGGCCCTGGAAGGTGCCGCCCTCGGGGAGCCGGGCGAGGCCGTAGCGCCCCTGCAACAGGAGCTCCCCGGGGCCGAGCGCGTACGCCACCCCGAGCCGCACATGTCCGCCGAAGGCCGGGGAGAACTGGCGCTGTGCGCCCGGGTCCAGACTGATGCGCCAGTCGATGTGGACGAGGTGCGCGTCGAGCCCGGCTCCCGCATAGCCGGACAGCGCGCCCGTGACGGGGACGAGCCAGCGCGCCCCCACGGACACGGTGGTGGTAATGGCTCGAGCGCTCAAATCGAAGGGCTCGTGTGCCGCGCTCTCGCCGCGCAGCGAAAAGCGTCCCCACGCCATCTGCACCGAGGCGCTGGCGGCGAGCCGCTCTCCGAGCGCATAGGGGCGCACGTCTCCCTCCAGCTCCAGCGAGGGCTGCACCAGCCGGCCCAGGTTGCTCTGCGCCCCAAGCCTCACCGTGAATCCCCGGGGAATGCGCGAGGCGAGTTTGAGGCGAGCATCCCCCCGAGCCTCGCGCGCGGCGGCCAGCACCGTGGCCACGCCTCCTTCGCACCGGGCGGGCGCATGGAAGCGGGTGACGAACTCCCCTCCACCCAGCGAGGCCACGCGCTCGAAGCGCCCGTGCTCGGCCTGGGTGCCCGCGGCGCTCAGCGTGATGGGCACGCCGTCCAGCGGATTGCCGTACAGGTCCTCGACCATCAGGTGCACCTGCGTGCTGTCCCTCCCGTCGCAGAGCACCTCGTTCTTCTCGGTGCGCACGCGCATCCGGGCGGGCTCTCCGGGAACGAGCCGCACGGTGGTGCCGACGCTTTGATCCTCCCACCGCACCTCGACGCGCGCCTCGCCCGTCTGACGGACCGACTCTAGTTCCACGGTCGCGCGGCCCTCGTGTGTCGTCACGGAGGCGGGGAGCCGGCCGAGCGTGGTGGACAGGACGAGCACCGTGCCGTCCGGCGCCGGCAACCCCTTCGTGTCGCGGGCGGAGATCTTCAGCCCCACCCGGGAGAGGCCATCCGCCGGCAGTTCGTGCCCGGTCCGCTCCATTCCACTCAGTTCCAGCGTGAGGCGGGGAATGGGAAGGAACGTCACGCTCGACGAGACCGGTGGCGCGCCGTCGAGCCTCGCCACGAACCGTTCCTCGCCTCCGCCGGGAGGTGCGCGGTAGCGCGCGAGGTAGGTGCCATCTCCCTGGTCCTGGACCGGCCCCACCTCGCCGAGCGTGGCCTGAAGGCGCACGGGCTCTCCAGGCAGCGCACGTCCCCGCTCGTCGCGGGCGGACACGTGAACGAACGCTCCCGAGGCCCCTCCTTCCAGCGTTTCGACCTCGAGGGCGAGGGTGGGCTTCACTCCGGCTCGCAGCTCCACCCGGACGCTGGAGGGCTCGCCGTTGCCAGCCTGGGCCGTGAGCACAGCCTCGCCCGGAGTGGCCCGGGGCGGGGGCACGAGCGTGCCCAGGTGGACGCCCGGGCCGATGCGTTGCGCCTCGAAGGTGCCTCCCGTCCGCGAGAATCCAGGCGCGGCCTCCAGCGGCTCGCCGCGGCTGTCGATACCGAAGGCCCATACGCGCAGGCCTCGCTCGCCATTGGCCTCGAGCGAGGACTCCTCGGCGAGCAGGAGCACCGAGGGCCTGGACGACACGGGCAGGGGCATGGGCCATTGCCGCGCGGGCTGGCCGGGCGCGGCGGCCGAGACGGTGGCCTGCGTCACTCCAGGCGAGAGCAGGACGGGCACCTCGGCCTGGCCGGTGGCGTTGGCGCGCACGGGCCCGTGGAGGGTGTCCCCGATGCGCACCTCCACGCGGCCCAGGGGCGGCAGCCCGGAGAGGGGCAACACCTGGCGGCGCTGCACCTCGAGCACCACGGTGGCGTGAGCTCCCGAGGACGGCGACACCGCGGCGCACAGGATGGGCGCGAGCGTATCGGTGCGGGGCGGGACGAAGGATGCCTGGAGCGTGTCCGGGGCGGAGCGCCGGGCCGCGAGCACCCGGCCCGCGCTGCACGCGAGGCGCACGTCCGGCGGCAACCCGGGCGCGGAGACGGTGAGGGTAGCGCGGGTGTCACGCCCGGAGAGCAGCTGGCGCGGCGAGGCCTCCAGGCGCAAGGGGGAGGCCGCACGGCCGGGGCTGGCACCCAGCAGGCACAACAGGACGAGCGGCCCGAGGCTCCACCCGGCCCCGCGCCCGCCTTGGGGTGTGACCACCGCTCGCCCCGTCATCCCGGAAGCGCCCCCAGTCTCGAAAGAGTGAGGGCAGGATACTCCTTACAGAATGGACGTGGGGCGTGCGGCCAGGGGAAGTGACTTCCGGGGGACGGCGCGGGACGAAGCCCCCCGGGTGGGAGGTGGGACTACTGTCCCTCGACGACCCGGCGGATGCGCAGCACCGTGGCGGCGCCGGCGGGGCCCGCGTTGGGCACCGTGTCCAGCGTGCCTTCCACCTTGAGGCCGGGGTTCCCGTTGGCGGCCTCCATGATGCTGTTGCGCTTCTCGTCGCTGACGCCGAGCGCCGCCGTGTCCACCTCGTGCACCTGGATGGGCTCGTCGCCGGGCCGGTCCGGCCGGGTGGCGATGAAGTAGGGGCAGGGCGTGGTCATGCAGCGCACCCCGCTGTTGCGGATGAAGAAGACGGCGGGCCCTCGCTCGGCGGAGGGCGCGGCGGCGGTGCCACCCGAGGGCGACTCGGGAGCGGGAGCGGGCTTGTCGGTGGTGGGCTTGTCCATGGGCGCGGAAGCAGTGCCGCCGGACTCGGCGGCTCGGGGGGGTTCGGGGGTGTTGCCTTTGCTGCAACCGGCGAGCAGGCCAAGAGCGAGGGCGGCGGTGAGCAGGGGCTGACGGAAGGTCATGGGACGGGCTCCGGAAAGGGAGGCCGCGCAGTCTCGCCGCCTCCCGGGACAGATGCCACTTCCGACGCGCGGCCCACCGGCGTCATTCACGCGGGCGCGCCGGCGTCCTCCTCCAGCGCTTGCTCCTCCAAGAACCCTTCTTCCATGAACTGCTCCTCGGACTCGAAGGCCAGCGCCGCCGAGTTGATGCTGTAGCGCAGCCCGGTGGGCGGAGGCCCGTCGTCGAAGACATGACCCAGGTGGGCGCCGCAGCGGTCGCATGCCACCTCCGTCCGGATGCGCAGGAAACTGGAGCGGTCCTCGTGGTGGGACACGTGGCCGGAGCGGATGGGCGCCCAGAAGCTGGGCCAGCCCGTGCCCGGGTCGAACTTCGCCTTCGAGGCGAAGAGCGTCTGTCCACAACCCGCGCAACAGTAGATGCCACGGGCATGGTGGTCCACGAAGACCCCGCTGAAGGGCGCCTCGGTCTCCCCCTGCCGCATTACCCGGTACTGCTCCGGGGTGAGATCCTGTCGCCACTCGTCGTCGGTCTTGTAGACCCTGTCGTGCATGGCGTTCTCCTCACTCGCTCGACCCTCCCTAGTGATGGGGGCGGCATTGCCAGGAAGCACCAACCGGTTGACGGGTCGGTAGGTGTGGCTCCTACCTGTACGCTGGAGGTCGGGGAGTGGGCGCAAGTGCCCGTTCGGCCGAGTGCTGGACGAAGGAGCATGACCGCAGACGTCAGGTTCGTTGACGGCCTAATGCCCCCGGGCTACATCCGCCCGACGCGGCCGAGGGGCCGCGACTCTTTCCCGTACCCCTGGTTCTTCAAGGACCCCCGAGATGGAATTCCGCATCGCCGCCGACGAGCTGAAGAAGGCCCTCTACCGCGCCCAGGGCATCGTGGAGCGCAAGACGACGATGCCCATCCTGGCCAACGTGCTCGTCACGGCGCACAAGGCGGGGGTGACGGTCACCGCGTTCGACCTGGAGATCGGCATCGTGTCCGAGCACCCGGCCGAGGTGGTGAAGCCCGGCGCGGTGACGCTCAGCGCCAAGTACGTCTTCGACATCGTCCAGAACCTGCCGGACGCCCACGTCACGCTCAAGAAGCTGGCGAACAACTACGTGGAGATCTCCTCCGGCTCGGCGCACTTCAAGATCGTCGGCACGGCGCCCGAGGAGTACCCGAAGCTGCCGCGCGAGGAGAGCGCGCCGCTGGTGCAGGTGACGGGCAACACGCTGCTGGAGATGATCAAGAAGACGCAGTTCGCCATCTCCACGGACGAGACGCGCTACATCCTCAACGGCGTGTACTTCGAGCCGCAGCAGGGCGGCAAGGTGCGGATGGTGGCCACGGACGGCCACCGCCTGTCCCTCATCGAGCGCGAGCTGCAGGGCGATTTCAAGCTCAAGGGCGGCGTCATCATCCCGCGCAAGGGTCTGTTGGAGCTCAAGCGGCTGCTGGACGAGGCGCCGGACGCGGAGTGCCAGCTGGGGTTCGCGGAGAACTCGGCGCTCTTCAAGAAGACGGGCCTGACGATGGTGATGCGGCTCATCGACGGGCAGTTCCCCGAGTACCAGCGCGTCATCCCCAAGGAGGGCGAGAAGTCGGTGCTGGTGCCCAAGACGCGGCTGCTCGAGGGCCTCAAGCGCATTGCCCTGCTGAGCGCGGACAAGAGCTACGCGGTGCGCATCGGCCTGGCGGAGAACCAGCTGCTCATCACCGCCAACAACCCGGACCTGGGCGAGGCGAAGGACGCGCTGGAGATCGCCTACCGGGGCAACGCCATCACCATCGGCTTCAACGCGCGCTACCTCATCGACGTGCTGACGGTGACGGACACGGACGAGGTGGCCTTCGAGCTGGGTGACGAGCACAGCCCGGGCGTGCTGCACGCGCCGGGGGACCGGAGCTTCACGGCGGTGGTGATGCCGATGCGCGTCTGAGCCCAGGCGTCGTGCCTCGCGAAGTGCTGAAGACATGAGTGACCAGGCCTCCAGCGCCGAGCCTCTCCCGCAGGTGCCGGGCTCGCGCAACACGGGCCTGGACCGTGCGCGGGCAGTGGCCACCATCGCGATGGTGATGGGCCACACGCTGGACGCCGTGCTGTCGGACGCGGCGCGCGATGGCGTGGGCATGGTGACGTACTGGTCCCTCCGGGCCGTGACGGCGCCGCTGTTCCTCTTCGTGGCCGGCTGGGCCTTCGCGACGACGGTGCAGCGCACGGACGCGCACGGCTGGGGCGTGCTGCGCCGGTACCTGCCGCGCGTGGGATTGTTGCTTGGCTGGGGTTACCTCCTACGTTGGCCCGGCTGGGGGCTGCCCCTGCTCTTCGCCGGCGACGAGACGGTGTGGCGGCACTTCCTGGCCTTCGACGCGCTGCACGGGGTGGCGGCGTCGCTGCTGATGGGCGCGGGGGTGATGGCGGCGCTCAAGGGACGGACGGCGCGGATGGGGGCGCTGGCGGCACTGGCGGTGCTCGTACCGCTGGCGAGCCCGTGGGTGCGCGCGACGGTGCTGGCGGGTGGATGGCCCCTGGCGCTGGAGCAGGCGCTGGCGAGCAGGACGTCCAACTTCCCCATCTTCCCCTGGTCCTCGTACTTCTTCATGGGAGGCCTCGCGGGGCTGTGGCTCGCGGAGGTGAAGCGGGTACAGCACTGGCTGTGCCTGATGGGCACGGGCACGGTCATCCTGGCGCTGATGTCGCTGTGGGGCGGAGACCCTCGGGTGAGCGACCCGACGCTGGTGGCGTGGCGGGTGGGGCTGCTGTCGGTGGCGGCCGGGGTGGCGATGCTGCTGCCCTCGAGGCTGGACCGGTGGATGGCGCCCGTGGGACGCGCGTCGCTCTGGGTCTACGTGGTGCACCTGCCCCTGGCGTACGGCTGGTCCAATGTCGCGGGCCTGGCGTCCCGGCTGGGCCGCTCGCAGGAGGCGCTGCCCGCGCTGGGTCTGGCACTGTCCGTGTTGACGGTGTCGCTGTTGATTGCCCTGCCCGCGAAGAAGCTCCACGGCCGCTGGCGGAGGCGCAACCGTGGGTCCGCCCGTCCGGGTCCACATCAGGAACCCACCGCCCCACACCGTGAGTCCACCCCTCGCCCTCCGGGAGAGGGACGGAGTGAGGGTTCCGAGGCTCCCAGGCTGAGCCCGTAGAGTGGACCCAGGGCTGTGCTAGGCTGAACCTCCGGGTCCGGGGACACGGGCCCCGCTTTTCCTGAGAGGTAACGGGAGCCCATGCCGTCGTACCGGATCGCCACGCTCCTGACGCTGGGCCTCACGGTCCTGCTGTGGGGGAGGGAGGCTCGGAGCGGAGAGCCTCCGGGGCGCATCGGCTTCCGCAGCTACGGCACGGATTCCGGCATCGAGAACCACGACATGTCCTGCGTGCTGCAGGACGCGGCGGGGTTCGTCTGGGTGTGCGCCGCGGATGCGGTGTACCGCTTCGATGGCGAGCGCTTCGAGCGTTTCGGGTTGGACGCGGGGCTGCCCTCGTCCAGCGTGAGGGACGAGACGCTCGACTCCCAGGGCCGGCTGCTGCTGGCCACACAGAAGGGCGTGGTGCGCTGGGACGGGAGCCGCTTCGCCGCCGTGCCGATGACCGGCATCCCCACGCAGGTGTGGAGCATCCGCGTGGACGCCGGAGGCCGGCTGGTGGCGGGCACCGAGCAGGGCCTGTACGTGGAGGTGGAGCCGGGGCGTTTCGTGCCGATGCCGGGATGGCCGGGCGGCCCCGCCATGTCGCTGTGGGCGGATGCCACGGGGGCGCTGCAGGTGGGCTCGGGCTCGCGCATATTGAGCCGGGATGCCGCGGGGCGCTGGCTCATCCATGAGGCGCCGGGGCTCCGCAATTCCGTCACCGACCTGGTGCGGGACGGACTGGGCCGGCTGTGGGCGGGCAGCGAGGGCTGGCTGGCGGTACAGCCGCGCGAGGGCATGTCCTTCGAGGACCGCTCGCACCTCATCCACGGGATGATGGGCGCGGGGCGCCGCCTGCGCGTGGGCCAGCGCGGACAACTGCTGGTACCCAACTACCGGGGCCTGCTCGCGGTGGAGGGCGAGCGGGTGGAGTTGCACCGGCTGGGCCTCTCGGAGCGCGCGACGCGGATGCGGGACGTGCTGCACGACCGGGAGGGCACGCTCTGGGTCGTGAGCCTGGGTGTGCACCGCTCCCTGGGCCGGGGGCTGTGGACCGTGCATGACACCTCCACCGGGATGCACTCGAGCATGATCTGGGGCATCACCCGCGATAGCCGGGGGACGCTGTGGGTGGGCACGGATGATGGGCTGGCGCGGGCCTCGTCCGAGGGCTGGGTCCACGTTCCCGCGCTGCGCGGGTGGTCGCTCAAGACGCTCGAGGAGGGCCCGGATGGCGCGCTGTGGGCCGCGGGCAACCCGGAGGGGCTTCACCGCTACGAGCCCTGGAGTGGGAAGGTGCGGACGTATGGCGTGCCGGAGGGCCTGCCAGGGCGCTACACGTTCGATCTGCAGTGGGAGCCGGATGGAACGCTGTGGGCGGCCACCAGCGCGGGCCTGTTCCGAGGCGTGTACCGGGACGGGGACTGGGCCTTCGAGCTGGTGTTGCCGCACAGCCGGCGGACGTTCTTCGGTGGCGTGGCGCGGGACGGGGCCGGGAGGCTGTGGGTGGCGGGGGATGGGCTCTACGTGCGCGAGGGGGGCGTGTTCCGCCGCCTGGGTTCCGCCGAGGGGCTGCGGGACGAGCGCGTGCGCTACCTGGTGGCGCGGCGCGACGGCCGCGTATGCGTGTCCTACGTGGAGCCGCTGGGGCTGAGCTGCTTCACCTACGAGCAGGGGCGCCTCACCGAGGTATTCCGCCTGGACCGGAGCACGGGGCTGCTCAACGGCGTCACGTACATGGTGGGCGAGGATGCCGCGGGCCGGCTGTGGGTGGGGACGGGAGCGGGCGTGCACCTGGTGGGCGAGGACGGGGTGCTGGAGCACTTCGGGGCCACCGGAGGGCTGCCGGGAGATGACTGCAGCGGCAACTCCTTCCTGGCGGAGGAGGACGGCACGGTGTGGGTGGGTACCTCGAGCGGGCTGGGCCGCTTCCAGGGCGCGCGCTACACCGGCCCGGCCACGCCACCGCGGGTGGTGCTGCTGAACACGCGGCTCGGGCCGCACGAGGTGTCCGGCTCCGAGGTCCAGGGGCTCGCGGCGGAGCACGGAGACACGACGCTGTCGGTCCGGTTCGCCGACCTGGGCTCCCTGGACGAGGGGCACGTGGACCATGACGTGCGCCTGGTGGGGATGGATGACTGGCACGGCGTGCCGGGCCGCTCGGTGCGCTACAGCACGCTCCCCGCAGGCAGCTACCGCTTCGAGGTCCGCGCCCGCAACGACTGGGGGCCCTGGGGACCGGTGACGGGCTTCGACCTGGTGGTGCACCCCGCGTGGTGGGCGTCCTGGTGGGCGCGAGGCCTGGGCGTGCTGCTGCTGGGCCTGGCCGTGGCGGGCGTGGTGCGCTGGCGCGTCATCGCCCTGCGGCGCAGGAACCTCGAGCTGGAACGTCTGGTGGCGGCCCGCACCGCCGAGCTGGACCAGGCCCGCCAGAAGGTGATGCAGGCCGAGAAGCTCTCCGCCATGGGGCAACTGCTGGCGCGGCTCTCGCACGAAATCAACAACCCGCTCACGGCCATCCACACCAACCTGCCGGTGGTGCGCGAGTACTTCGATCAGCTGTCCGTGGTGCTGCGGCGTTGCCAGGCGCGGCTGGAGGAGCACCCCGAGGACGTGGAGGAGGTGGCGCGGCTGTGGCGGGAGCAGGACGTGGAGTTCCTGCTCCAGGACACGCCGGACGCGCTGGAGGCGATGCAGCACGCCACGGAGCGCATCCGCGGAATCCAGGCGGACCTGAGGGCGTTCCTGCGCGGCGAGAGCCCGCAGCTCGAGCCGGGAGACCTCAACGCGGTGGTGCGCGAGACGGTGGAGATGGTGCGGCGCTCGCTGCCCGAGGGGACGCGGGTGGAGGTGCGGTGTGGCGAGCTGCCGGTGTTCTCCTTCCACCGGGGACAACTGGGGCAGGTGACGCTGAACCTGCTGCGCAACGCCCTGGATGCGCTGGGCGGCAAGGGTGAGGTGCGGGTGAGCACGGCCGTGCGCGGTGGCATGGCCGAGCTGGTGGTGGCGGATGACGGCCCGGGCATTCCCCAGGAGCTGAGGGCCCGCATCTTCGAGCCCTTCTTCACCACGAAGGACGTGGGGAAGGGCTCGGGGCTGGGACTGGCCATCTGCCGCCAGCTCATCACGGAGAACCACGGCGGGACGCTGGAGCTGGACACGTCCGTGGAGCGAGGCGCCTGCTTCCGGGTGCGGCTGCCGTTGGTGGGGGTGGACGAGTCCGCCCCGCGCAAGGTGGCGTGAGGGCTCAGCGCGGGGGAGCGCTCGTGGACGCGGCCTGCACGGCTTCCAGCAGGGACCCCATGCCCATCGCCTCCACGCGCTCCCTCATGTAGTTCATGCACTCGAGGACGATGGCCGGTGGCGGGTTGGGCGCGGCGGGGTCCTTCGCGTAGTGCGCGAGCACCTGGTTGAAGTCCTCGGCGAGCGTGGCCTGGAAGGGCGCCTGGGACTCCATCGCCAGCAGCGCCGCCCGCAGCTTGTTCAGCAGCCGCTGGAGGCTTCCCCTGGCGGAGGGCAGCTGCTTGCCGAGCTCCGCCAGCAGATGCTTCCGCTTCTGGCACAACGCCTCCGGCTCTGGCTTCAGGTGGCCCAGGAAGGCCTTCACTTCATCGGGCAGATCCGCGGGAATCTCCTCGGGTTTGAACATCGCGGGCTCCTCGTTGGAGGTTGGAGGGGGAACGTCGGGGAAGGTCAGTACGAGCCACAGCCCGCGGCCTGCATCCGCCGCAGGACCTCGACCAGCTGGAAGATCTGCCAGGCCTGCTGCATGGCCTCGTGGTGCACCGGGCTCTGCCCCGCCTGCTGCGCGCCGTGCGTGGAGGCGGGCTTGCGCGTGCTGTACGACGAGCTCATGTCCGCCTCGTTGTAGCGGGTGTTCAGCTTGCGGATGCCGTGCTTCTCCAGGCCCACGAGCTCGCCCTTCTGGGTGATGCCGTCGCCGTTGCGGTCCTCCCAGATCTTCAAACCCGCCAGCTCCGAGCCCTTCACCTGCCCATCCCCGTTCTTGTCGAAGTAGTGGGCGAGCTTCTCGTAGCCGTTCTTGAACGTGTTCTTCCCGTTCAAGTCGACGTGGCCGAACAGCTCCTTGCCGCTGGTGATCTTCCCATCCCCGTCCGCGTCCCACACCAGCATGCCGTCGCCACCGGTCTTCGAGTCCCAGGGCTTGGTCCACTCGTTCTGGTTCTGGTTGCCCCAGAAATACAGGGGCTTGTTCTTGTTGGTGCCGTCGCGCTTGAGCTCGCCCACCAGCTTGCCGTTGCTGTCACGGAACTCGGCCCGCATGTTGCTGCCGAGCCCCAGGCCCATGTCGCCGCCACCCTTGTTCCAGACCTTCTTGTTGGACTGCAGCTTCTTGAGCTGCTCGGCGTTCAGCGACTTCACCAGCTTGCCGTCCTTGTCGAAGACCTTGGCGGTCACCCCCGCCCCCAGCGCGGGCGCGTTGTTGCCCGGGCGCCGATTCAAGCTCTTGGTCGACCACTGGCGGTCCGAGGGGTTCAGGTCGAACCCCTTGACCGTGTTGCCCTCCAGCTTGCCATTGCCCTTGATGTTGCCGCCGGTGATGTCCGCCTTCCCGTTGCCGTTGAGGTCCAGCACGATGGGGGACCACTGCTGCGTCTTCGTTCCCGATTTGGCATCGAAGAACACGTCCCACATCTTCCCCTTTCCGTGCTGCTGCGGCTCCGTGGGGCAGGGCGGCGGTCTCGAGGGGCAGGGCGGCGGCCGCGAGGGGCAGCCGCAGTTGGGGAAGCTGGCGCTGAAGGACTGCAGCATGGAGATGGAGTTGAAGAGGCCGCCCAGCGTGTTGAGCGGGCGGTTGGAGGGGCACTTCTGGTAGGCGCCATTCAGCCCGCCCAGGGCCGAGGAGGAGAAGACGGCCGGGCTGAAGGAGAAGCTGGCGAAGCCGCCGCCTCGCGACGAGAAGCTGGCGGAGGCGTGGGACATCGCGAGCTGGAAGTTCTTTTGATTGATGAACATGGCGGAATTCCTTTCCGTGAAAGGGATTGGATGTGGGGATTGTCGCTCGCGGTCTCGCGGAGTTTCCTGTCAGCGCGGCGTCAGCGGGAGCTGTCTGGAATTGCGTATGGCAATGTCCCGCGGGGCATGTAGGGCTTCAGCCCCGGATGCTGCCGAACTTGTGCTGCATCTGGAGCTCGTGCTCCTGCCGGTCCTCTTCCCCGGAGTGGGCGGGTAGCGGGTCGGGGATTTCATCCACCACCGCCAGGAGGGGGCTCATGCCAATGGCCTCCAGGTACGAGCGCACGTGGTTCATGCAGTCGCCGATGATGCCGGGAGGTGGAATGACGGCGCCGGGGTGTTTCAGGTAGCTGTCGAGCGCGGAGGAGAGCTCGCTGGCGAGCCGGGCCTGGAACGGGGTGCCGGGCCGCAGGGACACGAGCACCGCCGCCACCTGGTGCTGGAGTTGCTGGAGCGCCTCGGTGGAGGACTCCTGCCGGGTGGTGAGCTCCGTCAGCAACCGCTCGCGCTCCTGCGCCAACGCCTCGGGGACGGGCCGCAGGTGGGCCAGGACGAGCTTCACCTCATCGGGCACGTCATGAGGGATCTTCTTGGGCTGGGGCATCGTTGACTCCTGGGGTGGTTCCGGCAGGGTCGGCATGCGAGGGAGCGGCCGCAAGCCAGCTCTTCAGACCCTGGAGTCGCAGACGAAAGTCTTACAGCGAGCGCAAGTCATGCCCTCGAGTTCAGCCCGCCTCCCGGGCGCGCTCTTCACGAACTTGTCCAACTGTTGGACAAGTTTGGCGAGACCGCGCCCGGAGGGCTCACTCTTCCTGATGGATCAGGATGCGTCCGCGCACAGCCGCAGGCCGACGCTGAGGTCGCGGAAGCCGGGCTCGGGTGTCTCGCGGTTGGGGGCGCGCCCGGTGCTGGCGCCGAAGTAGTAGCTGCCCCCGCGGGCCGCCGAGCGGCCGGGCTGGAAGATGGAGTCGGTCCACTCGAAGACGTTGCCCACCATGTCGTCCAGGCCGAAGGGGCTGCGAGACTCCGGGTGGCTGCCCACCTCGTCCGGACCGAAGCTCGCCCCCACCTTGCCGTATGTCTCGTCGTAGTTGGCTTGGTGGGGCAGCAGCACGTCCCCGTGGGGGTACTCGCGCTCGTCCGCGCCCCGGGCGGCACGCTCCCACTCCAGCTCGTTGCACAGCCGCGCGCCGGGGACACGGCCCGTCTGGGCCAGCCACGCCGCGTAGGCCTTGGCGTCCGCGTAGTCGATGGCACCCACCGGCAGCCGCCGCCAGTCCTGCTCCACCCTGTTCGGCCGGGTGGTGTAGCGCAGGGGCTCCCCCTCGGGCGCCGCGTACGTCACCCCATTGGGATGGATGCTCAGGTGCCAGCGCCCATCCGCCAGCCGCTTCAACTCCACCTCGGCGTTCAACGAGGCCACCTTGGCGCCATGCGGCGTGCGGCGGGTCCGCTCCTCGGGCGGCAGTGCCTCCAGCCAGCGCACGTACTCGCCATACGTCACCTCGGTGCGCGAGATGAGGTACGGCCCCGTCTCCACCTCGTGCAGCGGTGTCGTGTCGAAGAACTGGCGGATGTTCTCGTCCGCGGCGGTGCCGAAGAGGAAGGTGCCGCGCGGTACGTAGACGAAGCCCTCGGGGACGCTGGCCGCCTCGGGCAGGGCCACCTCCAGCGTGCGCTCGGGACCGGGCTCGGCCCGCAGCACGTGGCGCACCGGCGCATACCCGGGCGCGCCCAGCTCCACCACCCAGGTGCCCCGCTCCAGCGACAGCCCCTCCACGGGAGTGGTGCCCGCCTGGCGCGCTGCGGTGAGCACCCGCCGCCCATCGCTCGCGGACTCGTAGCGCGCCAGCGTCACCGTGGCGCCAGCGGGCTTTGTCCGCACCTTCACGCGCAGCGGCGCCTCGAAGCGGGCCAGGCGCTCGCCCGGGGTGTCATAGAGCCGCAGCCGCTGCAGCAACTCGTCGCGCTCACTGGTGCGGAAGGTGCGCTCCGCGAGCCGGGCGCGCTCCGAGAGCACGTCGGCGAAGGCTCCGCGCACCTCCTCGCGGCCCGGGTCGAGCACCAGCGCCTTCTCCATCTCCTCGCTGGCCTGTGCGTAGGCCTGCTGCGTCCCGGTCTGCATCCTCAGGGCCTCGGCCCACCGGGGACGGGCCTCGTCCATCTTCCCCGCGTCGAAGAGGGTGAAGGCCTCCGTCCGGGCCGCTTCCAGGGCACGGTCCCGCTCCCGGGCATGCTCCAGGCGGGAGCGGGCCTCGCTCAGCTGCGTGCGTACCCGGCCCTCCAGCTTGTACCAGGCGTGGATGCGCAGGCCGGCGTACACCAGTGCGAGCGAGGCGACGAAGCCCGCGGCCAGCACGCGCGTGAGCATCCTCCCCCGGCGCACGCCTCCGCGCGAGGCCTCGAGGAAGGAGGCTTCGCGCGGGGTGAGGCTCTCCGGAGCGAGGCCACCAACCTCGGCGAGGCGCCGGGCACCCCACAGCGCCTCGCGCGGGCGTCCCATCCGCTCCCACTCGGCGGAGGCGTGCTCCAGCCGGGCGTGGAGCTGACGGGCCTCGTTCGCCTCGGCCAGCCACTGGGCGAGCGTGGGCCAGCCGGTGAGCAGCGCCTCGTGGGCGATGTCGAAGGTGGTGCCCTCCTCGCTGCGGCGCACCATCACGAGGCGCGCGCGGATGAGCGCCTCCAGCGCGGCGCGCGAAGCCGGGTCCTGTCCCAGCAGCTCGGCCTCGGTGCGGCGGGCGCGGGTGCCGTCCACCGTGACGAGCCGCATGAGCAACTGCCGCGCCGCCCCCTGCTGATCCGGCAGCAGTTGGGCGATGACGCCATCCGCGTACCGGGCGAGCGCGCCATTGACGCCGCCAAGGGCCTCCAGCGCGGCGGCGGGGATGATGCCGCGCTGCTGATCTCGCGCCTCCCACAGCTCGGCGAGGGTGAACTGGAGCAGGGGCAGGCTGCCCTCGGCGCGCAGGGTGGACTCCACCAGCGTGTCGATGAGGGCCTCGGACTCGAAGTGCGCGCCCTTGGCCCGGGCGGGGCCCGTCACCACCTCGCGCACCTCGGCGCGGCCCAGGGGGCGCAGCAGGTAGAGGGCACGCGACAGGGCCTCGCCCAGGCCGGGCAGCGCGCCCAGGCGGGTGAGGAAGTCGCTGCGCGAGGTGGCCAGCAGCCGCACACCCGTCACTCCCGAGGCGAGCTGTCCCAGCAGCTCCGCCATGAGCGCGGCCTCGGTGGGCTCGCTCAGGGTGACGAGCTCCTCCAACTGGTCCACGTGCAGCACCACGCCGCGGCGGACGCCCTCTCCCAGGGCGGAGCGCAGGGCGCGCACGAGGGTGGTGGGCTCGGCGCGGGCGAGCTGCTCGAGGCGGGCCTCCTCCTGCCCGACATGGGGCGCGAGCGCGGCGGCGAGGGTGGCCACGGGCCGGCGGCCGGGCACCATGCGTGCCACGCCCCAGGACAGGCCGTCCTCCAGCGCGCCCTCGCGCACGTGGGGCAGCACGCCCGCCAGACACAGCGAGGACTTGCCCACGCCCGAGTCGCCGGTGACGAGCACGAAGGCATTGGCGCGCAGCCGCTCCAGCACGGCGCGCACCTCCTGCCGGCGGCCGAAGAAGAGGGCGCGGTGCTCCTCCTGGAAGGAATTCAGGCCGCGGTAGGGATTGCCCTCGGGGATGGGCGGAGCGGTGTCCCGGGCGCGCAGCTCCTCCAGGGCTTCCAGCAGCGCATCGGCGGAGGAGAAGCGCTCGGTGGGCTCGCGGCGCAGGCAGCGGTCCACCGCCGCGGCGAAGCGTGGGTCCACCCCCGGAGCGGCCGAGAGCAGCGGACGCGCCTCCTGCTCCTGGATCGCGCGGGGCAGCTCCTTGAGGGGGATATGGCGGAAGGGGCCCTGGCCGGCGGCGAGCTCGTGGAGCAGGGCCCCCAGCGAGAAGAGATCCGAGCGGACCGAGGCCGGCTCTCCCCGCCAGGACTCGGGGGACATGAAGTAGGGCGTCCCCACCACGGTGCCATGGGGGAGGGTGGGCAGCTCGAGATTGCCGGAGGACTCCGGCACCTCGGGCGCGGACCCGGACGCGGAATCCGGGGCCTCGCCCGGGGCCTCGGGAGGCGCGTCGAGCAGCTTGGCCAGGCCGAAGTCGAGCAGCTTCACCTCGCCGGACTCATCGAGGATGGCGTTGGCGGGCTTGATGTCGCGGTGGAGGACGTTGCGGCGGTGGGCGGCGGCGAGCCCTCGCGCCAGGCCGATGCCGATGTCCAGCACGCGCTGCCAGGGCTGGGGCCTGGGGAGCCGGTCCAGGCTGGTGCCGCGGATGTACTCGGAGACGAGGTAGGGCAGATCCTCGAACTGGCCGGCGCGGTAGAGGGTGGCGACGTTGGGGTGCTGGAGGCGGGCGGCGGCGCGGGCCTCGACGAGGAAGCGCGAGAGTGTTTCGTCATCGAGCGCGGGGATGAACTTCACCGCCACGGTGCGCTCGAGCAACGTGTCATGGGCGAGGTAGACGTGACCGGTGCGGCCCCGTCCGAGGGGACGCAGCAGGCGGTACTCGTCGAACTCGCGCGGCGGCTGCCAGCCGGCGCCGGGAGCCGGGTTCTGGGGCGACGGGGGCGGAGGGCTCACCGCGAGCGGGGCTTGCTGCCCGTCTTCTGCAGGAGGGCGCGAATCTTGTCGGCCACCGTGTCGGGGAGGGCGGGCTTGGAGACGAACTCGTCACAGCCCACCTCCTTCGCCTTCTCCGAGTGCATGGCGAGGACATGGCCGGTGAGCGCCATCACGGGGATGTGGCGGGTGCGCGCGTCCTGCTTGAGCTGGCGCGTGGCCTCCCAGCCGCTGACCACGGGCAGCGACAAATCCATCAGGATGACGTCCGGATGGTTCTGCTGGGCGAGCTGGAGCGCTTCCTGTCCATCCCGGGCGGTCTGGACCTGGTAGCCGAGGAACTCGAGGTACTCGGCGTACATCTCCCGGGCGTCGTCGTAGTCATCCACGACGAGCACCTTGCAATCACCCGGTTGGGGCTCCGAGGGGGCTTCGGGGGCTTCGGTCGGGGGCAGCTTTCGAGCGGAATCCATTGGACCTGGGGGGGCTTGCCTCATTGTGGACCCAACACCGGGAAGGGGCAATCCCCACACACTTCGAGTGTTGGATGAGACAGTCCGACGTCCGGGGGGCTGGACGGGAGGCTTGCCAGATGGGAAATAGGAACTGACCGATTGGAAAGTGCCTGCCCCCCTGGTCGCCCACCCACCGAGGTTCCCCATGGCCGACGCAATGGTGTCCACGACGTCCCTGCGCCCCAGCTTCTATTCCCCCATTCCCGAGTCCGCGCGGGAGGATCTGCTGCAGGCGTACCGGCAGTTCCTCGAGCGCCGCAACGGCGACATGAACTTCGAGCGGGGCTTCTCGCTGCGGGAGGACTGGCTGCGCGAGGCGGCGGGGTGGAGCAGCGAGTACAAGGGGAAGGTGGACGGCAACGCCTTCAACCGGGCGTATGGGAGCTTCGATGCGGTGAAGGACCTGTCCATCCAGGAGGTGGCGCTGCTGACGTTCGTGAAGGCGAACGCGGGCGAGGCCTACGGGGTGGAGGTGGTGGGGAAGGCGCGGCAGAAGCGCTACGACATGACGAAGCTCTTCTTCCAGATAGAGAAGCTGCTGGGCTTCGAGGAGACGTACCACACGCGCATCCTCATCGGCGCCACGCAGCACTTCGGCGTCAAGGTGGAGGGGGCGTGGAGGCCGCCGCTGCAGCTGCGGCTGCTCATCGGCACGCTGGCCCACGCGCCGGGCCTCTTCTTCCATCCCATCCTGCTGGCCTCGGAGATCGCGGGCGTCTTCATGTTCCAGTGGATGCTCCAGCGGGTGGGGGAGATCTTCCGGGATCAGCCCGCGGTGCGTGAGTCCATGGAGCAGCGGCTGATTGAAATCCTGGTGGACGAGGTGGGCCACGTGGCCTTCAACCGCATGGCGGTGGGACCCACGGGCCTGGCGGTGGTGCGCAACATGGCGGCCGGCGTGCTGCGAGGCGTGTCCGGCACCACGCCGGAGTACAAGGCGCTCGGGTTGAACGAGCACGAGATGGGCAAGGTGAACGGCTTCGACCTGCACCAGCTGCCCGAGGAAGTGCTGCGCCGCGCCTACTTCGTCTGACGGCGGGAGGAGGCGGGACGCGGAGGGCTCTCGGGCCCGGGGCTGGCCTGGGTGAAGAGGTAGCGCTCGATGATGCGCACCACTTCACCCAGCCGGCGCTCGCGCCACTCCACGTCGTTCACCCCCGGCCAGCCCTCCAGGGGGAGCAGGGCGAAGGTGGTGAGCAGCAGCGTGCCAACGTGCGCCACCGCGGCCTCGACATCCAGCTCCTGGCGGATGTGGCCCTCCTGCTGGCCCTGGCGCAGCGTGTCCGCCATGAGGCGCAGCCACGGCTCCACGCCCTGGCTCAGCCGGGAGACCTGCGTGCGATCCCCATCCAACAGCTCGCGCAGGATGACGCGCGCGGCGTGGGGATCCGTGTCGAAGAACTGGCGGATCTGAGCCATGGCCCGCTCCAGCCGCTCCTCGCCCTTGCCGGAGAAGGCGCCGAGCAACAGCAGGAGGTGGCGGTTGGAGTGCTCGATGAGCGAGGCGACGACGGCCTCGTGGAGGGCCTCGCGGGAGGGGTAGTGGTAGAGGAGGGCCTGCTTGCTGATGCCCACGGCCAGGGCCACGTCGTTGACGGAGATGGCGCCGAAGCCGCGTTGGGCAATGAGGCGGGTGGCCTCCTGGAGGATGCGCTCGCGCGGCTCGGGGGAAGGTGCCTTCCTGGCCGCGCGAGGCCCGCGCGTCTTCACGTCTCCTGCTCCGGTGGTGTCTTTGCGCCGCATGGCTGGAGCGTGGGGAAGTACCTCATGGCGCGGCGGGAGCGGAAGCCCGCCGTGCGGGTGACTCAGGAGGCCTTGGCGAGCAGCACGCCGGGCAGGATGGAGCGGGCCGAGGGGGCTTCCGGGTCGCGATCGAGCCAGCGGGGGACGGGGAGACCCTTGGAGCGGAGGAAGGCGGGGTTGAAGAGCTTGCTGGCGTAGCGGTTGCCGGAGTCGCACAGCACGGTGACGAGGGTGTGGCCGGGCCCGAGCTTCCGGGCGAGGCGGATGGCGCCGGCGACGTTGACGGCACTGGAGGCGCCGAGACAGAGGCCCTCGTGCTCGAGCAGGTCGAAGAGGACGGGGAGGGCCTCCTCGTCGGGAATCTGGAAGGGCTCGTCGACGGGGGCGCCCTCGAGGTTGGCGGTGATGCGGCCCTGGCCGATGCCCTCGGAGATGGAGGAGCCCTCGGACTTGAGCTCGCCGTGGGCGTAATAGTGGTAGAGGGCGGCGCCCATGGGGTCGGCGAGGCCGATGACGATGTTGGGGTTGCGCTCCTTGAGGGCCATGCCGACACCGGCGAGGGTGCCGCCGGAGCCGACGGCGCAGATGAAGCCGTCGATGCGGCCGCCGGTCTGGCGCCAGATTTCGGGGCCGGTGGTGTCGAGGTGGGCCTGGCGGTTGGCGACGTTGTCGAACTGGTTGGCCCAGATGGCGCCGTGGGGCTCACGGGCGGCGAGGGCCTCGGCGAGACGGCCGGAGACCTTCACGTAGTTGTTGGGGTCCTTGTAGGGGACGGCGGGGACCTCGAGGAGCTCGGCCCCGACGAGGCGGAGCATGTCCTTCTTCTCCTGGCTCTGGGTGTCGGGGATGACGATGACGGTGCGGTAGCCGAGGGCATTGCCGACGAGGGCGAGGCCGATGCCGGTATTGCCGGCGGTGCCCTCGACGATGACGCCGCCGGGGCGGAGGCGGCCGCGGGAGATGGCGTCACGGATGATGAAGAGGGCGGCGCGGTCCTTGACGGACTGGCCGGGGTTGAGGAACTCGGCCTTGCCGAGGATGGTGCAGCCCGTGAGCTCGGAAGCGCGCCGGAGCTTGATGAGGGGCGTGTTGCCGATGGCCGCGATGACGTCTTGATGGAAGTGCATGGAGCTCCTTCAACGGCGCTCAGTGTACGTCGAGTTCCCTGTCCCACCCATACAGGCGTCCGAGCACGGCACCCGGGCGTACACCGGAGATGCGGTCGAATTCCGCGGCATCCAGCGTGGCGAGGTGCTCGCGCCAGGCGGTGGAGTCCATCACGACCTCTGGGTGATTGAGCTGGTTCCTGTCGGCGAACGGGAGGATGCGGGGCAATTGGCGCAGGATGGCCTCGACACAGTCCTCTCGCGTGGCGCGGGCCATGCGCTCCGAGGCCACCCTGAAGCGGGAGGGCACGGAGGTTCCTCCCTCGGGGCACCAGGCATCCATGGCCCACCCACAGGCGGCGGTCATGAGCTCTTCCAGGGACATGAACGTATTGAGCTTCTTGTGGAGATAGCGTCCGTGTTGGAGCGAGTCCCAGAATTGGAGCACGGCCTGGATGCGCGGCGCCACGCGCTCCGCGCTTTCCGGGGCATGTCCGGAGAGCGCGAAGTACAGCGCGCCCCATGCGGTCTCCCGAAAAGTGGTCTCGTACAGGCGGCTGAGGTAGCGATGGTTCTTCTCGTCCACCTCGCACATGCTCATGATGACCTCCGAGAGCATGTACAGCCGCCAGGCCGGGAGTTCGTCCTGGAAGTCGACGACGTTGTGCGTGAACACCACCTCGCCGGGAGCAACCGCCCTCAGTTCATGTGGCTGGGGAAACGAACCCCTGAGCTGATACTGCTCTCCACAGCGGTGTCCCTCTCCCTTCGTCGCACTCTCGATGGTGGAGTAGGAGCCATGAAGGAAGCACGGCAGTTGGAGTGTGGTGGTCTGGAGCGGTTCCATGGTGTGAGGGGCCTTGTTCGTGGCTCGGGCCACGCTGGACGTGTCACATGCCTGCGGCCCTGGGCAATCGTGCCGGAGGTGCGGCGGGTTGGGGGCTCGAAGGAAAGGGGAGGACCTTTGCTCCTTGTGGAGCGGTGCCGCGCTCGCCTCCGGACGTCGTGGTGGAGATGACGAGCATTGCCACCTGGCCCACCACGTCGATGGCTACGCCGATGGCTCCGCTGAGTGTGGTGAGGCGCTCGCGCCTCTCAACCATTTCATCACTGGCTTCAGCCACCCATCCTCCGTACTTCTTCAACTCCTGTTCGGAGATCTCCACCCATTGAGCTGCCTCATACGCAGCCGCATTCGACGCGAAATGCTCCCGGCTGCGAGTCCAATGATACAGGGTGACTCCTGGTGTGGTGGTACACCATTCCAGACGCCAGATATATTGGCCCTGGGCGAACTGGATCAGGATCTCGCCCTCGAATGCTTTACCCGCCACGAATCTATGCTTGGGCAATGCGGTCCGGTTCAATACGAGCAGGTATGTCTGAGCCTCCAGACTGCCTTCCTGGAGACCTTTTTCATTGTAGGGTTTGATCTCGAAAAGCCTTTTGGCGCTGACATCGGTGATGTCAGGGCGCATGTCTTGTTCGTGCTCGGAGAGAAGTGACCAATCACCGATATCTTGTTCCTGAAGAATGCGTTTGATGTTTTGGTTGTTGTAATAAACAACGTTCGCCGGATACCTCGTGCCGTAGATATATGCAATGAGCCGGTGAGAGGCGTTGCCGAGGAAGATCTCCCAGGGCATCTGTGAGTCCGGCTTCCGGCCGGGCACCTTGTAGCCCTGGAGGGACTGGGTGGAGAGGTTCCCGCAGGGCGATGGTCGGCTGCTGCCTGAGGCCGATTGGACTGGCGGAGATGCGGGGGCAGGGGGCTCCGCGGCGGCGCGTCCCGCCCAGGCCGTGATGAGCACGAGGCCCACCAGACGGCGGAAGGCCCTGGCGCTTGATCGTCGCGTCCTACGCCTTCGCTCGGTCGCGTCTTGATGGAAGTGCATGGGGCTCGGAGTTGGGACGCTAATGCCCTGGCCCCATGGGCTCAAGGCACCCACCGTGCTGGAATCAGAGAGGCACCCGCTTTCGGAGTGCCTCCAGCGTGTTCCTGCACTGGTGCGCCAGGGTCCGGAGCTCTTCTCCGAGCGCCGCACAGTCGATGACTCGGGTCCAGAAGTCCTGTGCATGGAGGGCCGCGTCCGCCCAGACATCCAGTGTGTCCGCGCTCGGTGGCGCGGGCTCGAACGTGCGATCGACGACGGTCGTACCCGAGGGCGCGAACAGCATCGGGAGCATGTCGTACGCAGGGGCAAGGCGCAGCGTGCCGTCTCCCTGCTCCAGGAAGCTCACATTGCCGAAGTGGCGGTCCGTGTTGCCGATGAGCTGCCCGAAGACATCGAGCCAACGGATGCGCCGCGCGTCCTCGGGTCCAATGAGTTTCTTCTCCAGCAGCTTCGGTGTGACTCGCGTCCAGGATGCGCCACGGCCGGATTCACCGATGTACTCGTGGTCCAGAGCCTCGAGTGAGAGCACTCCACGTCTGCCTCGCTCTCCGAGCCTGTCGAAGCGCTCGACCTCCAGGAATCGGTAGCCTCGCTCGTCGAACCACTGTGTCCTGGCCGCGTCGAGCCCGGCCTCGTGGACGACTTCGAGCGCGAGGCTCTCGCAGACGAGCAACTCTCTCCACCTGCGAGCAACCGCGCCCGCATCATCACTCACGAACTTGATCAGGACGTGCCGGCCTTCCGAGTACGTCAGGAACTTGGGGTGTTCTCCTCCGGCGGAGGAGCCTGGCTGCTCCAGGGCCGAGCGGCGGGCGAGATCCGGGTAGTCCGTGCGAGCAGTAGGCTCGAGTGTGCTCGCGAGCCATCGGTTCAGGGACTCGTCACCGAGGATGAGATTGCCGACGCAATCCTCGCCTCGGCGTGCCAGCGCGATGAGCCGATGGTCATCGGTCCAATCTCCCAATCGGGACGGCAGCTCCAACTCGGGGTACCGCGCGCTGAATGTCCGTCCGACGTAGCCCTGAGGGCTCATGTCGGAGGCGAAGGGAGGTAGCCCCTCGAACAGCGTCCCCGTTCCCCCTGGGACGCTGAGCCAGTGTCGTCCCCCCTTGAGGAGGTGCAGGGCTCCGAATGGCTCGACCTTCCCCGCCTCACTGACCCGATAGAGGGGGAGCCTCGTTCCAAGCCCTGGAAGCGTGCGCGTCCGCGCATAGCGGGTCGCGCGTGCCTGCCCCATCCGGCACACGCGGTCGCCCGCGGCCTCGATCAGCCGGGACACGGTCGGCTGGGACACGCCCAACTCCCGGGCCAGCTCCTTCGCTTGTGCCTCGCCCAACCGAGCGAGTGTCCCAAGCATTCGTTCGAGGGCGTCCATGAATAGAAAGATGAATAGAAAATTAGAGATGTGCTGGGCGTAAGTACTTGAAACCTAAGGGGTAGTTTGGTCGGTTGCAATGAAACGTGAATAGAAAAAGGGCCTGAATCACCCCGAAGGGGACTCAGGCCCTCTGTACTCCCGGGAGGCGGCTCCCGGCGTAGCTACGCCCGCGCGGACTTCTTCAGCTCCTCGACCTCGACCTTGAGGAGCCAGTCATCCCGGAAGTCGGTGGCGGCGTTGGAGAGCTGCTCCAGGCGCGAGAGGTCGAGGCTCTTCGACTCGCGCATGGTGCGCACCTCGCGGTAGAGCGCCGCCAACGACGGGTGCAGTGCCGTGGCCTTCTTCTCGCGGGCCTTGGCCTCGCCCTCGCCCTCCGCGAAGGCGTTGAGCTCGCCGAACCAGCGGTCCCACGTGCCCGGATCCGCCGGCCCACCGGCCACCGAGGGCAGCCCCGTGCTCAGGAACAGCATCGCCACGTTCGGCAGCTCCACCGGGCGGCCGTCCAGCTCGCCGCGCAGGTTGAGCACCTCGCCTCCGCCCACCGCGAAGCCTTGCAGCTTCAGGCCGCTGGCCAGCTCCAGCTTGAAGGGCCCCTTGTCCGGCAGCGTCCCCTCACCGAATGCCACCAGCGCCAGGCCCGGCCACGGCTTGCTCCCGTTCTTCCCCTCGCGCGACACCATCACCGGCCCCTCCAGCCGCACCAGCGCGCTGTTCAGTCCCTCGGCCACCGGACGCACCCCGGGCAGCGCCTCCACCACGCGCGCCGTGATCTCCCGTCCATCGGCCAGCACCAGGTGGTTCACCGTACGCGCCTGGATGGCCTCGTTCAGCCCGTAGTCTCCGCCGCGCTTCCAGGCGAGCGTCGCCTCGAACTCGCTCAGCACCTCGAACAGGTGCTCGAAGTCCCGCGCCACGAAGAGCTGCGGCTGCATGCGGGTGATGTCGTACTCGGTGTCCGCGCACGCCACGCTCAGCGGCACCTTCTTCACCGCGTCCGTGAGGCAGTGCTTCGCCTCGCCGATGCTCGACAGCAGGCCGGCGCCGTAGATGCGCGGACGCTCCAGGTTGCCGATCATCCCGTACTCGGCCGTCCACCAGTAGAGCCGCGAGGCGCGGGTGCTCTCGCTCACGTAGCGCCGGCTCTGGTTGGCCGCCTCCAGGCGATCCTGGGCGTGCTGGATTTCCTCCTGCGTCGCGCTGGGGTCCTCCTTCACCACGCTCAGGTTGCGGATGGCCTGGAAGACGGCCTCGTCCTCCACCGTGGCGATGGCCTTGAAGCCCACCAGCCCACAGCGCTTGAGGTACTCGGAGTAGCGCGTGTTGGCGATGATGGGCGCGTGGCCCGCGCTCTCGTGGACGATGTCCGGTGCCGGCGTGTACTGGATGTGCTCGTGGGTGCGGATGTCCGCCGCGATCGCCAGCACGCCCAGTGCCTGCAGTTCGGTGAACACCGCGGGCGGGATGAAGCCGCGCACGCTCACCGCCGCCCAGCCCAGCTTGGACAGCTTCTCGTTCATCTCATCCAGGCTGGGGATGCGCTCCAGTCCGATGCCGGTGGCCTCCAGGCCCTCCAGGTAGACGGAGTGGGCCTTGTCGGACAAGTGGCTGCGCAGCTGGCCGAGGATGTGACGCCACACCGCCTGGTCCCTCGGCGTATAGGCGTCGTAGTCCTGACTCACCACGTAGCGCCGCAGATGCGCGGGCAACCGGGCAATGGTCCGTTCAGTGGGCGTCATGGGGGCTCCTCCGTGGTGAAAATCTACGCACGAGAGGCCTCGACGGAAATCCGATAAAAACCGACGTCTTATTCGATTTTCCGCCGTTTTGACGCGAGGCGCTGACGCAGCCCGCCAAGGACGATCTGCGCCGCCTCGGAGCCAGGGCCGCCCGAGGGACGGAGTGTCACCACCTCGACGAATTGGGGCTGCTCCTCGCGCAGGGGCCAGACGGAGAGGTCCTCCGGGAAGGAGCGCAGCAGCCGCAGGTCGGGGGCGATGGCGCAGGCGTGGTAGGCGCGCAGCAGATCGAAGAGGTGCAGGAAGCTCTGCACGCGCGACACCTCGCGCACGGTGACCTCATGGGCGGCGAAGCGCGCGCTGTTGGCGCTGCCGTACGGGTCCTCGCGCTGCCAGTCCACGAAGGGCTGGCCCTCCAGGTCCCGCACGTGGAGGGTGCGGCGTGCGCTGTGGCGCGCGGACAACTCACTGCCGGGGCCGGCGAGCACGACGAAGGGCAGGTTCAGCAGGGGCTCGGCCTCGACGCCGCGGTGCGGGGGCAGGGGGGTGAAGTCCACGGCGAGGTCCAACTGGCGCGTCTGCACCTGGCGCACGAGCTCGAAGGTACCGCCGAAGCTGACCTCCAGCTTGATGCCGGCCCGGGCCACGTCTCCGGCGATGCCGGCGAGCAGGAAGTTGGAGAGCGTGGGGTTGAGGCCCAGGCGCAGGCTGGCCTCGGCGCTGGCCAGGTCCCTCAGGCGCTTGAGGTCCAACTGGTGGAGGGGCGTCTGGGTGCCCTCGTAGAGCTTCTCGCCTCGGGCGGTGAGGTGGAGGCGGCGGCCGGGGCCGCGCTCCAGCAGGGGCTGACCATCGGCGAGCGTCTCCTCGAGGGCGCGGATGTGCTCGCTGACGACGGAGCGGGCCACGCCCAGGTGCTCGGCGGCGCCTTCGATGCTGCCGGACTCGACGGCGGCCGCGAAGGACTCGAGCCAGACGAGGTGCCGGGGGAGCTTGCGGGGGGCCATCTCACCTGCCCCAGAGAATGCCCAGCCTGAACTCCAGGGCATCGAAGGGCTCGGCACGAATCAAGGTGTCCTCCGCGGATGAGGTGAGCAGCGTGTAGTTCGTATCCACGAGGCGGAAGACCTCCAGGGTGCGCACGTCCGGATCCATGTCTGGAACCTGTCGCCCGGGTCCGACACTTCTTCCCATGCACCGTGCCGGACGTCGAGTGCCGGAGGGCCTCATCGTTTACTCGTCACCCCGGGAGGACGCCGGGGGGGCCTGCCATGGCGTCTGGGTGTCCCTATATTGGACGCCACCGTGGCCACCCATCCGGACAACCTGCGAGCGCGGCTGGAGGAGCGCGCGGATCTGCTCGAAGCCACCCGTCTGCGCTACCGCGCGCTGCACAAGCTGCTGCGGGCCTTCTTCTGGAAGGACCGGGTGCGGACGAACCTGGAGCTGTTGCGCGAGGTGGCGCTGGCCCAGCCCCAGGTGGACGCTACGCTGGAGGCAGTGGCCCGGCGCGCGGAGGCGGAGGGCTGGCCGGCGGGCTCGGCGCCGATGAAGCTGCTGGCCGAGGTGAGCCGGTTGCGCGAGGCCATCGCGTGGACGGTGGAGCGGCGGCTCATCGCGAAGAAGAAGCCGGAGCTGCTCGGCGAGGCGCTGCTGAAGCTGGAGGAAGAGGTGTTGGACGCGGGGCCGCTGCTGGGGCGGCGGCTGTGGGCCCAGGCGGTGGAGATTTTGCCGCGCAACCTCACGGAGCTTCGGGCCGCCTGCGCGGCGGCGGAGGTCCTCGAGCGCGTCTTCAAACGTCCGGCCCCCGAGGGGGCACTGCCTTTCGACGCGGCGGAGGTGGACGAGCTCCGGCGGGCGCTGCCCCTGGCGGACGAGGCGCTGGCGGCGCTGTGGGCGCGGTTGGACCGCTTCGACGGCACGGGCCGGGTGAGGGCCTTCCTGGAGAAGGGGATGAAGCGGGCGCCGGTGCACCCTCCGCGCAGCGGACCGGAGCTGCTGCAGCACGCGGCCTTCTGGCAGGACCTGGCGCGAGCGCGGCTGAAGGCGCTGCTGGAGTCGCGGCTGTCGCCCGTGGTGCCGCGGGAGGAGGAGTGGCCGGAGTTGCTCGGCTGGCTGGTGGAGCGGGAGGGCCCGGCGCAGGCGCGGCTGGCGGCCTCGGAGGTGCTGAGCGAGGGACGGGCGGGGCTGCTGGAGGTGGCGGCGGAGCTGGCGGCGTTGTCCCGGGCGCGTCCGGAGGGGCCGTGGAACGAGGAGGCCGCGTGGGTGCGGCTGTGGACGGCGGCGCAGCGGGCGAGGTCCGAGACGGGCCCGGACGCGGAGCGGCTGCGCGAGTCGCTGCGCCTCTTCATCCGGCTGCGAGGGCAGGGGCAGATGCCGGCGCGGCTCTTCTCCCCGGAGCGGAATGTCCTCGTCCGGCCGGGGAGCGGACAGGCGGGGAGCGAACCGGAGGATCTGCCGGGGCTGGTGCAGCGGGCGAGGGAAGCAGCCGGGCGGTCTCGGGAGGGGAGGGTGTCAGGGTAGGGCTTTAACCTGGACGCACACGTGTACGGATGGGAGAAAGGCCTCCCGTGCGGCTGCTGGCACTCCACGTTCAGGACTTCCGAAACCTTGGCCAGGTGACCCTGGCGCCGAGTGTGCACGCGTCCATCGCGGTGGGGCAGAACGGCCAGGGGAAGACGAATCTGCTGGAGGCGCTCTACTTCCTGGCGACGCTCAAGCCCTTGCGAGCGGGGCGGCTGTCGGAGCTGGTGAGGTGGGGCTCTCCGTCGGCGCGGGTGACGGGCCGTTTCCTGCTCAAGGGAGCGGAGCGGGAGATTTCGGTCGAGGTGGCGGGAGGGGTGCGGCAGGCCTTCGTGGACGGGAAGAAGGCGGCGAGCCTGGAGGAGTACTTCGGGGGCGTGTCGGTGGTGGCCTTCACGCCGGACGACCTGGAGGTGGTGAAGGGAGGGCCGGAGTCGCGCAGGGCCTTCCTGGACCGGGCGGTGTTCAACCGTTTCCCGGCGTTCCTGAGGGAGAGCCGCGAGTACGCGCGGGCGCTGAAGAACCGCAACCGGCTGTTGAAGTCGGGCCCGGTGGATGCGGCGTACCTGGAAGCCTACGACGAGACGTTGGCGAAGACGGGAGCGCGGGTGTACGCGCGGCGGCGGGCGCTGATGGCGGAGCTGGCGCCGAGGGCGCAGGCGACATTCGCCTCCATCGGGCGGACGCCGGAGCCGGCGGCATACAGGTACCACCCGGCGCACCTGGGAGACGTGGACTTCGCGGGGGCGGACGAGGCGGCGCTGGCGGTGGCGTTGAGGGAGGCGCTGGCGGCGCGGTCGCGGAGGGACCTGGACCGGGGCTTCACGTCGGTGGGGCCGCACGTGGACGACGTGACGGTGACGCTGGGGGCGAGGAGCGCGCGGGCGTACGCGAGCCAGGGCCAGCAGCGGGCACTGGTGTTGGGGTGGAAGATCGCGGAGATCGAGAACCTGGAAGCGGCGATGGGGTTCCTGCCGTTGCTGCTGCTGGACGACGTGTCGAGCGAGCTGGACCCGGAGCGCAACGCGTACCTGATGAACTACCTGGCGGCGAGCGGGGCGCAGGTCTTCCTGACGACGACGGATGCGGGGCTGGTGAGGGGAGCGGCGGCGCAGGACACGCTGTGGCTGGGAGTGCGGACGGGAGCAGTGACGAGCGTGGCGCCGGTACAGGAGCCCCCGGCACAGGCGCAACACGCGGACGAGCCCGCGTAGAACAATCTCCGGCCGCGCTACCGCCAGCGCCCACCGCGCCCGGCGGTGAGCATCGAGGTGGGAATGATGCTCACGATGACGAGCACGCTCAGGTAGAGCCCGATCATCCGCAGGGGCTTGTTGCCGAAGGTAACGAGGAGGAAGGTCAAGGCAGGGACACCGCCGCCGACCCTCCAGCGCATGCGCGTGGAGGGAAGGCTCCGCAGCAGCCCCACGGCGAGACACGGGTCGAAGAGGGGCTGGAGCCGGCCGATGAACGAGCGCTCCTTCTCGAGCGCCAGCTTCAGCTGCTCCATGTACCGCTGCTTCTCGGCGAGCTGCTCTGCGGTGGCCTCCTGGTGGGCCTTCTGGAGGGCCTGCATCTGCTCCCGCGTTTCGGCCTCGGCCTGCTCACGGGCCTGGGCGCGCTCCACGTCGTAGGCGAGCTGCTCGGGAGACTGGAGGTCCGCGCCGCACCGCGAGCACTCCCGGGCGAAGCGGCCGTTCTCCGCCTCGCACCGGACGCAGCGCGGAAAGTGTTGTCCCCGCGTGGGCTCGGCATCGAGCGCCAGGGGCGTCTGCCCATGGAGCTTGAAGCGCTCGACATGGGCCTCGGGGACGGAGACGGAGGCGGGTGTCTCGGTCGTGCCAGGACCGGCCACGGACTCGAAGCGGCCGCCGTCCTGCAGCCGCACCTGTCCGTCGGGGCCGGGCTTCTCTCCGCGTGCGCGCTCGAGGTGGAGGAAACGGGACTTGTTGGTGGACATCGCCTACTCCTTCTTCGAGCTGCCGGACGACGAGGCGGGACGGGTGCGCCCGCGGGCCCACTCGCGCAGCCGGACGATGTCATCGCGCATGGTGATGGCGAGCGGGACGGTCTCCTGGAGCGCCCCGGCGATGTGGCGCTGCTCCAGCTCCACGCCATGGCCGAAGGCCTCGTAGAGCGCGGCGATGATGGCCTGTTCAATCTCCGCGCCGCTGAAGTTCTCGGCCAGGCTGGCGAGCGTGTTCAAATCGAACGCGGCCGGGTCGCGCTTCCGGCGCTGCAGGTGGATGCGGAAGATCTCCCGGCGCTCGGCGGCCTCGGGCAGGTCGATGAAGAAGATCTCATCGAAGCGGCCCTTGCGCAGCAGCTCGGGGGGGAGGCCCTCAATCCGGTTGGCGGTGGCGACGACGAAGACGGGAGACGTCTTCTCCTGGAGCCAGGTGAGCAGCGTGCCGAAGACGCGGGCCGTGACGCCGCCATCCGTGGTGCCCGAGGAGGCAACGCCGGACAGGCCCTTTTCAATCTCATCCACCCAGAGCACCACGGGGGCGATGCTCTCGGCGACGCGGATGGCCTTGCGGAGGTTCTCCTCGGAGGAGCCGACGAGCCCGCTGAAGATGCGGCCCATGTCGAGCCGCAACAGGGGCAGGTTCCAGTGCGCGGCGATGGCCTTGGAGGTGAGGCTCTTGCCGCAGCCCTGCACGCCGAGCAGCAGCAGGCCGCGGGGCTCGGGGAGGCCGAACTGGCGGGCGCGCTCGCCGAAGGCGGCGGTGCGCTGGGTGAGCCACTGCTTGAGGTTCTGCAATCCGCCGACGTTGCCCAGGTCCTGCTCCGGCGGGTAGTACTCGAGCAGCCCGCTCTTGCGGATGACCTGGCGCTTCTCGTCCTGGACGCGGCGGATGTCCTCGGCGCTCAGCTTGCCGTCGTGGGCGATGGCCTTGGCGAAGGCATTCTCGGCCTCCGACAGCGTGAGGCCCTGGGCCGCCTGGATGAGCTGCGCGGCCTGCTCGCGAGACAGCTCGATGGTGGCCTTGTTGCCCCGGCGCACCACCGCGACGATCTCCTTGAGCAGGTTCATCAGCTCCTGGAAGCCGGGCAGGGGGACGTCGAGGACGGACACCTCCTTCTCCAGCTCGGTGGGGATGACGAGCGTGGGGGACAGGAGGATGACGGTGGTGAAGGTGCTCTTGAGTGCGTGGGCGAGCTCGCGCAGGGCGCGCACCACGGACTTCTCCTCCAGGTAGGGGTGGAAGTCCTTGAGCACGACGAGCGAGGGCTCGGTGAGCTTCTCGATGGCGGCGAGCGCATCGATGGGGTTGCGGGTGTCCTCGGGGAGCGCGGGGCCGCGGGAGCCGCCGAGGTAGCGCAGGCCCCGGGTGATGGACCAGGACAGGAGCACCTTGCCGTGGGCGCGGGCCATGTCCGCGAGCAGCGAGTCCACACGGTGCTCCTCCCACGACACCAGGTAGAGGAGCGGGTAGCGGGCTCGGATGAGGATGTCGAGCTCCTCCAACCAGGGAGCGGAGGAGGACCCGGGGCGGGGCAGCGCGGGACTGGACACCATGCCCTGGGTATATCAGGCCGGTTTACTTCAGGGCCACGGGGTCCACCTCGGCGAGCAGCTTGGTGACGCGGGCCTCGTCGATGCGGGCGGTGAGCCGGTCCTGCTCGTGCTGGTCGCGCACCGTCTTGGACAGGCTGAAGGTGGAGCCGATGCTGAAGAGCAGGCCCATGCCCAGGAAGGCCTTCTGCCAGCCGTCGACGGGCAGGTGGTAGATGCCGATGGCCATCACACCGATAGCCAGCGCGAAGGAGAGCCAGGCCTGGATGATCCAGGCGCCACTGTGGGTGGGCTGCACGGCGGAGGTGTTGGGGCGGGCCATTGTGAACCTCGTTCGAAGGGCGCTTCCGGTGGAAGCGCGTTGACGAGACACAGAATGCACCCGTTCCTCGCAAACCGCATGGAACTAATGGCTCGTCCTTCGATAACCTCCAGTGAATGATTCAGCTCCAGCGTCTCGAGGGCTTCTACTGGGTGGCACGTTGCGAGGGGTACGCCCGGGCGGCTCGTTCCTTTCCGTATCCGATCACCCAGCCCGGCGTGCACCAGCAGGTGAAGCGGCTGGAGTCCGAGCTGGGCGTGCGCCTCTTCGAGCGGGTGGGCAAGGATCGCGTCATCCTCACGCCGCAGGGCCGCGTGCTCTACGAGTACCTGGCCCCCTTCTACGAGGGCCTGTCCTCGATGGAGCGCTCGTTGCGCTCGGGCACGGTGGGAGGGCGGCTGCGCATCCACGCCTCGGGGCACACCCTGCGCCACCTGCTGCCACCGTGGCTGCGGCGGCTGCAGGGCCAGCGGCCCGACATCGAGGTGGCCCTCTTCGAGGCGAAGGTGCCTGCGGTGTCCCTGGTGCGCTCGGGCGAGGCCGATCTGTTGGTGGACCACCTGCCCGAGGTGCCCGCGGACCTGGAGGCCCGGCAGGTGGGCAAGACGCGCGCCTTCCTCGTGTTCCCGTCCAACCACCGGCTCGCGCGCAAGGGACCGGCGAGCCCCGAGCCGTTCCGGGACGAGCCCTTCATCACCTACAGCTCGGATCCGCAGTTGAGGGACCTGCAACTCGCGGCGCTCTCACACCACGGCGTGGTGCCGCAGCGGATGTACGCGGCGGATTCGTCCGAGACCATCCTCGGCTTCGTCGCGGCGGGGCTTGGCTACTCGCTGCTGGCTTCGTTGCAGCCTCGCGGGCCGCAGGTCCCCGGCGTGGTGGCGCGGCCTCTCACCGAGCCGGCGCGCGAATTCCCCATCTACGTGGCCTGGCGCAAGAGCGCGCAGCGCAATCCGCTCATCGAGGCACTGCTGGGGCTCGCTCCGAAGCCCTGATGCCGCCTACGGCCTCTCGGCCTGGCGAGCCACCGCCTGCTTGTCCGCCTGGGGGGCCTGGGGCTCGGCGTTCTTCTGCTTCTCCTTGATGATGCCCAGGCTGTTGCTCCACCACTCCGGGCACAGAAGGACGAAGAGGCCTCCGAACACCACCATGCCCACCAGGGAGACGACGATCACTTCACTCATTCAGTCCTCCACGTCTTCCTGATTCAACGACGTCCATGGTCCTCTACAACACCGGAGAACCGCCGTTTCACGCCAGGGTCCGGCAACAGCAACAGACCGCCTGTTGCGAGGGAACAGGCCATCTGGCCGGTCCATTCAGGTTCGAACTCCTACATGCTACCAGGGCCGCAGGCTCGTGGCCCACAGGTACAGCGACGTCTCCAGCGGGAACTTCCCCGGCTGCGAGACGTGCTTCTGGATGCCTCCGAGCATCGCCGTGGTGCGCAGGGCCGTGTGCCACCCGGCCAATTCCTCCGAGGCCCGCGTGGCGGCGATCGCCAGCGCCGTCGCTCCCTGTCCATAGCCGCCGATGATGGGCCCGCTCGACGCATCCGCGCCCCGCTCCACGCCCCGGGGCCATTCGCGGCAGGCCGCGGCGCTCGGGAAGAGAGGCACGTGCTCGCAGAAGTCCTTCAACAACACGTCGGCGAAGGTCCTCGCCGCCGGGGTCCCGCTCATCGCCAGGAACGCGGCGGTCCAGGCCAGCACGGTTCCTCGCGGCGTCTTCTTCAGGATGCGCCCCTTCGCATCCACCTGCGTGGGAAACCCGCCCGGTGACTCCGAGAGCTTCGCCAGGTGCGCCACCCACCGCTCGCCCGCGGCCCGTGACGCCTCGCTGCCCCGCAGCCTCCCATGCAGCAGCAGCCCCGAGGCCGCGAGCGCGTTGTCACAGGGCCAGATGCTCTCCCCGAAGCTCGGCAGCAGCGGCTGCTTCGCGACTGCCTCCGCCGTCTGGGCCGCGAGCGCGTCGAAGAGCGTCCGGTGCTCCTCGCTCGCGAGGCCCGCGCGCTCCACCCCCGCGAGCATCAACAGCAGGAACCCCCGGTACAACACGCTGCGCGGCAGCGAGTGCCCGGCCACCCGCGTGCTCCCGGTGTTGCGGAAGGGCGAGCGGGCCCGGCCGAGCGCATCCGTGAGCAGGGCCCCCAGCCGCTCGCGGACATCCGGTGGCGCCTTCCCCTCGAGCGAGGCCTGCACGAGGGCGAAGGACAGGAAGGCATCACACGCCACCTGGGCCTCGGAGAACGGGTGCTCCTTCAAACCCAGCAGCTTCCCCGAGCACCCCGGGCCCACCACCTGCCGCTGGAGCGCATCCAGGTCGACGCTCTGCCCATCGGCGAGCTCCAGCGCCACCGCGGGCAGGGCCCTCCCCGGCAGGAGCAGCGACAGGACGAGCACGAAGGCGGCGAGGCGATGCATGGGGGCTCCGGGGCGCGTGGCGTTACAGGACGCCCAGTATGAGTCCCCCTGGAGGCCACCGCGCGACCCGGCCGGAGAGTGCTGTGAATTCAAAGAATCCTCCAGTTACGACGCGGCATGTCAGGCCCGGGTGGTACGTCGGGTCCATGGGACCGCGCGTCCCATTCCCTGGAGGAGTTTCGTGAAGAAGATGTCGATGCTGCTCGCCGTGCTCACGCTGGCCCCGGCGCCCGCCCTGGCCGCCGACTACAAGTGCCAAGGCAACCGGGTGGAGAAGGGCGGCAGCACCCAGTACACCGTGCGCACCTCGGGCGCGGACATTGTCATCGAGAAGGGTGGCAGCACCCGGGGCAAGGCCGTCAAACGCGGCGGTGACTACGCCGTCGAGGTGGGCGGCAGCACCCAGGCCACCATCGAGAACGGCCGCATCTACAAGGGGGGCTCCAGCTGGAGCTCCGTGGGCGAGGCCCAGCGCGTCTACGACTGCCCGGACATCGTCGCCGCCACCCTCTGGGTGCTCCAGCAGAAGGGCCAGCTCTAGACGTCTTCCAGGTTCCTCGTCTCCTCACCGGCCCGCCGTGGGTGCCACGGCGGGCCGCCGTGTCTTCACGCCTTCCGGCGCAGGCGGAAGCGCCGCATGAGCGGGGTGCTCGGCCCCGCGGCCTCCTGCGTCACGTGCTGGAAGTAGGGGAAGCGGAACTCCGCCCACAGCACCAGGTAGGCCACGCCAAACACCGCCGTGGCCACCACCCACCACCACGACACCGCGAAGGCCAGACTCACCAGCGCCGACAGAACGCACACCACCCCGATGCCCAGTGCCACCTCCCGCCGCCGGGGCGACTCCGACATGGCCAGCCCCATGGAGACGAGCGACATCGCCAACAGCAGCCACGCCAGCCCGAATGCCTCCCGGGCATACAGGAGGGCAATCGACAGCAGGAACAATCCCAATCCGAACAGTCCCAACCCACCATCCATGAGGTGCCTCCTCCTCCGGATTTCCCAGAAGCAAGGGTTCAGGCCCTAACATCCGCATCTGTTCACCATTGGAGGAACGCTCGGCGCGGCGTGCGCCCGGCACGTCCGGCAGCCCTCCGCGTGGCGGGCATTCAACCTTTCATTCCCGCGACAACTCACCGCCTCTTGCATGGGTGCCTACCCTCGCGGCGATGAGCAGGGCTGTCTTCCGCCACGTCCTTCCGCTGTCCTTGCTGCTCGCCTCCGCCGTGGGTTGCCACCGCGGGGTGCGCTTCGAGCACCAGGTGTTCTCCAAACCCGGGGTGCGCTACCGGCTCGGCGCGCTGCCGCCCGGCTGGGAGCGGGTGAAGCTGCCCAACAACGACCTGGCCTGGTACACCGGGGAGACGGGCCACGCGCTCTCGGTGAACTCCACCTGCCGGGAGCACGAGGACGCGCCGCTGGACGTGCTCACGCGCCACCTCGTCATCGGCTTCACCGAGCGGCTGGAGGTGGAGCAGCAGAAGGTGGTGGTGGACGAGCGTGAGGCGTTGCGCTCGCGCTTCCGCGCCAAGCTGGATGGGGTGCCGGTGGAGCTGCTCTTCCTGGTGCTCAAGAAGGACCAGTGTGTCTACGACTTCACCTACGTGGCGCCGCTGGGGCGCTACGAGGAGCGGCTCGAGGGCTTCGAGTCGTTGGTGCACGGCTTCCACGCGGAGGACGCGTCATGAGCACGGGTGCCGATCTCCACCACCACCGGGCCCGCCGGCCGGTGGAGGCCTCGCAGGCGGGGGCCATCAACACGATGGGCGGCTCCTTCCTCCAGCGCATGGGCGAGCGGCTGGAGCGGCTGGGCTCGCTCGTGGTGATGACGGGCCAGGTGGCGGTGCGCGCGGTGAGCCCGCCGTATGCGCCGTCCGCGCTCGTCTACCAGATGGAGGCGCTGGGGGTGCGCTCGCTGCCCATCGCCCTGCTGACGGCCATCTTCGCCGGCCTGGTCATCGCGCTGCAGTTCGGCTACTTCCTGGCGCGCTTCGGCGTGCAATACACGGTGGGCCGGGTGGTGGTGCTCACCCTCTTCCGTGAGCTGTCCCCGGTGCTCATCGCCCTCACCGTGGGGGCGCGCGTGGGCTCGGGCATCGCCGCGGAGCTGGGCTCCATGACGGTCACCGAGCAGGTGGACGCCATCCGCGCGCTGGGGGCGGACCCGTTGCGCAAGCTGGTGGTGCCCCGGGTGCTGGCCTGTCTGCTGCTCACGCCCGCGCTCACCGTGCTGGCGGATGTCGTGGGCATGGTGGCAGGCGCCCTCGTGGTGAACGTGCAGTACAACATCAGCTTCCATCTGTTCTTCCAGGGAGCGATCGACGTCGTGCTGATGAGCGACTTCCTCTCTGGCGTCTTCAAGGGCTTCGTCTTCGGCGGAATCATCGGAGTGGTGGGCTGCTTCAAGGGGCTCACCGTCGAGGGCGGCACCGAGGGCGTGGGCCGCGCCACCACGCAGACGGTGGCCATCACCTCCGTCTCCGTGTGTCTGGCCGACTTCTTCATCACCAAGCTCACCCTGTCCCTCTGAGATGCTCTTCCGTCACCGCACGCCTCGTCTGAAATTCCAGCCGCCCACCCGGGGCGAGGAGCTCATCCGCTTCGAGCACCTGAAGAAGTCCTTCGGGCCCAAGCGCGTCTACGATGACCTTCAGCTCTCCGTGCGCGCGGGCGAGACGCTCACGGTGATTGGCGGCTCGGGCACGGGAAAGAGCGTGCTGCTCAAGTGCCTCATCGGGCTGCTGCGGCCGGATGAGGGACGCATCGTCTTCGAGGGGCAGGAGCTCACGGAGTTCCGAGAGGAGGACTTCATCGACGTGCGCCGGCACGTGGCGATGGTGTTCCAGGGCGCGGCGCTCTTCGACTCGCTGACGGTGGGGGAGAACATCGCCTACCCGTTGCGCGAGCACTTCCCACAGATGCCGCCGGAGGAGATTCGCGAGCGGGTGGCCCGGAAGCTGGAGCTGGTGGACCTGCCGGGCATCGAGGACATGAAGCCCGCGGACCTGTCTGGCGGCATGAAGAAGCGCGTGGGCCTGGCGAGGGCCATCGCCACGGATCCGGAGGTCATCCTCTGGGACGAGCCCACCACGGGGTTGGATCCCGTTACCACCGAGAACATCAACCAGATGATTCGTTCCATGCAGAAGCAGCTCGGGTGCACGTCCATCGTGGTGACCCACGACATGATGAGTGCCTTCACGGTGTCCGATCGCATCGCGATGCTGGCCAACCGGCGCATCGTGCAGGTGGGGACGCCGGAGGAGATGAAGGAGTCCACGGTGCCGGAGGTCCGGGCCTTCCTGGACGCGCGGCGGCAGGAGCTGTGGATCCAGGAGGAAGCGCGATGAGCATCTTCAGCACCACCTCGGAGGAGAAGCGCCGGGCGCTGCGGGTGGGCGCCTTCGTGGCCATGGCGCTGGCGCTGGCGGGCCTCGTCGTCTTCCTCATCGGAGAAGAGACCCGCCTGTTCCAGAAGGATGTGGAGTACCGCACCTACTTCGAGAACGTGGAGGGCCTGTCCGAGGACTCTCCGGTCTGGCTGGGCGGCCTGGAGGTGGGCCGGGTGGCCGGGTTGAACTTCCCCTCGAGGCCCGGGGAGAAGCGGCTGGAGGTGGTGCTGCGGATGAGCGCGCAGCACGCGTCGCGGGTGCGGGGAGACTCGGTGGCGCGGCTGTCGAGCATGGGCGTGCTGGGCGACAAGGCCGTGGACATCACCATCGGCTCGCCAGACCAGAAACCGCTGGATCCGGGGGCGGAGATTCCGAGCGCGGGCGGCGCGGACATGTCCTCGCTGTTGCGCAGCGCGGCGCAGGTGATGGATGACACGTTGGCCGTGAGCCGCACGCTGCGCAAGTCGGTGGAAGAGCTCGCCAGTCCGCAGGTGACCGAGGACCTCGCCGCCAGCATGAAGAGCCTGCGCAAGCTGCTCGAGGAGGTGGAGACGGGAGACGGCGCCCTGCACGCGCTCATCTATGACAAACAGACGGGCGACGAGGTGAAGCGGTTGATGGCGAATGCCTCGCGCACGGCGCTGCGGATGGAGAAGGCACTGGGGCACGTGGAGGGCCTGCTCAACGAGGTGGAGAACGGCGACGGCACGGCGCACGCGCTCATCTACGGAAAGGACGGCGCCAAGGCGCTGGGCGAGCTGGGCGCGGCGGCGGGGCAGCTCGCGTTGCTGATGGAGGACGCGAGGAAGAATCCGGACGGCGCGGTGCACCAGTTGGTCTACGGGAACGCGGGCAACATGCTGTCGGACCTGGGGAGCGCGGCGGCGGACATCAAGCAGATTACGTCCATGGTGGCGAAGGGTGAGGGCTCGCTGGGCGGCATCCTGAAGGATCCGACGGTGTACGAGGATCTGCGGGAAGTGGTGGGCAACGTGCGGCGCAACAAGGTGCTGCGCACGCTCGTGCGCTTCGCCATCAGCAACAACGACAACGTGCAGTACGTGGGCCGGCCCATCGAGCAGCCAAAGGACGACGAGTCTCGGACGGGAATCGGCGGCGCGGGCGAGTCCTCGCCGGACGCACCGAAGACACCGCTCACCCTGCCGTTGCCGCCGCCCGTGCCTTCGGGCTCGAATCCTCACTGAACGACAGGTCTTCTCCGAAAACGTAATCGTGGATTGACTTTCACGAGACACGGATGGTCTCGTGAAAGCGCTGCATCCACGACGTTGCGGGAGGGGACATGCGTTCACGGATGAGCAGGCGCCTGGGTTCGGTCCTTCGGTTCGGGCAGGCTCCGGAGGTTCGCACCCTGGCGGCCAAGGCCGTGAAGGGGACGAAGCTCCTGGTGCGCACCGAGCCCGAGCTTCCCCCCGGATATTCCTGGCACGACTACGCGGTGCTGTTGCTCCACATCGCCGCCGAGGTCGAGCACGCCCTGATGGTGCAATACCTGTACGCCGCCTACTCGTTGGGCGGGCCGCAGGTGCCTCCGAAACACCGCGACCGGGTGCGCCACTGGCAGGAGGTGGTGCTGGGCATCGCCAAGGAGGAGATGGGCCACCTCATCACCGTGCAGAACGTGCTGCGACTGATTGGCGGGCCGCTCAACCTCGACCGCGAGGACTACCCGTGGGGCAGTGAGTTCTACCCCTTCGAGTTCACCCTCGAGCCGCTGACGAAGGACTCCCTCGCCCGCTACATCTTCGCGGAGGCTCCGGCCGGCTGGGACGATGAGGAGGCGCGGGAGATCAAGAAGCGCGCGGGTGCCTCCGGTCAGACCCTGCACCGCGTGGGGGTGCTGTATGACCGGATGCAGAAGATTCTCGCCAACCCCGAGTATGTGAAGGACGCGGACTTCCAGGCCGCCACCACGACGTTCCAGGCCTCGTGGGACGAGTGGGGGCGCGGCTACATGCGCGGCGCCCGGGGACAGAGCACCACCACCCGCCGCCAGAAGACTCCCGATGTCATCGTCCGGCCGGTGAGCACCCGCGACGAGGCCGTCGAGGCGCTGGCCGCCGTGGGCAAGCAGGGCGAGGCCCGCTTCTTCGACCCGGACGTGGACGAGGAATCGCACTTCCGCCGCTTCCTGGACATCTATCGGGACTACCCGGAGGGCGAGTGGGTGCCCACGCGGCCGGTGCCCATCAACCCGAAGACGGAGCTGGACCTGGACGCCAACCGGGTGGTGAGCCCCCTCAAGGCCACGTCCCGCGCGGCCGCCGCGGCGGCTCCAGGCGTCACCATCACCCACCCCGAGACCGCCCGGTGGGCGTACCTGTTCAACCTGCGCTACCGGATGCTGCTGGTGAACCTCTCGCACGCCTACGAGCTCGCCGGCGCGCTCGGCCAGGGGGATGCGCTCACCGCGCGAGGACTGCTCATCAACCGCACCTTCGGCGAGATGTACAACGTGCGCTCCCTCTCCAACATCCTGGTGGAGCTGCCGCTGGACACGTCGGGGTCGGGCAAGGTGGCCGGGCCTCCCTTCGAGATGCCCTACTCGCTGGACCTGCCCGCCACGGAGGCGGACCGCTGGAGGCTCCACCGCGACCTGCTGGAGTCCTCCCAGCACCTCACGGCGGAGCTGCGCAGGGAAAACCCCCAGCGGCACACCGACTATCTCCGAGCCCTGGAAGACCTGGACGCGGAGGCCCTCGCGAGCGTCCGCAAGATGATCCCGAAGTCCTGAGCCGCACCCGCTCCGCCTCACCGGAGGAACTGGCGTGACCATCAAGGAATTGCGAATCCTTCCCCCCCTGGCCATCGCGCGTCTTGGCGCGGCCTCGGAGCCGCTCGACAACTACGAGCTCGCGGTGGACCCCGAGGATCCGCTCGGGTTCCGGCGCCTCGAGCCCGCTCCCACCTTCCGCGTGGATCCGGTCTCGGGTGCCATCTCCGAGGCGTTCCTGCCCACGGAGATCCGCTTCAAGTCGCCCGAGGACCTCATCCGGCCCGTGGCTCCGTTCCTCGAGGTGTGGGCCGTCACCTCGAAGGACAGCCTGGTCCCCCTCACCCTGGAGCTGCTCGCCGAGAACGGGCTGGGCCCCTCGGACGTGAAGTGGGAGGTGCGCGTCGGCAACATCAAGATCTTCCGGCGCACTGGCGAGCGCAACGACAAGATCATCGCGAGCACCGGGCGTTTCTCCGACCACGCCATCCATGAGCTGGAAGGCCAGTGCCGCAACTTCCGGACGGGCAAGGTGCTGCCGCTGGGCTCGGTGCGCTACATCCGGCCCACCGAGGAGTTTCCGGAGATCCGCCTGCGCTTCATCCCCGCCCACGGCAAGGTGTACGGCTCCAGCCCTGACCTGAAGGGCGCGGACGGCAAGCCCACCCCGGACAAGAACATCGCGGACGTCCTGTACGACCCGAAGAAGGGCAAGTGGCAGGGCTACGCCGAGAGCGCGGGCCCGACGCTGACCATGCCCGCGCAGATCTACGCCGGCTTCTCGCGCACCAACCAGGCGGGCGAACAGGAGCAGGTGAGCTACGGGTACATCGACGACGAGTGCGATGGCCTGGTGCACGTGCAACTCAAGCTCAAGGGCGCGGCCGAGCCGCTGAAGGCCTTCGCCCGTATTGGCGCGGGGCCGCCCGCCTTCGCGCCGGACAGCTTCCCGGTACGCACGGTGGAGGATGACCTGGAGCAGGCGCTCCACGGCCCCGAGGCCCAGCCGCGTGACGCCTCGCTCGAGGCGGCCGAGGACATCGTCCGGCGGGCCTTCGAGACCATCCGGTTGATGAACACCGCGGTGATGAACGGCAACACGGTGAATGGCCAGGTGGACGTGGCCAGCACCATGGTGCGCCAGGACACGGCGGACACCGGCCGCCTCTTCGAGCCCATCATGGCGCCCTCGCTGGTGGACAACCTCACCATCAAGTCCCTGCACCAGAACGTCTTCACGGCGCTGCGCAGCGGGGCGGCTCCGTGGTTCTCGGACGTGCTGCGGCGCCATGACGAGGTGGGAGACCTGAGCAACAAGGGACGCCGCAAGATGCCCGCGCTGATGCGAGGGGCGGACGGACGCGCCTTGGCGCTCACCCGCCGGCAGGTGGACATCATCCGCAAGGCCGCGCGCAGGGCCCAGTTCCAGCAGTCCAAGCCGGGAGGGGACGAGGAATGAAGAAGCTCGATCCGAAGAACCTGTCCGCGCAGCTCCGCTACCGGGCCGCCGGCAATCCTCCCGGCACGCTGCCCTCGTCCGCCATCTCCAACTGCTTCCCCGGGCTGGAGTTCGACTTCCGCAACGTGTGGCGCCGCATCTTCGTGGGCATCACCATGCACGAGGCGGACAACTACGTGCTCGACGCGGAGCCGCGTTTCAAGGACCTGGTGGGCCACCGGCTGTTGCGCGTGGACGGGAAGCCGCTCGTCGTGCCTGTCATGGGCCCCCAACGCCCCGGCTCGGATCCCATCCAGCTCACCACCTCGACCAACCCCGAGGGCGTCACCTTCATGGAGTGGTCCAACGCCCTGGCGGAGCTGCTGCACACCAAGGCGGGCAAGAAGGTCCGGTGCGAGTTCACCCTGAAGGAGTCCAAGTATCCGGCCGCCATCCCCAAGGACCAGAAGCAGCTACGCGTGGAGGAACTGGAGCTGCGGCCCTTCTTCGCGAAGGGTGAGCAGGGCCCGCTGGCCGTCATCGCCGAGGAGCTGGCCGAGCCGGGCGAGCTGACCCAGGGCCTGTGCTCGCCGTGGCAGAACGACTACCGCGAGTGCGCCTGCTACTACTGGGCCGCGAGCCGCCCGGACTACGTGAACGTGGAGCAGGGCCCGCAGGGCACCAGCGTGGGCATCAACTGGCTCCAGAAGGACCGGAGCCCCGAGGCTCCCCAGCAGTACGTGCTGGACAACCGCGAGGACACCCGGCTCGTCTCGTATGACGACCTGTTCCGCCACTGGCAGGAGTCCCTGCACTTCCAGGTGGAGGGGCACGACCAGGACGTGGTGACCCTGCCGGAGGGAGGCCCCCCGGATGCGCGCTCCAAGTGAGGTGCTGGCCGCTCCACTGGCCACCCCCGAGGCGCGGCGGCTCTTCTCGCTGTCCGTGCCTCACGCGCCCTCAGTGCACCTCTTCCAGACGGAGCAGGGCCAGCACCTGCTGGTGGTGAACGGCAGCCGGCTCTTCGACGTGGACGCCGAGGTATTCGAATCCCTCGACCGTGCGCGGCTGGCGCGGGACGAGGTATCGCTGCGGCGGCAGTTGGAGGAATTGGGAGTCTCCGAGGCGCCCTTCATCGACGACCAGCCGGTGGAGTCTCCACCGGTGCGGGCGCTCTCGCTGGCCGTGGCGCAGAAGTGCAACCTGGGCTGCACGTACTGCTACGCGCAGCAGGGAGACTTCGGTGGCCCGGCGCGCAACATGCCGTTGCAAACGGCGCTGGACTCGGTGGAACTGCTGCTGCGCGACGTGAGCCAGGGCGAGCGCGTCAACCTGTCGTTCCTCGGAGGGGAGCCGCTCTTCAACCGGAGCGTCATCCGGGCCGCGACGCAGCGGGCCCAGGAACTGGCCCGGGCCCGGGGTGTTTCTCTGACCCTGTCACTCACCACCAATGGCACGCTGCTGAACGCCGAGGACGCCGGCTTCCTGGAGGAGCACGGCTTCGCGGTGACGGTGAGCCTGGACGGGCTCCAGGAGACGCATGACCGGCTGCGCGCCTTCAAGGGCGGCCAGGGCAGCTTCGCGCGGGTGATGGAGAACGTGGCGCCGTTGCTGTCCATGCAGCGGCGGATGCAGGTCTCCGCGCGCGTTACCGTCACGCCGCGCAACCTGGCACTGCGCGAGACGCTCGATGCCTTCGTGGACATGGGGTTCCACAGCGTCGGCTTCTCGCCGATGCTGAGCTCGCCCACGGGCCGTGACGAGATGGGGCACGCCGAGCTGGAGTTGATGCTCGAGCAGATGGTGGCTTGCGGACGGGAGTTCGAGCGGCGGCTCATCGCCGGTCAGCGCTACCCGTTCTCCAACATGGTCAATGCCATGCGGGAGATTCACAAGGGCACTCACCGCCCCTATCCCTGCGGCGCCGGCGCGGGCTACTTCGGCGTCTCCGCCAGTGGCGAGCTGGCCGCGTGCCACCGCTTCGTGGGGGACGAGGAGGGCGCCATGGGCGACGTGGCCACGGGCGTGGACCGGACGCGGCAGTCGCGCTGGCTCACGGATCGCCACGTGCACCGCCAGGAGCCGTGCCGCTCGTGCTGGGCGCGGTACATGTGCAGCGGAGGATGCCACCACGAGGTCATCCAACGGGGCCGCCCGGCCTGCGACTACATCCGCGGCTGGCTGCACTACTGCCTGGAGGCCTACAGCCGGCTGTCCCAGGCTCGGCCGGACTACTTCGGCCTGACTCCCGCCGCCGGGTGAGTGGCGTGGAAGCCCGGCTCGAGACGGAGGTGTGCGTCATCGGCGGAGGTCCGGCGGGGGCCGCGCTCGCCCTTCGGCTGGCGAGGCTCGGCCATGCCGTCTGCGTGGTGGAGCGCCACGCCTTTCCCCGGCCCCACGTGGGCGAGTCGCTGACGCCTGGGGTGTGGCCGCTGCTCGATGCGCTCGGGGTGGTGGACGAGGTGCGGCGGGGAGGCTTCCTGCCCGCGCTGGAGTCGCTCGTGTGCTGGGAGGAGCCCACCGGGAGGCGCGTCCGGGGGCGGGCGGGGGAGCCCGGACTGCTGGTGGACCGGGGACGTTTCGATGCGCTGTTGCTGGGCGCGGCGGCCTCGGCGGGCGTGAGGGTGCTCCAGCCGGCGGTGGCGCAGCGGCCCGAGCGGACCGCGGATGGCTGGGAGCTGCCGGTGCTTCACGAGGGACGGCGGCTCGTCGTGTCGGCGCGGTTCCTCGCGGACGCGAGCGGACGGACGGCATGCCTGGGGGGCCGGAAGCAGATGGTCTCCGCGCGGACCCTGGCGTTGTATGGCTATTGGAGGGGGGAGACGCCTCAAGGCCCGGAGACCCGTGTGGAGGCGGGGCCGGATGGCTGGTATTGGGGCGCGCACCTGCCGGATGGCACCTTCAACGCCATGGCCTTCGTGGACCCGGAGCTGCTGCGCGAGCGGGGCATCGGGCGGCGGACGCTGGAGTCCTTCTACCGGGAGCTGCTGGGCCGCTCGAGCCTGTTGGAGGCCTGGACGGCACCGCGCCTGGTGGGGAGCGTGCTCGCCTGCGACGCGACCTGCTACCGCGACACCGTGCCCATCGAGCGCGATTGCATCAAGGTGGGCGAGGCCAGCTTCTCCATTGATCCATTGTCCTCCTCGGGGGTGCAGAAGGCGTTGCAGACGGCCCTGAGCGGCGCCGTGGCGGTGCACACGCTGCTCGCCCGGCCCGGGCACGCGGAGGCCGCGCTGCGCTTCTACACGGAGGACCAGCGTTCCTCCGCCGGGCAGCACGCGGCCTGGGCGGCGGGGTACTACCGGGACGCGAGGCGCTACCAGGAGAGGCCCTTCTGGAAGCGGCGGGCCCTCGCGCCAGCCGCCGTGGCTTCGCCCGAGGTGAGGCCGCCCCTGTCGGAGGACGGACTGAGCCACCGCCGCTGGCGCCTGGCGAGCGACGCGGCCGTGGTGGACACGCCCTGCATCGTCGGAGACGTCATCGAGCTTCGCCGGGCAGTGAGCCATCCCCGGCTCGGAAGGCCCGTGGCCTACCTGGAGGGGGTCGAACTGGCGCCGCTGGTGGAATGGCTCGGCCAGGTGCCCGGTGAGGGGCTGACGATGCCGCAGCTCGCGGACTCATGGGCGAGGCGGATGCCGTTCCGGCGGAGTGTGGCCATCATGGGCTGGCTCTACCGTCAGGGACTCCTCACCGAGGTCACCGCGGGCGGTCCCCGCTGAGCACCGTGGTTGACAGCCGGGAGGCTCGCCAGCGAGGAAGGAGGGCATGATCACCCTCCCCGAAAACGCGTCGATGAAGGACTACCAGCGGTACATCCACGAACTCGAGACGATGCATGGATGGCTGAAGGTGGACCTGGTGCACAACTGCTTCCTCATGGGCGAGGAGATGGGCGAGCTGTTCAAGGCGGTGCGCCGCTACAACAAGCTCTTCGACGAGGGGCAGGGCACGCCCACCGAGCAGGCCAAGGCCAACCTCGCCGAGGAACTGGTGGATGTCTTCAACTACCTGGTGGCCATCGCCAACCGGGTGGACGTGGACCTGGAGCAGGCGTTCCGCGAGAAGAACGCCAAGAACCAGCAGCGCACCTGGAGTTGAGGTTACTCCCGGCGGAGCACCAGCACCTGACGGGCTCGCCCCGGGACCGAGCAGTACAGCCGGAACACGTCCGGAGCCTCCAGGGGCTCCGCGAGGGATTGGCACCAGTGCAGCAGCTCGCGCAGGGATGTGTCGTCCTGGATCCGCAAGCGCTCATCGGTCGCGACGCGGTGGCGGATTCGGGCCAGCGCCGCGGCCGAGACTCCGGCCAGGGTGCCCGTGCGGGTGATGAAGTACAGGCGGCGAAGGTACGGGCCCTGGCCGGGCTCTCGCCGGAAGTGCCTGAAGGAGGCTCGCGCGAAGACGAAGCGCTCGCCGTCCTGCTCGTGCATGGCCTCCCGGTCGAAGTGCCCGGAGCGGAAGGAGCGGGTCCGGTACTCCTTCGGGTCGTAGTGCGCGGTATCCCCCGTGAACCAGGCCAGGTTCTCCTGGCGGCGGCGGAAGCCGTGGGCCACGTCATTGAGGTTGCGTTTCACCTCGACCAGGGCGAGCACCTCCACCGGCTGCCCGGGGCGGAGCGGCTGACGGATGAGCAACTGGTCGAGCTCGGTCCGCGCCGCGCCGAGCCCCACGCCCGTGAGCACCCGGAGGCGCGCCGTGGCCCCCCTCCGTGCTCTCCCGAGCAACTCGGGCACGATGTGTTGCCACGTCAGTGCGAGGGTCTGTTGCTCGAAGTCTCCACCCGTGTGTCCGGACCGGCGCCCCTGGTTCAGCAACAGCTCGGCCAGCTCGGCTTCCGCGCGCTCCAGCCCGAGGCGTGAGCGGAGTTGCCTCGACTCCTCACGCAGGCGGAGCAACTCCTGCCGCGGAGGGCTCTCCTGGGTCAGTTGCCCCTGCTCGTGTTGAAGTGTCTGCTGTCTGTCCTGGAAGCCCGCGAGCTTCCGCCGCAGGCCCGGTTGTGCTTCCGGCTCGGCCCGAGCGAGCGCGGCCCCCAGTCCGGCGATGGCTTTTCCAGCCTTGGTGAGCTCCTCTGCTATCTGGAGCAGGCGTGAGAACTGGGGAGAGGCCTCGTCCGCGGCGGTGGCGCGACGGCAGGCCCGCTCCAGGGCACGGAGCTCGGGATGGGCCCGCCGCAGGTCGCGGATTCGAGTGCGTTGAACGAAAGCAGGGTCCGACTCCCAGTAGGGCAGTTGGTGGGTGAGCCAGCGCCGGAATCCCTCCAGCTCGAGGCCACGGAGGTCCACGGCCTGCCGCAGCAGGCGGCGCAGCTCGCGCGTTCCTCGGGCAACGGGGAGTGCGGAGGAGGAGTCCATGAGGGATCCGCGGAGCCGTCACTCAGGACGCGAGCTGTACTTCCTGGAGCTGCCGCAGCCGCCGCTGGTCCCGCGCGGGCGGTGCCCCGAACAGGCGGCTGTACTCACGGCTGAACTGGGAGGGGCTCTCGTAACCCACGCGGAAACCCGCCGTGGCCGCGTCGACGTCCTCGCTGAGCATGAGCCGGCGAGCCTCCTGGAGCCGCAACTGCTTCTGATACTGCAACGGGCTCATGGCCGTGACGGCCTTGAAGTGGTGGTGCAGCGAGGACGTGCTCATGTGCACCTCGCGCGCGATGTCCTCGATGCGCAGCGGCTCCGCGAAGTGCTCCTTGAGCCAGCCGATGACCCGGGCGATGCGCTGTGCCTGGCTGTTGGCCGTGACGATCTGATTCAGCCGCCAGCCGTGCTCGCCCTTGAGCAGACGATAGAGAATCTCTCGCATGGCGAGCGGCGCCAGCGCGGGAATGTCCTCGGGTGTGTCCAGCAAGCGCATCAGCCGGAGCACCGCATCCAACAGCAGCGGGCAGGTGTCTCCGAGGTACATGCCTCGGGCGGAGGTCCGCTGGGCCGGGGCGGGCAGACGTGCCTGGAGGAGCATGTCGGCGAGTTCCCCCGGATCCAGGTCGAGCCGGAAGCAGAGATAGGGCATCTGGGACGTGGCCTGAAGCACCTGGCCGGTGATGGGAAGGTCCACGGAGACGACGAGGTGGCGCGAGGCGTCGTACTCGTACACGTCCTCGCCCAACATCACCTGCTTGCTGCCCTGGGCGATGATGCACAGGGCGGGTTGATGGAGGACGTGGACCGGCTCGCCGGGCCGCGAGGAGCGGATGAGGCCCATGCGCTCGATGGCCGTCGGGTGCACGCCGTCGCGAGGAGCGAATCGTTCGATGGCCTGGGCCAGCTCGGCCATGCGCGGGTTGCGTGAACGAGGGTTCTGCGGGGTCGCCATGCCCTCAACCTACTCCTGCTCCGGCGGCTTTTCCTGGCCGTTTGCAGGATCAGGCAAGAACCCGCCGGGAATGGGCTACCGGCCTTTTTACGCACCTTCTATTGATTGCTCACTCCCGGCACCCACTCGCCGGGGAGTTTTTGGGACAACCAACTAGGAGCGCATCATGTCTGGAATCAAGGGAAAGGTCATCGTCATCACCGGAGCGAGCAGCGGCATTGGCGAGGCGGCCGCTCGCCTGCTGGCTCGGAGCGGCGCGCACGTGGTCCTGGGCGCCCGGCGCACCGACAAGCTCGAGAAGCTCGTGGGCGCCATCAACTCGGAAGGCGGCTCGGCCCGTTACCGGCCGCTGGATGTGACGCGCCGGGAGGACGTGGAGGCGTTCGTCGAGTTCGCGCGGGCCACGTTCGGCCGAGTGGATGTGATCATCAACAACGCGGGAGTCATGCCGCTGTCCGGCCTGGAGGAGCTGAAGGTCGATGAATGGAACCGGATGATCGACGTGAACATCCGGGGCGTGCTGCATGGCATCGCGGCGGGTCTGCCCGTGATGAAGAAGCAGGGGCGTGGGCAGTTCATCAACGTCTCGTCCATTGGGGGACACAGGGTCTCGCCCACGGCGGCCGTGTACTGCGCGACCAAGTTCGCCGTGAACGCCATCTCCGAGGGGCTTCGCCTGGAAGCGGGGAGCGACATCCGGGTGACGGTGATTTCTCCGGGAGTCACCGAGTCGGAGCTCGCGGACAGCATCACGGATCCAGCGGCGCGTGATCGGATGAAGGAGTTCCGCCGGATCGCGATTCCCGCCGACGCTGTCGCCCGGGCCATCCTGTATGCCATCGAGCAGCCGGACGACGTCGACGTCAGCGAAGTCATCGTGCGGCCGACCGCCAACAAGAACTGACTGCGTCGCTCGGGCAAATGGGAATCTCATTTTCCTACAAATGTGCCTGATGCGGGCTGCCCTCGCTATTTTGAGCAGCAGCCCGCCTGGGATGACAATCTTTTGCTGTGGAGTGGATGCCCTTGTAGGGTGGATGCCAGTGGTGCGCGTCTCCATGCGCATCGCAAATTCACACATCACAAGAGAAGATCACTGTTCATGATGAAGTTCTTCAGGGATGGGACCTTGGCGGTCGGACTGCGCATGTCGTCCATGACCGCCCGGATGGGCATTCTGACGGGCCTGATGGCGGGACTCACGATCTCGGCACAGGCGCAGGCGCAGGAGACGCTCAACCGGCTGACCATCACGAACGTGGAGGTGGATTACGCCCAGGGGCAGATGTTCATCTATGGCCGTAACTTCAATACGCCCACGGGTGCCCCGCCCATCGTCCACCTCATGGAGATCGGGGTGACCGTCAATATCTACGGTCCCTCCACCGTGGTCGTCACCTTGCCTCCGATGCTCATGCGGTCCGGTTCCTACCGGCTGACGATGTCGACCGGTTCCAACGTGGAGCAGAACGATGCCTTTGCGGTGACCATGGGCGCGGTGGGCCCGAAGGGAGAAAAGGGCGATACGGGGGAGCAGGGGCCGCCGGGCATTCAAGGCGAGCCGGGTACCCCCAGGGAGATGTCCTGCCGTGTCGTGAGCGGACCTGCGGTGAATAGCTATTCCCTGCCTGGGTCCTATGCGGGCTGTGTGCCTGGGGAATTCCTGACGGGTGGCTCGTGCCACTCGAATATGCCTGGCGTCGGAACGGCTTCCGACGTGATGTCGGTGAGTGGAGAGCTTGTCTACGCCTGTGTCTTGCGCGGCGCGGCTTCGACTACTACGAAGGCCACCGCTAACGCCATCTGCTGCAAGCTCTACTGAGCTTCATGACCCTCCGCTGACGTCCCTGATGTAAGCGTGAGGGTCAAACCACCTGGGGCATGATGGGGGATGAGTTTCATCCCCGGAATGCCTGCCCGGAGGAGTTCGCACCAGCGGTCAGGCGGCCAGGCGCTGGCCGCCTGCCGTCACACGCACGGGAACGGACTGCAGGCGGTCCGCGGTCGGACTGAACGCCATGGCGCGGGCCGTCCGGTACAGGAGGTGGGCGGTGACCGCGATCGAGCCCACGAACGCGATGAACGCGAAGATCGCCTGGCCGTAGCGGATGTCAAGCAGCAGCGCGGCGATGGTGATCGCGTAGCCCAGCGCGTACATCACGAAGCTCTTGAAGGTATTGGGTGGGGTCATCATGAGAAGTGCTCCATGCTGTGTGGGGTTTCACTGCGCACACTCACAGATGGGTCCACTTCCCGGTTGTGACGGGAATCTTCCCTACCAGTGGGCTAAAAATGAAACGAGCAGGGCGGCCAGCGCCATGATGCCAATGACGGTGAGGGCCGCGGGCGTGCCCCGGAAGATGGCGCCGAGATTGTCCGGCTCCTCGCGGTGGTCCCCGTGGGGCGTCCGCTCGACGATGGTCCGGTCGATGAGCAGCACCGTGAGGCTCGCCGCGAGCCAGACGCCCACGGCCAGCCAGGGTACCGAGCGCATCAGGTAGCCCAGCACGACCGCCACGGCCGCGATGACATACGCGATGCCGTACGCCACGAGTGTCCGGGTTCTGAAGTAGTTGCTGGGGCGGCTGACTCCACGGACCATGGCGCACTCCTCTCCCGCCGCAAACGTGGGGAGTCACCAGCAGGCGGGCAATCCCAGTCGTGACGGAGGCGCGGATGCCAGGTCACGCCTGGCTGCCTCCTGGGCGAGCGGCTCTCCCTCCATGCGCCGCTCGCCCGGATTCGACCAGGGTCCTTTCCTCCGGAGGGCTCAGCGTCCGCCCGTCTTCGGGAAGCACGCCACCGGCAGGGCCCACACCTCCCGCCCGTGCACGCCGTCATCCGCCGTGAAGAACACCCACTCGCCGACACGCGAGAAATTGACGGGATCCGAGCTCGCCGGCCCCGGGAAGAGGTCCGCCATCATCGTTCCCGCCTCCGTCCCGTCGGTCCACCAGAGCTCGACTCCATGCTCGTCCTCGAAGGCCGAGAGGATGAGGCCTCCTCCCACCGGGAATGGGTCGTTGGGATCTCCCGCGAAGGCGCTCGCCGGGCCCGGCCGGATGTCCTTCACCAGGTGCGTGCCCCTCCGGGTGCCGTCCGTCACCCAGAGCTCGTGCCCGAATTCGGGACTGACGGCGTAGAAGTAGACCTTCCCGCGTGCCGAGAAGCCGCTCGGCGACGAGGTGCCCGGGCCCGGGAAGACATCCGCCAGCAGCAGCGTGTTGTCCTCGCTCCCCTCACTGCGCCAGGGCTCGCGGCCGTGCACGCCGTCATCCGCCGAGAAGAAGAGCTGCCCATCCAGCGGTTTCAGGCCGCCGGGCTGGGAGCTCTCGGGGCCAGGGCGGATGTCCTCGACGAGCCGGGTGCCACCCGGAGTGCCGTCGCTCCTCCACAGCTCCTCACCGTGCACGCCGTCATTCGCCGAGAAGTAGAGCCTCCGCTCCACCACGGTGAACTGGGTGCTGTTCACCAGGGCGTCCGAGCCCTCGGGGCCGGGGCGGATGTCCTCGACGAGCCGCGTACCGCCCGGGGTGCCGTTGCTCCTCCAAAGCTCCTGGCCGTGCTCGCCATCGTTCGCGGCGAAGAGGACCACGCCGGGCTTCACCTGGACCAGGGAGCTCGGCTCGGAGCTCATGGGGCCGGGGAAGATGTCCTCGACGAGCCGGGTGCCGCTCCGGGTGCCGTCGCTCGTCCACAACTCGCGGCCGTGCTCGCCATCGTCCGCGGTGAAGAGGATGCGCTCGTCGTCCACCCGCACCATGCCGAAAGGCTCCGAGCCCAGGGGGCCGGGGCGGATGTCCTCGACGAGCCGCGTACCCCGCGCGGTGCCGTCGCTCTTCCACAGCTCGCGGCCGTGCTCACCATCATCGGCGGTGAAGTAGAGCGTCTCGCCCAGCAGGAGGAAGTTCAGCGGCAGGGAGCCGCCGCCACCTGGCTGGATGTCCTCGACCAGCACCGTGCCCTCGGGGGTGCCATCGGTCTTCCAGAGCTCGGCGCCGAGCACTCCGTCATTGGCGGTGAAGTAGAGCGTCCCGTCCTCGATGGCGAAGGCGACGACCAGCGGGAGCCCGATGAAGCCACCCCGGAGGAAGACCGCGTCCCAGCGAGACCCTCCGCACTCCGCGTCCTCGCGCTCCACCAGCTTCCACAGGGAGTTGGTGCCCGTTTCATCCTCGACGTTGACCAGCGGCGTTCCGTCCAGGTCGAAGATGGCACGCACGCTCGTGCCCGCCGCGCCCGGCGTGATCTCCGCCGCCAGAACGGGAGGCTGGCAGGCACAACCGGGACGCTCATGGGCTGCCTCCAGTACCCCCTGCTCCGGGGCGGACACAGCCTCCTCCGCCGGCTCCTCCACGGGTCCACAGGCGGCGAATAGCACACAGGCTCCGGCCAGCCGGAGCCAGGAATGACGTCGATTCATGTTTTCCCCCCTCCGCCGCATGAGGTGATTCATGCGGCGCGGCGAATCTGGCGAGGGGGCATGTGTTGTCCCATTGGCCACGGGACGTGCGCGAGGGTTCGCTATCGCACGGGGCCGCAGCGGTCCTCGGGACGGAATGGCAGGGCCCACAGCTCGCGGCCGTGCACCCCGTCATCCGCGCTGAAGAAGACATCCCAGCCGGAGCGGATGAAGCCGCTCGGACTGGAGCCCGTGGGCCCCGGGAACAGCTCCGTGAGCGCACGTGTGCCGCCGGGCGTGCCGTCGCTCACCCACGCCTCGCTGCCCGTCCCCGACGTCTCCGCGCTGAAGAAGAGCGTGTCGTAGATGGGCGTCAGCTCCGTGGGAGACGAGCCCGGTGCGCCCGGCTCGAGATCCTTGAAGAGATGCGTGCCGCCCGTTGTCCCATCGCTCACCCACAGCTCGCGCCCGCTCACTCCGTCGTCCGCGGCGAAGAAGAGCCTGCGGTTCAGCACCTTCAGCGAGCCCGGCCGGGAATCTCCCGGGCCCGGGTGGATGTCCTTGAGCAGCCGGGTGCCTCTCATCGTGCCATCGCTCACCCACAGCTCCTCGCCCTCGGGTTCTCCCTCCAGTCCGCTCCTCCCCCTTCCGGCACTGAAGTAGAGCTTCCCGTTCAAGGCCGTCAGGTCATGCGGATAGACCCCATGGAAGAAGCGCAGCTCCCGCGTGCTCTCCATCGTCCCCCGCGTCACCCACAGGCTCGCCTCGCCCTCGTCGTTGTCCACGAGGAAGAACACCCGCCCGCTGCCCACCGGCGTCATGCTGAAGACGACGTTGTCCTCGACGGCCTCGAAGACCGGGGTGGCGCCCGCCACGCCCACGCTGCGCCACAGCCTCACGTCGAAGCCCACGTTGGCGACGAAATAGAAGGCATCCGGCGTGCGCGTCATGCGGCGCGGGCTGGACCTGCCGGCGCCCGGGTTCAGGTCCTCCAGCATGAAGGTGCCCGCGGCCGTGCCGTCGCTCACCCACAGCTCTCGCCCGTTCACCCCGTCATCCGCGGCGAAGTAGACCCGCCCGTTGAACTCCACCAGCCCGCTCGGGCCGATCTCCATCGGCGAGGCATGGATGTCCTTCACCAGCCAGGTGCCCGCGGCCGTGCCATCGCTCACCCACAGCTCGCGGCCGTGCACGCCGTCGTCCGCGGTGAAGAAGACCTTGCTTCCCACCACGGTGAGCTCGTTGGGCTCGGCGCTGTCGAGCCCCGGGCGGATGTCCTTCACCAGGAAGGTGCCCGCTCCCCCCGTGCCGCTGCTCACCCACAACTCGCGGCCGTACACGCCGTCATCCGCGGTGAAGAAGAGCCCGTCCTCTCCTCGCACCAGGTCCCCTGGCTCCGAGCCCGGCGCGCCGGACCGGATGTCCCTCAGCAGGCGGGCCGTGTCCGTGCAGGGCTCCCAGGTGACGCTCGACTCCCGCGTGGACAGTCCCTCGTCCGCCCGGGTCTCGTCCTCGAGCGGAACGGCACAGCCCGTGGCGAGTGCCAGCAGGGCCGGAAAGGCTCTCCAGTATCTCATCGTGTGCAGCTCCTGAGTGCGGCTGGCGCCGCGTGGGGCCGCAATCTGCTCACGAGAGTCGGGTTGCCCACCCGTGCACGGGGGTGACGGGCGGTCGTGCATCGACAGTCATGCAGTTTCACGCGCCACTCCTCGCGGTGGCGCGCACAACCGGACGCGAGCCGCCGGGCGGGCGAGTGGGCGCCCTCCCGGTGGCCTGCCTCACTTCGTCCGCTCAGCGCGTGAAGCGTTCCACGGAGCGGGGGCCGCTGCTGTTGCCGCCCACGAACAGCACCTCGCCCGTGTGGAGCAGGGTGGCCGTGGGGGACGTGCGGCCCTGCCTCATGTTCGGGGTGGGCGTCCACGCGTTCGTCGCGGGGTCGTACACCGCCGCCTGGCCGATGGCGTCCGTCACCAGCACTTCACCCGAGTAGAGAATCGTCGCGGAGAAGAGCGGCGTCATGTCGTAGGGGAAGGGCGGGCCGAGGGACCACTGGTTGTTGAACGGGTCGTAGAGCTCCACCGTGTTGCCGCCGTCGATGCCGCCGACGATCAGCACCTTGCCCGAGTAGAGCCGGATGGCGCCGTGGCCGTGGCGGGCCCGGGCGAGGTTGCCGGCGGGCGAGAAGCTGTTCGTGGCCGGGTCATAGAGGCTGACCTCGGAGGAGGCGTTGCTGGTGCTCGACCACAGGTAGCCACCGCTCACCAGCACCTTGCCCGAGTAGAGCACCGTCAGGGTGGCGCGGCTGCGCGGGGTGAAGGCGCCCGAGACGCCGCTCCACGTGTTCGTGGCCGGGTCATACACCTCCGCCTGCGGCCCCGTCCAAAGGGCGGGGGTGTTGCCACCCACCACCAGCACCTGGCCCGAGTCGAGCAACGTGGCGGTGTGGTTTCCGCGGGGCGTGTTCATGGGGCTCGCGGAGCTCCAGGTGTCCGTGGCCGGGTCGTACAGCTCCGCGTTCGTGGTCCAGTCGCCCCAGGTTCCGGCATGGCCACCCGTCACCAGCACCTGGCCCGAGGTGGGGAACTCCGTCGCGGTGTGGAGGGAGTGGGCGTTGAGCGGAGACGCCGTGCGCCGCCACGCGTTCGTGTACGGGTTGTACACTTCAGCTCCGCTGCCATCGACGACGAGCACGTCACCCGGGCCGTTGAGCAGGGTGGCGGTGTGGCTTCCGGAGTGCGCGAGCAGGGATGAGGCATTGCTCGTCCAGGTGCCCACCGGCGTGGTCAGCGCGGCCTCGTGGGCCTTCAGCGTGGCTCCGGGCGCCTGTGGGGGCGGCGCTCCGGTTTCGGGTTGGCATCCACCGGCCATGGATGCGAGGCCCGCCAGCAACAACGACAAACGGGTCGTCTTCATTGTACCCCTCCCTATGGGTAGCGTGCGGTCTGGGGGTTGACCGCGATGTCAGTGTAGCGGGAGGCGCGGGTAGCTGCTCCCGGTCTAGTGGATTGCCCTGATTTCAAGGCTGGCGCCGGGATAGAAGGTGTTGCCATGGATCTGGAATTGAAGGGCAGGGCGGCAGTCGTCACGGGCAGCAGCAGGGGGATTGGCCGGGCCATCGTCACGGCGTTGGCCCGAGAGGGGGCGCGTGTGTGTTTGAGCGCGCGCGGCGCGGAGGGACTGGAGCAGGCGGCGGCGGAGCTGAGGGCGTCCGGGGCCGAGGTGGTCACCGTGGTGGGTGACGTGGCTACACCGGAGGGCGCGGCGGCGGCGGTGGCGGCGGCGGTGAAGGCCTTCGGGGCGCTGGACATCCTCGTCAACAACGTGGGCGGCAGTGGGGGCGCGGGAGCCTTCGACGTGGCCACCGCCGCGCAGTGGAAGGACGTGGTGGACCGCAACCTCATGGCGTCCGTGTGGTGCAGCCAGCACGCGGTGGAGGTGATGAAGGCCCGGGGCGGCGGCTGCATCGTGCACATCAACTCCATCTACGGCCGCGAGTACGGCACCAGCGCGCCCTACACGGCGGCCAAGGCGGGCCTGATGGCGCTCACCAAGGAAATGGCGTTGGATCTGGCGCGCCACCGCATCCGCGTGAACGGGGTGGCGCCGGGCTCCATCCTCTTTCCCGGGGGAAGCTGGGACCGGCGGCGGCAGGCGCAGCCGGAGAAGGTGGAGAAGATGGTGCGCGAGGAATTGCCCTGGGGCCGCTTCGGCACGCCCGAGGAAGTGGCGGACGTGGCCGTCTTCCTGTGCTCCGAGCGGGCGCGGTGGGTGACGGGGGCCACGGTGCCGGTGGATGGTGGACAGGGCCGTGCCTTCTGATTCGGGCGGGGCGCCGCTCGTGTAGAGTGCGCGCGTGCTGAGGCTCTACAAGAAGGAAGGCGACACGCTCCGCTACTGGGAGGCCTGGGTGAACGGGGACACGCTCACCGTTCACCAGGGGGTCGTGGGTGAGATGGGGGAGCAGCGTGACACCCCCGTTCCGGCGGAAGAGGACCCGGACATGGTCATCGCGCAGGCCGCCGAGCCGCTCGTGGACCAGGGGTATGACGAGCCGGATCCAGAGGCCATGACGCCGCTCGTCATTCAGTATGCACTGAAGGGAAAGGGCTCGGGGCAGGACTTCCAGAAGCGCCACTCGGTGGAGGAGGTGCTCACGGATGCGCTGGGCTGGACGGGCAACGGCGAGGTGGAGGGTGGTGAGACGCAGCCCGGGCGCATGAATGTCTTCTGCCGGGTGATGGATCCGGACATCGCCGTGCGCACCTTCCTCGAGGTGCTCGACGACGAGGAGTTGCTGGAGGGCGCGATCATCGCCCTGGTGCCCGAGGATGGGGTGCCCCGCGTGCTCTGGCCCGAGGCGAACACGGGCCCCTTCCGCGTCTGAATCGGACGGGGGGTGGATGGATCGCCGGGGCTCGGACGGGGCAGACTGCCGTCCGTGACCTCGCGTCTCCCCTTCGTCCTGTTCCTGCTCACCCCGGCCGTGGCGTTGGCCGGGATGCCGAGCTTCCTGCTGACGGAAATCGCCTCGCAGCGTTTTCAGGCCATCTCCTTCTTCCTGGCGCTCTTCCTGCTGGTGACGTTCGCGGTGCGGGCCCTGTGGAACCGGCTGGGGCGCGACGTGCCCCGGCTGCCGAAGCTCGGTTTCGGTTCGGCGCTGGCGCTGGTGTTCCTGTGGGGATTGGGCTTCCAGCTCGTGCTGTCGATGATCGCCGGCGGGCGCGAGCTGATGACACCAGGGGCCTGGGAGAAGAAGGGGGTCACCTACCAGCTCAAGGAGTCGGAGCTGCCCTCGGAGAAGGAGCTGGTGCTCCAGGCGCGGCGGCAGCGGTTGGAGGAGTTGCGCGTGGCGCTGTGGGCCTACGCGGCCGGGCACGGGAGCGAGTTTCCTCCGAGTGACTTCGTCCCGGAGATTCCCGAGGAGCGCTGGAACGTGTTGGGCGGCTCGGGTCTGCACTTCGTCTACGTGAGCGGGCTCGAGGCGGACGCGCCCGCGACGCCGCTGGCCTACGAGCCGGGCTTGTTCGGTCCCGAGCGGTGGGTGCTCTTCACGGATGGAGACATCCGCCGGATGCCCATCGCGTCCATCCACGAGGCGCTCGCGGCGGGAGGCACCCCGTGAAGGCGACGAAGGTCACTGGATGGGTGCTCGGCGTGCTGTTCCTGCTGGTGTTGTTCACCTGCTCGGGCCAGGTGTGGTTGATGCAGGTGCCCTGGACGCTCGCGGTGGGCTGGGTGGGCTTCCTGCAGCGAGTGGTGCCGGAGGTGACGTGGCGGTGGGGCGCCATCGCCGAGACGGTGGCGGTGGTCGCGGTGCTGGGCGTGGGCTCGCACCTGTTCCTGCGCCGGCTGTGGCGGCAGTTGCGCCCCGATGACGAGCGAGCGTGGCCCGTGCGCTGGAGCGTGTCGCTGGTGGCGCTCCTCGTGCTGCTCTTCAGCGCGACGATGGCCACGGTGGGCATTGGCCACCACGTGGGCTGGCTGGCGTCGGGCCGGGCGCCGCTGACGGTGAGCTCGTGGCGCTTCAATCCCAGGCACATGGAGTGGGACAACGAGGGGCTGTGCCGGCAGGCACTGGACCTGTCCCGGTCCGGCGTGCCCGATGCGCGGATCGCGCAGGCGCTGCTGAGAGGGGATGCGGGGACGCGCACGAAGGCCGAGCGGCTGCACGTGGTGCCCTGGCGGGGGGCTGGCGGCGAGGCGGGCTTCCTCGTCTTCCCGCGCGACCCGATCTCGCGCGAGAACTCGGGCGGCGTCCACTGTGGGGGCGGCGTGGAGCAGGAGTCCTTCCAGGCGGCGGAGTTGCCGAAGCTGCTCGCGGGGCCTCGGGTGGCCGCGGATACGGCGCCTTGAGGCGTTGGCCGGCTTCGGCGAGTGGCTTCACTTCACCGTGGCGGCGCGTTTCCTGGAGCGGGAGATGGGCACGGGCTTGAAGACAGCCCCATCTAATTTGAGACGCTTGCAGGCCTTGGCGAAGCGCTCGGTACAGATGCGGACGGAGAGGTCTTCCAAGCGGAATACATCCAGGTGACCGGGAAGCGTGGTGGCGTCCAGAAGGAGGTCTTCGGGCAGGGTAATGTCAATATGGCCGCAGCGCGGGCAGGGTGTTCCGAGATCGGGAGGCATGCAGTCCGCGTGCGCACGGCCCACGGGGAGCAGTTCCAGTTCGAGCAACTCGGGTGAGTTGCGCTGGCGAAAGCGGAGCTGGGTTGGGCAGCCCTTGAGTCCTTGAAGTTCCTCGGCTTGGAGCTTCTCGAGTGCTTCCCGCTGTACCAGTAGCAGCCAGGGATGGAGAGGTGCGAGCTGTCCGAAGTGTCCCTGAGCTCTGCCCACGAGCGGTCCCAAGGACGCACCCGGTTTCAGCAGGGCTCCCGGGGGGAGGAAGGGCCGTACGAGCTCACACTGTCGTTCGTATTCCTCGATGGGTTCGGCTCTGGCTTCCTCGAAGTGGGCAGCCAAGGCCACCGAGGCCAGATCCACCGAGGGGTACGTTCTGGAATCGTCACCCCAGATGGACTTGCAGGCTGGGCATGTGTCTATCCCAGGAAGCTTCCACTTGTGCGAGCCGTTGACGAATCCCGTGTAGCGCGAAGGATCGTCCGGCTGGACCATGAAGTAGCGCATGCGTGAGTGACTCGTCGAACTCATTCGCAATAGTAGGGGACGAGGGGGCGCTCATGAACGCCGAATCGTGACATGAGCTCGAACGCGAATTCCCAGATGCGGTCCCTGGTGGCGTTGATGTTTTTGCTTTGGAACTGCCGCCACGCCTCATTCCACTGACCTCCTTGGGCTCCGCCACTGTGTAGCCACCGATGAAAGCTCTTGGGAAGACGAAGGGTGAATGAGTGGATGTTGATCTTCTTTCCCTTGAACCATACAGCCAGCTCCTGCGGGAAGATGTGATGCTTTTCTATGGGCTCCCGTGAGGGGATGCATGGAGGGCGGAGTGCCAGGGCCGCGTACCGGCCGCGGATGTTCCAGTTGTGCCAGGGAATCTCGAAGACAGGTTCCGTGCCCAGGGGGGCGACCAGGGGCCGCCCCCACCAGCGGCTGGGGTTGGGGGCCGGAAGCGGAAGGCGAGCACCGTTCGCCCACGCCAGGAGTACCGGAGGCTCATCCGCTTCCACCACGTCCTGGCACCGCCACAGGGCACAGCGCTCCTCGTCGCACAGCGGCACCATGCAGCTCGGGTCCGCTCGGGCCTCTTCCCAGGAGGCCACCGCGTCCAACGGCTCTTCTTCCCCGCGCACGGCGGAGGCTGAGGTGGCACAGGCGCTCAACACCACGCAGAGCAGTGCGATCCAGGTCTTGAGGTGCGGGAAGCTCATACGCCCACTGTACTAGCGGGCGAGCCAGGGCCGCTCGGCCGTCCCGTCCCTCGGGGACTCGTGGGCTCCATCGGGCGCCCCCGGGTGACACCGCTGCCGTGTCACCCGCCCGGTGCACAGGTTGACGAGGGCACCCCAGCGCAGCACGTGCGCGGGGTGGAGGGCCGGACGGGCAACCGGGCCTCACCGGCCCATGAGGGCGGACCGGCCACGCTCCCCGAGGAGGAATGAGGGGAATGGAGCTGGGAATGATCGGGCTCGGCCGGATGGGCGCCGCCATGGTGCGGCGGCTGCTCGCGGCGGGGCACCGCTGTGCTGTCACCGACGTGCGCCGGGAGACCGTCGAGCAGCTCCAGGCCGAGGGGGCCGTGGGTGCCTTCTCGCTCGAGGAGCTGGTCCGCGCGCTCCAGGCTCCCCGCGCGGTCTGGTTGATGCTGCCCGCGGGCGTGGTGGACGGCACGCTCGAGCGGCTGATGCCGTTACTCGAGGCCGGCGACACCGTCATCGACGGAGGCAACTCGTACCACCACGATGACCTGCGACGCGCGGCGCGGCTGCGCGAGCGGGGCCTCCACTACGTGGACGTGGGCGTGAGCGGCGGGGTGTGGGGACGGGAGCGGGGCTACTGTCTGATGATTGGCGGCGAGCCGGAGCCGGTGCGGCGGCTCGAGCCCGTGTTCACCGCGCTGGCCCCAGGAGTCCAGTCCGCGCCGCGTACGCCCGGGCGCGAGGGTCCGCCGTCCCCGGCCGAGCAGGGCTGGCTGCACTGTGGCCCCAACGGAGCGGGCCACTTCGTGAAGATGGTGCACAACGGCATCGAGTACGGCCTCATGGCCGCCTACGCCGAGGGGCTCAACATCCTGCGCCACGCCGGCGTGGGCATGCACCGGCACGACACCGACGCGGAGACGACGCCCCTGCGCAACCCCGAGGACTACCAGTACGCCTTCGACCTGCCCGAGGTGGCCGAGCTGTGGCGGCGTGGCAGCGTCATCGGCTCCTGGCTGTTGGACCTCACCGCCCAATCCCTGCGCGGCGATCCCGAGCTGGGCGGGTTCTCTGGCCGTGTCTCCGACTCCGGCGAGGGACGGTGGACGCAGGCGGCGGCCATCGACGAGGGCGTGCCCACGCCGGTGCTCGGCAGTGCGCTCAATCAGCGCTTCAGCAGCCGTGGAGAGGGGGACTTCGCCGACAAGCTGTTGTCCGCCATGCGCTTCGCGTTCGGCGGGCACCTGGAGAAGAAGGGAGGAAGGTGAGCCATGGCCGCCACACCCGTCTCGGACGCACTCGTCTTCTTCGGGGCCACGGGGGACCTCGCGTACAAGCAGATATTCCCCGCGCTGCAATCCCTGGTGCTCCGCGAGCAATTGACGTGTCCCATCATCGGTGTGGCCAAGGCGGGCTGGGGGCTGGAGCAGTTGCGCGAGCGGGCCCGCGCCAGCCTCCGGGAGCACGGCATGTTCGACGAGGGGCACTTCCAACGCTTGAGCCAGTTGCTGCGCTACGTGGACGGGGACTATCGCGACCCGAAGACGTTCACCCGGGTGCGTGAGGCACTCGGGGGCGCATCGCGTCCGCTGCACTACCTGGCCATTCCACCGAGCCTCTTCGCCACGGTGGTGGAGGGGCTGGCCCAGGCGAGCTGCCTGAAGCAGGCGCGGGTGGTGGTGGAGAAACCCTTCGGGAGGGACCTGGCCTCCGCGCGCTCCCTCAACGAGACGCTGCACCGCTTCCTGCCCGAGTCCGCCGTCTTCCGCATCGACCACTTCCTGGGGAAGGAGCCGGTGCAGAACCTGCTCTTCTTCCGCTTCGCCAATGTCTTCCTCGAGCCCATCTGGAACCGGCAGCACGTGCGCAGCGTGCAGGTGACGCTGGCCGAGCGCTTCGGTGTGCAGGGACGGGGCGCCTTCTATGAGGAGGTGGGCGCCATCCGCGACGTGTTGCAGAACCACCTGTTGCAGGTGGTCGGGCTGTTGACCATGGATGCGCCCTTCTGCTCGGACCCCGAGAACCTGCGCGACGAGAAGGCCCGTGTCTTCAAGGCCATGCGCTCGTTGGATCCGTCCAGCGTGGTGCGGGGCCAGTTCCGCGGCTACCGGAGCGAGCGGGGCGTGTCTCCCTCCTCGCGGGTGGAGACGTTCGCCGCGGTGCGGCTGTTCATCGACTCCTGGCGGTGGGCGGATGTGCCCTTCTACATCCGCGCGGGCAAGTGCCTGCCCGCCACCGCCACCGAGGTCTTCGTGGAGCTCAACTACCCGCCGCGCCCCATCTTCGAGGGGCCCACCCTGTCTTCCCCCAACTCGGTGCGCTTCCGGCTCGGTCCCGACGTGCTCATCTCCCTCGGTGCTCGCGCCAAGCGGCCTGGAGGGGCCATGCGCGGCGAGGACGTGGACCTGGTGGCCATCCAGAACCGGGGCGGGACGATGACGCCCTATGAGCGGTTGCTCGGCGATGCCATGCGCGGAGACGTCTCGCTCTTCGCGCGCCAGGAGTCGGTGGAGGAGGCCTGGCGGGTGGTGGACCCCATCGTGGGAGGTGCCACTCCGCTCCACGAGTACGAGCCCGGCACCTGGGGCCCGCGCGAGGCCGACGCGCTCATCGCTTCCCATGGCCGCTGGCGCCCCGTGCCGGGCGCGGCGGAGCGCTCCGAGAAAGCCCTCTCCGAGGAGGCCCACCACGAGGAACCAGCCCCGGCGGCCATTCATTAGCACCGGCGCCAGGAGGGGAAGGGAGCACGAGAGGCTTGCCTGTACCGCGGAGCACTCCCAGGTTCGTGATGATGCAACCCGGTTTCCCGAGAGGCTCGTCATGCCCATCACCGACTCCAACCTCACCCCCACCCGGAATCCCCGCGGCACGGCGGGCCTGTGGGGCGGTCCCTTCGTGGTGGGGCTGCTCCTGACCCTGCTCGGCGTCGTGGCGTTGGGCGCGGTCGTGCTCACCAGCCTCTTCTCGGTCATCTTCTACGGCGCCATGCTGGCGGCGGCGGGCGTCTTCGAGATCGTCCACGCCTTCCGCATCCGCAAGACAGGGCCCTTCTGGATGTTCCTGCTGGGAGGCGTCCTGTCGCTCGTGGTGGGCGCCATGGTGATGGCCCGGCCGGGCATCGGGCTGGTGGCGGTGACGCTGCTGATGGCCGGGTACTTCTTCGCCAGCGGCCTCTTCCGGGGCATCACCTCCCTCTCGGACCGTTACGAGGGCTGGGGGTGGGACCTGGCCTATGGCCTGGTGTCCGTGGCGCTGGGCGTCATCATCTTCGCCCAGCTGCCCACCTCCTCGTTGTGGGCGTTGGGCGTCGTGGTGGGCGTGGAGATCCTCTTCCGGGGCATCGCCATCATGGCGGGCGCGCTCGTGGTGCGTGGGGTGTTGCACCGGCGCATCCCCACGTGAGCGGAGGGGCCCACGAGCGGGCGCCCTTCCGGGCGTCTGTCCATGAGCGGCACCCCGGGCTACTTCGACGAAGACGCGGGGCGCGCCCGACATTACGCTCTCCTCATGCTCGGTGACGCCTTCCTGCTGCTGCATACGGATTTGCCTCGCGAGGGACCTGGGAGCGATGAGTGCACCCGCGAGGCGCTCCGCCGTTTGCGACCGCTTCTTCCTCCTTCTCCCCAGGTGCTCGACCTGGGGTGTGGCCCCGGCCGGCAGACGCTCGTGCTGGCGAAGGAACTCGGCACGTCCATTACCGCCGTGGACTCGCACGAGCCCTTCCTGAAGCGGTTGGAGGCCGAGGCGGCGGCCCAGGGACTCGGCGACATGGTGCGCACGCGGCGCGCGGACTTCGCGGCGCTCGAGGACGCCCCGGGCAGCGTGGACCTCATCTGGTCCGAGGGCGCCATCTACATCCTGGGCTGGGGCGCGGGGTTGCGGCGGTGGCGCCCGGTGCTTCGCGAAGGAGGCCTGCTGGCCGCCAGCGAGGCGACGTGGCTCACCGACTCGCCTCCCTCCGAGGCCGCCGACTTCTGGCGCGAGGCCTACCCGCGCATGGGCACCATCGCCTCCAACAGCGCCACGGCGCGCGAGGCCGGCTTCGAGGTGCTGGACACCTTCGTGCTGCCGGCTCCGGCGTGGTGGGACGAGTACTACCATCCGCTGGAGGCGCGCATGGCCGCCCTGCGTGAGCGCGCCCGCGGCGACGCGGACCTCTCCACCGCCATCGCCGAGACGGAGCGGGAGATAGAGCTCTACACCCGCTACGGCGCCTCCTACGGCTACGTCTTCTACCTGCTCCGGGCCCAGGGCGGGCGTTGAGGCGCGCCGGGCCCCGGGCCGTGGAAGCCCACGTGTTTCAGCGGCAGGGGCCGCAGTCCAGCGCGCAGTCGTCGTAGCGGTTGCTGCTGCCACAGGACTCGGTGAACTGGCAGATGCCGTCACCGCACACGACGACGTCCTGGGTGCGCAGCCGGGTGGTGATGGGGCGGTAGCTCCTGCCGTCGCGGGTGCAGCGCGTGTAGTACGTCCCGGTGGGGTCCAGCGTGCAGCTCGCCTGACAACTCCCGATGTGGACGAGGGGCGGGCATTCGTTGCTCCCCTCGAGCGCGCACGCCCTCAGGCTGCTCTGCCACGGGGCCAGCGGGGCCTGGTCATTTCCGACGAAGAAGCCCTCGTCGGTGAACATGTTGCCGAAGAAGCACGCCTCGCGCACCGGGAAGTCCGAGAGCTCCGTGGCCGTGTAGGGAATGAGTTGTCCCTGCGCGTTGGCGCCCAGCACGGAGACGCCCACCGAGCGCCCGAACTTGTTGACGAGCGCCGCGACGCACGCGGTGACGAGCTGCTGCTCCTCCGCGGTGGCTGGCGCGCCACCCGACCAGCCCGGCGCCAGCCCCAGGCTCCCGGGCCACGTATAGGTGAACCACCCGTCCGAGAAGGTGCGGGACTGCCCGGCCGGTACGGCGCAGCGGACCAGGTACTTCATGAAGAGGCTCGTCGTCAGCGGGCTCTGCTGGAACCACGAAGTGAAGGTGCTGCTGGCCAGTCCGTTGAACGCCAGTCCATTGAAGGCCAGCCCGTTGAAGGCGAGGCCATTCATGGTGAGCCCATTCATGGTCAGCCCGTTGTCGTCCTCGAGTCCCTGGATGGAGGTGCCCACCTCCGGAGGAGGCGCGGGGGCTTCCCCGTCCACGGGGCCGCAGCCCACGGCGAGTGTCAGCAGCAGTGCTCCGCAAGTGCTCTTCATGATCTTCCCCCCGGAGCCCGCTCGTGAAGTCTCCGCCCCGGATGGCGTGGTGCGAAGAGGGCTCCACGGAAGAAAGTGACGTTGTTTCTGTAACCCCGATACAGCCTCCGGCGCGGGCCGCACTGGAGCGTTGCCGGCGAACGTCCACCGCGTGAAATGGAAGACACCCCCGGGGTGGAGCCGTCGGGCATTGGACGAACGCACCGGGTGTGGCCAGAGGGAGGGGCGGGTGGGAGCCGGCTCGTGTTGAGTGGTGCGTGTGCTCCGTGAGGTGGTGCACGAATGGAAGGTGGGGGGGGCGCGAAATTCCGGCCCCACGGTCATCATGATTCGCAGGCGAGGGGAGCGGGTGATGGGGAGCCTCCTGCACATGTTTCCAACACTCAGCACCACGGATGGCCCGGGAGTCGGGGGGGCTTCGCGGCGGCGCTCTCCGTCCGTCGCGGCTCCCACCGGCACGGTGGCGCTCGTCTTCACGGACGTGCAGGGCTCCACGCAGCTGTGGGAGCGGTGCAGTGGTGGTATGCGGACGGCGCTGGAGGTACACGACCGGGTGCTGCGCGCGCTGCTGGCCGAGCACGGCGGTTATGAGGTGAAGACGCAGGGGGACTCCTTCCTGGTGGCCTTCACCTCGGCGGTGGAGGCGGTGCGCTGGTGCCTCGAGGCGCAGCAGGCGTTGTTGCGCGCGCCCTGGCCGGAGGAATTGCTCGCCGAGCCGGACGCAGCCGAGGAGAAGGGGCCGGGCGGCTGGGTGTACCGGGGCCTGCGGGTGCGCATGGGGGTGCACCTGGGTGAGCCGGAGTGCCGTCTGGACGAGCAGACGGGGGCGATGGACTACGTCGGGAGGATGGTGAACGTGGCGGCGCGTGTGGCGTCGGCCGGCCATGGCGGGCAGGTGCTGGTGAGTGGGGCGGCCTGGGCCCGGGTGGAAGGGGAGCTGGCGGCGCTGGGCCAGCCCCGGGTGCATGCGCTGGGCGAGTACCACCTCAAGGGCATCGAAGAGGCCGTCACGCTGGTGGAGGTACGGCCCGAGGAACTGGCGGAGCGGCGCTTCGACGCGCTCCGGGTGCAGCGGGTGCTGCGGGGCCAGGTGCCGGCCGAGACGGGGGAGTTGATTGGCCGGCGCGAGGAGCTGGCGGCGCTGCGGAGGTGCTTCGACACGCAGGCGCGGCTCGTCACGTTGCTGGGCCCCGGAGGCATGGGGAAGAGCCGGCTGGCCACGCGTTTCGGCAACCAGGAGCTGGAGGCGCGCACCTGGGAGGGCGGGGTGTGGATGTGCGAGCTCACCGACGCGTCGACGGTGGGCGACATCTGCCACGCCATGGGCCAGGCGCTGGGCGTCGCGCTCACCCGCCTCGGGGAGGACAGCGAGCCGGCGGAGCGGCTGGGGCGGGCCCTGGCCGGGCGCGGGGACGTGCTGGTCATCCTCGACAACGTGGAGCACGTCATCCAGCACATGCCGGCCACGCTGGGCCGCTGGCGCGCGCTGGCACCCCGGGCCCGTTTCCTCGTCACCTCGCGCGAGTCGCTGTTGCTGCCCGAGGAGCGCGTCATCGACCTGGAGCCGTTGCAGGTGCCCGAGGAGGGCGAGACGCGCCCGGAAATCCTGGGCCGCTGTGACGCCATGCACCTGTTCGTCGAGCGGGCCCGGGCGGTGCGCGGAGGCTTCGAGCTGACGGAGGCGGAGGCCCCGTTGGTGGCGGACATCGTCCGCAAGTTGGATGGCATTCCGTTGGCCCTCGAGCTCGCGGCGGCACGCACCAACCTGCTGGGCGTGTCGCAGATTCAGGAGCGGCTGTCCCGCCGCTTCGAGCTGCTGCGAGGCGCGCGGCGCGACGGCTCGGCGCGGCAGAGCACGCTGTGGGGGGCCATCGACTGGTCCTGGAATCTGCTGGAGCCGGCGGAGCGGGCGGCGCTGGCGCAGTGCTCGGTGTTCCGCGGGGGCTTCTCCCTGGAGGCCGCCGAGGCGGTGCTCGTGTTTCCTCCGGGTGGGCCGGACGTGATGGAGATCATCCACTCGCTGCGCTCCAAGTCGCTCTTGCGCGCCTATGCGCCGGATGGGCTGCCCGGGGAGTTGCGGCTGGGGATGTACGAGAGCATCCGTCAGTACGCGTCCTCCCGGCTGGCGGAGCGGGGCGAGGGGCCGACGTTGGCGGCGCGCCACGCGAGCTGCTACCTGGCGATGGCCCGGCGGCTGAGCGCGCGGATGCGTGGGGAGGGCGGGGAGCTGGCCTTCCGCCGGCTGGCGTTGGAGCGCGAGAACCTGCTGGCGGCCTGTGACAACGCGCTGGCGGTGGTGCCCGCCACCGAGGGCTCCCTGGAGCGGGCGTTGGGCGCGCTGGTGGCGCTGGAGCCTGACGTGACGGCGCGGGGTCCGGTGGGGATTACGCTGTCGCGGTTGGACCGGGCGCTGGAGCTGGCGTCCACCGTGCACGTGGAGCCGCAGCTGCGCGCCGAGGCGCTCGCGGTGCGGGGCCGGACGCACCATGGCGCGGGCCAGCTCGCCGCGGCCTGGAGGGACCTGGAGGCGGCGCGTTCCGCCTTCGCTTCCCTGGACGCGGTGGACCGGACCAAGCGCGTGCTGGTGGACCTGAGCATCGTGGCCCGCGATGAGGGAGACATGGGCACGGCGTGGGAGCTGGTGCAGGAGGCCCAGGAGCTGCCCTCGCTGGGAGACCGGTGGCTGGACGCGTACGCGGTGGGCAACCTCGGAATCCTGGAGCTGGGGCGCCATGGGGCCGGGGCGGCGCTGCCACACCTGCGCACGGCGCTGGAGCTGTTCCGCGCCGTGGGAGATGTGGCCTTCGAGGTGGGCTTCCTCACCAACCAGGCCATGGCGATTGGCGAGGGCGGAGGCACGTCGGAGGCGGTGGCGCTGTTGGAGGAGGCCATGGAGAAGGCCTCGCGCGTGGGAGACAGGGCCGGGTACGCGCTGGCGCGGGTGAACCTGGGCTGCTTCCTGCTGGACGCGGGCCGGGCGGCCGAGGCCCGCGAGCACCTGGAGGGCGCCGTGCGCATGGGCCGGCAGCTCGGCATGCGCATCCTGGAGGGCGTCGCGCTGGGCGAGCTGGGCCGGGCCCTGGTGGCGCTCGGAGCGCTGGAGGCCTCGCGCGCTTGCCTGTCGGAGTCCATCTCCATCCTGGAACGGGTGTCTCGCTGGCACGCGCTGCGCTTCACCGCGCACCTGGCCTCGGTGCAGGCGGCGCTCGGAGAGCTCGTGGCGGCCCGGGATGGTTTCGCCTCGCTGGAGGTGACGCCCGAGCTGCGCGACGACGCCGTGCTGCGCGAGCTCTCCTCGCTGCTGCGGGCCTCGCTGGACCTGGCCGAGGCCGCGCGGAGTGCCGCGGGCAGCGAGGCGGGGATGAAGTGCCTCACGGAGGCTCGGCGGCGCGTGGAGCGGGCGCGCGGTGCTCCGGCGGAGGCGGCTTCGTCGGACCTGCGCGAGGCCCTGCGGGTGCTCGGCCGGAACGTGCTGGAGGCTCAGGGGGACACCGCCCAGGCGTGAGCGGTGTCCCGGGCGGGCCTCAGCGCTGTGCTGGCGTGTTCACGCCCTTGCCGAGGCCGCGGATGAATTCCCGCACACTCGGCTGATGGCGGCGCTCCGCCTCGATGCACAGCTGAATGGACTCCAGCGCACGGGCGAGCGAGCGGGGTCCACCCTCGATTTTCTCCACGCGGGAGCGCAGGAAGGCCTCGGCCTCGGCGCGCCCCTGCTCGTCGCAGAGGCCTCCCACCATCCCGATGAGCTGGTTCAGCTCATCCGAGCGCATCCGGCTGGAGAGGGTGTCGAACTGGCTCCGGTAGAAGTCCCAGGCCTGGGCGCGCGACTCGGGGATGGAGAAGACGGTGTAGAGGATGGACGTCGTCTCGCGCACGTCGAACGTGTCTCCGGCCACCAGGGAGAGGGCCTCCTTCACGAGCGCCGGGTCACGGAAGACGCCGAGCGCGCTGAGCAGCCGGGTGCGCTCGGTGCGGTCCTTCGCCACGCGGGCCTGGGCGAGCACCGTGTCGAAGAGGGCCTTGTCGCCCTCGCGCGCCGCCACCCGGAGGGCGGTATAGCCCACCTCCGGGTGCACGGCCTTGCGGTCCGCCAGCCACGCGCGGCCGAGCTTGCTGCCCTCCTGGGTGAGTGCGGGGTCCCGTCCAACGATGACCACGCGCCCGAGCAGCTGGAAGCGCAGCTGCTTCACGTCATCGCTCTCGCCCGGCTTGGGCGTCCAGCCCACGGCGCGGGCGCGGGCGCCATAGGTGTCGCGCAGCCAGGCCCGGTAGCGCGAGCGTTCCGCCTCGGGGAGACGCTCGGCCTGGACGCCGGAGAGGAGCTGCACGCCGCGCTGGAGGATGAGGCGCTGGGGGTCCGAGGCGGTGGCGGGGACGAGCTTCAAGGCCTCGCCGAGCGGCACGTCTCCCCGGTCCACGGCGGCCTTCACGTCGGCCAGGAAGGCGAGGCGCTCCTGGGTGCTCAGCGTCCCCGGAGGAACGGAGAGCAGTTGGGCGAGCTGCTCGCGCGAGTAGCTCACGCGGTAGTAGCCGGTGCCGCCGGCGTTGAGGAGGAGCCACGAGGGGCAACCCTGGACGGGCAGCTCCACCTCCGCGGTGGGGGTGGAGAGGAGCGTGCAGGTGCGCGTGGCGTCCTTGCCCTTGCCGGCGCGCAGGCACACGGGGATATCCCACGTCTGCGCGGTGGAGCCGGTGGAGCCGGCGGGGAGGTAGCGCTCCTGGGAGAGTGTCAGCTTCGGCGCCGTGCCCGGCTTGCACTGGAGGCTGGCGGAGACGCGGGGAACGCCGGGCTGGTCCACGTAGCCGCGGAAGACACGGGCCGCGTCGGGCCCGAGCGACTCACCGAGCGTGGCGAGGAATCCATCCGAGTCCGTCACCGCCCATTCGTGTTTGCGCACGTGGGTGCGCAGCGCGTCGCGCAGCCGCTCCGCGCCGAGCCAGCCCTGGAGCATGGAGAGCAGGGAGGCGCCCTTGGAGTAGGTGGTGCCGTTGTCGAAGGAGCCGATGATGTCGTCGTTGGTGGTGATGGGCTTGCGGACCGCGGGCGAGGTGATGAGCGAGTCCGTCTCGAGCGCGAAGGAGGCCGAGTTGGCCTGGCCCTCCAGCGCGTACTGCCAGGCGGGGTCGAACTGGCCGGTGATTTCGTGGTCGAGCCAGGTGGTGAGGGACTCGTTGAGCCAGATGTCGTCCCACCAGCGGCAGGTGACGACGTCGCCGAACCAGTAGTGGGCCAGCTCGTGGATGGCGATGTTCACATAGGACTTGCGGCGCTGGAGCGTCTCCTCGCCGGGGCGGATGAGGGTGAGGGGCTGGCCGAGCGCGACGATGCCGGGGTGCTCCATGGTGCCCCAGAAGCGGGGCACCACCGCCACGTCGAGCTTCTCGTACGGATAGGTCTGGTCGAAGAAGTCCTCGAGCAGGGTGATGATGCGCGGGGTGACGCTGGCGGCGTAGGCCGTCTCGGCGCCGCGGCCCCTGGGGACGATGAAGCGCAGGGGAACGTGGGCACGGCCGATGGTGTCGGCGTCCACCAGATCGAACGGGCCCACCACGAAGGCGACGAGGTAGCTCGGCATGGGGCGGCTCTCGGCGAAGGTGACGCGCTTGAGGCCCCCGGGCAGCGGCTCCTCGGAGACGATGGCGTGGTTGGCGAGCGCCGCGTGCTCCTGCTTCACGGTGAAGCGCAGCGTCCAGGGCACCTTGAAGCCCGGCTCGTCGAAGCACGGGAAGGCACGCCGCGCGTCGATGGGCTCGAAGAAGGTATAGAGGTAGGGCTCGCCGCCCTCTTCCACGGCGTAGATGCCCTGGCTGCGCTCGCGGTCCGCACGGCCGGTGAAGGTGAGGACGAGCTGGGCCGGACCGGTGCCGAGCGTCTCGGGGAGCAGCACGCCGAGCCGGCCCTCGGTGGCGGTGACGGCGCGGGCCTCCAGCGTGCGGCCGTTGACGAGGACGCGGGCCTGCGTCACCTGGAGATCCTGCGCGTGCAGCCACACCTGACGTACCGCTTCACGGACGTCCAGGTCCACGGTGACGGTGCCGGAGTAGGTGGGCTCGGCGGGGAGGAGCGTCAGATCCAACGCGTAGCGCACCGGCCGCACGGAGTCGGGCAGGCGCAGTTGCGGAGGCTGGGGCTCGGGCCATTCCGGGGCGGCGGCCACGGGCGTGGAAGCCGTGGGGGCCGCTGGTGGGGCCTCGGGTGCATGGGCACAGCGAAGGGAGAGGAGAGCGACGAGAGCGACAGGTAACCAGCGCATGGGGCGCGAGGTTATCCGCTCGGCTCGATCCAGAAAAACCCACCGCCGGAAGCGGGGGAAGGGGTCTGCGTCCGAGTGAGGAAGCCGTCTTGGAGTCTCATGCTCTACCGACTGAGCTATCTCCCCCATGAAGGAGGGGGGAGAGCCGGATTCGAACCGGCGGCCCTGAGAGTGACGAGCGTGTAGGGCCTCTTCGGCCGGACGCAAATGCTGTCAGAGAGAAATTGAAACGCCCGAGTGGAAAAGCCGTTTGACTGCTCGATTAATAGTCGAGTGCCTTTACCATTAGGCTATTCCCGCGCATGGTGCGGGAAGTTGGATTCGAACCAACAGAGGTGCGTGTATGACCTCTCCTGCCGGGCGCTTCAAAGCTATCGCGGGGGTTCGGGCGATGCCGCCGTCGTTCCCGCCTACACTTGAAGAGACGCGTTCCGCCGCCGTGTCCTGACACACTCTTTTCCGGGGGATTTTCCGGGCGCTGGGAGGCGCTACCATCGCGGGATGGATTCCCTGGACGCGTTGAAGATGACGGTGGTGGAGGAGCCCTCCAAGGAGGAGCTCCGGGGGCTGATTCGCAGCCTGGTGCGGTACAACGAGACGCGCGCGGTGCCGGAGAACTCGAGGGACCTCGCTGTCCTCATGCACTCGGAGGACGGGAGCCTGCTCGGAGGAGTGATGGGCTATACCCACTGGGAGTGGCTCTTCGTGAGCCACCTGTGGGTGGACGAGCGCCTGCGCGGGCACGGCTGGGGCGGGCGATTGATGGCGAGCATCGAGGACGCCGCGGTGCGGCGGGGTTGCCACTCGGCGCACCTGGACACGTTCAGCTTCCAGGCGCTGGGCTTCTATGAGAAGCAGGGCTACACGCGTTTCGGAACACTGCCGGACTATCCACGAGGCGAGAGCCGCTACTTCCTGAGCAAGCGCCTGACGAAGTAGAAGGCCCCAGGCCACCAACCCCGAAGAGGAGTACCCGTGAGCGAGAGAGATCTGCTGATGATTCCTGGCCCGGTGGAGTTCGACCCGGAGGTGATGCGGGCGCTGGGCATGAAGACGGCCAGCCACGTGGCGCCGGAGTTCATCGCCATCTTCGGGCGAGCGCTGAAGAAGCTGCGCGAGGTGTGCCTGGCGCCGTCGGCGCAGCCCTTCGTGGTGTCGGGCAGCGGGACGCTGGCGATGGAGCTGGCGGTGGCGAACCTGGTGGAGCCGGGCGAGCGGGCGCTGGTGGTGAACACGGGGTATTTCAGCGACCGGATGGCGCTGCTGCTGGAGCGTTACGGGGCGGAGGTGGTGCAGGAGAAGTGCGCGCCGGGCGAGGTGCCGGACGTGGCGGCGGTGGAGCGTGTGCTGGCGAGCGGGCGCTTCAAGGTGATGACGGTGACGCACGTGGACACGAGCACGGGGGTGCTGGCGCCGGTGGAGGCGCTGGTGAAGGCGGCGGGCCGGCACGGGGTGCTGTCGGTGGTGGACGGGGTGTGCGCCACGGCGGGCGAGACGTTCCACCAGGAGGCGTGGGGCGCGGACGTGTACCTGACGGCGAGCCAGAAGGCGATTGGCGTGCCGCCGGGGCTGGCGCTGCTCACGGTGAGCCAGAAGGGGATGAACGCCTGGCGCTCGCGGAAGACGCCGGTGCGCTCGCTGTACGCGGATTTCGCCGAATGGCTGCCCATCATGGAGGCCTACGAGGCGGGCCGAGCGGCCTACTTCGCGACGCCGCCCGTGAATCTGGTGTACGCGCTGGACGTGAGCCTGGGGCAGATCCTCCGCGAGGGGATGGAGGCGCGCTTCGCCCGTCACCAGCGCATGGCGCGGGCCTTCCGGGCGGGCTGGAAGGCGCTGGGGTTGAAGCTGCTGCCGGTGAACGAGTCCGTGGCGGCGAACACGCTGAGCGCGCTGTACTACCCGGAGGGCGTGGACGCGGCGATGATCGGACGGGCGCGCGAGCAGGGTGTGGTGCTGGCGGGCGGACTGCATCCGCAGTTGAAGACGCGTTACTTCCGGGTGGGTCACATGAACGTGGTGGGCCCGGGGGATGTGCTGGCCACGGTGGGCGCGGTGGAGCGGGCGCTCGCGGCGGCGGGCCACAAGGCGCAGCCGGGTTCAGGCGTTGCCGCCGCCCAGTCGGAGCTGCTCACGGCACGGTGAAAGCGGTGCCGTAGCGGTGGTGTAGGGTGGGCGGGATGAGAGTCCTGCCCTGGAAGAGCTGGCTGGCGCTGCTCGGGTTGTTGCTGAGCGCGTGCGCGACGACTCCGGCGCCCGGAGAGAGCGGGTTCGCCGAGGACGTGGACCCCGTGGCCTCGTGGGAGGAGGCCCGGGAGGACCCCAGCTGTGTGGTGCCCCTGTGTGACGAGGAGCGCTGCGCGCTCTGGCGGTGCGAGGACGTGGTTGAGGTGGAGGAGCACCCGGTGGTGCTGGCCCTCGCCAACGGGAGCCTCCGTCCACCTCCGAATCCGACCCGCTGGTGGGGACGGCCGCTGGCGGTACCTGGGGGCCGGGAAGCGGTCTTCGAGATTCCGTGGCACAACTGGAACATCCGTGGCCAGTACGCGCCCCGGGTGCTCAAGCCACCGTGCGTCCGCGCTCGTGAGCCGCTCGAGAAGCACCACATCTTCCCTCAAGCATTGGCCACGTGGTTCAAGCGTAAGCCTATCGACATTCACGCCTATACCATCCGGCTGCCCAAGAGCTTCCACCAGTGGCTACACAGTGGGTCATTCCCAGGAGGGCAGTGGAATGAGGCATGGAGTCGGTTCCAGAGACAGAATGATAATGCAACCATCGAGGAGATCTGGAAGTTCGCAGGCGAACTCATGTCGCGGTTCCGTGTGAACGGTCCACTTGTGTCCTATTATTGTGACTGAGGCAGGATGAGGCGCCTCTCCATGGATTACTTCAGCATTGAGGAAGACAGGACGTCGGTCTACACGGGGTATATCAATGGCACCCACAAATGGGGCCTGCCAGGCATTCTCGGCTGTCCAGGCTGTAAGGCCAGTTGGAGTGCCAGTGCCAAATCGTACCCTTCGGTGGACCTCACTCCAGTCTCTTCCCTGGCCGACTTCGAGGAGCCTCGGGCGGAGCCTATCGAGGAATACGAGAGGCTGCGTGAGTTGGTCCGGCCTTTGTTGCCTCCGGGGGCCTTGGTGGAGCCAGGGACAGAGTTGGGACCGCTCATGGGCAAGGCCCAGGGCCGCTTTGGCCCGCTCGTGACGCTCAACCCATGGGTGCTGCTGATGCAGAGTGAGGCGCTGGAGAAACTCCAGGCCGAGGGTATACGAGGACTCAAAGGTTGTCGCACCCAACTTCGTTTCCGCCAGCGCAATTCGCCCGAACTGCTCGAACTGGAAATCCTTCCTCTGGGCCGATTGCATCAGGATTGCCTGCCCCGGGAGCGTACACCTCCTTGCCCTCGTTGTGGCCGCAGGGGGCTCACGCTTCCCGACGACAGGCTGCTGGACGCGGCTACTGTTCCCCACCACTTGGACCTGTTCCGGCTGGAGGACTTCTCCACCGTGATTGTCTGCACCGAGCGCTTCGTCGAGGCCTGCCGCCGCCTCAACCTGGACGGAGTGAGTTTCCACTCCCTGCCGACGAAGTGAAGCGCTGGGCCATGACGAACCCGGGGGTCGTGTCGAAGCCGAGAGGACCGGTGGTATAGGGTGGGCGGGATGAGAGTCCTGCCCTGGAAGAGCTGGCTGGCGCTGCTCGGGTTGTTGCTGAGCGCGTGCGCGACGACCTCGGCACCCGGAGAGAGCGGGTTCGCCGAGGACGTGGACCCCGTGGCCTCGTGGGAGGAGGCCCGGGAGGACCCGAGCTGTGTGGTGCCTCTGTGTGACGAGGAGCGCTGCGGGCTCTGGCGGTGTGAGGACGTGGTGGAGGTGGAGGCGCACCCGGTGGTGCTGGCCCTCGCCAACGGCAGCCTTCGTCCACCTCCCAATCCGACCCGCTGGTGGGGACGTCCACTGGCGGTACCTGGGGGCCGGGAAGCGATCTTCGAGATTCCGTGGCACAACTGGAACATCCGCGGCCAGTACGCGCCCCGGGTGCTCAAGCCCCCGTGTGTCCGCGCTCGGGAGCCGCTCGAGAAGCATCACATCTTCCCGCAGGAGTTTGCCCTGTGGTTCGTGAGCAAGGACATCGACCATCACGCCTTTACCATTCGTCTCCCCACGAGCTTTCACCATTGGTTACACAGTGGCGGCCCTCGTGGCGGGCAGTGGAATGAGGCTTGGCGGCAGTTTCGGAGGACGAACGATGGCGCCGGTCCGGCGGAGATCTGGCGATTCGCCGGAGAACTCATGTCGCGCTTTGGCGTGAATGGGCCACTCGTGCCCTACTTCTGCTCGTGAGATATGAACAGGTTGCGCGTACGTATGGGCTATTTCAGTATTGAAGAAGACAAGGCATCGCAGTCCACGTGGGACATTCGAGCCGAGCATCAATGGGGGCTTCCAGGCATCCGCCATTGCCCCGGCTGTAATGCTTCTTGGGGGACTGATACCAGAGCATACCCTTCGGTGGACCTGAGTTCGATTGCCCATCTGGCCAAGTTCGATGAGCCCAGAGCTGCAGCGTTCGCCGAATACGAAAGGATGTGCGAGCTGGTACGCCCTCTGCTTCCTCCAGGAGCGCTGCTGCAGCCTGGTTCGGCTTTTGGCCCGCTCGTGGGCAATGCTCAGGGTCGATTTGGGCCGCTCGTGGCGTTCTTCCCGTGGTTGTTGCTGGTGCAGCGCGAGGCGCTGGAGAAACTCCAGGCCGAGGGGGTGAAAGGACTCAAGGGGTGCCGCACCCAACTGCGTTTCCGCCAGCGAAACGCGCCTGAGTTGCTCGAGTTGGAAATCCTCCCCGTGGGCCGATTGCACCCGGATTGCTTGCCTGCTGAGCGTAAACCTCCATGCCCTCGTTGTGGCCGCGAAGGTCTCACGCTTCCCGATGACAGGCTGCTGGACGTGGCTACAGTTCCCAGCCACCTGGACCTGTTCCGGCTGGAGGACTTCTCCACCGTGATTGTCTGCACCGAGCGCTTCGTCGACGCCTGCCGTCGTTTGGGCCTCGACGGCGTGGCCTTCCAGCCCCTGCCCACCGCCTGACCTGGTGCTTCGACTACATGCCGTCATTGGAGCATGATGTTGTCGAACACAGCGAGTCGCTCTACACCGCCCTCGCCTCGTGAGAGGATGAGTTGATGGGGGGTTTTATGGATTTTGTGGAGATCCACGGTGCCCTGCAGGAGTAGGCGCAGGACTCCTTCCGAGGAATCAGGTGCCTGCCAGATACTGAGCCAGGAATCGTTACGGCCCACCTGCAACGCCGCGTGCGTCATCTGCCTGGCGGTACTGGCAAGAGAGTGCGTCAATTCCACCTGCAGCAGCATGTGTGTTTTCGACGGATTCTGGGCATGGATGCTGTGGTAGACGACGACTCTTCGTAGACCCTGTAGATCTGGTGTCCACGTGATGCGCCGAGTGATGTCCCAGACGGAGAATGGACCTTCTGGCTCCATTCTGGAGAATGCCTCGGCCGCGAGGCGTCCCTGCTGGCCAGGGCACTCCTGGGAGTTCGGCTCCTGGTGGGAGTTTGAGGAAGGCCTGGTGGAAGGCCCATCTTGTTGCTCGGATGGATGAACATCTGGTGCGGCGGCTTTTCCGAGGAGGAGCCCCATCACCAGGAACTGGCCGAGAGACATTGAGAACACGGAGGGATTGTTTTCCGCAAGTGCGAGGAGCGCTCATTCGTGAAAACGCGTCACGGCCTTGAGCTGGACTCGAGGCACCACCCAGATGAAGCCGCCCGGGAACGGCTTCGTCGGGTCTCGTCCGAAGTGGGGAACCCCGGGCTTTCCGTCGTACCAGACCTCCATGCACACGGGGACCTGGTTGGCTCCGATAGCGAAGGGACTGAAGTTGACGAGACGAGTATAGACGCGGTCTTCCACGATAATGCTTGCTCCGCCGAATCGGCCAAGCGCGCCGAGCCCACCCCAGTCGGAGCGGAGTTCGACTCCGGTGCCATTCAATGGCACCGACATCTTCTCTCCAATCTTCTCCAGGGGACGCCGAGACTCTTCCTGGTTGAGGCCAGAGCCATAGACGGCATCATGGAGGCTCCCGATGGCAATGCCATGCTCCTTCATGGATTTGACAAATGAGGGGGGGCACTCCAAGAGATCCTCAGCCTCGTAGAAGATCCCGGTCTTGACGAAGTTCTCGTGGAAGGCCTTGTTGTGGACGGAGGTGCAGCCCGCCGCCAGGGCGGCGATCGCACCCATGCTCAGGCAGGCGCTGATGCTCGGCCGCGTCTTCCTGGCCTGGGTCGGAGTGGGGGGGGGCGGTGGATTCTTCTGTGACATGTCTTTCTCGCTGTGTCTGGCGTTGATGACGGGCGCGGCAACGGCCTGTCCGTTGGGCGCCGCGTCCGCCACAACATGCGGCGGTTTCAGCGAGGGCACGACATCTGGGAAAAAAGCATCCCACCGTATGGGAAAGGCTTCGGGTGACATGAAAGGTTGGGTCCTCGCCACTACCTCGGAGGACATGTCCGCCCTCCACGAGGCGAGGACCCACAGCGCAGCGGCCAGCGCGAGGGCTCCCAGCCCCACCGCGCCCAGGCGCCACCCGAACCCCGCCCGGGTTCCAGGGACGGGCACCCGTACCGGGAACTCCGCGCTGGTGGGCTCCGTCTCCCGTTCCGTGTGACTCAGCGCGGGCGCCATCGAGACGCCCATCGCAACCGGCACGGCGCTCGCCTCCCGCGTGGGCACCTCGCCCCGCCGCGGAGGCTGCCGCGCGAGCCTGCTCATCCGCAGCAGCAGATCCTGCCCCTCCGCGAGCCGTCCCTGGGGCCGGGTGGTGGCGTTGTGGGGCGCATGCGGCTCGAACAGCGGCTCGCGCCACGCCTCATCCGCCTCCGCCCTCAGCGTGGTCAGCACCGAGCGCACCTCGCCCGCGTCCGCGTACCGCGCCTCGGGTGACTTCTCCAGCATGCGCAGGCACAGGCGCTCCAGTGCCTCCGGTACCCACGGGTTGAGCTCGCGCGGAGGCGCGGGCCTCTCGTTGAGCACCGCCGCGCCGATGGCCAGGAAGTCCGGGCCGGTGAAGGGCAGCCGGTCCGTGAGCACCCAGTACAACTGCACGCCCGCCGCCCACAGGTCATCCGCGCGGGTCGGCGAGTAGCGCACGCCCGCGTCGCCCATGTGGTGGCGGAAGAAGTCCCAGGCCTCGGGGCCGCGGTACTCCGGGGTGCCCGGGGGTAGCACCGAGCTCGTCAGCGTGGGCGCCCCCAGGTAGGCGCCCGCCCCGAAGTCCACCAGCACCGGCCTGCCGTCCCCGGCGCGCACCAGGATGTTGGAGGCCTTCACGTCCCGGTGCAGCACGCCCGCGTCGTGCACCGCCTCCAGCGCCTCCATCAACCCCCGCATCAGCTCCACCACCTCGAGCGCCGACGGGTTGCTCCCGCGCACGTGCTCGTCCAGGGGCAGCCCGTCCACGTATTCCATGATGAGCACGCGGACGCGGGGCTCCTCCTCCGGCCAGTCGACGTACCCCAGCAGCCGCACCACGCCGGGGTGCCTCATCCGGCGCAGCACGTCCACCTCCCGCTCCTCCCACCCCCGCGAGCGCTCCAGTGGCAGCACCTTCAGCGCGACGAGGCTCGTGGCGGCGTGCGCCAGGTACACGGTGCCGTAGCCCCCCGCGCCCAGGCGGCGCACCACCTCGTAGCCGGCCACCCGGGTGCCCGGGTCCAGCACGGGAGGGGGTTGCCGCCGGGGTCCGGGGCGGGCGCCACGCTGGGCGGAACGGGAGGGGGACATCGGGTTTTCAGCCATGCGGGTGACCTCCAGCGTCGTCCCCACACCGCGAGGCCGTGGCGCTCCCGCCGCGGGCGCCTCCCGGAGGTGAACCGACACGTCATGCGGCCGGACACTACTCACGGAATCACCCCGCAGGCTACTGCGGAGGTCACCTCACCTCGCATCCCGGGTTCCACGGCCGGTGGGCGGGTCCTGGCTTCCGGAGGGCACCTCCCGCTTCCCGGGCGAGCCTCCGGCCCCTGTCCGCTCGCCGTGGCCGGTGGCACGGGTTGAAGGGTCCTCCCCGGACCCCAACCTTCACGGGGACGTGTCTTCCACTTCCCGCCACGTGATGCCCCTGACCGACCCCCTCCGTTTCCGCCGGCTGCTGCTGCGCGCCATCCTGCTTCCGGTGGGCCTGCTGCTGGTGCTCGCGGGCATCCTCATGTGGACGGTGAACGGCCTCATCCTGGCCCAGGAGAAGGCGCGCCATTACCAGGTGGCCGTCACCCGGTTGGAGCGGGTGCGTCTGCTCTTCATCGACCGGGAGACGGGCGTGCGCGGCTATCTGCTCTCTGGCGACCCCTCGTTCCTGGAGCCCTACCAGGCCGCCGGGCAACGGCTCCCCGTGGCGCTCGAGGAGCTGGAGCAGGGCCTCGAGGGCGCGCCCGAGCAGCGGGCCTGGATGGAGGAGGTGCGTGGGCGCTGGCGGGAATGGGAGCGGGTGGCCGACGAGCAGCTCTCCCTCTTCCGCCAGGGGGGCGACTGGCTGTCCCTGGTGCGCTCGGGCGCGGCCAAGACCCATATGGACGCGCTGCGCTCGACGCTGGACACCATCCGCGCCGAGGAACTCCGGCGCGCCACCTTCCAGGGCCTGGAGGCCGAGCGAGCGGGGCGCACGGTGCTCATCGCCGGCGGGCTGTGGGCGCTCGCCGTGGGGGTGCTGCTGGCCTGGCTCAGCCGGCGTCAGCTCCTCACCCTGGCCCGGGGCTATGACGCCAGCCTCGCCCAGGTGCGTGCCCAGGCGGACGCCCTGCGCGCCAGCGAGGCCCGGCTGGAGTCTCGCGTCGCCCAGCGCACCCTCGAGCTCACCGCCGCCAACAAGGAGCTGGAGTCCTTCAGCTACTCCGTCTCGCATGATTTGCGCTCGCCCCTGCGCGCCATCGACGGCTTCGCCCAGGCGCTGCGCGAGGACGAGGGCGAGCGGCTGTCTCCCGAGGCCCTCCGGCTCCTCACGCGCCTGCAGGGGGCCGCCACGCGCATGGGCCAGCTCATCGACGACCTGTTGCAGCTCTCCCGCGTCACCCGCGCCGAGCTGCGCCGCGAGCCGGTGGACCTCAGCGCGATCGCCACCTCGGTACTCCAGGAGCTGCGCCAGCGCGAGTCCGGACGTGACGTGACATGCTCGGTCCAGCCCGGCCTCTCCGTGCGGGGCGACCCGCGGCTGCTCCGGGTGCTCCTGGAGAACCTGCTGGGCAATGCGTGGAAGTTCACCAGCAAGCGCTCCGGGGCCCACATCGAGCTGTTCGCGGAGACGGCCGGCGGGGTGACTCACTACGCTGTGCGCGACAACGGGGTGGGGTTCGACATGGCGTACGCGGGCAAGCTCTTCAGCCCCTTCCAGCGGATGCACAAGCCCTCCGAGTTCCCGGGCACGGGCATCGGGCTGGCCACGGTGCAGCGCATCGTCCACCGGCACGGCGGGGACATCTCCGCCCAGGCGGCCCCGGGCGGGGGCGCCACCTTCCGCTTCACCCTCCAGGAGGCACTCGCATGAGCAGCCCACAAACCATTCTCCTCGTGGAGGACAACCCGGACGACGTGGACCTGACGCAGCGGGCCTTCCAGCGCGCGGGCGTCACCCATCCCCTGGAGGTGGTGGAGGATGGGATGGATGCGCTCGACTACCTCTTCGGGCGTGGCGCGTTCTCGCACCGGGTCCACGCGCCGCTGCCCGCCCTGGTGCTGTTGGACCTCAAGCTGCCGCGCATGGACGGGCACGCGGTGCTGCGTCAGATTCGCGCCGATCCGCGCACCCGCTTCCTTCCCGTGGTCATCCTCACCTCCTCGGACGAGGAGAAGGACCTGGTGGAGAGCTACAGCCACGGCTGCAACAGCTACGTGCGCAAGCCGGTGAGCTACAACGAGTTCGTCGAGGCGGCGCGCCAGCTCGGCGTCTACTGGCTGGAGCTCAACCGCTCCCCGCAGCCGGGGGTGTCTGGATGACGAGGCCGCTCCGCGTCCTGCTGGTGGAGGACAACCCGGACGACCAGGAGTTGGTGGAACGCGAGCTGCGCCGGGGAGAATTCGAGGTGTCCTGCCACAGGGTGCAGTCGGCCGAGGAGATGCGCGCGGCGCTCGAGCCCGGGGCGTGGGACGTCATCCTCTCGGACTACCGCCTGCCCGGCTTCAACGCGCCCGCCGCGCTGGAGCTCCTTCACGACAGCGGCCTGGACATCCCCTTCATCGTCGTCTCGGGCAGCGTGGGCGAGTTCGAGGGCGAGGAGGTGATGAAGGCGGGTGCCCGCGACTACTTCTCCAAGGCGCTCCTCACCCGGCTGCCGGTCGCGGTGGCGCGCGAGGTGGAGCAGGCCCGGCTGCGTCATGATCGCGCCCGGGCCGAGCGGGACCGGAACCTGCTGGCCCGCGCCGGGGAGGTGCTGGCCGGCTCGTTGGATTTGCAGGAGACGCTGGACAAGGTAGCGCGCCTGCCGGTGCCGGAGCTGGCGGACTGGTGCGCCGTCTACTTCTCCGAGGATGGAAGGCACCTCCGGGTGGCGTCCCTGGCGCACGAGGACCCGGAGCAGGTGGAGCGGGCCTTGGAGCTGGACCGGCTCTTCCCCCTGGAGCCGGATGCCCCCTCGGGTCCGGCGTATGTGTTCCGGACGGGCGAGCCGCGGGTGGTGCCGGACGTTCCCCCGGAGCGGCTGGCGGCGGTGGCGCGCTCCCCGGAGCACCTGCGCCGGTTGCTCGCGCTGGGGTTGCGCTCCTTCGTCCATGTGCCCCTGGTGGGACGCATGGGCTCGCTGGGCGTGGTGACGCTCGGCATCACCGGGAAGACGCGGCCGCGCTTCACGCAGGTGGATCTGCCCGTGGTGCAGGAGCTGGTGCGCCGCGCCGCGCTGACGCTGGAGAACGTGCGCTTGTACCGCGAGTCCCAGGAGGCCATCCGCCTGCGCGACGAGTTCCTCGCGGTGGCGGCCCACGAGCTGCGCACCCCGCTCACCACGCTGGGCCTGCAACTGAGCACACTGATGCAGCGGGCGCGGCGCGAGTCCTCCCCGGAGATGGTGGAGCGGCTGGACAAGGGACTGCGCCAGGTGAAGCGGCTGGGCTCGTTGGTGGAGACGTTGCTGGATGTGTCGCGGCTGTCCACCGGGCAGCTGTCCCTGACGCTGGAGGGGGTGGACCTGGTCGCGCTGGTGCGCGAGGTGCTGGAGCGCTTCGATGCGGAGTCCCGGTCCGTGGGCTGCGCGTTGCGGCTGGAGGCGGCCCGGGAGCTCGTGGGCCAGTGGGACCGGATGCGGGTGGAGCAGGTGGTGGCCGGACTGGTCTCCAACGCGCTCAAGTTCGGGGCGCACCAGCCGGTGGACGTGCGGGTGGTGTCGGACGGCGAGGTGGCGCGGGTGATGGTGGAGGACCGCGGCATTGGCGTGCCGGAGGCGCAGCTCGAGCGTATTTTCGAGCGCTTCGGCCGGGCGGTATCCTCGCGTTCCTACGGGGGGTTGGGGTTGGGGCTGTACCTGGCGCGGCGGGCGGCGGAGGCGCATGGGGGCCGGGTATGGGCCGAGCCGCGTCCGGGTGGAGGGGCCCGTTTCACCCTGGAGCTGCCCCTGCGCGCCGCGGGCAAGATGGTGGAGGAGTCCACATGACGCGTCCCTTGCTGGTGGTGGATGACGACACGGATCTGCGCGAGGCGCTCGAGGAGGTGTTGCGAGACGCGGGCCACGCGGTGGTGGGAGCGGGCAATGGCCGCGAGGCGCTGGAGGTGCTCGCGCGGGCCCGTCCGTTGCCCGGGCTGGTGCTGCTGGACATGATGATGCCGGTGCTGGACGGGCTGGGCTTCGCCCACGAGATGCACGCGGTGCCCGAGTGGAAGGACATCCCCATCGTCATCTTCTCCGCCTCGGCGAGCAACGCGGCGGTGGCCGAGGAGGTGGGGGCGTGTGCCTACCTGCGCAAGCCGGTGGACGTGGAGGTGCTGGTGGAGACGGTGGGCCAGCACTTCCAGCGCGAGTGAGAGACGCGAGTGACGCCTCAGCCGGCGCGGCGTACCCAGCTCGTCCACGCGCCCAGGTCCCGGTAGCCGAGCCGCTGGTACAGGCCATGGCCCTGCGCCGAGGCCTGCAGGACGGCGAGGGTGCAGCCCCGGGCGAGTGCGTCCGCGTGCAGGCCCCGCATCACCAGCGCGCCCAGTCCCAGGCGGCGGGCCTCGGGGTGGGTGGCCACCAGGTAGATGCCCGAGGTGCCGTCCCGCTCGAACGAGACGCCTCCGGCGAGTGCCCGGCCCTCCTGGCGCACCAGCACGGCGAACAGTCCGGAGGAGGAGTGGAGCCGGGGGCGCCAGCTCTCGAAGTAGCCGACGTGCTCCTGGCCGTAGCAGAGCGCGTTGAGCTTCATCACCTCGTGCAGGTCCTCCGGGTGTTCCAGCGTGGTGCCCGGGGGGAGCTGGGGCGGCGGGTGGTCCAGGGGGAGGGCCATGGTGGGGAGGTGGTCCTCGGCCCGGTGTCCGGCGCGGGCCAGCACGGCCTCCGCGGCGGTGTCGCCCGGGTACACGGGCACGCGCCAGGCCTGAACGCCCAGCTCGCGGTACCACGCGGCGAGCGGCCCGAGTGCCTCGGCGAGCGCGTGGGCGTCCGTGTACAGCACCTGCTGCTGGAAGAGCGGGGCCCCGTGGCCGGGCAGGGCGAAGGCACGCACCCCGGGCAGGTCCTTCATCCGCAGCGGACCGCCCCACGTCTGGAACGTCTTGAAGCCGTGGATGTTGGCGCGCAGGCGCGTGGTGAGTTCAACGTCCGTCATGGGGGGCAGGGTAGGCGCTCCCATGCGCTCGCGGGTGGACAGCTGGCGTGCGGAAAATCCCCGGCCGGCCGTCCGGGAGGCTAGGGTGCGGATGCTCGCATGGAGCCCCGCTTCTACGCCTTCGATCCCCGTCCCACCCGCAGGGCCCTCTTCGTGGGGGCGTGCGTGCTCGCCATTCTCAGCGCCTGGGCGCTGGCGGATGCGCGGGCGGTGGGCAACGCTCCCCTGGCCGTGGCCCGGGCGGGCATCACGGGCGGGCTCCTGCTCGCCTTCGTCTTCGCCTGGCACAGACTGCGGCCACGGCCCGGGTGGGGCGTTACACTCAGTGCCAGGGGCGTTGCACTGGCGCGTCCCTTCACCGGCAGCCAGCTGCAATTGGCCTGGGGGCAGATCGACTCCGTGCGCCGCCTCGGCCGCAAGGAAGACATGCTCGGCCTGTTCCTGGACGAGGGGGGCCGGGTGCTGCTCACGCGACATCTGTTTCCCTCGCGCACGGCCTTCAGTGAGCTGGCGGCCGCACTGGAAGAAAGGAAGCCCGCCCCGCGTTTTGACGCGTAGCGTCGCGCGAGGCATTTCGTGAATCTTTTCGCTGCTTTGCGTGTTCTCAACAATCTTGTCCAGGGTGCCTCGAAGTGGTAGGCACACCTGTCCCGCCAAGCGTCTTCCCGAAGGACTTTTCGCGCATGGAAAACATCCCCGCCCCCGGCGCTGCGACCACGCCGCCGCCCGCGGATTACGACACCGGTGCCATCACGAAGCTGGAGGGCCTGGAGGCCGTCCGGAAGCGCCCGGGCATGTATATCGGCGACACCATGACGTACGGGCTGCACAAGCTCGTCTACGAGGTGGTGGACAACTCCGTCGATGAGGCCCTGGCCGGCCACTGCACCGACATCGAGGTGGTCATCCACGTGGATGGCTCGCTGTCCGTGCAGGACAACGGCCGCGGCATTCCCGTAGGTCCGCACCCCGACCCCAAATTCAAGGGCAAGGACACCCTCGAGGTGGTGCTCACGGAGCTGCACGCCGGCAGCAAGTTCGGCAACGGCGCGTACAAGGTGTCCGGCGGCCTGCACGGCGTGGGCGTCACCTGTGTGAACTTCCTGTCCGAGTGGTTCAAGGTGCGCGTGCAGCGCAGTGGCAAGGTGTACGAGCAGTCGTACACGCGCGGCGTGTCCAATGGTTCGCCGGCCGTTGTCGGCGAGACGGACAAGCGCGGCACGCAGATCTGGTTCAAGCCGGACAACACCGTCATGGAGACGGTGGACTTCAACTTCGACACGCTCAGCCAGCGCATGCGCGAGCTCGCGTTCCTCAACGCCGGTCTGCGGATCATCATCCGCGACATGCGCATCGGCAAGGAGCACGACTTCAAGTTCGACGGCGGCATCGTGTCCTTCGTCGAGTACATCAACAAGGCGAAGCAGTCGCTCAACGACAAGCCCATCCACTTCCGCACGGAGAGGGAGGGCGTGGCGCTGGAGATCGCCCTGCAGTGGAACGATGGCTACGACGAGCGCATCTTCACGTTCGCCAACAACATCAACACGCACGAGGGCGGCAGCCACCTGTCCGGCTTCAAGGCGGCCCTCACGCGCACGCTCAACAGCTACGCCGAGAAGAGCGGGCAGTGGAAGGATCTGAAGGAGACGCCCACGGGCGAGGACGCGCGCGAGGGACTCGCGGCCGTCATCTCCGTGAAGCTGTCCAACCCCCAGTTCGAGGGGCAGACGAAGACGAAGCTGGGCAACAGCGAGGTGAAGGGCCTCGTCGAGCAGATGGTGAATGATCAGCTCGCGACCTTCCTCGAGGAGAACCCCACCGTCAGCAAGAAGATCGTCGCGAAGATTGGCGATGCCACGCGGGCGCGCATCGCGGCCCGCAAGGCGCGCGAGACGGTGCGGCGCAAGGGCGTGCTGGACGGTGGCTCGCTGCCGGGCAAGCTCGCCGACTGCCAGAGCCGCGATCCCAGCGAGAGCGAGCTCTACATCGTCGAGGGTGACTCCGCAGGCGGCTCGGCCAAGCAGGGCCGGGACCGGCGCAACCAGGCCATCCTTCCGCTGCGCGGAAAGATTCTCAACGTCGAGAAGGCGCGCTTCGAGAAGATGCTCACGAGCGCGGAGATCGTGACGTTGATTACGGCGCTGGGCACGGGCATTGGCCGCGAGGACTACAACCCGGAGAAGGCGCGCTACCACCGCATCATCCTGATGACGGACGCCGACGTGGACGGCAGCCACATCCGTACGCTGCTGCTCACGTTCTTCTACCGGCAGATGCCGGAGCTCATCCAGAACGGGTACCTCTACATCGCGCAGCCGCCGCTCTACAAAGTCACGCGCAACAAGAAGGACATGTACGTGAAGGACGAGCGCGGGCTGAACGACTACCTGCTGCGCATCGCCGCGGAGCACTCGCGGGTGGTGACGGAGGGCGGGGAGCTGGGCGGCTCGGAGCTGCGCGGGCTGCTGGAGAAGGTGATTACGTACGAGGAGCGCCTGGAGAAGCTGGCGGCGCGGCGGGATGCGCGGGTGGTGGACGCGCTGGTGCAGGCGGGCCGGGTGGACGCGGGGCTGCTGACGGACGAGGCGGCGCTGCGGGCGCAGGTGGACACGATGGTGGCGTACCTGAAGGCCCGGATGCCGGACACGCTGGGCCGCTTCGAGGTCTCCTACCCGATGGATCCGGAGCACCACACGCACAAGCTGGTGGTGAAGACGGACATCAACGGAGGCGTGCGCCAGACGGTGTTCGACCACGGCTTCCTGTCGTCGCCGGAGTACCAGGAGCTGGTGGGCCTGCGCGAGTCGTTCAAGGCGCTGGGCAAGGCGCCGTACCGGGTGAGGGTGGGGGATGGCGAGGTGGTGGCGTTGTCGGTGCAGGAGGTGCTGGCCGCGGTGCGCAAGGACGCGCAGAAGGGGCTGGGCCTGCAGCGCTACAAGGGTCTGGGCGAGATGAATCCGGAGCAGTTGTGGGACACCACGATGAATCCGGTGACGCGGACGCTGCTGCAGGTGCGCATCGAGGACGCGGTGGAGAGCGACGAAATCTTCTCGCTGCTGATGGGCGAGGCGGTGGAGCCGCGGCGCGAGTTCATCGAGCGCAACGCGCTGGACGTGCAGAACCTGGACATCTGATCCAGGGAAGTCCCTCCCCCGTACAAATCCCCTCTCCCCCCGGGAGAGGGACGGGGTGAGGGTGTCACGGCCCCCGGGTTGCACCCCGGATATCCCATTTGCTCGGGCCTGTCTGGTTTTGGTAGAGGATTCGCTCCCCCTGAGGAGGAGCGAATCATGAAGATGCAGCTGGTGGTGCTGTCCCTGGTGTCCCTGATGGCGGCGTGTGGTGGTGTGTCGGAGCAGGAGCCGGTCGTCCCCGCGAGCGTGGAGGAGGCGCTGGCGATCGGTGGCATCGCGTGCGGCCCCAACGTGTGTGGCACGGGCACCTACTGCTGCAACTCGAGCTGTGGCGTGTGCGCCCCCAAGGGCGCCGCGTGTCTCGACGTCATGTGTGAGACGAGCGCCCAGCCCGAGGTGGAGGCCCAGGCGAAGCAGCCCGAGCCCGAGCCCGCCGCCATCTCCATCGGCTCCGGTGGCCCGTGCGGCACGAACTACTGCGGCAAGGGCTACTTCTGCTGCAACCCGGGCTGCGGTGTGTGCGCGCCCACGGGTGGCGGCTGCCCTGACGTGATGTGCGACTGAGCAGGCGGGCGGACGAGCCTTCGTCCCGCCGCTGATGTTTCCAGACCCCAAAAAGACCCGTGGGCCCGGTGCCGAAATCGGCTCCGCGCCCACGTGCCTTTCCCGTCCTTGTTGAGCTGGGTCGCGGGACAGTCTGCGACCCCCATGAGCCCTTACGGAAGGAACTTGTTGTAGTCCCCGAAGCCCACCGAGGTGGGCCGCTGTGACAGACAGGGTACGCATCACCTCCGACATGCGAGGGGAGGTGATTTGTGCCCGGCTGGGGGGTACGAATGGGATGGACGAAAAAGGCGGCTGCCGCCTGATCGCCCGTACGCCTTGTTTAACCCAGGTACTGTTTTCTGGTCAACGAGAAGCGCCACGCAGTGCGGCCGCGCGCTCCCGGCGAGACATGGCCGTGACATCGACGATGTCCACCTCGAGCGCACCCGCGTTGTCCTCCACCCGGGTGTCCGGGAAGGTGCAACGCAGTGTGTCGGCGCCGGTCAGCTGGTAGCGCTTGCCCGCCTCCAGGAGCCGGTGGTTGCGCCGGCCGGACTTCTGGCTGCTTTCCGTGCACAGCACCCGGCGTGTACGGCCCGTGGTGCCCGATCGCAGCTCCGCGAAGTCATCGCGCACGGTGAGCAGGTAGATGGCGTCCGGATTGAGCCCGCGCATGGCCAGCTGGTGCTGGGGCGCGAGCACCAGCGCGTTGCGGTTGGGATCAAAGGTGAGCTGGCGCGGCGGCACCCACTTGGACTGGCGCAGGTTCACCCGCACCGCGCCGGCGTTGTCCGCCGTGTCGTCGTCCAGCAGGAAGACGTGCAGCTTGCGGATGCCCTTGAAGGTGCGCGGCGCGGAGCCGAGCAGCCCGAAGGACTCCTCCACCGGCAGGTTCTCTCCCTCGGCGAACCAGACCAGGGTGTTGGTGGAGCTCCCCCGGCCCTGGCCCAGCAGGGCGCTGCCGGTGGTGCTGACGGAGTAGCTCGCCCCGGCGTTGAGCTCGATGGAGGCCGTGGCGTACTTGTCCACCGGGAAGGCGTTGTACTGGGGGCGCAGGACGAACAGCCGCGTCGGGTAATCCACCTCGTTGTACTTCTTGAGGTCCTCCGGCGCCGCCGCGGTGGCCGGTTCCGCGGGCGTCCCGGCCTGTGGAGCCGCCGTGGCGGCCTGTGACTCGCCGGCCTGCTCCGGAGCGGGCACGGTGGCGGTGGGCTCGGGCTTCGGGGTGGAGGGTTCCGGCTCCAGGCGCTCGAGATCCGCGCGCATCGGAGGCCCCGACTCGGTGGTGAGGGTGAAGCGCCGGGTCCAGGGACGGTAGCCGGGCAGGGTGACGACGAGGGTGTTGGCCTCGTTGAGCGGAACGTTCGGCACGACGACCGGCGTGACGCCGGACACGTCCTTGCCGTTGAGCTTCACCGAGGCGCCCGGGGGGATGGAGCTGATCCACTGCGAGCCCACCGGAATGGCCGCCGCCTCGTTGTCGGAGAAGATGAAGTGGAGGGCGGCCAGCACCAGGGCGAGGCCGAAGAGGGGCACGCTGATGAGCATCACCAGGCGCTGGCGCCGCTCGGCGCGCTCCTCCTCCTCGCGGAGCTTGGCCTCGCGCACGGGGCGCAGGTAGTCCGGCCCGCCCTTGGGCAGGGAGACGGCCGGGGTTTCGACTGGAGTGTCGTGCGGTCCGTCGGCGCTCTCGGCGGCGGTGGCGGACTGCGACACGGCCGTGGAGGGCTCCTCCCCCTCCACCTGCGGGGCGGCCATGGTGGAGATGGAGGGCAGGCGCGGCACGCCGGTGCCGGACGTCACCCGGCGCCCCGAGGCCGAGCTGATGGTGCGCCCGCCCGCGTTGCTGGCGGGCCGGACGGAGCCATTGGTGGAGGGCTTGCCTCCGGGCCGGCTGCCCGTGTTGCTCGGGAGCCGGCCACTGTCACTGCCGGGCCGCGACTGCACGGCGCGCACGCCGGAGCCGGTGCTCGTCCTGCCGCTGGCCGAGCCCGGCACACGCGCCTGGGCGCCCATCGGCTCGCTGATGGGCTGGGCCTGCCACGCGGCGAGCTGCTCCAGGAAGGCGGGCGTCACCTCCACCTTGCGGCCCTCGGCGGCGAGCTCCTCGGCGAAGAGGTGGCCCAGCAGCTGCGACAGCATGGCCGGCGAGAAGCGCGGCCAGCCCGAGTAGAGCTGCTCGCGCAGCGCCTCGGAGAAGGCCTGGGCGGTGGGGTAGCGCTGCTCCCGGTCCAGCGCCATCGCGGTGCCCATCACCGATTCCAGCTCGGGGCCGATGGCGGGATTGAGGCTGGAGGGGCGCGGATAGTCTCCGTCGAGGATGCGCGGCAGCACCGCGGCGAGCTCGCCCTCGTAGGGGCGCCGGCCGCACAGCATCTCGTAGAGCACCACGCCCACGGCGAAGGTGTCCGAGCGCGCGTCCAGATCCTGCTCGCCCCGGGCCTGCTCGGTGGAGAAGTACGGGTATTTGCCCTTGAGCGTGCCGGGCGAGGTGCGCGACTCCACGATGCTCGTCGCCTTGGCGATGCCGAAGTCGATGACCTTGACCTGGCCCTCGTAGGAGATGAGCACGTTGTCCGGCGACACGTCGCGGTGCACCAGCCCCATGGGCCGGCCGTCGTCCCCGATGTGCCGGTGCGCGTAGTCCAGCCCGTCACAGATTTGCGTGGCGACGAACAGCGCCAGCGGCATGGGCAGGCCCGGCAGTCCGGCCTTCTGGGCGCGGCGCAGCAGCTTGGACAGCGTCTGCCCGTGTACGAACTCCATGGCCAGGAAGTACTGGCCGTCGATCTCTCCGAAGTCGAAGACCTGGGCGATGTTGCCGTGGGTGAGCCCCGCGGCCACGCGCGCCTCGCTGACGAACATCTCCACGAAGTCGGGCTCGTCGGCGAAGTGCGGGAGGATCTGCTTGATGACCACCGGCTTGGTCACCCCCGCGGCGCCCTTCATGCGCGCGCGATAGGTGATGGCCATCCCGCCCGCGGCGAGCTTCGAGACCAATTCGTACTTGCCAAACTCCCGAGCTTCGTTGGCGGCCACGATGCGCGTCGCGTTGTTGGAGGAGAGGGAGCGTGGAGCATACCCCGCTTCCTGGAAAAGTCCCGCTAGGGGGTACTTCGGGTGGATTTATTGCCTACCTCCGCGGACAGGCTGCGAATCCACCCGCCAACGTTTTATCCTGGAATCCGCTCGGGGGGCAGCCCCGGCCGGGGTGGACGGGCCCGTCCCCCTGCCCGCCCGGGCGAAGGGGTTGCGATGATGATGCGACTGTGGGTGCTCGCCCTGGCGGTGTTGCCGGGCGTGGTCCAGGCCCAGGTGTGCGAGGCGCAGGCGGCAGGGGAGATCCCCGCCCAGGCCCTCCCCGTCCGGGGGGAGCCCATGTCCGGCGGCCAGGAGGTGCCCACCCGGCCGCGTTTCGAGGTGCTGCCGGCGGCCGTTTCGGTGGTGCCCGGCCTGCTGCTGCACGGGATGGGGTCGCTCGTGGCGGGGGATACCCAGACGGCGGGGCGGCACTTCCTTCTGCAGGGCTCGGGCCTGGGGCTGCTGGTCGCCGGTGGCATTCCCATCGCCATGTCCGGGGCCTCGCGCCGGGTCATCGGTCCGCTGTACGCGATGACGCTGACGGGGGTGGGCATTCTCTCCATCTCCACCCTGGCCAACCTCTATGGCGCCGTGTCGCCCGCCTTCCCACCAGGCCAGGTGCCCCAGCACCTGCCTCCCCTGGAACTGGAGGCGGGCTACCAGCACGTGATGGATCCGGCCTTCGACTACCGGCATTTCGTCTCGGTGGGCGCGCTGGCGCGGCTGGATCGCGTGCGCCTGGATGCCGGGGTGAGGCTGTCGCCGGACGAGGGCAACCTGCGCGTGCGCGTGGGCGGTGCGTACCGGTTGCTGGGTACACCCGAGGGCTCGCACCGGCGCGCGGATGGCACGGCGTTGGACCTGGAGGCCGCGGCGCTGGCGCACCGTTACCCCGCCGAGGTCTTCACCCTGGCCGGTGGCGAGCTCTTCCTGCGGGGCCGCTACGACATGGCGCGCTTCAGCCCGCGCATGGCCGGCTCCTTCGCGGAGATGGGCGTGGGCTTCGCCATGCAGAGCTACATCTACACGGGCCCGGTGGACGACATCCTCTTCGAGCAGCTCCTCTTCTCCTTCGGGTACGGCGTGTACCTGGGCCGGGGCGGACCCTTCCGGGGCGAGGCGATGCTCTATTACGACCACCGCAAGGACGACTTCCCCGGGGGCATCAAGGCCGGCGGTGGGGTGCCGGGGTTCGTGGGGCTGCGCGGGCGCATGTTCCTCTCCGGGCCGTGGGGCGTGGCCGCGGAGCTCCAGGCGGGCTCGGCGGTGGTGGGCCGGGTGTCACTCGTCTACGCGTTGGGAGGTGAGCCGTGAGGATCATTCGTCAGGGAGCCGCCGTGCTCGCGCTGCTGGCCGCGGGCTGCAGCCAGCGGCCGGCCGAGGAGCGCGCGCTGAAGGACCTGCGGGTGGGGCAGGTGGATGCCAACGGCGTGTCCTTCACGGTGGAGGACGGGCTGGCGGTGGTGCGCAAGGTGGAGCCGGGCACGCTGACGCTGTGGGGCTCGGCACCGGCCTTCCACGTGCGCGCGGTGTCCTCGGCCGGGGCCTCCGAGGAGTGGACGGTGGTGGTGCGCAACGCCATGCCGGACGCGGAGCTCTCGGCCATGGTGGGCGGCGAGCCGCTCCTGGTGGAGGCCCTGCCCGAGGGGCCCCTGCCCACCGTGAAGACGTGGAAGGTGCGGGTGCCCGCGGGCGCCGAGGCCCGGCTGACGGTGGCGCCTCCGCTGTGGGACCAGCCGGCGCCCTTCCGCTTCGCGGCGCTGGCGGACGTGCAGGAGGCCATGCCCCGCGTGGGGGACGTCTACCGGCGCATCAACGCGGACCCCACGCTGCGCTTCATCTTCTTCTCGGGGGACCTGACGCAGCGGGGCACCGTGGAGGAGCTGGAGGAGTTCCAGTCTCGCCTGCTGGAGTCACGCATCCCCCTGTTCGCCACGCTGGGCAACCACGAGATCATCACCCTGGACCCGCGCTACCACGAGTACTTCGGCCGGGGGAACCTGCACTACACCTTCCAGGGCGCGCACTTCACGATGATCGACTCGGGCAACGGCTCGTTGGATCCGAGGGCCGAGGAGATGCTGGAAGGATGGCTGGCGGCGGGGCGCGAGGCGGTACACATCCTCGGCACGCACATCCCCATCGTGGACCCCATTGGCGTGCGCAATGGCGCCTTCGCCAGCCGCAACGAGGCCGCGGCCCTGCTGGCGAAGCTGGCCAACGGGAAGTTGGATCTCACGCTCTACGGCCACGTGCACTCGTACTACTCGTTCTCCAACGCGGGCATTCCGTCCTTCATCTCGGGCGGCGGCGGCGCCATCCCCGAGCAGTTCGACGGGGTGGGGCGGCACTTCCTCGCGGTGGAGGTGGACCCGGCCCAGGGCGTGCGCACCGTGTCGCTGGTGCGCGTGGACTGAGCGGCCCTGCTTCTCCGTCTCACTTCTCCGCGGTGGGGGGACTCGCCGCCTCCTGGGTCTCCACGGGCGGGGGCAGGGGCGGCGCCAGGGTGGCGGAGAACCTGGGGTCTCCCGCTGCGGCCAGGGTCTTGCGCAGCGCCGTCACCGCGTCATCCACCACGCCCTGTCCCACGATGTTGCTGAGCGACAGCCCCAGGCTGATGCTCTTGGCCACCGTGTCCATCTTGTCGTTGTCCCGGAGCGCGGAGATCACCTTGTCGAAGTCCTGCTTCTCCTGATCCGTCACGTTCTGCATCATCGCGAAGGCGAGCTGCGGCAGGGAGCCCTCGATCTGCTCGAAGGGAATCAGGTGCATGGTCCTGGCCATCATCTCGGCGCGGACCCTGGCGCGAGCCCGGTCCACGGCGCGGTCCATCGCGGAGAGCATGACCTGCAACAGCGCGCTCGGGCCGATGGCGATGTCGTCGTTGCCCACGCGCATGTTGAAGGCCGAGGAGCGCAGGAGCCCCATGGCTCCAAACCCCGCGAGCAGCGTGTACCCGACCCGCGACGAGGCCGGCCCCTCCCCGAGGAGCACCCCGTGGACGTCCGCCGGGTTCATCGTCTTGAGCGCGAGCAGGGCCATCACGGAGGCGAGCACGTTGAGCAGCGTGTAGGTAATCGCATGGCGGTTGGTGATGGCCTCGTAGGGGTCATCCTTGTAGCGGGAGACGAGCTCGCCCACTCCGATGAACCCACCGATGAACGCCACGGCGGCGTACTGCGCCGTGTCCGCGAGCAACTCCAACGTCTCTGGCTGCATGTCGGCTCCCCCAGGGCCGGTCTTCCCGGGCTCCTCGCGCCAGTCTACCTCCCCGCGCTGGGCCCGATGAGACCGGAGATGTAGGGTCCGCCGCCCACATGTGGGGAGTCATCCGGACCGGGCGCCGCTGGGACGGCGAGGGGTGAACACGATGCGGGGCCGGTAAATCGGCCTCGGAGCGGACCCCCTTGAAAAGGCACTGAACATCTGTGCACATGAGGGCCCCACGCAGCACGCTGGAGGGGAGTCCCAGGCCATGTTCGATACGAACGAAAACGATCCCATCTCGCCCGCGATGCGGGCGTTGCTTGAGGTGTTCTCCACGGAGCTGTCCGAGGTGAAGTTCCCGGACGTGGACGCGGAGGTGTTGGAGGAGGCGGCGAGCCGGGTGAGGGCGCAGGCCGAGGCGGTGGCGAAGGCGCAGGCGGCGTTGGAGGCGGCGCGCCAGGTGCTGGCCGAGGGTCAGGATGCGCTGGTGCAGAAGGGCCAGCGGGCACTGGCGTACGCGCGGGTGTTCGCCGAGGAGGACGCGGAGCTGAGCACGAAGCTGGAGGCCATCAGCCTGCCGAGGGCGGGGCGCAAGGTGGCGCGCGCGGACGGTGGCGTGGTGGCCGAGGCTCCCGCGCAGAGCGACGAGTCGGCGCCGAAGCGCCGGGGCCGTCCTCCGAAGACCCGTCCGAGTGCCCCGCTGTTCGCCGAGGGCAGCGCGCCCGAGGCCGTCGCCGCGGCTCTCGAGTCGGCCGAGACGGCGCCCGTGGCCGCCCGTTCCGCGGCGGCGTGATTCACGGCTGGAGGTGTCAGGCCGCGGCCGGGCCCGCCGCGCCTTGCATGGAGCGGCGCTCGGCGTAGAGCTTGTCCCGCCACGCCAGCAGGTCCCCGAACTCCTCCGCGAGCCCTGGTTCCGTGAACGCGGCGCGCATCCCGGGGCCGAGGGGAACGACGGGGTGCTCCACTGGCCGCAGCATGGTCAGCGACACGGCGACGGCGATGTCCGCGAAGGTGAAGCTGGAGAGCAGCGTGTCGCGCCCACGCAGCTCCGTTCGCAGCTGTTCGAGTCCTCGCCGGATCGCCGCCCGGTCCTGTTCCAGGTCCCGCGCGTCCAGGCGGTACTTCCGCGTCATGAACCTCGTTCCCATCCGGGCGAACACCGGACGCAGCGGTGCGGGCACGGCCGGGGGCAGGTTCTCGAACTGCAGACGCTCGTCCCGGGCCATCCGGGAGACGCTCAGCGCGCGCGACGCTTCCATGATGCCGGTGGCGAGCTCCACGTAGCGGGTGACTTCCGCCTCGGCGCTCGCGGGGAACAACGGCGAGCCCGTGCCCAGGCGGTCCGCGTACCGGGCGATCTCCACCGAGTCGCGGAAGACGTGCCCGTCATGGAGGAGCACGGGCACCGTGACGGGGCCGCGGAACACCCGGGTGCGCAACCGCAGCAGCGGCTCCCCCAGCATCGGGACGTACGCTTCTTCCCGGTAGTCGATGCGGTGGTGGTCCAGCGCGAAGCGGGCCCGCTCCGACCACGGGGAGAACCAGGCGGCGACGAAGAGGGGACGGCTCATGATTCGAGCATAGCTGCTTCCCCGGCGAGCCAGAGGAGGTGGCCTCGTGTCCGGTGGACGAGGCGCCCGTGAGGGCATTCGGGCCGGGCCGGTGGCTGTTACCGGCAGGGGGGGGCTGTGGACTCTGGGGGGTGTTGGATGGACAGGGGGAAACGCGAATGAATGGGGCCCTGGAGGGCCCGGCCTCGCGGCTCGACGTGGAGGCGGTCCCGTGGGAGGTGCTGTGGAACGCCCCCATCGGCATCGCCCTCGTGGACCGGCGGCTCCAGGTCGTCCGCTTCAACCGGGCCCTGGCCGGGCTGCACGGCCTGCACGCCCGGAGCTGGCCGGGCATGCCTCTGGCCGACGTGTTTCCTCCGGGTGGGGAAACGCAGGAGCTTCTCTGGCGCATCCAGCAGGTGCTCTCGACGGGGCAGCCCTTTCCCTGGCTGGAGCTGGAGTGGGGCCGGGTGAGCTGCCATCCCCTCCATGAGGGGCTGGAGGTGGTGGGACTCTGCCTGTACGTCGAGGAATTGCCCGAGCCGAGGCTCGCACGCGAGGCCGTCCGGGAGAGCGAGACGCGCCTGCGCTGCATCGTGGCCGCCCTGAGCGAGGGCATCATCGTCCAGGACGTCACGGGGGCCATCACCTTCTCCAACGAGGCGGCCTCCCGGCTGCTCGGCCTCACGCAGGACCAGTTGCTGGGACGCACGTCCATGGATTCCCGCTGGCGCGCCGTGAGGGAGGATGGCAGCCCCTATCCCGGAGAGGAGCACCCGGCCATGCTCGCCCTGCGCATGGGGACGCCCCAGCTCGACAAGGTGATGGGGGTGGAGCGCCCGGATGGCACCCGCGTCTGGTTGTCCATCAACTCGCTTCCGCTCCCCAGCTCCGACGGACAATCCCCTCCGGGCATGGTGACCTCCTTCTTCGACATCACCCAGCGCAAGGAGACCGAGGCGGCCCTGCGGGTCAGCGACGAGCGGCTGCGGATGTCCCTCGCCTCGGCCACCATCGGCACCTGGGACTACAACCCCGCCACCGGCGAGTTCCTGTGCGACCCCCGCACCCAGGCGCTCTTCGGTTGCCCGCCGGACTTCCGGATGGATTGCGAGTCGTTCCTCTCCATCATCCACCCCGAGGATCGCGAGCGCACGCAGCAGGTCATCCATCGGACCCTGAGCCCGGAGAGTGGGGGGGGCTACGACATCGAATACCGCGTCATTGGCATCCAGGATGGAGTCGAGCGGTGGATCTCCGCCCAGGGGCGCGCCTGGTTCGATGAGCAGGGCCAGCTCCTGCGCTTCAACGGCACGGTGGTGGACATCACCCAGCGCAAGCGGGCCGAGGCCAGCGCCCGCTTCCTCTCGGAAGCCAGCCGCCTGCTCGCGGAGCGCCTGGACCGGGCCGAGGAGATCCTCGAGCGGGTGGCCCGGCTCGCCGCCTCCTCCATCTGCACCTACTGCATCATCGGCGTGGCGCAGGCGGACGGGCGCCTGCCGCGCGTGGCCGCGGCGCACCGCGAGGCGTCCAAGGAACCGCTCATCCAGCAGTCCATGCGCTTCGTGTCCAAGGTCCCCGGGTCGAGCCCGCTGTTGGAGGCGGTTCACACCGGGAAGCCGGTGCTCATCCGGGAGTTCACCCTGGAGGCCCGCCAGCGCTACGCCGTCAGCCCCGAGCACCTGGCGCTGATGAACACGCTGGATGCCCACTCGGTGATGACGGTGCCGATGCGCGCGGGGGGCAAGGTGCACGGGATGATGATCCTCGCCGCCTGTGCCCCGCGGCGGCGCTTCGACGAGGAGGACCTGGCACTCGCGGAGGAATTGGCGCACCGGGTGGGCATGTCGCTGGAGAACCTCCGGCTCTACGAGGAGGCACGGCAGGCGGTGGGCCTCCGGGACGAGTTCCTCTCCGTGGCGAGCCATGAGCTGAAGACGCCGCTCACCTCGCTCAAGCTCCAGCACGCGCTCATCGGCAAGTCCCTGTCTCCCGAGAGCCGGGTGTCCGTGGGCACGAGGCTCGCCAATGCGGTGCGGCAGGTGGAGCGGCTCACGTCCCTGGTGGACAGCCTGCTGGACGTGAGCCGCATCGGCGCTGGCCGGCTGGGGCTCGAGCCCGTGGAGATGGAGCTCACCGGGTTGCTTCGCGAGGTGATGGAGCGGCTTTCGGAGGTGTTCGCCCAGGCCGGATGCCAGGTGGACTTCCCCGACACGCCGCCGGTACACGGGTATTGGGATCCGCTGCGATTGGACCAGGTGCTCGTCAACCTGCTGTCCAACGCGGCCAAGTATGGTGCGGGCAAACCCATCCACGTGAGCGTGGCGGTGGAGGGCGAGCGGACCCGGCTGACGGTCCGGGACGAGGGCATCGGAATCGCCCCCGAGTACCTGCCGCGCCTGTTCTCCCGTTTCGGGCGCGCGGTGTCGGAGCGGCACTACGGCGGCCTGGGGTTGGGGCTCTTCATCTCCAAGCAGATCGTCGAGGCCATGCAGGGCTGCATCCGCGTGGAGAGCGAGCTCGCGCGGGGCTCGACCTTCACCGTGGAGCTGCCGCTGCGCCCGGCCTGCGGGTGAGGGGTTTCCCTCATTCTTTCGCGAAGAGCGCTCGTATTGTCTCTCAATCCTGATTCCAGTTCTTGAATGTCTTTGCAGGACTGGCTGGTTTTTCCATTTCCCTGACACAGGGATGATGAAAATAATTATCCAAGGTACTTGAAAGCCTGTCTGCTTTACGTGCACCCTGTTTGTGTTTTACGCACTCGGGGCGTAAAGCGAGGGGGCATAATGTACCGAAGTGGTGTGCGGTCTCTGGCCTTGCTGTCGGGAGTGGGCCTGCTGGCTTGTGGTGTCGCGGAGCAGGATGGGACGCGAGCCGTGGCACTGGAACCCGAGCAACAGGTCCAGTTGTCTGAAAACCCTGTCCATCCGGAGCCGGGGCTCCTCTTCGAGGAAGGAGAACGGAGCCAGGCCGAGATGGAGCCGGAGCTGGGATTCCTCGCCGGAGCGGCCGGGGCCGATGAGTTCCGGGGCCTCGCCGCCACCGCCGCGGCGAGCAGTGGAAGTGTCGACCTGAGACCCAACGTCATCCGAGGCACGGCCCGGCTGACCAACGAGAATCCAGCCATTCTGGCGCTGTTCGCCGTCGATCCCTGGCGCTCGTCCGGACGGGCCTCGGCCACCAGTACCCTTCCGTCGGGGTTCAGCGCCTCGACGACCGCTGGCAGGTTCACCAGCCCGTCTGCGTACACCTTCGAGATGCTGGTGGAGGCCGCGGCGGCTGGGGAGGGGGGCGTTGTCTACAATGTGGGAGCCAACCGGGGCGGCGCGCTCGCCTTCCCGACGTTGACGGGCGTACGGGTCAAGCCCCGGAACGTGCAGCCCGAGCCGACCGAGGTCGAGTTCTCCCAGTGCGTGGGCGTCGTGCAGATCAAGCTCGGCACGGATGAAAGCTGCGCGACGAGCCCCTCCTGGGCCACGAGCGTCAGCGTGAGTGGTCTGACCACCTTCTCGAACGGGGGCTACTTCACGGGCTATGTCCGCGGAGGAACGAGCGGCAGTGCGAACGTGAACTACACCGTCAGCACGTCCAGCGGTGCGGTGAGAACCTTCATGCCCGTGTCGTGGACCGTGGCGTGTGACGAGATCGTCCGTATCTGCAAGGTGCCCGAAATCCCCTCCGGGCCGGGGACGCTCACCTACGGAGGCCTCACCGGGCCCTTCCAGGTCATCGGCGAGTCGCTCACGAACGCCCGGCGTGTCACGGCCCAGTCTGGACCTGGTAGCTCCAGCGCCAACAGCACCGTCTCCGGCGCTTCCCTGGATGCGCCCATCAGCGATCCGGCGAGCTGGTGGAAGATCCCCACGCTGCGGACGGGCCTCTATGACATGACCGCGCTCGCGTACCTGCGCAAGGGCCGCCAGTTCACCGTCTTCAATCCTCCCGAGCTGAGGAACTCCACGCCCTCGGGCCGGGTCACGGTGGTGGCGGACCAGCTCACCCCGGTGACGAAGCTGATCAGCGGTGAGACCCGCTATCCCTTCGTCATGAAGCCGGCGTACTTCTACGGCGCGGTGCGGCTGGCGGACCCCTACATCCCGCGCAATCCTGGCGCCACCAGCACCCTGCAGACGCTCTACTTCGAGGCGGACTTCGACTCCAACGGTGATGGAGTCCCCAATGACGTCACCATCGATGAAACGCGGCTGCAGGCGTCCGCGTCGAGTGGCACCTCGTCCACCGCCTTCCCGGGCGGCTTCGTGCCGTCCAGCGGAGAGCTGTCCTCCAACTACGAGCAGGTGCTGCCCAACACGTATGACCTTCCCCATACGTGGACCCAGAGCTCGCTGCGGCTGCGATTCTGGTCTGGCGGGGTTCAGTCCTTCAACACCCGGCCGGGCCTGTATGACCCGAATCAGCTGCGCCACGGCTGGCTCACGCTGGTGCCGACGTCGGGCAGGTCGGCGCTGATGGCGCCCGGACAGCGCTACCGCATCGACCACGAATACTGCTTCAACGAGGTGCAGCTCTACTACCGGACGGACCTGGGCCGCTTCTACAACCCCACGGCCGACGTGACGGGCTCCTTCAGTGGTACCGACTGGCAGGGGCGGGTGGCCTCCTATTCGGTGGGTGGCAGGTTCCACGGTGACCCGTTCGTCCAGGGGTACGGCTCCGCCACGTCCTACGCGAAGGAATCCGGCCTGCTGTCCATGACGCTGCCGCAGGGCACCTTCACGCTCAGCCCGAGCGCCTCCATGGTGAACGACGACGGAGACGTGAACACCGCCAACTTCGCGCCCCTGAGCGTGTCGCTGGGCTGTGGGCAGCGGCTGAAGCTGGTTCCTCCGCTGGCAGTGGTCCTCAATCCCATCGACCGCTGCGCCGCGGGGGGCTCGGTTCCCGTCTCGGGCGTGGTGAAGAGCCTGCCCGCCGAGGTGGACCGCATCTGGTATCAGATCAACGGCGGGCCGGAGGTGGAACTCTGCACGAACTGCGGCAAGGATCCCTCCTTCTCCTTCACCGCCGAGCTCCAGTCCTGTGAGAACACCATCAAGGTCTTCGCCTACACGGCGGGCCTGCCGGAGGCGGCCACGGGCTCGCAGCAGGTGGTATGGGATGACCCGGCGGACGGCCCGAGCTGCGCTGGCTCGTACTGCCTCAACCGTCCACCGGTGGCCCGCTGCAAGAGCGTGACGGTGGCCGCGGACGAGGATTGCGAGGGCGGGTGTGGCTCGGTCAACGACGGCTCCTATGACCCGGACCCGAAGGACACCATCACCTGTACGCAGACGCCGGAGTGTCCATATACGCTCGGCACGCAGAAGGTGACGCTCACCTGCACGGACTCGGTGAACAACAGCTCGTCCTGCGAGGCTACCGTCACGGTGAGCGACATGGCCCCTCCGGAGATCGTCTGCCCGGCCGCGCCCGTGCTCGCGTGCGAGGACGGCGGTGCTCAGGCCAGCTTCGTGCCCACGGCTAGCGATCGATGCGGGATGGTCCGCACCACGTGCTCGCCGGACTCGGGCAGCACGTTCGCGCTGGGGAAGACGCCCACGGTGTGCACGGCCTTCGACGAGGCGGGCAACCGGGCGAGCTGCTCCTTCGACGTGACGGTGCGTGATGACTCGCCACCCGAGGTGACGTGTCCCGAGCCGTCCTCCTTCGAGTGTGACGCCAGCATCGCGGTGACTCCGCCCGAGGCCACCGCCACGGACGTGTGCCGGCTGACGGGGCTGACCTCCTCGGCGGCGTCCTTCCCGTTGGGCACCACCCCCGTCACCTATACGGCCACCGACGTGGCGGGCCACCAGAGCGTGTGCACCACCTCCGTCACCGTGAAGGACACCCGGCCGCCGGTGCTGACGCTCAAGGGGGAGGAGTTCGTGCATCTGGGGTGCGGCGCCAGCACGTACACGGATCCGGGCGCGGTGGCATCCGACCTCTGCTTCGGTGACCTCACCTCGAGCGTGAAGGTGTCCGGCTCCGTCAACCCCTCTGTTCCGGGCCGCTACACCCTCTCCTACTCGGTGGAGGACGGTGCGGGGCTTGGCGCCTCGGCCACTCGTACGGTGGAGGTGGTGGGGGGCTCCGCCGGCTGCTGTGCGTCCAACGCGGGCCACTTCCTGCCCAGCGGCAACACGAAGACGCTGCGCCAGCAGCACACGGCCACGCTGCTGGAGGACGGACGGGTGCTGGCCCTCGGTGGGTGGAGCTGGCCCTATTCCGCGGAGCTGTATGACCCGTTCTCGGGCACTTGGTCCTCCACGGGCCACTCCATCACCAACCACCGTCTCCACACGGCCACGCTGCTGGCGGACGGGCGGGTGCTGGTGGCCGGCGGTAATGGCGCCACCCCGAGTGCCTCGGCGGAGGTGTACAACCCGGGGACGGGTAGCTGGTCCGCTACTGGCAACCTGGTGACGTACCGGCGCGAGCACGCCGCGGTGCGGCTGCCGGACGGGCGGGTGCTGATCATGGGCGGTACGGCCGAGAACGGGACGTTGCTGGCTTCGGCGGAGGTGTACAGCCCGGCCTTGGGCACGTGGGCTCCCACTGGCGCCATGACCCGGGCCCGCCGCGCCTTCACCGCCACCCTGCTGCCGGATGGCCGGGTGCTGGTGGTTGGCGGCCTGAGCGATGGTGGAGACCGGTGCTGGGGGAGCAACTGCCTGGGCTCCGCGGAGCTGTACGACCCGGCCACGGGCACCTGGACGGCCACGGGCGGCATGTCCGTGGCGCGTGGCTTCCACGCGGCCGTGCTGCTGGCCAATGGCAAGGTGCTGGCCGCGGGAGGTGGCAAGGACGGGCAGTTGGGCTCCCTCGCCGAGCTGTACGACCCGGTCACTGGTACCTGGAGCGCCACCGGCGAGATGGGCTCGCCCCGGCGGCATCACACCCTCTCCGTGTTGCCCAACGGAATGGTGTTGGCGGTGGGGGGTCATGACACCTCTACCGGCAATCACACCTCCGCCGAGCTGTACAACCCGGCCTCGGGGACCTGGTGCGCCACCGGCTCCATGGGTGGAGACCGCTACTTGCACACGGCCACGTTGCTGCCGGATGGCCGGGTACTCATCACCGCGGGTTTGAGCGCCACGCCGGATTATCAGTATACATCCGAGGTGTTCGACCTGGGTGAGTAGCCACGGGGAGGGATGACCTCCTTCCGCTTTCGAGGCCTCGGGCCGGCGAATCCATCGCCGTGCCCGGGGCCTTCTTCTTGTCCAGGGCCGGGAAAAGACACCGCCCGGAGGCACGTCTTCCGCCGGAGCCCCCTCCGTTGGAAGAACTTACCTCCGGGCGATGGGACCGCACTTCAGGTGAGGCTCAGTTCTCCGGGTACGCGGTCCAGCCGGCCGTCCAGTCCGTGCTGCCCACCGCGCCGATGAACTTCGCGCTGGTATCGAAGAAGCCGTCCGCCGGAGGCGTGGCGGAGTTGGAGGTGATGAGCGCCTGCGACTCGGCCGTCGGCTTGAAGTTGGGCGTCTTGGCGTTCACCGCGCCGCTCAGCAGCGGGTCCACCACGCGGTTGTTGTGGACCGTGGCGAGAATCTGGTCCGGCTCCCGGTAGATGGTGTCGTTGCTCAGCCGGGTGGCGTCCTCGTTGGTGGTGTTGCCCGCGGCGTCCTTCACCGGGTTGGCCGAGTAGTCGATGGACGTGGTGTTGCCCTTGTTCTGCCAGAAGATGGTGTTCTTGATGGTGAGGTTGCCGGACTCGGAGAGCTGCGCCGAGGCCGCGCCGTCCACGTCCACCGCCTTGTCCGCGAAGTGGGCGACGATGGAGTTGTTCAGCTTGATGCCGGCGCCGGTGTTGAACACCAGGCCCTCCTGCTTGGTGCCCGTGCTGGCCGCGGGGCGGCCCGAGCCGATGAAGGAGGCGTTCCAGATCTCCGGCACCGAGCGCGGGGTGGCCGTGTTGGTGGTCTTGTTGCCGCTGGCCTCGATGGCGCGGTTGCCCACGCGGTCGTTCTGCTGCACCACCAGGAACTGCACCTTGCCGGTGTAGCCCAGGTCATAGTCCAGGCCGTCGTCGTCCGGCTGGCTGATGACGATGTGCTTGAGGTTGGCGGTACCGCCGAACATCTCCACGCCGTCGTCGGCGCCCTTGTGCACCTGGACGTAGTCGATCTCCGTGGCCGTGCCGCACGCGCCCGCGGTCAGGCCGTTGAGCTCGTTGTCCTCGGCCAGCTCGAAGCCGGCGAACTCGATGCGGGCGTACTTCAGCTTGCCGCAGTCGTGGGCGTCGTCATCGCCGCCGTACTTGGTGCGGTCGTCACCGCTGGTGGCGAAGAAGCCCTCGACGGTGTTGGTGCCACCGGCGACGTTGATCTTCGCCTTGCCCAGCAGCACCACGCCGCCCCAGTCACCGGCGGAGCGCTCGCCCTCGGGCCTGGAGCTGGTGAAGACGATGGGCTTCTCCGGCGTGCCCACCGCGTTCAGCTTCGCGTTGCGGGTGATGATGAGCGCGCTGCCATCCTCACCGACGACCTTGGTGCCCGGCTCGATGGTGAGCGTGCCGTTCTCCACGAAGATGTAGCCCTTGAGGGTGTAGACCTTGTCGGCCGTCCAGGTGGTGTTCTGCGTGATGTTGGAGCTGACGTCGTCAGCGATGTCCGGGTCCACGGGACCGGGGCAGCCAGCGAGCAGGGACGTACCAAGGGTGAGGCCGAGAGCGAGCCGCTTCATGGTGAGCTTCCTTTTGACGGGGGGTTACAGGGTCCAGCCGAGCGCCGCGGAGAAGGCGATGCCCGGGCGGTACTTCAGGATGGTGATTCCGCCCTGATCCAAGACGACGGCGGAGTCGAGGAGGTTGGAGCCGGTGAGCTTGAGCTGCAGGCCGTTGCCGAGCTTCTGGCTGACGGACAGGTCCACGCGGTGGAAGGGCTGCTCGTAGACGTCCGGGAGCGGGTTGAGGCCGACCTCGCTGATGCGCGGGCCGTAGACGTTGTAGAGGAGGGCCACCTCGGTGCCGCTCTCGGGGCGGTCGTAGCCGAGGTTGAGGTTGATGACGTAGGGCGACTGGCCCTGCATGGGCCGCCGGCTGTTGGTCTGCGCGCCCAGCTTCTCCGGGTCCGTGAGGACGATGTTGGACTGGATGAGCGTCAGGTTGGCCGCGGCGCGGAAGTGGGAGAGCGCGGGGGTGATGCGGCCGAGCGACGCGCGGGCCTCCAGCTCGGCGCCGAAGCTGTTGGCGCCGTCGGCGTTCTCGAAGCCCATGTCGCCGGAGTAGCGGAGGATGCGCTCGATGGGGCTCTGGAAGTTCTTGTAGAAGACGCTGGCGGCGAGCACCTCGTTCTCCCCGACGAACCACTCCAGACGGGTGTCGAGGTTGTGGATGCGCGTCTCGAGCAGGTTCGGGTTGCCGGACACGTTCCGGCGGCGGACGAAGTCGAAGAAGATGAACGGGGCCAGCTCGCGGAAGGTGGGCCGCGCGAGGGTGTAGCTGTAGCCGGCGCGCAGGTTCATGTCGGGGCGGAGCGCGTAGACGGCGTTGAAGGCCGGCAACACGTCCAGGTAGTTCGCGTTGGTGCTCGCGGTGGGCGAGGTGTCGAACGGGCTGTGGGCAGTGAGCTGCTGGAGGGACTGCTCCACGCGCACGCCACCCACCAGGCGCAGGGGCTCCACGGGCTTGTAGTCCGCCGTCACGAAGCCGGCGAAGACGCCGAGGTACGCGTCGTAGGCATCATCGCCGCGCGTGGTCTCGCGCATGCGGATGCCGGTGCCCAGGTTGGACGAGGCGAAGAGCTCCTCGGGAGGCAGGGAGGTGTCCACCGGGGCGTCTGTGAGCTGGTAGCGGAAGCGGCGGGCCTCGAAGTCGCGGAAGGACACCTGGGCCAGGCCGCCCGCCTTCAGGCGCAGGCCGGAGAAGGGCACGGTGAGGCTGGCGCTGCCGCCGGTGGATGTTTCTCCGAGCGTGCCGAAGAAGCGCTCGCCGCTGTTGGGCTGGTTGGGGAAGGCGAACTTGCCGGTGGGGCTGCCCAGGTCGTCGCTGTAGAGGGTGTCGCGGGTGTCCGGCTCGTCGCGGTCCACGCGGCTGAAGTTGGCCTGCCAGTCCAGCTCGGCGTCGGACAGGGTGTTGAGGCGGTGGAAGCCGCGCACCTGATTGAAGGAGAGGGCGCGGGAGACGAACTGGAGGCGGGTGCTCTCGAAGGTCTCCGAGCGGCCGTTGTTCACGCCGCGGGAGGTGAAGGTGTTGCTGTCCGTGCCGCGGGTGTAGAGGCTGAAGAAGGTGAGCTCGTTGTCGCGGTCGAACTGGTAGCCCACGCTGGCGAGCGCGCTGAGGGTGGCGCCCTCGGTGCCCTGCACGGCGCGGGTGGCGTCCTGGGCCTGGAGCTGGCCCACCGGCATGTCGGCGCGGGCGAACTCGGACACGCGCACGTTCTCCTTGTGGCCGTAGTTGACGGTGGCGAGGTAGCCGAGGCGGCTGTTGCCGAAGCGCAGCGTGTCACCCAGGGACGCGCCCAGGCCCATGTTGGGCAGTGCGGTGGACTGGCGCGCGGACCAGATGTTGGGGAAGGACTGCCAGGTGCCCGCCGAGCTGCCCATGCGCTCGTTCTGGGGCAGGCCCGCGGGGAGATGGCGATCGGGGCCCGCGAAGCTCAGCGCCTCCAGGAAGCTGCCCGGGTGCGTGTTGCGCTGCTGGAAGGTGGAGACGCTGTCGCCCGAGAAGGTGATGCGCGGCTTGAACTCGAACTTGCTCGGGTAGGTGTTGGTCTCGATGAGGAGCGTGCCGCCGCCGAAGGTGCCGGGCAGGTCGCTGGTGTAGCTCTTCACCACGTTGAGGTTGGCGAGCAGGCTGGTGGGGAACAGGTCCAGCGGAACCGAGGGCTCATCCGGCTCGGGGCTGGGCAGCAGCGCGCCGTTGAGCAGCGTCACCGAGTAGCGGCCACCCAGGCCGCGCAGCAGCATGAAGCGGCCATCCACCACCGTGACACTCACCACGCGCTTCACGGCGTCCGAGGCGCTCGAGTCCGGCGTGCGGGCGATCTCCTGGGAGCTGATGGAGTCGGAGACGGCGGCGGCCTTCTTGCGCTCCTGGAGCAGGGCACCTTCGGCGCGGCGATCGGCGCGGGCCTCGACGACGACCTCCTGCACGGCGCCCGCGTCGGCGCTCAACTGCACGTCCAGCTTCGTGGCCTTGCCCTGTTCCACGATGACGCCGGTGATGCGGCGGCCCTCGTAGACGTCATAGAAGACGCGCAGGTCATACTTCCCGGGCGGCAACGCGAGCTGGTAGTTGCCGTCGATGTCGGTCAGCACGCTCTTCTGTCCGCCGGTGACGACCTTCACCGTGGCCTCGATGAGCGTCTCCTTCGTCTGCGCGTCGGTGACCTGGCCGTAGACGCCGGTAAAACCCGGAGGAGGCGTTGCCGACTCGGCCATCATCTCGTCGTCGCTGCTCTCAGCGGCGTCTGTTGCGATGTCACTGGCGGTGCCCACTCCTCCCTCTCCCCCCGGGAGAGGGTCGGGGTGAGGGTGCTGGGTTGAATCCGCGTCAACCTGAGGCGAGGACTCGGAGGTCTCCGAAACAACGGGAGCAGAAACACCAGGGCTCGTGGCGGGCGCGCTCTCCTCGGGGACAGGCGCCTGCGCCATGACGGGCGCGGCCAGCAATGTGAGCGCCGCCAGAGCGGCGCGAAGGGAATGGAGAGACAACACGAGACTCCTCACCAGCGAGCGCGCGTAGAGAACGCGACGCTCGTGGCAACGAAATGGATGGAAGGTGAAAAGGGAGAGACCGGAATGAAGACTTCAGGTCACGGCGCTGCCGGCTCGGCGACGGCGTCGGGGACCACGGCGACGGTGAGATTCCCGCCACGAGCGAGGTCCATGACATCCATCGCGGTGCCGTACGGCACATCGTTCTCCGCGTCGAAGAACACGATCTTGTCCGGGCGCGCGTTGATCATCCGCTGGAGCCGGGCGACGACCTGGTCGCGCGGCACGTCCTCGCGGTTGATCTGCACGGCGCCCGTCTTGGTGACGGTGAGCACCACGGGAGGCAGTGCGCCGGGGGGAGGCGGAGCCACTTCGGTCTGCTCGTCCGCCTTGCCCGGCACGTCCATCCACATCTGCTTGGTCATCAACGGCGTGACGACCATGAAGATGATGAGGAGCACGAGCACCACGTCCACGAGGGGCGTCACGTTCATCGCCGGGCGGATACCGCCCTTGCCACCACCGAGATCAAAGGCCATGGCGCGTCACTCCTTCTTCTGGTCCACGACCTGGAGCGAGATGCCCGGGAAGCCGATGTCCTGGAGCGTCTTGAAGACACCGCGCACCTCGGCGTAGCGCACGCTCCGGTCCGCCTTGAGCACCACGCGGGCCTCGGGGTCCTTCTCGTGCACGGCGCGGAGCTGCTCGGCGAATTGGGCCTTGGGCACCTCCTTCTTGTCCAGGAACAAGGCGCCCTGCGCGGTGAGGCTCACCGTGGTGGGAGTGAGCGAGTTGTCCTCGCCCTTGTCCGGGTTCACCACCGCCGGGAGGTCCACCGCCGCGCCTGCCTCGAGCTGCGGGGTGACCACCATGAAGATGATGAGGAGGACGAGCACCACGTCCACCAGCGGGGTGACGTTCATCTCGGGCACGAGCCCACCGCTACGCCGGGCGGACATCGACGCCCTCCTTGCGCGTGGCGCGCTCCACGTCCAGGGCCACCGCGCCCTCACCGCGCACCGCGGGAGCTAAAACACCGTGCACGTCCTCCAGGTGGTCCATGAACTCCTTGCGGGCCAGGTCCAGCGACAGCAGGAGCGCGTCCGCGCGGGTGGTGAGGAAGTTGAACATCAGCACGGCGGGGATGGCCACCAGCAGGCCGAGCGCCGTGACGACGAGCGCCTCGGCGATACCGGCGGACACCGCGCCCAGGCCGCCCGAGCCCGTCTTCGCGATACCGGCGAAGGCCTCGATGATGCCCACCACCGTGCCGAGCAGACCGACGAACGGGGCCACCGAGCCCACCGACGCCAGCACGCTCATGCCCTGGCGCACGTCCGCGGTGACGCGCTCGTAGATGCGCTCGAGGTCTCTCCGCGTCAGCTCCACCGCGCCCAGCTTGCCCTGCGGCGCCGCCTTCTTGGCCAGGTACGTCTTCACGCCACCGCCCAGCAGCTTCGCCAGGCTGCTCGCCCGGGCCTTCGAGGACTCGATGACGAACTGCTCGTGCTGCTGCGACTCCAGCAACTTGCCGGCCTGCGCGGCGAACTTCCGGTCCGCCGCCTTCGAGCGGAAGAAGTAGATGAGGCGCTCGAAGAAAACGACCATCGACGCCAGCGCGAAGGCGACCAGCGTGTAGGCGATGCACCGGGCGAAAAAGCCCATGTGGTGGTAGATCTCGATCAGATTGAAGTTCATCTGGGGGGCTCCGGCGGGTGAGACGAAAAAGGCTCGCTACTTGAGACGGAAGGGGACCTTCACGATGCGGAAGACGGCGGTGGGCTGGCCGTCCACGAGCGCGGGCTCGTAGCGCCAGGTGCGCACCGCGGCGAGGGCGGCGCCCACGAAGGGCTCCTCACCGCGCATCACCTTGACGTTGCTGACGCGGCCGTCCGCCTCGACGACGATCTTCAGGATGACCATGCCCTCCTGGCCCTTGGCCCTCATGTCGGAGGGGAACTCGGGCAGCAGGTTGGAGCTGAGCTCCTTGGGCGGCGTGGCGGACTCGGGGAGGTTGATGGGCCTGGGGCGCAGCGAGCCACCGGCCACGCCGGGGCTGTCCACGCCCGTGAGGATGGCGCCCGCGACGAGCTGGCCCGTGCCTCCCACTGCGACGGGGGCGGCGGCCACGGCGTTCTCCGCGTCGGCCTCGGGCGGTTTCTCCACCGGAATCTCCTTGGGCGCCACCATGGCCGCGGGCGCGGCGACGGTGGGCGGCGGAGGCGCCGGCTTCGCCTTGGGCTTCGGCGGCGGGGGAGGGGGCGGCGGGGCCGGCTTCACCTCGACCACCGGGGTGGGCGGAGGCGGAGGACGGAACACCACGTCCACCTTCTTCTCCTTGATGACTTCCCTCACCTGGTTGCCCACGGCCACCGCGGTGATTCCGATCAGGGCGCACATCCCGAGGGAGGCGACGCCCGAGAGCGCGAACCGCCGGGCGGACTGCACGTCGGTGGCGCTGTCGTAGGTCTCGAACATGACGTCCAGCCGTATAGCGACGTCACGTTTCAGCCACGTGCAGCCCCCGCAACAGTTCGTCACGCCGTGCGTCACGCCCGTCTCGCGCGCATCTCACGGCCGCGTCACGGCGTGACGATTCGCGCTCGATTCGTGACGGAGGGGTCCCATGTAACGGATGCGTCACGGTGGGATGTTTGATGTGACTTGAAAGGTCATCCCATTCTGGAACCCGCTCCAGGCGGGCGGACAGGCGTTCGCTCCTCTCGGAAGGCCGTCTGTTTGGAGGGGTACACCGAACCGTGCGAGTCTCCTGGACGACCATGTCGGCCGCGGAGCTCCAGGAGTTGGAGCAGGGAAGGATCGGTCCCTACCGCCTCCTGGGGAAGTTGAGCTCGGGGGGGATGGGGGTCGTGTACCGCGCGTGTCACGACGAGACGGGGGAGCGGGCTGCCCTCAAGACGGTGCGGGTGCCCGAGGCGGCCATGCTGCGCGGCATCCGCCGGGAGATCCACGCGCTGCGGCGCATCCAGCACCCGGGCGTGGTGCGCGTGGTCGCCGAGGGCGTGCAGGACGGGCTGCCCTGGTACGCCATGGAGCTGCTCGAGGGGCTCACCCTCCGGCGCTACATCGACGAGCTGTGGAAGCGGAGTCCCGGCACCACCACGGACGTCATCACCCAGGTCGTCTCCGCGCCCCAGGCCCCGAGCGTCACGGGCTCCACGGGCGTCTCGTTCCGTCCCTTCGGGCCACCTCCCATGGAGCAGCGGCGCGAGGCGGCCCTGGAGCGGTTGGGCGAGGTGCTCACCCTGGTGCGCCGCCTGTGTTCCGCGCTCGCCTTCCTGCATGGCGAGGGCATCGTCCACCGCGACCTCAAGCCGGAGAACATCGTCATCCGCCCGGACGGCACGCCGGTGCTGGTGGACTTCGGGCTGGCCTCCGCCTTCGGAGGGCCGCTGGGCCGCGAGTCGCTCGACGTCTCCGGCAGCATGGAGGGCTCCTACGTCTACATGGCCCCCGAGCAGATCAAGGGCGGCCTGGTGGATGCGAGGGCGGACCTCTATTCGTTGGGCTGCATCCTCCATGAGCTGGTGGTGGGGCAGCCGCCCTTCCCGGGCTCGGGCTGGGAGGTGCTGCGGCGGCACCTGCAGGAGCAGGCCTACCAGCTCTCCGAGTGGGTGAAGGGCGTGCCGCCGGAGCTGGATGCCCTGGTGCAGCGCATGCTGGCGAAGGTGCCCCGTGAGCGCGTCGGTTACGCCGCGGACGTGGCCGCCGTGCTCGCCGGGCTCGATGCGGAGGATCTGCCCCGGCCGCCCGTGGGCGCTCCTCGGCCGTACCTCTACCGGCCGGAGTTCGTGGGCCGGCAGCAGCTCCTCCTGGAGATGGAGCAGCGGCTGGCGATGGCCCGCGACGGCAATGGCGGGTGTCTGCTGATCGGCGGCGAGAGCGGCGCGGGCAAGACGCGCGTGGTGATGGAGTGCGCGGTGACCGCCAGCCGGACGGCGGTGCGCGTCGTCACCGGCGGTTGTCTTCCGGTCTCCGGAACGGGCACGGGCGAGCAGCTGTACGGTGAGCCGTTGCATGCCTTCAAGCCGTTGCTGCAGGCCATTGCCGACGAGTGCCGGCACCTGGGTTTCGAGGAGACGGAGCGGCTGCTGGGCGCGCGGGGGCGGGTGCTGGCCCGTTACGAGCCCGCGCTGGCGGATCTGCCCGGACAGGACACCCGGCCCGAGCCTCCCCGGCTTCCTCCGCAGGCCGCGCGCGAGCGTGTCATGCGGTGCCTGGCCGAGACGCTCGCCGCCTTCTGCGAGAAGGAGCCCGTGCTGCTCGTCATCGACGACCTGCAGTGGGCCGATGAGCTGTCGCTGGGCGTGCTGGACTACCTGCAGGCCGGCTTCCTCGGCGAGTCGCACGTGTTCGTGGTGGGCACCTACCGCAGCGAGGAGCTGGACGCGGCGCTGCGGCTGCTCCTGGCCGCGCCGGGCGTGACGCACCGGGCGCTGGTGCAGTTGGATGAGTCCATGGTGGCGCGGATGGTGGAGGACATGCTGGCGCTGCCCTCGCCGCCGGACTCCTTCGTGCGCTTCCTGACGACGCGCTCGGCGGGCAACCCCTTCTTCGTGGCCGAGTACCTGCGCACGGCCATCGACGAGCGGCTGCTCTTCCGGGATGTGTTCGGCCGGTGGCAGGTGGCGGCGGGGGGAGATGCCCTGGAGCGGCTGCACGAGGAGCTGCCGCTGCCCGGCGTGTTGCACGACCTGGTGGGCCGGCGGCTGGACGGCCTGGGCTCGGAGGCGCGCGGCCTGCTGGAGGTGGCGTCGGTGCTGGGCCGCGAGCTGGACGCGGACGTGCTGGCGGTGGCCGCCGGGCTGGGAGATTTGCAGGAGCTGGAGGCGCTGGAGGAGCTGCGCGCGCGGCACGTGCTGGAGGACGCGGGCGGCGGGTGGCTGCGCTTCGTCCACGACAAGCTGAGGGAGATCGCCTACGAGGGCATCCTCCCCGAGCGGCGCCGGCCCCTGCATCGCGCGGCGGCCATGGCGCTGGAGGAGCACCACGTGGAGGAGGGCGTGCCCCCAGCGCTCTACCCCGTGCTGGCGCACCACTTCGAGCTCGCCCAGGACGACGTGTGGACCTTCGAGTACCTGGAGAAGGCGGGGGCGCACGCGCTGCACGCGGGCTCGAACCTGGAGGCCTCGGGCTACCTGCGCCGGGCGCTGGAGCTGGAGGTGCGGCGCGGGCAGGACACGGGCGTGCGCGTGGACCCGAGCCGGCGCGCGCGTTGGGAGCGGCTGCTGGCCGAGGCCATGCACGGCCTGTCGGACTTCGAGGCCTGCATCTCGCACGGTCAGCAGGCCCTGGCGGAGCTGGGCCGGCCGTTGCCGGAGACGCAGGGAGGGTTGGGGCGCTTCATCCTGACGCAGGTGGTGCGGCAGGTGCTGCACCTGGTGCTGCCCCGGAAGTGGGTGCGCGAGGAGGACCGGCAGACGCGCGTGTTGCTGGGGGCCTCGGCGCTCGCGGCGACGCGGCTGGCCGAGTGCTACTACTGGCGCTATGACCCGATGCGCATGGTGGCCACCGCGCTGCTGGCGGTGAACCTGGCCGAGCGCGCGGGCCGCGACGCGGAGATGCTGCGGTTGTACGGGCAGCTCGGCTCCATCGTGGGCATGGGACGGTTGCACCCGCTGGCGCGTGCCTACTTCCGCCGCGCCCAGGGCGAGGGGCAGCTGCTGGAGGATCCGAGCGCCACGGCCTTCGGGCTCATCGTCGAGTCCATGTACCACTCGTGCTTCGCGCGCTGGGAGCCGGCCGCGGCCAAGGCGAGCGAGGCGCAGCGGGTGTTGCTGCGGCTGGGAGACAAGGGCGAGTTCGAGCTGTCCGAGGTGCTGCTGGGGCACGTGGACTACTACACGGGGCGTTTCGAGGCGGCGCTGGCGCGCTTCGCGAGCATCCGTGAGTCCGCCCACAAGCGGGGACATTTCCAGCACGAGGTGTGGAGCGCGTACACCATGGCGCGCAGCCTGTTGGTGCTCGGCCGGCTGGACGAGGCGATGCCGTTGTTGCGCGAGGCGGTGGGGATGCTGAAGGGGAAGCATGATCCGCTCTCGCACATCATCTGTGGCGGGCTGCTGGGGATGGCGTACCTGCAGCGGGAGGAGTGGGAGCGGGCGCGCGACGAGGCGGACAAGGTGATGGAGCTGGCGAGGCGCTTCCCGCCGATGCTGTACACGGAGAGCCACGGGTACGAGGGCGCGGCGCGGGTGTACCTGGCGCTGTGGGAGCGGGAGCGGGTGCCCGGACAGAAGCCGCCACCCGTGGCCGAGGAGGCGAAGCGGGCGTGCGCGCGGCTGTCGTCCTTCGCGGTCCGATTCCCCCTGTCGGGGGCGGTGGCGTTGCGCTGCACGGGGCGGATGCATTGGTTGTTGGGGCACCAGTGGCGGGCGCGCTCGGCGTGGAAGCGGAGCGCGCGGCTGGCCCGCGAGATGGGCATGCCCTATGACGAGGCGATGGCCTGGCTCGAGTTGGCGCGGGCCTCGGCGCCGGGGAGCCCCGAGCGCGAGGAGGCCACACGGCAGGCAGTGGAAGGCTTCACCCGGCTGGGTTGTGCCGGGCTGGTACGTGAATCCGAGGCGCTGAATCTCCCCTCTCCCCTCGGGAGAGGGACGGGGTGAGGGTGCCACGAATCCCAGGTTGAACCCCCTGTCCCCAAGGTGGGCCACGGGTTGAAGAACAGGGACAGGCACCCTCACCCTGACCCTCTCCCGGAGCTGATCATTAGTCACATCTGGACTGCCCCTCATTTCTCCCTCGGAGAATCCCCTTGGGCGGAGCAAGCAACCAAGCATCTCCCAGAGGGGCGCTCCGAGGGGGCGCTGGAGATGTGACTAATGATCAGCTCCCGGAGGGCGAGGGGATAGGCGCGCATTACACCCCGGGCCACAGGGGGGTAGTGGTTCGCAGCGCACCCTCCTGTTCACGCAGCAATGCCACCAGCCGGCCGCGCTGCAGGGCGAGCACGGGGGCTTCCGGATCCGGGAACCCCTCGGGCAGGCGCCAGTCCGGGGGCCGCACTTCTCCGAGGGGGATGGAGCGCCCGTGCTTGAGGTCGTTCACCTCGTCGCCCGCGATGGCGCGGGAAGAACACCAGGGCAGCACCGCGGGGCCATGCAGCCAGACGCGCCCTCCCGGGCCCGGGTCCTCCCACGGGCCGATGGCGGTACGGTGCAGCCGCGACAAGTGCGCCCCACAACCGAGCGCCCGGCCGAGGTCCCGCGCGAGCGCTCGCACGTAGTAGCCACCGCGGCAGGTGATGCGCAGGCGGCTGCGGCGGGGCAGCTCATGCGAGAGCCAGCGCGCCTCGTGGAGATAGACGCGAGAGGGAGGAAGCTCCACGGCCTCGCCCCGGTGGGCCTTCTTGTACGCGGGCTCGCCGCCTATCTTCTTGGCGCTGGTGGCGGGTGGCACCTGCTCCCTCCAACCGAGGAAGGGAGCGAGCGCGGCGTCCAGAATATTGTCCGACAGGACAGACGTATCACCTTCATGGGTGACCTGGCCGAGCAGGTCTCCGTTGTCCGTCTCCACGCCCCAGATGACCTCGGCCTCGTAGGTCTTCGGCACGGCATGCAGCAGGTCCATCAAGTGTGTGGCCGGGCCCGCGAGCAGCAGCAGCAGGCCCTCCGCGAATGGGTCGAGCGTGCCGCCATGGCAGACGGGAAGTTGTTTGCGCGTGAGGCCCGCCGCCTCCACTTCGCCCATGAGTGCCTGCACCAGGGTGAAGCTGGTGGCGCCCACCGGTTTATGGGCCAGATAGATGCCGGGCTTCATGCGTCGGGATTCCTCGGAAGTGCTTCTGGATGTAGCGCATGCATACCTTTATTTCCGGGGATGACTCGATGGTGGAAATGGGACGGGACAGGGCGGGCGAGTCTCGGGCGGAGGTGTGGGGCCGTGCCTTGCTGCTCTTCGCCGCCTTCTGCGGGTTGAAGGCGCTCAGTGCCTTCTTCGTCTTCCCGCCCCTGGAGAGCGCCTCGGTGTGGCTCCCCAGCGGGTTGACGCTCGCCGTCTTCCTGCGTGCGGCCCCGCGCCGCTGGCCCGTGTACCTGGCCGCCGTCTTCGCCGCGGAAGCCATGTTGGTGCCCCTCTATGGAGACCCCTGGGACATGGCCCTTCTCTGGGGACTGGGCAACTGTCTGCGCACGGTGGTGGGGGCCGGGCTGATGCGGCGCTGGCTGGACGGGCCGGTGACGTTCTCCCGGCCCCGGGAAGTGGTCGCGCTGCTCCTCGCGGGAGGGCTGCTCGGTCCCCTGCCCAGCGCCACCCTGGGAATGGGGGCCGTGGCGCTCCTCGGCCCGGAGCCGCTGAGCTCCGGGGACTTCTGGCGCGGCTGGGTGGGCTGGTACCTCTCGGATGGGCTGGGGGCGGTGCTGTTCGCCCCCCTGCTGCTCACCTGGAGCGCTCCGCGCCCCGTGCCCCGCCGCCAGCTGGAGGGCGTGGAGCTGGTGGGGATGATGATGCTGCTGGCGCTCGTGGCCCATCTCGCCTTCGGCCTGCCCGAGCCCCGGGGCATCCTCATGTCGCTGCCCTACCTGTGCCTGCCCTTCGTCCTCGGGGCGGCGCTGCGGCTGGGCCCCCGGGGGGCGGCCACCGCCGCCATGGTGCTGGGGACTTTCGCCGTCTGGCACACCGCGGCCCGGCGCGGGCCCTTCGGGGTGATGGACGCCACGCTCCCGGAGCGGGTCATCTCCGTGCAGCTCTTCCTCGCCGTGGCGGCCCTCTCCACCCTCATCCTCGCCGCCATGGCATGTGACCGCCGGCGCGTGGAGCGGCAGCAGCGGCTGCTGGCCGAGTCCGGCGCGGTGCTCGCCGAGTCGCTCGAGCCCCGGGAGACGCTGCCGCGTGTGGCCCGGCTCCTCGTGCCGGAGCTGTTCTCCGGCTTCGCCGTGTGGCTGTTGGAGGAGGACGGGAGGCTCGTCCCGGCGGCGCGGCTGGGGCTCTCGGAGGAAGCGGAGGGGCGGCTGCGAGAGGACATCCTCCAGCTGTCCGAGCCCTCCCGGCGCCGGCTCGGTCCCGAGGGCGCCTCGGTATTGGCGCGCATCCAGCACCAGGGCCGTCTGCTGGGCGGTCTGGCGCTGGTGCGGGCCGGGCACACCCACGTGGCCCGCTCGCGGGCGATGGCCTTCGCCGAGGACCTGGCCCACCACTGCGCGCTCGCGGTGGAGAACGCGCACCTGCTCGGACAGTTCCAGTCCGCCATCCAAGTACGGGACGAGTTCATCACCGTCGCGGCCCACGAGCTGCGCACCCCGGTCACCGCGCTCAAGCTCCAGCTGCAGAACCTGCAACGCCCGTTGCGCCAGGGGGCCGCCGGTGAGTCCGTCCTCGCGCGCTTCCAGGCGGTGTCCCGGCAGGTGTCGCGCCTGGGGCGGCTGGTGGAGGGTCTGCTGGATGTGGGGCGCCTCAACACCGGCCGGTTGCCCCTGGAGCGTGAGCCGGTGGAGCTCGGCTCGCTGGTCCAGGACGTGGTGGAGCGTTTCTCCGAGGAACTGGGGCGCGCCGGTTGCGAGGTGGTGCTGTCCCTCCAGCCGCACGTCACCGGCATGTGGGACCGGGAGCGGCTGGAGCAGGCCCTGGGCCACCTGTTGGGCAATGCCGTGAAGTTCGGGGGGGGCCGGCCCATCCGGCTCCAGGTGTCCCAGTGGGACGGCACGGCCCGGCTCGTGGTGGAGGACCAGGGCATCGGTGTCACCCCGGAGGCCCTGGAGCGCATCTTCGGCCGCTTCGAGCGGGCGGTGCCCTCGCGGGAGTATGGCGGCCTGGGGCTCGGCCTCTTCCTCACCCGGCGGATTGTCGAGGCCCATGGCGGCACCATCCATGCCACCAGCCAGCCGGGCGAGGGGGCCACCTTCGTCCTGGAGCTGCCCGCCTCCCCCCTGGGCACCTACGTGCCCGGCCCCTCCCCCTGGCCCCATCCCCCGCCCGCCGGCTCATACCCGGCGTGAAGGACGGTCGACATCGGGGCGGCCGCCCGCCCTCCCCGCTGTCTTCCAGCCAACCGATGTACGGAAATGTTTCCGGCCGCAACTGGATGGCATACAATCCAGTGTCGAGCTGTAACCGTGCGATCTTGCTGGGGCGTCGTCTAAAGGCAGGACGTCAGACTTTGAATCTGATCATCAAGGTTCGAATCCTTGCGCCCCAGCCACCCTTCTTCCCTCGAGGACGGTGGACCGATGCCGCAGCCGCAGAAGGTGCTCCTGCTGGTCCCCATGGGGAGCCCCACCCCGGTGCTCCTGAAGGAGCTGGAAGGCCCCATCTCCCTGCAGCTCGGCCTCGCCTCGGTGGTGAGCAAGGCCTCGCTGCCGGCGCCGGCCTACGCCTTCAACAAGGACCGGAGCCAGTACCACTGCAACGCCATCATGCGCCGGCTGGCGGGGATGCTGGAGCCCGGGCAGTCCATGGTGCTGGGCGTCACGGACGTGGACCTCTTCGTGCCGGACTCCCCCTTCGTGCTGGGTGAGGCGGACCGGGAGTCCAAGAGCGCGGTGATGAGCCTGTTCCGCCTGCGGCAGGGCGCGGACGGTGAGCAACTGCGGCGCCGGCTCCAGGTGGAGGCCGTGCACCAGGCGGGGCACCTGCTGGGCCTGTCCTACTGCGAGGACGCCCGGTGTGTGATGTTCTTCGCCCAGACGCCACAGGACTGCGATCGCAAGCAGATGTCGTTGTGCAACAACTGCCGCAACGAGCTGAACAAGCTCAACCGCTAGCCGCGCCGGCCGTCCGCGCGCGTCCGCTCCCCACTCGTGTTTGAATGCCGCGCCCGCATGGACGTCTCCATGCGCGGGGCCGGAAGAAACAGGAGCACGAGCGTATGAAGCTGTTGCGGATTCTCGGGTTGGCGGCGGTGGTGGGCCTGTCGGGGTGTGATGGCTTCACGCTGGACCCGGATGGCGGTGGTGGTGGTGGCGCGGGTGGCACCTTCAGCCGCGGCTTCGTCTTCGTGCGCCCCGGCACCAGCGGCCGCAACCTGTTCGCGGTGGACGACAACGGGGACCCCAACTCCCCGCTGCAGCTCACCACGCAGGGCAACGCGTACTACCCCACGGTGTCGCGCAACGGACGCTCGGTGGCCTTCGTGTTCCGCTCCGGCTCCGCGTCGGAGATTCGCACGGTGCCCACCACGGGCACGGGCCAGCCCTCCACGGTGTTCTCCAGCGCCAGCACCGCCTGCTCGGGTTGCAGCAACTTCCGTTTCCCCACCTTCAACCCCAGCGGCAGCACCATCGTCTTCACCCTGGACCAGGGCGGCTACGCGAAGCTCGCCCGGGTGAACGCGGACGGCAGCAGCTTCCAGCTCCTCACCAACGGCAGCCCCTACGTCTACGGCGCCGCCTCCTACTACCCGGATGGCCAGTACGTGCTCGCCTCGGCCGGCTACACCACCAGCCAGCTCAACTTCCTCGTGAAGGTGGGCGTGGCGACCGGCTCCGTCGACGTCGTCTCCTTCAACCTGGGCAACACGGCGCAGGTGGTGGCGACTCGCCCCGCGGTGTCGCCGGACGGCACCAAGGTGGCCTTCGATGGGCGCACCAGCAGCGGCACGCAGATCTTCGTGGGACAGCTCGGGCAGACGCTCACCAGCGTGGCGCAGCTGACGTCGCACACGGGGGAGTCCGGCGTCCAGGACACCTGGCCCAGCTGGCGCGGCAACACCGAGGTGGCCTTCCTGTCCAACTCGGGCGGCAATGACAACGTCTACCGCATCAGCATCGCCTCCACCGGCGCGGGGACCCTCGTGGTTCCGGGCGCCCAGGAGCCCTCCTACGGCGGCATCTGAGCTTCGCTCCTGATGCACGAAGGCCCGGGACCCTTGCTTCGGGTCTCCGGGCCTTCTTGTTTCAACCTGGGGTGCTGCTGGGTGGGGTGTCTACTCGGGCTTGGCGTTCACGACGGCGCCCGGCGCCACCGTGCCCGTTCCCTGCTTCACCTCCAGCGCATCCGCCACCAGCTCGGTGATGTCCTTCACCTTGATGCGCTCCTCGCGGCCCGTGTCGTTCACCGCGTCGTTCAGCATCGTCGAGCAGAACGGGCACGCCACCGCGACAATCCCCTTGCCGCCCGGCTCCTTGTACTCGCCCACCAGGCCCGGCTTCTTCCTGTCCGTCGCGTCCGGGTACAGCGTGCTGGGGTCCTCCGCGTGCTTGAGCGTCAGCGCCGCCTCGTTCAACCGGTTGTGGTTGATGCGCGTGCCGATGTGCTCCTCCATCCACATCCGCCCGCCACCCGCGCCGCAGCAGAAGCCCTCGCGCCCGCTGCGCTGCATCTCCACCACCTCGAGCCCCGGAATCGACTTCAACACCTCGCGCGGCGCGTCGTACACCCCGTTGTGCCGGCCCAGGTAGCACGGGTCGTGGTACGTCAGCTTCTGGTTCATCACCGCGGACAGTTTGATGCGCTTGTCCTTCAGCAGCTCGTTGATGAGCTGCGTGTGGTTGATGACCCGGTACTCGCCGCCGAACTCCGGGTACTCGTTCTTGATGGTGTTGAAGCAGTGCGGGCACTGCGTAATCACCGCCTTGACGCCCATCGCGTTCCAGCTCTCGACGTTCGTCTTGGCCATCGTCTGGTACAGGTACTCGTTGCCCAGGCGCCGCGCCGTGTCGCCGTTGCACATCTCCTGCTTGGACAGCGTCGCGAAGCTCACCCCCGCCTCGCGCATGATCTTCACCAGCGCCCGGCTCACCTTCTTCTGCTTGTCGTCGTAGCTGCCCGCGCAGCCCACGAAGAAGAGGTACTCGTACGTCCCGCCGTCACCCCACGTGGGCAGCGCCAGATCCTCCGCCCACTCGTCGCGCCGGTCCTGCCCCAGGCCCCAGGGGTTGCCCTGGCGCTCGATTCCCTCGAACACGCGCTGGATTTCCGCCGGGAACTCCGCCTTCACCTGCACCTGGTAGCGGCGCATGTCGATGAGCCGCGGCACGTTCTCGATGAACACCGGGCACGCCGTCTCGCACCAGCCGCAGCTCGTGCACGCCCACACCGTCTCCGCCTTCAGCGCGCTGCCGATGATTTCAGGCAGCGGCTCCACCGTGCCCGACGGGCCCCGGCCCTCCTCCACCCACATCTCGTGCTCCCAGATCCAGTGCTTCAGGTCCTGGTTCACGCCCTTGTGGGTGAGCGGCTTGCCCGTGATGTACGTGGGACAGTGCGTCTGGCAGCGGCCGCACTCGGTACAGGAGTACAGGTCCAGGCCCTGCTTCCAGGTGAGGTCCTTCACCGTGGCCGCGCCGAACTCCTCCTTCTCCAGGTTGGGCGTGGGCAGCTTCGCGCTCTGCGTGTTGCGCTGACCCTGGCCCAGGCGCAGGAAGAAGACGTTGAACAGGCCGGTGATGACGTGGAAGTGCTTGCCCACGGGCAGGAAGTTGAGGAACGCCAGGACGATGGTGAGGTGGATCCAGAAGCCCGCCACGCCCAGCACGTGCGCCGCGGTCCAGCCCAGCGGCTTCATGGCCATGCCCACCACGCTGGTGACCGGCTCCCACCACACGAAGTTGCTCGTGGCCAGCGGCATCGTCTGCTCGCGGGGCACCATGTGGCTGCCACCGAAGAGGAACTCCGTCACCATCAGCCCCGAGATGAAGCCGAGGATGAGGTAGGCCTCCCACGAGGGGCTCATGCGGTCCGGCTTCACGCTGGCGCGCATGTAGACGAAGTAGGCCGCGCCCAGCAGCGCTCCGGCCGCCACCAGGTCCTTGAGCAGCAGGTAGACGCGGTAGATGTCGAGCAGCACCGGGTACGAGCCCCAGAAGGGGTCCGTCAGGTCGGTGAGCACCACCAGGGCCGTCTCGGAGAAGCCCATCACGAACATCATGATGGTGCGCAGCGCCAGCACCATGAACGCCGCGAAGATGAACACGTGCATGAGGCCCGGGGTGAACTCCTCCCGGTCCACCATGCGTTTCTGCCCCAGGCCGAAGCTCAGCAGCGCGGTGGCCCGCTGGGGGAGGTTGTCCAGCCGGTTCTCCTGCTTCATCGCCAGCAGGACGCCGATGCGCCCGGCCATGGTCATGACGAAGAGGGAGACTCCGACGGCGAGGAGGAGGCCTGTAATGATGGGACTCATGGCGGTTCGGTGAACCTCGCGATGGGGCGCGGTGGGGAGGACCGGATGCCGCGCTGCGGCACTGCTGTCACCCTGCAACCCTAACAAGGTTGATTCGCGAATCAAGCACCTGTCCGGGGCAGGTGCCGCAGTGTTTCTACTCGGGACGAAGCCCGCACGTACCTCAGGCAGGTCAACGTTGACAGTACAACCGTGCTTCACGCACGGTGCCCCTCCCGACGGACCCATGGCCGGTGGGCTCCCCCAGCGAGGGGGAGGGCATTCCGTTGGGGGGGACATCCAGACAGATGAGACATTTTCGAGGAAGCGTGGGCTGCCTGGCCGTGGTGCTGGCGGCGATGGCGGGTTGTTCGGAAGTGGGCCAGGAGGCCCCCGGGACGGTGCGCGACACCCAGCCTCTCTCCATCCCTCCGGCCGCCCCGGAGAGCGACCCGTGGTACTTCCAGTGGGCGGGCGACAAGGTCTTCTTCGTCGCGACCGAGGCGGTCCACGGGCGTGAGCTGTGGGTGAGCGATGGGACGAGCACGGGGACCCAGCTCGTCCTGGACATCAACCCTGGCGGGGGAAGCTCCAGCCCGAACCAGCTCGTCCTGGGGGATGGCGGGCTCTATTTCCGCGCGAACGATGGCCTGGGTGAGCGGCTCTGGGTGAGCGATGGGACGCCGGGAGGAACCCGGCCCCTGCTCACGGGGAGCGAGGCCGAGTCCCTCGAGGTGATGGCGTTCGCCCCCGCGGGCGGGTCGCTCTTCCTGGCGGTGCCCCATCCCTACCCTGGCGCTGGCCTGTGGAAGAGCGACGGGACGCCCGCGGGCACCGTGTTGCTGAAGAGCCTCAACGTCGCCGAGCTGCTGAAGGAGGTGGACGGCACGCTCTTCTTCCTCGCCGAGGATTGGGAGACGGGGCCCGCGTTGTGGAAGAGCGACGGGACGCCCGAGGGCACTGTCCCGCTGACAGCCCTCTCCATGTCCGGTCCCCAGGTCCGCGACAGTGAGCGGGTGGGCGGGACGCTCTTCTTCACCCTCCAGTCATGGGGCGACTCCAGCACGCGCGAGCTGTGGAAGAGCGACGGGACGCCCGGGGGCACCGTGTTGCTGAAGGTCTTCTCGAACGTGCCTTCCATTCCCGGCTACAGCCTCTCGCCGTTCGAGGACCTGACGGCGGTGGGCGGGACGCTCTTCTTCGTCGGATATGACGAGACGCATGGGCCCCACCTCTGGAAGAGCGATGGAACCGGGGTGGGCACGGTCCGCGTGATGCCTTCCGGGCTGCCCGCGAACTGGTGGTTCGAACCGAAGTTCCTGCTCGGCGTCAACGGCCTCGTCTACTTCACCGCGCAGACCATGGAGTCCGGGAACGATCCCTGGACGTTCTCGTACGAGCTGTGGAGGAGCGATGGGACGGCCGAGGGCACCGTGCGCCTCACGAACTTCCCGGGGGAGGGCTTCGACTCTCCCGAGTGTGTTCCCGTGGGGTGGGTGGGCTCCCGGGCCCTCTTCTCCACGTTCAAGTACTCGGAGCCGCGCTCGCGCGAGCTGTGGGCGAGTGATGGGACGGTGGAAGGCACCGTGAAGCTGCGTGCCTTCGCGCCAGACTTCACCGGCGCGTTCTTCTGGATGAGTGGCTCCAGCCAGAACGCCTTCTTCTTCGCTGGAGATGACGGTGTGCATGGCCGCGAGCCCTGGAAGACGGACGGCACGCCCGAGGGCACCGTGATGCTCCGGGATATCTGGGCGGATGGGCCATGACGCCTCGCTCGGCCTGAGGGACCTGGAGGGGACGGGGCTGTTGGGTCTCCTGCTCCTGCTCGCCTGGCCGTCCCTCGGCCGGGCCCGGATGCGCCGGAGCTGAAAACACGGCCCGCCCGGGCCCTCGAAGGGGGCGTTCCGGGCGGGCTGCCACAAGGGACAGTGTAAAAGCAAGCAGGCGTGCACTATCAGACGGGCCTGGCTGCTTTGGAGCTCAAGGGCTTTACAAGGCGTCCCACAATGGCCAACCTGGACGGTAAATCGGTCAACGCGTTGAACGGGGCACCACATGGGGTGGGCTCCAGGTGACCGAAAGGGGGGCGCGCGTGTGAGGCGTCGAGCCCGCGGGTCGGCGACCTGAGGCCACACGAAGAGCGCCCAGGAGGAGCCATGGTGCACGACGACACGACGTACCTGGACGACGAGGGGCTGGCCTACGTGGTTCCGGGCGGTGAGGACGATGAGTCGGGAACCATCATGCCGGTGAGGGTGACGACCGGCGGACGGTTGTGGGGGGCGGACGAAGCGTACGGCGGGTACGACGCCGAGTAGTGCCACGGCCCCCGCGTCCAGAGGACACGACGCGGGGGCGCGAGTGTGACGCGGAGGGACGCGTCTCCCTGTCGAGCCGGTGCCTGGCACCCGTTCCGGGGATGGAATCCGCGGCTCCGTGTATCTTCGACCCCACGTGGGTTCTCCGAGCCAATCGAGCGCAAGTGAAGCGGTCCCCCCGGTGCATCCCGAGGAGGAGCTCGCGCGCTTCGACCGGCTGCTGCCCGCCCTGAAAGAGGCCTACCAGCGCCACCACGGCAAGGCGTGGACGGCCGCGGAGCTCGGCGCGCTGTCGGGCCTGCCAGAGGTGGAGGTGGCCCGCACGCTGGAGCGGTTCGCCCCGGAGCTGGAGCTCGCGGAGGTGCTCTTCGGGGAGGACGGAGGCCTCGTCGACGCCATCCAGCTCTCGCCGGCCGTGCTGGAGACGGAGCCCTTCGAGGTGGTGCGCGCGCGGCTCGCGGCCCAGGGCCCGCTGGAAGCGCCCCTCCGGCTCACGCACCTGCGCGTGGATGGGTACCGCGTGCTCGAGGGCCTCGACGCGCGGCTCGGCGCCCTGACGGTCCTCACGGGAGAGCCGGGCTCGGGCAAGTCCTCGCTGCTCGACTGCCTGGCGCTGCTCGCCTTCGCGGTGGAGCATCCGCTGCCTCCGGGCGTGGACCCGCGCGGCACCGGCCAGCGGCTGTTCCACGCCGGCGCGCCCGAGCGGCTCCACCTGTCCCTGCGCGTCACCAGCGGCTCCGGCCTCGCCTTCCGGTACTCGCTGGGCCTGGGCGGTCCCGAGAGCGCCCCCCGCGTCACCTCCGAGCGCTTCGCCAGCGTGCTGACGGACGCGAGCGGCCAGGAGTCGGAGTCGTTCACGTTCTTGGATTTCGAGAATGGCCGGGGGATGAGCCGCACGGTGAGCTGGGCGGCGCCCCGGCCCCGGGTGATCGCGGCGTCCCATGTGCTGCCTCCGGACAGACTCGTGCTGCGCGGGGAGCTGGAGCCGGCCCTGCGCTCCGTGGCCAGCTTCCGGGCGTTCGTCTCGGGCTGGCGCTTCTACCCGGGCTTCGACGTGTCGAGGAGCGCGGCCCTCCGGCGGCCCGTGCTCTCGGAGCCCGAGCCCCTGCTGGCGGCGGATGGCGCCAACCTGAGCGCCGTGCTCTTCCACCTGATGGTGGAGCACCCCGAGCGCTGGCGCGAGCTCGAGGCCACCCTGCGCGAGGCCTGGCCCTCCTTCCACTCGCTCTCGGTCAAACCCCGGGGCGGGCCGGGCACCGTGCTCGGCGTGTGGCGCGAGGCCGGCGCGGGGGGCGAGCTGACGCTGGCGGACCTCTCGGACGGGACGCTGCGCCTGCTGTGCCTGGCGGCACTGTGTCTGTCGCCCCGGAAGGCGCCGCTGGTGGGACTCGACGGTCCCGAGTTGGGACTCCACCCGCGCGTGCTGCCGGTGCTCGCCCGGCTGCTGCGGCGCGCTTCCACCGAGACCCAACTGCTCGTGGCCACGCAGTCTCCCGCGCTGCTGGCGGGGCTGCCCGCCGAGACGGTGGGTTTGATGAAGCGGGTGGAGGGGCGCGTGGTGTGGGAGCCCGGAGCGGGGCCGGGTGGGGTGGAGGAGACCCGCTCGTGAGGGTTCGCGGAGTGTCCGGGTCCTGCATTCCGGGAGCGTGTCCGCGAGTCCGGTGGCCGAGCGGTGGGAATGGGAGCGCCTTCGGGTTGCGGCCGTGGGGGCCAGTGGGGCGATACTGAGGGGACGCGGCGGTACCGGGGCACACGAGCGTGCCTCGCACGGAGGATGAAGCAATGAAGCTGACGGCCTGGGCGGTCGAGCGCGATGGTGAGCGCGGCCGGGATGTACATCTGCTCGTCACCGTGGAGGCCGAGTCGGACGCGCCGCGTGCACCCGTGGCGATGAACCTGGTGTTGGACCGGAGTGCTTCCATGCGGGGCGCGCCGTTGGCCGCGGCGGTGGAGGCGGCGCAGTTGCTCGTCGAGCGCGCGGGGCCGAAGGACTACCTGGGGCTGATGGCGTTCGACGGGGTGCCGGAGCAGTTGGTGCCGATGCGGCTGATGGACGCGGAGGCGCGCACGGAGCTCGCCGAGAGCCTCTCGGCGTTGCAGGCCGGCGAGGGCACGGCGCTGCACGAGGCGGTGGACTCGGGGGCGGCGGCGGTGCGCCGGCTGTTCATTCCGGGGGCGCGGCCGAAGATGCTGATGCTCACGGACGGAGAGCCCTCGGTGGGCCCGCGCTCGCTGGCGGACTTCCGCACGCTGGGCTCCAAGGTGGCCGAGTCAGGCATCACGCTGCACGCGCTGGGACTGGGGCGGCACTACCTGCCGGAGATTCTCGAGGCGCTCACGGCGCCCGCGGGCACGGGCTTCACGCACGTGGATGACGCCGAGGGCCTGCCGGTGGCGGCGGCGGCGCTGGTGGCCGAGCTGTTCGGCGAGGTGGGGACGGACGCGCGCGTGTTCGTGAAGCCGATGGGCTTCACGGAGCTGCAGTGCCGTCACCGCTACACGGCGCGGGTGGAGGGAGATGCGTTGAACGTGGGGCTGGGCTCGCTCTCGCACGCGTTCGCGCGCCGGGCGCTCTTCACGGGGCGGCTGGAGCTGGCGGACTGGTCGCTCGGGGTGACGACGACGTGGACGGAGAATGGGGACACGCGGCGCGTGGCGGTGCCGGTGCAGCGCGTGTTGCCCGACAGCCCCGAGGGCCGCTTCATCCGCGCGGTGGGGACGGAGTTGGAGCTGGTGGCGGCCGAGTCGTCGGCGTGGAAGTCGCTGGTGCGGCGCAATCCGATCGCCGCCGAGCAGTCGCTGAAGGTGGCGGAGGAAGCGCTGCGCGAGCTGGTGCGGCTGGCGGTGGATGCGGTGCCGGCGAAGCGCCACGTGGAGCGGCTGGCGGACTTGAAGGTCGCGGTGGGGCGGCGCGCGGGCGAGCTGCCGGCGCTGATGGTGCGCCGCGCCCGGGCCGCCGACGCGCACACGGGGCTGAGCATCATCCAGCCCGCCCTCCCCTTCCGGAAGGCCGGGAACTGAGCGGCGGGTTCAGCTGAGCGGGAACCGTTCGCGCCCCGCGCCCTGGCGCCACTCCGCCGCCGTGATGCGGAAGAGGACGTGCGGCAGGTCCGCGTGGGTGATGTCCCGCTCGTAGCGCATGCCCAGCTTCTCCATCACGCGCCGCGAGGCCTTGTTGGTGGTCAGCGTGAAGGCCACCACGTCCTCGAAGCCGAGCCGCCCGAAGCCCACCTCCAGCGAGGCCGCGGCCATCTCCGTGGCGAGCCCCTGTCCCCAGGACTCGAAGCGCAGCGCGTAGAGCAGCTCGAGCTCCTCCTGGCCCTCCACCGGGTAATGCCGGAGACCGCAGTGGCCGATGAGCCGTCCGTCCGCTGGCTCTCGCCACATCCAGACGCCGAAGCCATGGCGCGCCCAATGCTCCAGGATGGCGTCGAGATCCCTCCGGAGGCGTTCCTCGGGGCGCAGCCCGCCCAGCGTGGCCGCGACCCGGGGGTCCTGGCGGAACCGGCTCCACTCCAGGAAATCCTCGGGGCCCGGCCGCTCGGCGAGCATTCGAGCGCTACGGAAGGTATCCACCCTCATCACCCTGGCCCTCCCCCCTGTAACCTGGGAATGGCGGCCCGCGTATCACCCGTAACACCGGGGCAGGGCCCACCGGGAATGCCTGACCGCCTGGAGGGTTGAGGAGAGCCCATCCACGGCCATCCGGCTGGCGAACGGCGGGCCGGTGGGTTAACGGGAGTCGCATGAAGCAGCGGGTACGACGTTCGAGCTGGGGAGCCCTTCTCTTCCTCGCGGTGCTGGGGCTCTGCCTCGGTGCGGCCGAGGCCCGGGCGCAATTGCCTTCCACGGCCATGGCCAGTGGTGCGCGGGACGAGGGCAATGACCGGGTGGAAGCCGCCCTCCTGACGGACGTGGCCCAGGTGAAGGCGGGAGACGCCTTCCGCGTGGGTGTGCGCTTCCGCATGGACCCGGGCTGGCACATCTACTGGAAGAACCCGGGCGAGTCGGGCCTGGCCTCCGAGGTGACGTGGGACACGCCGGGCACCACCGTGGGCGAGCTGCGCTGGCCCGCGCCGTCCACCTTCCGCACTCCGGACGGCTACATCACCACCTACGGCTACGCGGAAGAGGTGCTCCTCTTCGCCGAGGCCCGTGCCTCCGAGAAGGCCGAGAGCTCGCTGCAACTGTCGGCCGCGGCGGACGTGCTGGTGTGCGAGGTGCACTGTCTGCCCGCGCAGCTCATGCTCACCCGCAACATCCCCGTGGGCCCCGAGACGCGGCCGGACGCCGAGCATGAGCCCGTCTTCGCCGCGGCCCACGCGCGCGTGCCCGTGGCGCCCGAGAGCTCCGGCCATGCGGTGACGCTCGCGCTCGACACGAAGCCGCTCACCGCCGGCCAGCCCTTCACCGGCACGCTCACCGTGACGGGCCCCCAGGGCCAGCCGGTGCCCGCGGTGGGCAAGGACTTCTTCGTCCCCGAGCGCATCCCCGGCATCGCGCGCCTGGCGCTGTCGCCCGTGGCGGGCCGTCCCGGCACCTTCAAGATGGAGGGCCAGGCCGCTCCGGACGTGCCCTCGCAGGAGCCCCGCTTCGCGGGCGTGCTGCACCTGGGCTCCTCCGCGCTGACGGTGAGCTTGCCGATGGCCTCCGTGGTGGCCGCCGCGCCCGGCGCTCCCGTGGCCGCCGCGGCGGAGAAGCCCGTGGCCGCCCAGACGTCCGCGGTGGCGGCCTCGCCCGTGGCCGCCGAGTCCTCGCTGTCCCTGGGACTGGTGCTGCTCTTCGCCTTCCTCGGGGGCGCGCTGCTCAACCTCATGCCGTGCGTCTTCCCGGTGCTGGCCCTCAAGGCCTACGGCTTCACCCGCACCGTGCACGCCGAGCGCGGCCAGGTGGGGCTGCACGCGCTGGCGTACGCCGGTGGCATCGTGGGCTCCATGCTGGTGCTCGCGGCGGTGGTGCTGGCCCTGCGCGCCGGCGGCAGCAGCGTGGGCTGGGGCTTCCAGTTCCAGGAGCCGCTCTTCGTGGCCGCCGTGGCCGCGGTGCTGGTGGCCTTCGCGCTCAACCTCTTCGGCGTCTTCAACGTGGGCACGGACGGCACCTCGCTGGTGGAGAAGGTGGACTCGAGCCACGGCTTCGCGCGCAGCGCCGGTGAGGGCGTGCTGGCCGTGGTGCTGGCCACGCCGTGCTCGGCGCCGCTGCTGGGCACCGCGGTGGGCTTCGCGCTCGCGTCGGGCCCGGTCACGGTGCTGGCCACCTTCCTCATGCTGGGCCTCGGCCTGGCGCTGCCCTTCTGCCTGCTGGTGCTCGTGCCCGGGCTGACGAAGTTCCTCCCCAAGCCGGGCGCGTGGATGGAGCGCGGCAAGCAGCTGCTCGGCTTCGCGCTGTTGGGCACCACGGTGTGGCTGGTGTGGGTGATGGGCGGCCTCACGGGCGTGGACGGCATGGCGCGGCTGCTCGCCTTCCTCGCCGTGGTGGGCCTGGGCGCGTGGCTGTATGGCCTGGTGCAGGGCGGCTCGGGCGGCCGCAAGGCGGCGGGCGTGGCGGCGGTGGTGGCCATCCTGGTGGTGGGCGGCGTCCTCTCGCTGCGCTTCGAGGAGACGGGCCCGGCCGTGCGCAAGGCCTCCATGGTGGCCGAGGCGCAGCCGTGGGACGAGGCGGCGGTGGCCGCGGCGCTGAAGGCGGGGCAGCCCGTGTTCATCGACTTCACCGCGGACTGGTGCCTCACCTGCAAGTTCAACGAGCGCACGGTGCTCACGCGCGAGGACGTGCGCGCCGCCTTCGCGCAGCACAAGGTGGCCTTCTTCGTGGCGGACTGGACGCGGCGGGACGAGCGCATCAGCGCGAAGCTGGCCGAGTTCGGCCGCGCGGGCGTGCCCATGTACCTGGTGGTGAGCCCCGCGGCGCCCGACAAGCCCGAGGTGCTTCCCGAGCTCCTCACCGCCGATTCCGTCACTGACGCCGTGCGCCGGGCGGCCGAGCGGGTGGCCGACGCGCGATAGCCGCCGCCCGCGAGTTGTTTCTTCCGCAGTACCCCACAAGGAGAGCAGAGCGAATGAAGCCTTTCTTCACCGCAGTGGCCCTCGCTGTGATGTTGCCCGTGGCGGCCATCGCCGCCGATACCGCCCAGGTGGGCAAGCCCGCTCCGGCCTTCACCCTGAAGGACGAGGCCGGCAAGGAGCACACGCTGTCGCAGTACAAGGGGAAGATCGTCGTGCTGGAGTGGACCAACCCGGGCTGCCCCTTCGTGCAGCGCCACTACACGGCCGACACCATGCAGAAGACGTTCTCGGGCGTGGACGCGAAGAAGGTGGTGTGGCTGGCGGTGGACTCCACCGCGAGCAACACGCCGGACAAGTCCGCGGCCTGGAAGAAGACCGAGGGCTTCGGCTACCCGGTGCTGCAGGACCCGAGCGGCACGGTGGGCAAGGCGTACGCCGCCAAGACGACGCCGCACATGTACGTCATCGATGAGCAGGGCGTGGTGCGCTACGCGGGCGCCATCGACGATGATCCGCGCGGCAACAAGAAGGAGGGCACCACCAACCACGTGAAGACGGCGGTGGACGCGCTCCTGTCCGGCAAGCCCGTGCCGGCCTCCACCACCGAGCCGTACGGCTGCTCGGTGAAGTACAAGAGCTGAGCCCTTTCGCCGTGAAGATGAGGCCCTCGTTCCCGGAAGGGGACGGGGGCCTTCTCGTTTGGAGGCTCAGTCGCGGCGCCGGAAGTGGGAGATGAGGAGACTCAGCGTCCGCAGCCGGGAAGCACTCAGCTCGCGCACCGAGCGGATCAACCGCCTGACCTGGGGCGAATCCCGCCTGGCGGGCGGTGAGTGCGTCAACGCGGACGGATGCGTGGAGGCGATCCCGAGCAGCTCATCCGCGGGAACATGCAACACCAGACTCAGACGCCGCAGGGTGAGGATGCTGGGGAGCAGCGATCCTCGTTCGATCCGGCCGTACACCTCCTGGTGGAGGTCGAGGCGCTCGGCCACGTCCTCTTGGGTAAGACCCGCGCGCATCCGGGCTTCGCGGGCCATGTTGCTCAGTGTCTTCGAGAGGAGATTCTGCTCGGTCACGTTCCACCCCAGAAAAGAACAACGCTCCACCGTGGGCTGCCAGGCACCGCGGGGAGCGTTGAGGTGGCGCCCCGCCATGACGCGGGTACGCCGGTACAGCCCTTGGGAGGGAAGCCACGGCATCCACCGCTGGCAGTCAGTGGGTTTCCTGTCCTACTTCGCGAGTCCGTATAGGAACATGACTTTTCCGGTCATGCAAGCACCTTGGCTCACGGAAGGATGGATTGGGGCTTTCGGGCTGACGCGGCGACCGGCAGGTAGCACTTGCCCTGGTACTCGGCCTGGTTCTTGAGACAGGGGGGACGCTTGGCGAGCTCCACCCAGCACCCGCCATTGATCTCCACCTCGCCCTCGTCGGGGAAGCAGGGCGCCTTGGCCTGGTTGCGGAAGGGGCCTCCAGGCATGGGATAGGCGATGGCCATCTCACCCCGATCGTGCTTGTCGATCATGATGGGCGCATCGAGCCGGGCCGCGGCCTCGGCGCCCACTCCATGGGCCGTGAGGGCTTCAGGCTCCGGACCATTGTCGAAGCGGGTGATGCCCAGCCACAGGCCCACGCCGAGCGCTACCGTGGCGAGGCCCGCGAGGGAGCGCCCCCGCCAGGAGCGCAGCCATCGTCGCGAACGTCCGAGCCATCTGCGCGCCAGTCCGATGGGCTCGCGGGTCAGGTGGGCGCGGGCCTCGGCGTTCTGCTCCAACCGCTCGACCGCGGAGGCCAGCAGGTCGAGCAACTCCGCCAGGGCCGGCAGCCGGCCCGAGGCCGGGGCATGCCCCACCTCCAGCGCGACGTAGGGAGGCGACTCGTGCGAGGAGGCGGAGATCCGCCAGTCCTCCATGGGCTCCCAGTCCGCGTTCCGGTCGGGTGTGAGCACGAGGGCCGACGCCCCGGTGTCGACGTTGTGTGCCTCGTAGACACGGCCCAGGCCCGCTCCGAGCTCCTTGTGTTTGTAACGCCTGCCGAGGTGGAACGGCCCCAGTCGCCCGCCCTTGAAGGGTGATTCGTCGGCCATGTGCGGCCTCCTTCCGTTCGCCTTTCTATCACCTCGCGAAACGGGAGGCCGCACCTCATCTGGGAGGTCACCTCATGGCCCACGCTGTTTGAGGCGCTCCAGTTCGGCTCGAGCCTCCGCGAGGCGCCGCTCCAATTCCTCGCGCCGCTGCGTTTCCTCCTCGCGCCGCCGTGTTTCTTCCACCAGCCGCTGCTCCGTTTCCTGGCGCAGCCGCTCCGTTTCCTCCACCTGACGGGCATCCGCGTCCGCTCGCTGCTGCAGCCCCTTCATCGACTCCCGCATCCGGTCGATGAGCTCCTCGTACTCCAGCAGCAGTGCGCTCCCCGCCCAGAAGCGCAACCGCCCCTCCTCCACCTGCAGCTCCAACCCCAGCACCTCCGAGCTGAACCGGCCACCCTCCGAGGCAATGGGGACGTACTCCCGCGCCTCGGGCGAGGGCAGCCGGTACCCGTACAACCGCTGCCGGGCCCGGTCGTAGATGAAGTATTCGGGAATGCGCACCCGGGCGTAGCGCTCCACGTTGTACTCGGCATCCTTCTTCCGATCGCCGCCGACATGGACTTCCAGTACCCAGTCCAGCCCCTTGCCCTCGTGGCTCACCACCCACTTGCTGCGCGGGTGCGCTTCCGCGTCCAGCACCACCACCAGGTCCGGCGCGAAGCGGCGCTCGGCGGGGTAATACACCGGCAGCTCCGAGCCCACGTACACCCGCCGCTGTTGCCGCGAGAAGTACCCCTTGAGTGCCTGCAACGCGCCCATCTTCGCCTGGGAGTGCAGGTCTCCCTCCGGCATCGCCATCTCGTCCCACGTCACCTCCCCGGGCAACTCCTCCACCACCCGGGCCCTCTCCACCTCGCTCATCCTCGCCCACTCTTCCCGCGAGGGCGCCCGGGGATAGGCGTCCTCTCGCGGCTCTTCGTCACGTGCCATGACCCTCAGGGTGCGGCACATGACCTGTCCGGTCAATCTCCCCGACGCAACCCCATGAGCAAGCGGTGGGCCAGATGACACAGGCACGCCGCTCCGAGTGGGCAATGGCTTGGAGCGCGGCGCTCGCCGTCCCTCATGGGGCTGGCGTGTCTCATCTCACGGACACTCGGCGCCGCTCAGTCGCGCCAGGGCGATCGGAGCAAGGTCCTTTCAGGTCCGCACGCTCCACGCAACTCACGCCCGCGGGTGCTGTCCGCCTCCCGGGCGCGCTCTTCATGAACTTGTCCAACAGTTGGACAAGTTTGGCGACACCGTGCCCGGAGCGCCCCTTCCTGCCCTTGAGCTGAGGACAGACCCCTGCACGGACTTTCTTCGGATGGCTTGGTGCCCGAGAGAGAAGGGGACGTGGCGGGTCTCATCACGGCGTGACGCCTGGTGTGTAGATGAGCGAGGCTGAGTGGGCGGAGCGCTGCGAGGATCCCGCGGACTGGGAGTACTTCGATTGCCCACGGGAATGCCGATGAGGTGGCACACGCCCCACATGTGATGGCCGCTCCTGCCCCGAAGGACAGCGCTGCGTCCAGGTCGGAGAGCGCAGCTCGGTCTGCGCGCGGGTCCACGGTGAGGACTGTCAACGCGCCCCCTGCCCCGAGCAGCAGAGGTGCCTCGTGGATTACGCCCCACACCGCCCGGGTGAGGTCTGGATGCGGTGTGCCGCCCGTTGTGGCGGGAACGAGCCCCCCTGTCCCGAGGGGCTCGTCTGCCATGTCTTCCGTTGCCGCCAGCCCTGCGACCCGGAAGTTCCCGAGGGCTGCGGTCCCTTCCAGCGCTGTCACCGCGCCTCCGGGACCGAGCCCTGGGTCTGCCGTCCGGACTACTGATGCGCTCCCGTGCTCAGGGCAGCACCACCTGGAACGGCGTGAGGTGGGAGGCCAGCGTGGGGTCCCCGAGCTGGCCATTGGCGTTGTATCCCCAAGCCCAGACCGAGCCGTCCGCGAGCATCACGAGGCTGTGCGCGCTGCCGCCTCCGATCGACACCAGGCCGTTGAGCGTGGCGGAACGGACCGGAGTGGTGACGGAGTAGGAGGTCGTGCCGGTTCCCAGCTGGCCACCGTTGTTGGGCCCCCAGGCCCACAGCGTGCCATCCGCGCGCAGGGCGAGGACGCCGTTGGAGTCGGACAGCGCCACCACCCGGTCCAGGCCAGGCACCTGCACGGGGACGTTGCTGCCCACGGGGGCATTCCCGTTTCCGAGATACCCGAACTGGTTGTTGCCCCAGGTCCACACCGTGCCATCCGCCTTGAGCGCCCGGGTGCCCACCGCCAATGCCGCCACTCCGCTCAGGCCCGGCACCTGCACGGGGAGCGAGACCTTGGCGACGGTCGACCCGATTCCCAGCTGGCCGTCCATGTTGCCACCCCACGCCCAGACGGTCCCGTCCGCCTTCAGTGCCAGCGAGTGATACCTGCCGGCGGACACCGCCACCACGTTGTCGAGCCCCTTCACCTTCACCGGAACGAACCTCACGATGGAGGTGGTGGAGGGAATCCCGTCCCCGATCTGGTCGTAATCGTTGTAGCCCCACGCCCAGACGGTCCCATCCGAGCGCAGTGCCAGCACGTGGCTGAAGCCGGCGGACACGGACGCGATCTGGCCCAACGGCTTCAGGCCCGTTGGATCCTCCGGGTCCCTCACCCGCGTCGGAGTGTGCCGGTTCACCGGGGTCCCATCGCCGAGCTGGGTGCGTCCGTTATTGCCCCAGCCCCACACGGTGCCGTCCGAGCGCAGCGCGATGACGAAGTCATGGCCGGCGGACACCATGCGGACGTTGTCGATGCCCGTCACCTTCACGGGGCTGTGGCCGATGTCCGGGTCGGTGCTCGCCATCTGGTAGCAGTCGTTGAGCCCGAAGCCCCACAGCGAGCCGTCCGCGCGCAGCACATAGGAGAACGCGGTGCCCGCCGTCACCATGCCGCGCGCGGAGGCGGTCAGCGCCTGCACGGGAGCGGGCTGGTCGACGAGGGGAACCTCGCCCACCTGTCCGTAGCCGTTGTCACCCCACGCCCACAGCGAGCCGTCCACGCGCTGCGCCATCGAGTGCGTGTCCCCTCCATCGAGCGCCACCACGTTGGAGAGCCCCAGCATCTTCACCGGCGTCAGGTGATTGGCGCGGTCATTGTCACCGAGCTGGCCCCGGGCATTGGAGCCCCAGGCCCACAGCGAGCCGTCCGTCCCGAGCGCGAGCGAGTGCAGGCCTCCGCCGCTCAGCGCCACCATGGACGGCAGCCCGGTGGCGGTGACCCGTACCGGTGCGAAGCGCCGGGTGATGGTGCCATCGCCGAGCTGGCCGTTGAGGTTCTCTCCCCAGGCCCACACCGAGCCGTCCACCCGCAGGGCCAGGGAGTGGTAGTAGCCCGCGGAGATGGCCACCACGTTCTCGAGCCCGGGCACCTTCGCCGCCACGGAGCGCTTGGGGGTGGTGGTGCCGTCGCCGAGCTGCCCATAGCTGTTGGAGCCCCACGTCCACACCCTGCCATCCACGTCCAGCGCCAGCGAGTGGTAGGCACCCGCCGCCACGGCCGTCACGCCCACGGAGGGAAGTCCCCCCACCTGTGAGGGCGTCACCTGGTTGGCCGTGGTGCCGTTCCCGAGCTGTCCGTAGCTGTTGGCGCCCCACGTCCACACCGTGCCATCGGCGCGCAGCACCATCGAGTGGTACAGCCCCGCGGCCAGGTCCACGCCCTGCGCGATGCCCGTCACCTCCGTGGGGATGAGGCGGCGCGGGGTGGTGGTGGCCTCGCCGAGCTGGCCGGAGTTGTTGGCGCCCCAGGCGAACACCTTGCCGTCCGTGCCCAGCGCCAGCGAGTGCTGGTAGCCCGCCGCCACGGCCTTCATGGCCGTCAGCCCCGTGGCCCGCACCGGCTTCGTGCGCGATGTGACGGTGCCGTCTCCGAGCTGGCCGGAGCTGTTGGCGCCCCAGGCCCACACCGTCCCGTCTGGTTTGACGGCCAGCGAGTGCCGCACGCCTCCTGACACCAGGGCCCGCCTCACCAGCCCGTTCACCGCCTGCTCCCGCTGCTCCGGCGGCGTTTCCTGTTCCTCGGACCGCGCACAACCGAGCGCCAGCACGAGGCCCACCAGCAGGGCCCGCGCCGGCGAGCGCCTCATCGACATCCCGTTCGCATTCATGTGTGGATTCCCGTGACCGCGCGTTACTGGAGCTGCACCTGGACGTTGTCCACACCCCACGTCTGCGAGCTCAGGCCCTCGCCGAAGAAGTCCAGCCGCAGCACCGGGTCGAGGTGGTCCACGGTGAACTTCACCTTGTAGACGGAGTCACCCGCCGCGTAGCCCAGCGTGTCCACCTCCGCCGCGCCGGAGTACGCCGAGTAGCTCGCCGTCACGTTCCACTCGGGGAAGGCCTGCGGGCTCGCCGTGTTGGAGAAGGTGGTGCGCTGCTCGCCCACGCCGTCGATGTTCACGCCCCACGTGTCTCCCGCCCAGCCGCCGATGACGAACAGGTCGAAGCTGATCGTCACCTTCGTGTGGTCCGGCAGGTTCGGCACCACCAGCGTCACCGGGCCGTCTCCGAACGCCCCGAGGTACTTCCGGTTGCCCACGGGTGAGGTGCTCGTCTGCGTGTGGCTCCACTCGGAGCCCACCGTGCCACTGAAGTCCTGCCAGTAGATGGGCTGGGGCGCGGGGGGCAGAGGATCGTAGGGGAACAGCACTCCCAGGAATCCCTGCGCCTGGGCCGCGCCCGCCGCGAAGCCCGGGTCGCCCGTCTGGCTCACGTCCAGGATGCACGCCTCGAGAGCGAAGGGCTGCGTCACGCCCGCGTTGAGGCAGAGCGTTTCCGCGTCCTGCCGCTCCTGCGGCGTCAGGTGGTGGTTGCTGGCCCAGGAATAAGGCGCGTTCAGGTCCGTGTAGTACGCGGTATCCCGCCCGGGCTCGTAGTCGAAGAGGGACTCGGCCTGGGTGATGCGCCAGCTGTGGGCGAAGCTGTCGGAGTCGCGATACAGCTGCTCGAAGGTGAGCGGCGCGGCCCGCGGCGTGCCGTCCCGCAGCGCGAAGTCATCCGCGGGGATGTCGTTGTCATTGCCGAGCAGGCCTCGCACGTTGCCCCGGTAGGACGCGGGCACGAGCACGAAGACGTTCAGGGAGGCGCCGTAGTCGTAGACCTTCATCCGCTCCGCGCCCGGCCACGCGACCAGGAACGCACCATCGGACTGGCGGGAGATGGAGCCGCCACCGGGCAGTGGGAGGACGCCCATGATGGACGTCGCCACGCCGTTGATGGAGACGGTCGACCGGCTTCGGTGGAGCACCACCCTGTCCGTGCCCACTCGCGCCGCCACGGCGGAGATGACGGCGATGGAGGGATTGTAGGCGGCCTGGCGCACCTGGATGGTGAAGGGCGAGCCATGGGTGGACTCGGCCAGGATGAACTCGCCGACCGCGTGGAAGTCGTACACGTTGCCATCGAAGGTGCTCAGGTGCGGGTCACCCCAGCCGGAGCCACCGTCGCACGTGTTCGGGGCGAGGAAGTCGCAACCCCCGCCATACTTCGCGATGAGGACGTCCTTGTCCCCCGCGAGCAGTGTGTCGGCGAACTCGCCCTCGGTGTAGCCCGCCACGTAGATGCCGCCGGAGTTGTCCACCGTGACGCCGAAGGCGATGTCCCCCTCGGCCAGCGAGTCGCTGGGGTGGGTGGAGCCGAGCTGCCGCGACAGCCTGTGCACACCGTCCGAGGCGCGCAGCTCCGTGAGGAACACGTCGTTGCTGCCCGCCGACAGGTTGGTGCCGAGGTCGTAGTTGGTGGTGCCGGTGAAGAAGAGATTCCCCGTGCCGTCCGCGGTGATGCCGTAGGCCAGGTCGTTGCCGGCCGAGCCTCGCTGCACCTTCCAGCCCGCGGTGCCATCGGCGCCGTACTTCGCCACCACGGCGTCATAACCGCCCGCGCGTGTTCCCACGAAGGCGCCCAGGGTGTAGCCGGAGACGTACACGTCCACTACGCCCGTGGCGGAGCGCGTGGTGGTGACGCCCTGTGCCACGTCCACGTCCGAGGTGCCGAACTGCTTCAACCACTGGCGGTTGCCCGAGGCGTCATACTTCGCCAGGAACATGTCCGCGTCGCCGAGGCTGGTGTTGGTGCCGGCCAGCGAGCCGTGGGTGAGGCCGGCGACGTAGATGGCGCCGTTGGCGTCCACCGTGACGGCCCGCGCCTCGTCGTTCTTGAGCGTGCCGAACTGGCGGGTCCACTTCTTGTTCCCGCTTGCGTCGTACTTCACGAGGAACAGATCCTTGAGGCCCGCGCTGGTGTTGTTGTCGAGGTTGCCGGTGGTGTAGCCCGCCACGTACACGTTGCCGGCCGTGTCGGTGGCCACCGCCTGGGCGTAGTCCCCGCCGGACGAGCCGAGCTGCCGCGTCCAGTTGGCAGTGCCTCCGTCATCGTACTGGGTGAGGAACAGGTCCGCGCCGCCCGCGTTGAGGCCGGGAGCCGACGGCATGCGGCCGGAGGTGTAGCCCGTCACATAAAGGAACGCGGGAGTGTTTGTATCGGCCGGAGTGAAGGCGGCCACGCCGGTGGCGTAGTCATTGGCCGAGGAGCCGAGCTGCCGAGTCCACTGGTGGGCACCCGCCAGCGAGTGCTTCATCAGGAAGGTGTCCTGGGCGCCGGCGCTCGTGTTGCCGTCGAGGTCCTCGCCGCTGTTGCCCACGGTGTAGACGTGGGCGCGGGACCAGGTGATGGCGGTGGCCTGGTCGTACACGGGCGTGCCGTGCTGGCGGATCCACTCGGTGGGATTGCCCCGGTCCCGGTGGTTGTCTCCGTTTCGCTCCCGGCCGGGCGCGTGCGGCTTGTCTCGTGGATCCACGGGCAGCAGGGCCAGTGGGCTGTCGGGAGGAAGCGGCGCGGCGCGGTGGGAGACCTGCGCGGCGTCGCCGGTGGAGCCCACCAGGGGAAGGACGGACAGCAGGCCCGTGAGAATCCGACGGACGAAAACGTGCTTCATGCGTGTGCCTCGGGGTTTGGATCCCAAGGTCCGCCACAGCAAGCACCACGCCAGCCCATGCACCGGGACAAGCCCTTGGATTCAGGGGGCCGCGGTGGCCCGGGTGTACCAGTCCCGGAGCTCCCGGGCCGGTACACCCCTGGACCATTGGTACACCTGGTACACCGGAGGCGGGGTCAGGACCGGAAGGACTCGGGCTCCAGCCCGTGCCGCTTGAAGAGCCGGTGCACCTGCGCCCGCGAGGTCCCCAGCGCCTGGGCGATCCGGCTGACGTTGCCCTGGTGCTCGCGGAGCAGCGCGAGCAATTCGTCCCGCTCCCGGGTGTCGGGTGGAGTTTCGGGAGGGGCCGTTTCCGGCGCACGGGGCGGCGGCTCCGCCTGGAGCTCGGCGGGCAGGTGCTCGAGGCCGATGCGCTCCGGAGAGAGCGCCACGGCCAGGGCCAGGGCATGCTCCAGCTCGCGCACGTTGCGCGGCCACTCGTGGCGGAACAGGGCCCGCGCCGCCGCCGGTGTGAAGGACGGGCCGCGGGCTCCCGGGGGCACCAGGCGCCGCAGCAGCTCCGACACCAACAGGCCCACGTCCTCGCGCCGCTCGCGCAGCGGGGGAATCCACAGCCGCAGCCCCGACAACCGCGCGAGCAGATCGCTCCGGAAGGAGCCCTCGCGCACCATCCGCCCCAGGTCCCGGTTCGTCGCCGCCACCACTCGCAGGTCCACCGCGAGCGGCCTCGTCCCTCCCACGGGGAGCACCTCGCTCTCCTGGAGGACGCGCAGCAGCGAGGCCTGGGCCGGCAAGGGCAGCTCGCCAATCTCATCCAGGAAGAGGGTGCCGCGATCCGAGCTGCGCACGAGCCCCGGGCGATCCTCGTTGGCGCCGGAGAAGGCGCCCTTGCGGTAGCCGAACAACTCCGACTGCACCAGCGTGTCCGGGAGCGCGCCGCAGTTGACGGCCACGAACTCGCCGGGCCGCTCCGACAGCGCGTGGTAGGCGCGCGCCAGCAGCTCCTTGCCCGTTCCCGTCTCGCCCTCCACCACCACGGGCACGGGCGTGCGTGCGACCCGCGCGAGCTTCGCCAGTTCCTGCGTCAGCCCGGGGTTCATCGTGGCGAAGCCGGGCACCGGCTCCTGGGGCTCTCCGCCGCTGGTGTCCAGTGAGAACGTGGGCCCCGTGCTCGCCGTCAGCCGGAACAGCAGCAGGGTGTGGCCGAGCTCGATGAGATCTCCATCCGCCAGCCAGCCGCGGCCCCGGGTCTCGCCATTCACCCGGAGCCCGTTCTTCGAGTTCACGTCCTCCAGCATCCACTGCTCGCCCGCGCGCACCAGCCGGGCGTGCTCTCGCGACATCCAACGGTCTGGCAATTGGAGGACGAGCTGTCTGCGTCCCTCGTGCGACCGCCGGCTCCACACCCGTGTCGCGCCCCGGCCGAGCAGTACCTCGTCCAGCGCGTCCAACCCATACAGACAAGGGCGCGCCAGCGGTTGCTCCATCTCCATGACGGCGAGCAGGAAGGGCCTGGGGCGTGCCGCCGGGGCGTGGGACTCCGGCCCGGGGTTGGACAGCGTTTCGTCGTCGGGAGGCACGGCCTGGAATCTACCGCAGCCGGGCGGCCTTCGCGGCCCACAGCCCGAGGCCGCTCTTCCGGGCGTCGCGCTCGAGCGCCTCCAGCCGCGCGAGCCCGGCCGCCCGCCTTCCCGAGGCCAGCTCCACCTCCGCGAGCGCCAGGCGCGCCTCGTATTGCCCCTCCAGCCAGCCCACCTTCCCGGCCCGGGCCAGCAGCTCCTGGAGGCTCGTGCGCGCCTCCTCCCGCTCCGAGGCGCCTCCTCGCGCGGCGCGAAGGCGGGCGCTCTGGATCTTCAGGCCAATCCACGTCATCAGCGGGCTGGGCTCACCGGCCTCCAGGAGGGCGACGTTCGCCTCCTTGTACAGCTGCTGGGCGAGGAGGATACGGGCCCGGAGGAGGTGGGCCTCGGGCACGAAGAGCTCCGGCACGCTCGTCACGGCCGCGTCCGCCAGCCGCCCGGCCTCGTCGAGGTGGCCTTCCTCGAAGGCGAGCCAGGCCTGGCGCAGGCCGTCGAGGTTCTCTGGCTCGTTCTGTCCCGACGTCTGGGGGAGTCCGCGTGCCTCGTCCTGGAGCCGCCGTGCCTCGGCGAGGTCTCCTCGCACGAGCGTGAGCTCCGCCAACTCCAGGAGCGCGGTGGCGGCCACCGCCAGGCTCTGCTGCTCCCGTGCGATCCGAAGCTGCTCGCGGAACGCGGCCCCGGCGGCGTCGAGCGCTCCCAGGCCCCGGTGAACCGTGCCCACCAGCCTCCAGCCTTCCATCTCCAGGCGCGGCAGGCGTGTTTCGTGGCAGAGGGGCAGCGCCTCCTCCAGGGTGCGAAGGGCCTCGCGCGGCTCGCCCAGCAGGTGCTCGTGCTCTCCCATGTCGAGGAGCGTCATGCACAGCCCGGCGGAATAGCCGAGCTCGGCGTAGAGGGCCTTCGCCTCTCGTGCCACCTGGAGCCCGCCCTTCAGGTCCCCCACCGGCAGCAGCGAGAGCTGTTGGCGGATGGCGTCGGCCACGGAGCGCCGGTTTCCGGAGCGGCGGAAGAGCCGGACGGCGTCCCTCAGGACTTCCCGCGCGCGTTCCCGGGCTCCCTGCGAGGTCAAGACCTCCGCCTCCAGGCTGCGGTTGACGCCCGCGGAGTACCAGTCCTTCAACTCCGCGGCCCGGACGGCCGCGCGGTCCGCCGCGGCCTGGGCGCGAGGGAAGTCCCGAAGCTTCAGGGCGGCCTTCGCCTCGGTGTTATCGAGGGTGACGGTGAAGACGGGCGGAGGCGAGCGTTCGCGCAGCTTCGCCAGGGTGGCGAGTGCCGCCGCCGGGTCCCCGGCGGTGAGCTGTGCGCCAGCGAGGGAGAGCGCCCCTTCGGGTTCGTCCGCGAACAGGCCGACGTATTGCTGGTAGAGCTCCACCGCCCGTTGCTTGTCCCGCGCATACATGGCGGACTGGGCCTCGTTGTCGAGGCGGCCCTTGAGCGAGAGCCTTTCCGGGTGGGAGAGGAGCTTGCGAAACTCCTCCTGGGCCCGGCCGCGCTCGCCCCTCGCCACCAGGGCCGAGGCGAGCCGCGCATGGGGGAGCGTCGGCTCCGGCTCCAGCGCGATCATCTGTTCGAAGAGCGCCTGGGCTCCGGCTCCATCCTGCTGACGAAGCCGGGTCATCCCCTCGGCGTAGAGCCGCAGGGTGTCGAGGCGGGATGGCAGGCCGCTCTCGAGCGGTGGGGACAGGGTCTCGTCCGGAACGCCGAGCGCCTCCCGGAGGCGGGCGCCAGCGCGAGTGAACAGGGGCAGCGGTTGCTTCAGGGGACCGCTCTCCTCCACGAGCGCGACGGTGGCTCCGGTGGCGGTGTCCTGGAGCCGCAACACCAGACGCAGGCGCGTGGCGCCAGGGGACTCCATGAGGGCGTACGAGCCCAGCAGCACGAGGTCGCTCCCGAGCAGGCCGCGCAGCCTGGTCAGCGTCTCGGGGGGATGGGTTTCGGCGTCCGGAAGCGAGAGGGCGGCCTTCGCTTCGCCACTGCGGGAGACGAGACGAATCCGCTCACCGGCTCTCAGCTCGATGGCGAGTGCCTGGTCGATCACGATCGACAGCCAGGCGCTGTCGGGCCGCGACGTCCGATCCATCAGGCCGAGGAGGGCCACGGAGCGGCGGGCGGGCGCCAGCCGCGCGGGGGCGGTGTCCGACGGCTGGAGGTGGAAGGCCGCGAACAGTCCACCCAGGAGCAGGGCGAAGCGTCCGAGGACGCGGCGGGCCTCGGCCCGGAGCCACTGCGCGAGCGGACGTGCCCCCCTTGGGGTGGGGAGCGCGGCGAGGACCTCGTGGGCGCGCTGGAAACGTTGCTCGGGGAGGCGCTCGAGGCAGCGCAGGACGAGGGCCTCCCACCGCCTGTCGAGCCCGGGGCGGAGCGTGCGCGGCGAGGGCGCGGGGGAATGGAGCCGCTGGCGCGCGGCGCTCCAGACATCCTCTCCCTGGAAGGGGCGGGTGCCCGTCAGCAGCTCGAAGAGGATGATGCCCAGCGCGTAGAGGTCCGTGGCGGGGGAGAGGGGCCCGCCCTGGAGCTGCTCGGGCGCCATGTACGCGGGCGTGCCGGCCAGCCGTGTGCCGGACCCCCTGGGAGCCGCCGTGGCCTCGTCCTCGAGCCGCGCGAGGCCGAAGTCGGTGATGACGGCGCGGGGCGGAGTGCCGGGCCGGCCCGGGACGAGCAGCACGTTGGCGCTCTTGAGATCGCGATGGACGATGCCGGCCTCGTGCGCGGCGAGGAGTCCTTCGCAGAGCTGGCGTGCGAGCGGGAGCACCTCGGTGGGCGGGAGCGGACCGGTGCGGCGCAGCAGGGCGGAGAGGGACTCGCCCTGGAGCAGCTCCATGGTGAGGAAGCAGAGGCGCTCGGGTCCGCGGGGGCCGGTGCGCAGATGGAAGCCCACGTCGAAGAGGCGGCAGACGTTCGGGTGGGAGACCTTGCGGGCGAGCGCGAGTTCCCGCTTGAGCTGCTCCAGGGCGCCTGACCGCTCGGCGAGCTCGCGCCGGAGAACCTTGAGCGCGACGCGCTCGCCGAGCTCGAGATCCTCCGCGTCATAGACCTCGCCCATGCCGCCGCGCCCGAGCAGGCCCCGGATGCGGTAGCGGAAGGCGACCAGTTCGTCGTCCTCGAAGACGCGGAGGGACGGGGCGGTGAGGGGAGCGGGCTCTTCCGAGTGGGACGCGGTGAGGTCGAGCGTCAACGCGGTGGTGTCGGGCGTCTGGCTCGCCTCGCTGGCGGTGTGCTCCCCGGAGGTGTCCGTGGTCTGGGGACCAGGCTCGGGAGGGAGGACACCGCGCGGAGAGCGAACGACGGACATGCTCGAAAGCCGTTGATGCGGTGATCAACGCCCGGAAGGAGATGGAGGCAGGTTGCCACCTTTACCGGGTGCGTACCAGGGGCCCATCCGACGCCGGGACGACCGCGCCGAGGACATGGTGGAACTCGAGCTACCCGAGGGCGGGAAATCGACCACTTCTCCGAGTGCATCCAACAGAACCACGAGCCCCACACTCCTGGTGAGGAGGGCCGGCAGGACATGCGGACTGGCTCTGCTGGAGCGCATGCTCCTTCGTGAAGGAGTAAGCTCCGCCGCGCATGAACAAGGATGGACCGGTGGTTTCGGAGCTGTGGCTGGAGATCGACATCACCCAGACAGGGGATGTGCTCAGCGCCACCGCCTGGGGAGCGGGCCAGGATGTGCAATGGGCCCCCCACTCCCTGGGCGCGCGGTTCTCGCCGGAGACTGTGCACCAATTCGGTGAGTGGGTGAAAACGGCGGCCTTGGACGAGTCCGTCCTGACGCGCTCCCTCCAGGGCAAGGCGCTCCACGAGGCCCGGGAACTCCACGATGCCCTCTTCCAGCAGGGGCTGCGGGATGCCCTGCTCACGCTTCAAGGCGCCGCGAAGGGCATGCCTGTCTTGCTGCGGCTGAACCCCAAGGGGCCTAGGCTGAAGACTATCCCTTGGGAGGCGCTCTATCGGCCGGGCCCGCCGTCTGGCTTCCTGGGCACGTCGCAGGAGGTGTTCCTTGCTCGTGGCGTCGAGTCGACGGGATTCTTGCAGCCGCGCGAAGTGAAGGACGCTGTTCGGCTGCTCGTCATCTCTCCTTCGGACAAGGAGGGACCCGACCGGCTGTATGCGAAGCTGCAACCGAGCATCCAGTCAGGAGAAATCAAATGGCTGGAGCCGCTCACGGGCTCTCGTGCCAGTGCTTCCTTCGTCAAGGAGCGACTGCGGCATGGGCCCACGCCGCACATCCTCCACTTCATCGGGCATGGGGAACTGGCTGAGGAGTCCCTGTGCTTGCGGATGTCGAGCACAGAGGGCGCGCCTTCCTGGCTCAAGGTGAGGGAGCTGGCCTCGGAGTTGAGCCCCGCGTTCCCTAGGGATTTGCGTCTGATTGTTCTGGAGCCCCGCGAAGGGGCGAACCCCGATGGGCTGATGAGCGCGGCGGAGCTCCTGGTTCAGTCCGGCGCCGCGGCGGTGGTGGCGTATCTGTGGCCCGTAAAGGCGGACGTCGCACGGCATTGTGCGATGGCGCTCTATCGCTCGCTCACGCTGGCTGGAACTGCGAAGGGAGATGTGGCGCGCGGCCTGCATGACGCCCGGAGCAGCGTCCTGGAGGAGTTCAATGAGAGCGCGGAGGCCTTCTCCCCGGTGCTGTACCTGCGCGGATGCGATTCCAATCTGTTCGACTTCCGGCGCCGCACGTTGGAGGCCGCGCCTCTTCCCGCTGCACGCGCCGACTCGACCACGGAGACCGTTTCCTCTCTTGCCACGGCTTCGCTCGATCTCTGGCTGTCCGTTCCCGTGCCCGCTGCCTTCTCCGGGGAACTGCTCACCGGGCCGCTTTCCACCCGCTATGAAGCCAGGGCATCCGCTCCTGCTCTGCAGGAGGGAAGATTCATCCTTCCCATCCAACTTCCCAGGGAAAAGATTGCCCGGCTGCTCCAGGACGCCGAGAGCGGTGCGCTCGATTCACTCCTCGGTCAGGTGGGCGTGAAGTTCATTCAGGAGATCCGCGAGGGGTCCCGGTGCCACTTCAGCTACGTCCCTCCTGTCACCTTCGGTCCTCCTCCGGTGTTCGAGGCTGTCACCTCCCGGGAGTTGCAGGGACTTCTGCCCCGGGTGGATGTGCTGCTGCTCACGACAACGGAGGTGGAACGCAACGCCTTGTATGAGGTGCTGAAGCCTTTTCCCGGAAGAAGGAGCCTGGTCGAGGGCTCTCTGCGCAACACCACCTACCGTCTGGGCCAGTTCGGCCAGTACGTCGCTGCTCACGTGGAGAGCACTATGGGGAGCATGGGGCACGGTGGCTCCACGCTCACGATGGGTGATGCCATCAAGGAACTCGCTCCCAAGGCCATCGTGATGGTCGGGATCGCCTTCGGCATCGGGCCAGACAAGCAACGGCTCGGAGATGTCATCGTCGCCGAGACCGTGTTTCCCTATGAACTGCAGCGTGTGGGTGAGAGGGTGGTCCACCGGGGGCAGCCGCTGCCTTGCGGCCCCATCTTGTCCGAGCGATTCCGGACGCGACGTGCGGATTGGAAGCTCGGCCGGGGTGAGGACACCGTCAATGTCTTCCAGAGCCCCCTGCTCTCGGGAGAGAAGCTCACCGACGATCTCGCGTTCCGCGATGCCCTGCTCGAAGCCTTTCCCACGGCACAGGGGGGCGAGATGGAGGGGGCGGGTGCCTACGCCGCGGCGCAGCGGATGAATGTGGAAGTCATTCTCGTCAAGGCCATCTGCGACTGGGCGGATGGCTACAAGAACGATCGGGCGCAGCCCTTCGCGGCCAGAGCCGCCGTCTCCCTGGTCCATCACGTTCTTGGCAAGCGAGGTGTCCTGGAGTCCCTCGGGGCGCGCGATTGTGACCCGCCGGGCGGGACCGTGGCCTTCGTTCCCTTGGAGAATCCTGCCGTTCGCTCGCTGTTGGAACTGCTCCAGAAACCTTTCTCGCTGTTGCTGGGGGACCACTGGAGCGGCACCTTCGAGCCGCTCCGTAAGTTGTTGCACGAGCAGCTCCAAGAGGCTCCCTGGACAGCGTCCGAGCACCTGACGCTAAGCGCGCTGGCACAGCGGTATGCGTTGCAATCCGGGGAGGACGAGCTGAGCCTGCGGTTCCAGGAGGCGGTCAACAGGGACGTCCTTCCGTCGATGCCACTCGTGGATGTGTTGGCACGGTGGCTTCGGCCCGGGTTCCACATCACGCTTTTGCGGCAACCCGTCCTGGAACTGGCACTCGCCACGCACAGGCCCGACGTGCCGCTCTACATCATCCAGCCCGCGAAGACGAAGGATCGGCCCCACATCCGCCAATACGTGGCCGGCAAGGGCTGGATGCAGTGCGCCACACCGCCGACCTCTTTCGACACGAAGCGGGATGTAGTGCTGGTGCGACTCTACCGTGGCTACCTGCCCGGCCCGGTGTTCTCACCTCCACTGCTCACGGAGGACGACTACTTGCGCAATGTGCGCGAACTGGAGTCCGTGCTACCCCAGGTCCTGGCCGATCAGATCTTGAGCACCCTGGCCAACCAGCCTGCGCTGGTGCTGGGCATGTCCCTGTTGTCGTGGGATCACCGCCACCTGCTCCAGTGCCTCTTCAATCGGGCGATCCCGGATAGGAGTACCGTACTCCTGGAGCCGGAGGATGCCACGGGCAGCGCTTGGTACGAGGGGCGCGGCCTGCCCAGAGGCAGGGGCATACAGACCACCCAGGTCGCGTTCCCGGAGTTGACCCGACTGCTTGAGGCGCTGCGGCCTGGAGAGTCTTCATGAGTGAGCTTCCTCCCTCGAGGGATAATCCCTTCCTGGGCCCCCAACCCTACCGGGCGGGGGATCGGCATCGCTTCTTCGGTCGGAACGAGGTCACCCAGCAACTGGCGAACCGGATCCTGGCGCACCCCTGCGTCACCTTGTTTGGACCTTCCGGAGCGGGCAAGTCCTCGTTGATGCAGGCCGGAGTGCTCCCGATGCTGGTGGGCACGCACGACACCCGGGTCGTCCATATCGAAGGCTGGCTCAAGGACGAGGCGCCACTGGAGCGGCTCGTGCAGACCATGTTCCGGCAACTCGACCTGGGGCCGTCCCCGAAGCACCCGAATCTCTCCGACGGAATCGATTCGGCGCTGGAGTTGGCGGAGCAGCAATCAGATCGCCCCCTGCTGATCTACCTGGATCAACTTGAGCAGCTCTTCCGAGTGGGGCGTGACGCGAGGCAGATGGAGGAGTTCCTTGAGAGCCTGCATGTGTTGGCGCGCAGTCCCCTGCAGGGGCTGCAACTCGTGCTGGCGCTGCGCGAGGACTACCTGGGTCGCTTTCGGGACTGGGCGCGCGGACGGCGGGAGCTGCTGGCGCAAGGGTTTCGCCTGGGGCCACTCACGGTCGGAGAGATGGTGAAGGTTGCGTGCCAGCTTGCCGCGGCGGGCACACCGGCGCAGCAGTGGTCACGGGAGGAAGTGTCCGGCCTGATGCGCCAGATGCGGATGGCCGGGCAGGATGACTCAGAAGAGGCGGAAGTGCAGGCGGCTTTCGCGCAGATCGTCTGCCGGGCGCTCTGGGGGGAGCGGGCCGTGGGCGGCGCCATCGGAGCGGCGCAGGCCGAGCCGCTGCTTTCCCAGTATCTGGATATGGCGTTGGAAGGGCTGGGGGCGCTGAAGGAAGACGCGCGGCGCTTGTTGGAAGAGCATCTGGTTTCCGACGATGGGAGCCGCACCTTGCTGATGGAGAAACAGGCGCGCGCTGAACTGTCCAAGTCCGAGTTGTCGGAGGATGAGGCCACCACGGTGTTGAAGCACCTGGAGGCGTCTGCCGTGCTTCACGCCGAGGCGCACCATCCCGGTCAGTACTTTGAGTTGGGGCATGACTGGCTAGCACGCAAGGTGTTCGAGCGGAGGGAGGCGCGGGTCCGGGAGGTGCAGGAGGAGAAGCAGCGGCAAAAGGAGCGAGAGCGGCAGGAGGCGGAGACGAGGAAGCTGCGGGAGGCGGAGGCCACCAGGAAGCTGCGGGAGGAGCGAGCGGCGAGACAGAGATGGCGGCTGGTGGCGGTTGGAGCAGTGCTGGTTGTGCTTTGGGCGCTGTGGCAACAGCGTTCGGCTGATGCAGCGCGCCTACTCGCGCGTGAGCATGCGTTGATGGCGGGTACACGAGAGCAGATGGAGCGGGCCGATCTGGCTATTTCCTCCAGACTGCTCCTGGAGGTGAATCAACCGGAGCAATCACGTGGCTGGGTGGAGATGGCACTCGAACTGCTGGCAGCACCTGTTCCTATCGTTACCCTGCACTGCAATAAAGACATCAGCACGGCGGTATTCAGTCCAGACGGGAGTCGTATCGCCGTCGTATGTGGGAATGACAGGATCGTGTGGGTGTGGAAGGCGGATGGGCATGGATCGCCCGTGGTGCTGAGGGGCCATGAGGACGCTGTCTTGTCGGCGGCCTTCAGCCCGGACGGCCAACGCATCGTCACGGCCTCTTGGGACAAGACGGCGCGGGTGTGGAATGCGGATGGGCGTGGAGCGCCCGTGGTGCTGAGGGGACATGAGGCTGGCATCTTGTCGGCGGTCTTCAGCCCGGAGGGCCAACGCATCGTTACTGCCTCGAAGGACAAGACGGCACGGGTGTGGAATGCGGATGGGCGTGGAGAGCCCGTGGCGCTGAGGGGGCATGAGGAGGGCGTCTTGTCGGTGGCTTTCAGCCTGGATGGCCAACGCATCGTCACTGCCTCGGGGGACAATACGGCGCGGGTGTGGAATGCGGATGGGCGTGGAGCGCCCGTAGTGCTGGGGGGACATGAGGAGGGCGTCTTGTCGGTAGCTTTCAGCCCGGGCGGCCAACGCATCGTTACTGCCTCGGTGGATAAGACGGTGCGGGTGTGGAATGCGGATGGGAGTGGAGAACCCGTGGTGCTGAGGGGACATGAGGACTTCGTCTGGTCGGCGGCCTTCAGCTCGGATGGCCAACGCATCGTTACTGCCTCAAGGGACATGACGGCACGGGTGTGGAATGCGGATGGGAGTGGAGAACCCATGGTGCTGAGGGGACATGCGGGCGGCGTTGTGTCGGCAGCCTTCAGCCCGGACGGCCAACGCATTGTTACTGCCTCAGGGGACAAGACGGCGCGGGTGTGGAATGCGGACGGGAGCGGAGAGACCGTGGTGTTGAGAGGGCATCAGGCTGGCGTCTTGTCGGCAGCCTTCAGTAAGGACAGCCAACGCATCGTCACTGCCTCAGAGGACAAGACGGCGCGGGTGTGGATGGCAGCGAGGAGTAGAACGCCCGTGGTGGTGCTGAGGGGGCATGAGGACGCTGTCTTGTCGGCGGCCTTCAGCCCGGACGGCCAGCGCGTCGTCACGGCCTCAGGGGACAAGACGGCGCGGGTGTGGAATGCGGATGGGAGTGAAGAGCCCTTGGTGCTGAAGGGACATGAGGACGCTGTCTTGTCGGCGGCCTTCAGCCCGGATGGGCAACGCATCGTTACTGCCTCAAGGGACAAGACGGTGTGGGTGTGGAAGGCGGATGGGAGTGGAGAGCCCGTGGTGCTGAAGGGACATGAGGACGCCGTCTTGTCGGCGACCTTCAGCCCGGACGGCCAGCGCGTCGTTTCCGCCTCAGAGGACAAGACGGTGCGGGTGTGGAATGCGGATGGGCGTGGAGAACTCATGGTGCTGGGGCGACATCAGGAAGGCGTCGTGTCGGCAGCCTTCAGCCCGGATGGCCAATACATCGTCACTGCCTCAAGGGACAAGACGGTGCGGATGTGGAAGGCGGGTGGGCATGGAGAATTCGTGGTGCTGGGGCGACATGATGAAGGTGTCGTGTCGGCGGCCTTCAGTCCGGACGGCCAGCGTGTCGTCTCGACCGCGCAGGACGAGACGGCGTGGGTGTGGAAGACGAATGGGCGTGGAAAACCAGTGGTGCTAAGAGACCGTGAGGCCGGCATCTTGTCGGCGGCCTTCAGCCCGGATGGGCAACGCATCGTCACTGCCTCAAAGGACAAGACGGCGCGGGTGTGGAATGCGGATGGGAGTGGAGAACCCATGGTGCTGAGGGGACATGAGGACGGTGTCTTGTCAGCGGTTTTCAGTTCCGACGGTCAGCACGTCGTCACTGCCTCAAAGGACAAGACGGCACGGGTATGGCCTATGTCCATTGCAGAGATTCAGCGTCTGCTGCGTGCGGTCAACGTGGATTGCCTTTCTCCCGAAGCGCGCCAGGTCTACCTGGATGAAGGCGAGGGGCAGGCGCAGTCGCTTTATTCGAAGTGTGAACACAGCTACGGGCGTCTCCTCCCTCTCTATCCGCTCTTTGTTCGATGACTGGCGGTGCGGAGCCGCCGTGCTGCCGCCCATGGCGAAGGCACCATGCGCACTCCACGCCTGCATTCCCGCCTGCCTGCTCCGGCTCTCGGACGAGCGGAGGGCGAGCGGCGGGGCGTGTGCTGGTCCCTTGTCGGGTGGCGGGACGCTTCGGACCTTTGCCTCATCACCGGGCCTCGCGCGGTGGCGCGCGAGGCTCCTCTGCGATGGGAGCGAGCGATGGCGCAGAACCAGGGCCGGCCAGACAAGAGCAGCCAGAATCCACGGGCGGACGAGGACGCGGAGAACCTGCGGAAGCAAGCCCGGCACGAAGAGGAGGGTAAGCCGCGTCGTGACGTGGCGGACGCGGAGGTGGGCGCCGACGGCATCCAGAAGAAGGGCGTGGGCGGCTACGGCGCGGACGATTCGAGCGTGAGCAAGCGTGAGTCGCCGCCGCTGAAGGACAACGACTGAGCGCATGCCGACCCCATCCGCGGAGTCCTTCTGGCCCTGGCCCGAGGGAGACACGGCGCATGTGCCGTACCGTGTCTTCACGGATCCGGAGCTCTTCCAGCGCGAGCAGGAGCGCATCTTCCAGGGGCCCACGTGGAGCTACGTGGGGCTGGAGGCCGAGGTGCCGGAGGAGGGCTGCTTCCGCACCACGCACATCGGAGACGTGCCAGTCATCCTCTCGCGCTCGAAGGACGGGCAGGTGCATGTGCTCATCAACCGCTGCTCGCACCGGGGCGCGCTGGTGTTGCACGAGGCCTGTGGCCAGCACAAACGCTTCAACTGTGTCTACCACCAGTGGGGCTACGACCCGGACGGGACGCTGCGCGCGGTGCCCTTCAAGAATGGGGTGGAGGGCCAGGGGGGCTACTGCGGCGTGGACATGGACATGAAGGCGTTGAGCCTGCGGCGCCTGCGGGTGGAGGTGCTCAACGGGCTCGTCTTCGCGAGCTTCCGCGAGGACACGCCGCCGCTGCGCGAGTACCTCGGAGGTGTCTGGCCGCAGCTCACGCGGGTGTTCGATGGGAGGAAGCTGCAGGTGCTCGGCTACCTGCGCCAGCGGGTGCGGGCCAACTGGAAGCTCTATTTCGAGAACGTGAAGGACCCGTACCACGCGGGCCTGTTGCACCTCTTCGTGGCCACGTTCGGGCTGTTCCGCTCGACGCAGCGGGGTGAGACGCTGGCGGAGCCGAGCGGCTGCGGACACCTCGTCTCCTACAAGGGCGGAGCGGAGGAGCACCGCGAGGAGTACGAGCAGCAGGGAATCACGACGTACCAGAAGGGCTACCGGCTGCGCGCGCCCGAGTTGATGCGGAAGCTGCCGGACTTCAGGGACGACATCGCGGTCTCCATCCAGACGATCTTCCCGAGCCTGGTCATCCACCGCATCTCCAACAGCATCGCCACGCGGCACGTGCTGCCGAGGGACGTGAACGACTTCGATCTCATCTGGACGCTGCTGGGGTACGCGGATGACACGGTGGAGCTGCGCAACCAGCGCATCCTCCAGGCGAACCTGGTGGGGCCCTCGGGGTACATCTCGCTGGAGGACGTGGAGGCGCTGGAAATCGTGCAGCGGGGCATCCAGGGCGAGCGGGGGGACGCGGCGTTCGTGGCGCTCGGGGGGACGCAGGTGCAGTACGGCGAGCCGGAGCGGGACCTGGCCAACGAGACGGCCATCCGCGGCTTCTGGAAGACGTGGCGCACGTTGATGGGAGTGTGACGAGCATGGGGGACCCGACCATCCGCTGCACCGTGGAGGACCTGCTCTACCGCTACGCCGAGGCGCTGGACGATGGCGAGCTGGAGCGCTGGCCGGCGATGTTCCTCGAGAGCGGGCAGTACCGGCTGATACCGCGGGAGAATCACCAGCGGGGGTTGCCGGTGAGCCTCATCCTGTGCACGAGCCGGGCGATGATGGAGGACCGGGTGGTGGCCATCCGCAAGGCCTGTGTCTACACACCGCACGTCTGCCGGCACCTGCACACGAACGTGCGGGTGGGCGAGGTGGAAGCGGGACACGTGGAGACGCGGGCGAACTACGCGGTGTACCGGACGACGGAGGACGGCGAGACGGTGCTGCTGAGCGTGGGGCACGTGGAGGCGCGGGTGGCGCTCGGGCCGGAGCCTCGTTTCGAGCGGATGGACGTGGTGTACGAGACGTTCCGGATACCGGGGCTGCTCGTGTATCCGATTTGAGCGAGGGGGGAGCCCGATGGCACGGGTGTTCTACGACGCGGACGCGGACCTGGGGCGGCTGAGCGGGTTGACGGTGTCCGTGTATGACTATGGGAGCGTGGGGCGGGCGCAGGCGTTGAACCTGAGGGACTCGGGAGTGCGCGTGGTGGTGAGCGAGCGCCCGGGAACCCCGGCGGCGGCGCGTGCGGTGGCGGAGGGCTTCGAGTTGGTGGACGCGGTGGAGGCGGCGAAGCGCGGAGACGTGCTGGCGCTGCTGGTGGCGGACCTGGCGCAGGCGGAGCTGTTCCACCGGGCGGTGGAGCCGAACCTCACGCCGGGGAAGATGCTGCTCTACTACCACGGCTTCGCCATCCACTACGGGCTGGTGCGGCCGCCGGCGGGGGTGGACGTGGTGATGATCGCACCGAACGGCCCGGGGGACCTGGTGCGCAGGACGTACGTGGAAGGGCAGGGGGTGCCGTGCCTGGTGGCGGTGAAGCAGGACGCGACGGGGCAGGCGCTGGAGCGGGCGTTGGCGTACGCGAAGGCGATGGGAGCGACGCGGGCGGGGGTCCTCGAGACGAGCTTCCGGGAGGAGACGGAGACGGACCTCTTCGGGGAGCAGGCGGTGCTGTGCGGAGGCATCACGGAGCTGGTGCACGCGAGCTACGAGACGCTGGTGGAGGCGGGCTACTCGGCGGAGGTGGCGTACTTGCAGGTGCTGCACGAGCTGAAGCTGGTGGTGGACCTGATGTACGAGCACGGCATCACGGGGATGCGAGAGCGCATCAGCGACACGGCGGTGTACGGGGACCTGACGCGGGGCCCGCGGGTGGTGGACGATTCGGTGCGAGCGAGGCTGAAGGACATCCTGGAGGAGATCCAGGACGGACGTTTCGCGAAGGAGTGGATTGCCGAGAACGAAGCGGGCCGGCCGAACCACCGGAGGCTGCTCGAGGAAGGGAGACGTCACCCCATCGAGGAAGTAGGCCGCCGCTTGCGAGCAATGATGCCGTGGTTCCACGAACCCTGAGCCGCCCACACCCACCAGGCCCAATATCCCCTCGCCCTCCGGGAGAGGGACGGGGTGAGGGTATCGAGGCTCCCGGGTTCCCACCCATGCGAGGGTTGCGAAGACTCAAAGGCCCCTTAGCTTGAGGAGCCTTCCCGTCGGAGGGCCTCCCGAGAGGAACAGTGCCCATGGCTGGAATCCGCGAGGACTACATCGAGCGAATGATCGAGCGGCTGGTGGCGGCGCTGGCGGCGATCCTCAAGGCGGGCAAGAGCCAGAAGACGGAGGAGGCGCTGGACCTGGTGCACCAGACGAGCCTGTCGCTCTTCGGGATGGAGTACCGGATGCTCATCACCATCGACGCGGGTTCGGTTGCGGGGCTGCTGGATCATCCGGAGAAACTCAAGGCGCTGGCGAAGCTGGTGAGCGCGGAGGCGGAGCTCCTCCAGCAGCGCGGAGACACGGAGGCAGTGGCCCACCGGCTGGGACACGCGCTCGCGCTGCTCCAGGAGGCGCAGCGCAGGAGGAAGAACCCCGAACCGGAGACGGAGGAGTTCCTGCGCGACGTGCGAGACCGGCTCGCCCGGGCCTGAGCCTCAGAGCGACAGCTCCCACGTCTCGCTCACCTGCCCCTCGCCGAAGAGTGGATCCGGCTCCGAGTGGACGAGCTGGAATCCCGCCGTCGCGTAGATGTGCCGGGCGGCGAGGAGCACGCTGTTCGTCCACAGCGTCACCTTGCGATAGCCAGCCTGCCGGGCGAAGCGCACGCATTCGTCCACCAGCCGCGAGCCGATGCCCAGACCCCGCGCGGACGGCTCCACCAGGAGAAGACGGAGTTTGGCGACCGTCTTCGACTTCTGCACCAGGAACACGGAGCCGGCGATCTCCCCGTCCTTCTCGGCCACCCAGCAGCGCTCGCGCTTCGGGTCGAGCTTCTGGATGAACTCGGCGACGATGCTGGCCACGAGGGCCTCGAAGCGCTCGTCCCAGCCGTACTCCCGGGAGTACAGCACTCCGTGGCGGTGGACGATCCACCCCATGTCGCCTGGTTGATGCGGACGGATCAGGTAGGGCGCCTTCGGTGTGGCCTTGTCACCGAGCAATCCCTCGATGGTGTGCATTGCCTCCACCAGTTGCCGCTGCGCGGCGGGAGGCAGTCCGGAGATCATCCGGGTGACCTCGGCGCTCGAGCGTGCGTCGAGCGGGGCGAGGGCTTCCCGGCCCTGGCGCGTGAGCTGGAGGAGGCTCCGCCGGCCATCGGAGGTGGAGGGCTTCTTGTGGACGAGGCCCTTCTTCTCGAAGCGGCTGAGGATGCGGCTCAGGTAGCCGGCATCGAGGCCCAGCTCCTGGCCGAGCTCCGTGGCCGTGGGCTCCTCACGGTGGGCGAGCTCGTAGAGCACGCGCACCTCCGTCAGGGAGAAGGGGCTCTCCAACAGCCCTTCCCTCAGGACGCCAATCTTCTGGGTGTAGAAGCGGTTGAAGTGCCTCACGGCTTCCACGCGCTGGGCAACGCCCTTGTCGGACATGGTGACAGCGTCAAGGAGATGGTTGACTCTGTCAAGCATCCCCCACCCCGGCCCCAGCGGGAGAGGGAGGGAGCGGGGGTGTACCGGTTGGTACAGCGGGGTGTCCCGGATGGTGCACGCTCTGGTAGCGGACAGGCTGCCTCCAGGGGGACCAGCGTCCGGCACGGAGAATGCTACGCTTCCAGGTGCGCCTTTCCCGGGGCGCGTCGCGGAGGCATGCATGCGCGGGCTCCTCATCCTCGCCATCTCGTTGTGGGCCGCGGGCGCCATCGCCGAGGAACCGTCGCGCCGTCAGGAGCCCCGGGCCGCCATGCTCGAGGCGCTCGAGGCGCAGGCCACGCTGCCGGCGCAGCTCCCCCGTCTGCCCGACGAGTCCTCTCCGGTGGCCGAGCCGGCCCGGGACACCGCGGCCCAGGGTGCTCGCCAGGACGCGGCGGCCCGTACCCGCGGTGAGGCCGCCGGCAAGGCTCGCGGCGAGGCCTCACGGCAGGCCGCACGGACTCCTCCGGGGCAGAGCCTCAAGGCCGCTCGCGCCGCCGCACTGGGCGCCGCGGGCGGAGGCACGGAGGCGCAGGATGCCGCGGGGCGTACCCGCTCCGAGCACGTGCGCAAGAACAAGGACCCCAAGCCCGACAGCCCGGGGAACGGCCGGCCGAAGGAGCCGGGAGCCCTCCGCGGCCCGTGATAGAGAACCTCGTGTGAAGCGTCTCGCGCTTTGCCTCGCCCTGCTCGGGCTCACGGCGGCCACTCCTCCGGATGCGACGCCCCACCTGCTCCAGGGGGCCCGCCACTTCCGCGAGGGCCGCTTCGCCAATGCCCTGGTGGAATTCAAGGTGGCCCAGCGGCTGGGCACCGACGGCGAGGCGGACTGGTACATCGCCGCGTCGCTGGTGAAGCTCGGCCGTGCCGAGGAGGCGCTGGAGGCCTTCTCCACCGCGCGCAAGCAGGCGCCGGACGCGCGTGACGCGCTGCTCGACTACTACCACGCGCTCGCCTGCTACGAGGCGCGGCTCTACCTGTGCGCGGACACGCTGCTGGACGCGGTGGGGGATGCCTCCGGGCCGCGCATCGGCGAGCAGGTGCGCAAGCTGCGCGCGGACATCGCCGTCCTCTTCCGCTCGGCGCCCACGCCAGGCTCCATCGACTGGTACCACGCACGGGCCGCGCAGGTGCGTGCCACCGGGCGCCCGGTGCTCGCCGCGCACTACCTGGAGGAGGCGGTGGGGCTGGCCGGCAAGCGCGAGGACCGGTACCGGCTCGCCGAGGCCCGTGCGGCGTTGGGGAAACTGTCCGAGCGGCCCGCGCCCCTGGTGGGAGGAGCCAGTCCGTGAACCCGGGCCTGCTGGTGGCCGCGCTGCTCGCCGAGCCCGGCCTCTGCGGGCCGGTGACGCCGCTGGCCTCGCCGGACCCGGCCGCCGCCGCGCCCTACGTGGAGGTGGCCGAGGCCGAGCAGGCCGCGGGAGACACGGAGACGGCGCTCATCGCCTGGCGCGAGGTACTGCGCAGGGACCCGCGCAATGCCCGGGCGCGGGCGGCCCTGAAGAAGCTGTGCCGGGATGACTCGGTCGCGGAGGCGGAAGCGGAGGCCGCGGCGGCGTCGTTGCTCTCCGGCCTCTCCCTCCTCGAGCGCGGGGAGGACGCGGCGGCGGCGGCGGCCTTCCACGAGGCGCTGGCGGAGCCGGAGTTGCAGGACACGGCCTCCTTCTTCCTCGGGGTGCTGGCGCTGCGCGAGGGCCGCGCGGACGATGCGGGCACCTTCTTCGACGCGGCGGTGGCCTCCCCGGACGAGGGGCTCGCGAGGCGCGCGGGAGAGCTGCGCCTGCGGGCCGCGCGCGAGGGGCGGGTGTCTCTCACGGCGCGGTTGGGGGGCGAGTACGACTCCAACGTGGACCTCGCGCCGGATGGCACGCGACGGCAGGGCGGGAGCGCGGATGGCGTGAGCACGGTGCTCGCCGAGCTGAGCGTGCGTCCCTGGGGCCAGCGGGGGCCGTACGCGCGCGTCTCCGGGAACTACCGGGGCCACCTGAGCTTCTCCAGCTTCGACCTGGCCGGTGCCGGGGGCACGCTGGGCTGGGCGCACGTGGGCCCGGCACTGCAGGGGACCGTGGAGTATGGCCTGGACTACCTGGCGCTCGGAGGGGCGCCGTACCTGCTCGCGCACCGGCTGCGGGGGGCCGCGCGCGTGCCGGTGGGCCCGGTGGTGATGGAGGGCTCGGCGGCCGTGCGCCGCGAGGACTTCCTCGTCACCGCCTTCGATGGCTACTCCGGATGGCGCGGCACCACGCGGCTGGACGCGGAGTGGAGCCCCACCGAGAGCCTCACCCTGTCCGCGGGCTGGTCTGGCGGCGTGCTGAGGGCGTATGACCTGGCGCTCGGCTTTTTCGAGCACGGCCCGCGTACCGGACTGAGCCTGGACCTGCGCCCCGGGCTGCGCGTGCTGGGCGAGGTGGGCTACTCCCTGCGCGGCTACCAGAACTTCGACAACCCGCTGGGGGCCCGCCGTGAGGACGGCTACCTCGACGCGAGCGCGGTGCTGGAGTGGGACGTGGCGATGCACTGGAGCATGCAGGCCTCGGTGGGCTGGCGCGGCGCTTCCTCGAACGTCCCCGAGCTCGCGTATGGCCGCTTCACCGGTGGGCTGGCGCTGGTGTGGTCCCGGGGGGTGTTCTGATGGTGCGGCTCGCCTCGCGTGCACTGGGCCCGTTGGGGCTCGCGACGCTCGGACTGGTGGGCGCGCTGGCGGCGACCCTGGCCCTCTACCGCGCGGGGAGCGCGGCGCTGGAGCAGTCATTGGATGCGCGGCTGCGAGGCGCGGGTGGGTCCGCGGCGCTGCTGCTGACGGATGCACCGGCCTCGGCCGGGCGGCTGGAAGCGCTGATGAAGGCCAACGCGCTGGATGGGGTGTACGTGGTGGACCGGAAGCTGGCGGTGCCGGCGGACGCCACGGGGCCGGCGCGCAGGCGGGTGGACCTGCTGCGCACGGACCCGGCGGGAGTGGAGGCGGCGCTCGCGGGAGAGACGCGGGTGGGGCCTGGCTACGCGATGGGCGACCTCCAGGTGACGGTGGGCTACTTCCCGGTGCGCGGGAGCGGAGGGCAGGTGGAGTCGGTGCTGGTGTTGGAGGCGGGGCGGGCCTTCTCCAGTGCACGGGATTCCCTGCGGCGCGCGCTGTGGGGCGGGGTGGCGCTGTCGGCGGTGGGAGCGCTGGCGCTGGCGCTGGTGGCGGCACGGTGGCTGCGGGACGAGCGGGCGCGGCGCGAGGCGGCGGCGAAGGCGGCGCGAGGCGAGGCGCTGACGAAGATGGCGGCGATGGCGGCGCACGAAATCCGCAACCCGCTGGGCGTCATCCGCGGCACGGTGGAGCTGATGCGCGAGCGCAGCGGGGCGAAGCTGTCCGAGCGGGACAGGGAGTCGCTGGAGGACGTGCTGGGCGAGGTGGAGCGGCTGCGCCGGCTGACGGAGGACCTGCTGGACCTGAGCGCGGACCGGCCGTTGGCGGCACAGCGGGTGGCGCTGTCCGAGGTGCTGGAGGAGGCGGCGAGGGCGACGGAGGCGGCGTTCCCGGGAGTGAAGGTGCGCCGGAGCTTCGCGGAGCTGCCACCGGTGGAGGGGGACGCGGGGCGGCTGAGACAGGTGTTCGCCAACCTGCTGCAGAACGCGGCGCAGGCCCAGGGGGAGGGCGAGGTACGGCTGGCGGCGGAGCCGGATGGGAGCGCGGTGCGCGTGCGCGTGGAGGACGACGGACCGGGAGTGCCGCCGGAAGTCCGCCAGCGGCTCTTCGACCTGTTCGTCACGGGGAAGGCGAACGGAACGGGGCTGGGCCTGGCGCTGTGCCGCCGGCTGGTGGAGCGGCACGGAGGCACGGTGATGCTGGTGCCCGAGCAGCGTCAGGGCAGCACCTTCGAGGTGCGGCTGCCAGCGGCGTCCCAGGCTCGTTGAAGTCCGCCCGGTCGTGAGCCCGCCTCCCGGGCTCGCTTCGTACGAACTTGTCCAACTGTTGGACAAGTTCGTGAACAACGTGCCCGGCGGGGGCTTCGGGGCCAGGATCCACGCCCCGGCGCGAGCGCCTCAGCCGTGCTGGGGTCCGCGAGGAGCGGGGCCCTCCTTCTGGAGAGCGTGGTACTCCTCGTCGGTGAAGACGCGCGAGCGGATGAGGAAGCGCACGCCTTCGGGCGCCTCCACGGAGAAGCCGCTCCCGCGCCCCTTCACCACGTCCACCGTGAGGTGGGTGTGCTGCCAGTACTCGTACTGGGCGCCGCCGATGTAGAAGGGCGTGTCCACGATGGTGCCCAGGAAGACGTCCTCCTGGCCCACCTTGAACTCGCCCCTCGGGAAGCACATGGGCGCGCTGCCGTCACAGCACCCTCCGGACTGATGGAACAGCAGGGGGCCGTGAATCCCCTGCAGCTTGCGCAGCAGGGACTCGGCTTGGGGGGTGACGGTCACGCGCTCGATGCTCATCGGCGGCTCCTGTCCTCGGGCCTAGAAGAAGCCCATGGGCTTCGGGTCGTAGCTCACCAGCATGTTCTTCGTCTGCTGGTAGTGCGAGAGCATCATCTTGTGCGTCTCGCGGCCGATGCCCGACTGCTTGTAGCCGCCGAAGGCCGCGTGCGCCGGGTACAGGTGGTAGCAGTTGACCCACACGCGGCCCGCCTGGATGGCGCGGCCCATGCGGTAGGCGGTGTTCGTGTCACGCGACCACACGCCCGCGCCCAGGCCGTACAGCGTGTCATTGGCCACCGCGAGCGCGTCCTCCATGTCCTTGAACTTCGTCACCGACACCACCGGGCCGAAGATCTCCTCCTGGAAGATGCGCATCTTGTTGGTGCCCTCGAAGATGGTGGGCTCCACGTAGTAGCCCTCGGCGAGCGAGCCGGCCAGGTTGGCGCGGCCACCACCGGTGAGGACCTTCGCGCCCTCCTTCTTGCCGATGTCGATGTACGAGAGGATCTTCTCCAGCTGGTCGTTGGAGGCCTGCGCGCCGATCATGGTCGCGGTGTCGAGCGGGTTGCCCTGGACGATGCGCTTCGTGCGCTCCACGGCCTTCTGCATGAACTCCTCGTAGAAGCGCTCCTGGACGAGGGCGCGCGAGGGGCAGGTGCAGACCTCGCCCTGGTTGAGGGCGAACATGGCGAAGCCCTCGAGGGCCTTCTGGGCGAAGTCGTCGTTCTGCGAGAACACGTCCGCGAAGAAGATGTTGGGCGACTTGCCGCCCAGCTCCAGCGTCACGGGGATGAGGTTCTCCGAGGCGTACTGCATGATGAGGCGGCCCGTCGTCGTCTCACCGGTGAAGGCCACCTTGGCCACGCGTTTGTTGCTGGCCAGGGGCTTGCCGGCCTCGATGCCGAAGCCGTTGACGATGTTGAGCACGCCGGGAGGCAGCAGGTCGCCAATGAGCTCGGCGAACTTGAGGATGGTGACGGGGGTCTGCTCGGCGGGCTTGAGGACCACGCAGTTACCGGCGGCGAGCGCGGGCGCGAGCTTCCACGCGGCCATCAGCAGCGGGAAGTTCCAGGGAATGATTTGCGCCACGACGCCGAGCGGCTCGTGGAAGTGGTACGCGACGGTGTGCTCGTCGAGCTCGGCGAGGCTGCCCTCCTGGGAGCGCAGGCAGCCGGCGAAGTAGCGGAAGTGGTCGATGGCGAGCGGCAGGTCGGCGGCGAGCGTCTCGCGGACGGGCTTGCCGTTGTCCCACGTCTCGGAGACGGCGAGCATCTCCAGGTTGGCCTGCATCCGGTCGGCGATCTTGTTGAGGATGTCGGCGCGGGTGGTGGGGGAGGTGCGGCCCCAGGCGGCCTTGGCCTTGTGGGCGGCGTCGAGTGCCTTCTCGACGTCCTCGGCGGTGGAGCGGGGGACCTCACAGAAGGGCTTGCCGGTGACGGGGGTGATGTTCTCGAAGTACTGCCCCTTCACGGGCGGGACGAACTCCCCGCCAATGTAGTTTCCATAACGGGGGAGGTACTGGACCTTGCTGCCCTTCTGTCCCGGCGCTTCGTAGACGGTCGACATTCGAACCTCGGCGTGAGTCGTGGGTTGAACTGGCAACGGCAGGGGAGAGGGCACCGAGGATAGACAGGTGCCGCTCCGCGTCATCGCCGGAAAGGAACACGAGAACGTCCGAAAATGATCAACCGAGCGGGGCAGGGGGCACTCGGGCACCCGGTCACACCCCGGAGGTGGGGGTGATCAGCGCGCGAGGGTGAGGGTCCTCGGACGAGTGAGGTGAAGCATGGCGCAGGTGTTGGTGGTGGATGACGAGGTGAAGCTGGGGAAGCTGGTGGCGGAGGCGCTGGAGCTGGACGGGCACGAGGTGGCGCGGGTGGCGGGGGGCCGGGCGGCGTTGGTGGAGCTGGCGCGGCGGGGCTTCGACGTGGTGTTGACGGACCTGATGATGCCGGAGGTAGGGGGGCTGGAGGTGTTGAAGGCGGCGCAGGCGCTGCCCACGCCGCCAGCGGTGGTGATGATGACGGCGTACGGCACCGCGGAGAACGCGGTGGCGGCGATGAAGGGAGGGGCGGCGGACTACCTCACCAAGCCCTTCGCGATGGACGAGGTGCGGCTGCGGGTGAGGCGGCTGGCGGAGCAGCGCGCGGCGGAGACGCGGAGCGAGCGGCTGGTGCGGCGGCTGACGCCGGAGCTGGTGGCGGAGAGCCCGCGGATGAAGCAGGTGCTGGCGTCGGCGAAGCAGGTGGCGGCGAGCGACGCGAGTGTGGTGTTGCTGGGGGAGAGCGGGACGGGGAAGAGCCAGCTGGCAAGGCTCATCCACTACTCGAGCAAGCGCGCGGCGGGGCCGTTGGTGGAGGTGCACTGCGCGGCGTTGCCGGAGACGCTGCTGGAGGGGGAGCTGTTCGGGCACGAGAAGGGGGCGTTCACGGGGGCGACGGAGCGGAAGGTGGGGCACCTGGCGGCGGCGGACGGGGGAACGCTGTTCCTGGACGAGATTGGCGAGGTGACGCCGGCCACGCAGGTGAAGCTGCTGCGCTTCCTGCAGGAGCGGGAGTTCGTGCCGCTGGGGAGCACACAGGCGCGCAAGGTGGACGTGCGGGTGATTGCCGCGACGAACCGGGACCTGGCGGCGGCGGTGCGCGAGGGACGGTTCCGGGAAGACTTCTACTATCGGCTGAACGTCTTCAGCATCGAGGTGCCGCCGTTGCGCGAGCGCAAGGAGGACCTGGTGTCATTGGCGCACGCGGTGCTGGCGAGGAAGGGATTGCCGACGGAGAAGCTGTCGAAGGACGCGGAGGCGAGGCTGCTGGGGTACACGTGGCCGGGCAACGTGCGCGAGCTGGAGAACGCGATGGAACGTGCGCTCATCCTATCGGGGGAGGGAGACATCCAGGCGGAGCACCTGGGAGCGGGAGGCCCGTCGCTGTCACGAGGGGGCGGAAAGGGCGTGCGAGCGGCGGACGTGCTGGGGGAGGGCTTCAACCTGGACACCTTCGAGCGCGAGCTGTTGTACGCGGCGCTGGAGAGGGCGGGGGGCAACAAGACGGCGGCGGCGAAGCTGTTGGGCATCACGCGCCGGCGTCTCTATTCACGGTTGCAGAGCCTGGGAGAAAAGGTGACGGACCCGGAATCGGATTGAGTCCAATCAAACCCAATCACCCAAGAACCCAATCACCCCAAGAACCCAATCACCCCAAGAACCCAATCACCCCAAGAACCCAATCACCCCAAGAACCCAATATCCCCTCTCCCCTCGGGAGAGGGACGGGGTGAGGGTATCGAGGCCCCGGGTTGACCCTCTGACCGTGGTTCCGTCAAGACCCTGAGTGCCACACTTCGGAAGAGGTCTCCGGGTCCCCACTTTCCGTGGATCTGGACCCCCCGACCACGAGGAACACCCCAGGGCCCACCGGGGCGAGCAGATGACCGGCGCGGCCGCACGCCAGCGAAGGGCCCGGGGACCAGGTACCGCGAACCGGATCCCAGATCTCCACCGAGTCCGTGGCCTGGAATGTCTCCACGAGCCCACCGGAGACAGCGGCGCGGCCATCGGGGAGCGCGGTGAGCGCGAACGAGGAGCGAGCGATGGCGAGTTCCCCGGCCGGACTCCAGCTTTCGGTACGAGGGTCCCACACCTCCGCGCTAGCGAGGGACGTCCCCTGGTGCCACCCGCCGACGACGAGCACCCGCCCATCCGAGAGCGTCACGCCCTTGGCCTCATCACGGGGTTGGGTCAGGGGCCCGGCCATGCGCCAGGTGCGGCCGTGGGGCTCCCAGATCTCGGTGCCCTGATCCAGGGGAGGCGCGATGTGAACCCCCTCGATGATGGCGAAGCCGGAGCCATTGTCGCGGCCGCCGGCGATGATGACGCGCTCGCCGCTCACGCACACGGGCCCGGGGTGGAAGACGCGCACGGTCTGTCCTGCGGGCTCCCAGGCGTTCGCTCCGGGGCGGAGCAACTCCGCGCGGGTACCCCGCTCCAGGTCATCGTCGAAATCGGAGCCGAGCACCAGCACCGAGCCGTCCGGGAGGACCACGGCGCTGGGATTCGCGCGGCCCCACAGGAGCGGAGGCCCCTCGAGAAAACGCCGGGTGCCCGGCTCCCAGAAGAGGGTGCTCGTCACTTCCGGGCTCGAGGCATCGCGCCCGCCGATGAGCAGTGCGCGCCCATCAGGGAGTGCCACCGCGGCGTGCCCCGAGCTCGGGTGGGGAAGGGGAGGGAGTTCGATCCAGCCCTGCTTCGCGGAATCCCAGAGCACGGCGAGGGTGGACGTCCGGCGCACGGCGCCGATGCCATCGCGGTGCCACTCGCCGCCGCCCGCGAGGAGCACGCCACCGGGAACGGGCGTCAGGCTGAAGTCATCGAGCCATATGCCGGCATAGGGGACGCGCTGGAGGGAGGCGGAGGGGGAGGGAGCCATCTCCGCATCGTACCCGCGTCGGAGCGCGCATGACCGGTCGGATTCCAGGCGGCCGGGCGTGCTGCCCGGTGGAGGGCCGCGCGGGTGCCTACCGTTGGGATGCCATCTCTCCCAAGGAGCCAGAATGGACACCACGCACCACGAACCGAAGCATCCGCGAGAGCTGGTTCATGTCCCCGCCTCGGTGAGTGAGCGCAAGGGCCTGTTCGACAAGAGCGCGGCGGCCGGAATCCCCGCGATGCCACTGCTGGGCAAGCTGCCCCTGCGCCGGCGCATCCCCCAGAATCTGCACTCGGTGATGGACTACAAGGGAGCGGTGACGGTGGCCGGGGCCGGGCTGTTGTCCAACCCGGGGGCGTTCCGGACGGCGAGCCTGGTGCTGGGATGCTCGGGTCTGGGTGTGGCGCTGCTCACCGACTACCGGCTGAGCCTCTTGAAGCTCATCCCCATCGAGGTGCACGAGGCCATCGACTACGTGTGGAGCTTCGGCGTCATCGCCGCGCCCTTCCTCTTCGGAGGCGCACGCCGCGGGCGGTTGGCCACCTGGGTGCACGTCCTCGTGGGTGCGAGCACCATCGTCGCGTCCCTCTTCACCGACTACCGGGCGCAGCGGGGCGTGCAATGGGTCCAGGGCCAGCCGACGGACCTGGGCCCCGTGGGCGGCTGAAGTCCCGGACTGGCCAGCGCATGAAACACCCGGCCGGAGGTGCTCCCCCCCGGCCGGGTCACATCTCCCTCATGGACGGCTCATCTCACGGGCTCGTCAGGTTCTTCGGGTCGTTGATCGGCGACAGGTCGCCCACGAAGCGCAGCATGTCCGCCATGGTGAAGTGGCCGGGCTTGGTCGAGGGCAGCGTGGGCTTCCACTGCGGGTTGCTGGCGAGGAAGGAGCTGGAGTCGTGCTCGAGCAGGCCCACGAAGACCTCGGAGAGGATGCGGCTGCCCACGGGCCCGAGCCGCTTGCCGTCCCCGCGCTGCTCGGCCTCCTTGAGGATGTAGTACCAGAGCGGGGTCTCCAGGTGCAGGTTGTGCTTGGCGGCCACCTGCCCATCGGGCCCCTTGGCGATGTCCTCGGGGGAGAGGGGCTTGATGCGCATGCGGCGGGCCACGTTCTGTCCGGAGGGCAGGCCGAGGCTGCGCCCGCGCCGGAGGTTGGCGATGGGCAGGTTGACGCCGGGCAGGACGCCGCCGTCGGGAATCTCGGAGAGGGTGGGCGCGAGGAACGGGTCGAGCCGGCGGCTGAGGCCCGCGGTCACCCCGTCTCCAGCGAACTGGAAGAAGCGCCGCCAGTCGATGATCCAATCGCTGGGGATGGGCACGTTGGTGCCCGAGCGCCCGGAGAAGCGGAAGAGCAGCGCGAGCGAGGCCGTCGCGCGCCGGCGGGGCCCCGGCTTGAAGGTGAAGACCTCGTTGTAGTCGTAGCCCTCGCGCACCATGCTGTGGCCCAGGCGGTACGCGGCGGCGGAGAACTCCACGGGGATGAAGGCGTCGCGGTGCGGGCGGTAGAAGGCGCGGCCCTTCTCGAGCACCTCCTCGAGCACCTCCTTGTCCACCAACCGCTTCAGGAAGTCGTGCAGGACGATCCACTGGTAGTGCCAGATGACGAGCTGGCGGGCCTCCTCGAACAGACCGCGCCGGACGGCCGAGGGCGGCTTGACGGTGCCATCCTTGAGGCCCTCGACGATCTTGTTGTGGAAGCGCATGAACGCCAGATGCATCTGGGCGACGACGATGTTCTCGTCGTTGCGCGGGTCTCCGATGACGGCGAGTCCCTGGGGGCCGCGCGGGAGATCGAAGTCGAGCGACGGCTTGAGGGTGGGGTCTCCGCCGCCGGGGTTGGGGCTGGTCTTGCCGATGACGAAGAGGGCGTCGTTGGGAGCGAGCTGGTAGAGGAAGGGCTGGTCGGCTGGACCCCTGCCGTAGAGGGAGTCGAGGTCCAACGCGGGGGTGCGGAAGTTGTGGAGGGCCAGGGGATCGACGAGCACCTCCTGGATGGGGGTGGTGTCGAAGGTGATGTCGTGGTCGATGTACTGGCCGAGGTAGGTGTAGCCAGCGGGGACGTCCTCGTTGTCCCCCTTGGGGTCGGCGGGGGAGGCGTCCTTCATCGCGCGGCCGAGCTCATCCAGGGCCTCGGGCGGCGGCGTCAGGGGTTGGAGCGAGGGGAAGAGCCTTCCGAACTTGCCCGTCGGGACATACTGGCCCAACGGGGTCCCTTCCCCATTGCGTAGCAAGAATCCATGAATGGCTGGCATTGTGCTTCCCTCCACGTGGTGGTGCGTTCAGACAGACAGGGCTCGGCGCGGTTGTGAGCGGCGGCCCGCTCCGGGTGGGAAGCTCGAAAGCCTGGTCGTCATGGTGTGTCCCCCCCTGCTCGCGGCCAGGAAGCACCGCGAGCGCGGCGCATGAATTCCAGTTCGGAGCACGTGTCGCAATGCCCTGAAGGGCACGTGTCCGGAAGCGCGCGGGAGCCTCGGACCGGAGGGTGGGGCGGGAGGGAGCGGGCGAGCTCGGGTGAATCTGATCTGGGATGCTCGGTGAGCGCGCGCCCGTTAAGGGAAGGGCTCCATGGACGTGCGCAAGAAGCTGGAGATCCTCGCCGATGCCGCGAAGTACGACGCTTCCTGCGCGAGCAGTGGAGGCAAGCGGAAGTCCACGCCAGGCGGGCTCGGCAGCGTGGAGGGCATGGGTATCTGCCACAGCTACACGCCGGATGGCCGGTGTGTGTCGTTGCTGAAGCTCCTCCTCACCAACTTCTGCATCTACGATTGCCAGTACTGCATCAATCGCATCTCCAGCGATACGCCCCGGGCGCGCTTCACCCCCGAGGAGGTGGTGCGGCTCACGCTCGACTTCTACAAGCGCAACTACATCGAGGGACTGTTCCTCAGCTCCGGAGTCCTCAAGAGCCCGGACTACACGATGGAGCAGCTCGTCCAGGTGGCGCGCACGCTGCGCGAGCAGCACCAGTTCCAGGGCTACATCCACCTCAAGGCCGTGCCGGGCGCTTCCCAGGAGCTCATCGACCAGGCGGGCCGGTTCGCGGACCGGTTGAGCGCGAACATCGAGCTGCCCACGGAGGCGGACTTGAGCAAGCTCGCGCCGGAGAAGAGCTTCGCCGTCACGGGCGAGACGATGCGGGAGATCCACGTCCGCGTGGAGCAGTCGAAGGCCGAGCGCCAGGAGAGTCCGAAGGCGCCTCGTTTCGCGCCCGCGGGCCAGAGCACGCAGATGCTCGTGGGTGCCACGCCGACGCCGGACGCCGTCATCCTGGACACCGCGCATCAGCTCTACACGCGCTACCGGCTCAAGCGGGTGTACTACTCGGCCTACAGCCCCATTCCGCTCGTGGATGCGCGGTTGCCCGCGAAGGCTCCGCCGCTGGTGCGTGAGCACCGGCTCTACCAGGCGGACTGGTTGATGCGCTTCTACGGCTTCCACCTGGGGGAGCTGCTCCCCGCCGAGCAGCCCGATCTCGCGCTGGACATGGACCCGAAGCTGGCCTGGGCGCTGCGCCGGCGCGAGGCCTTCCCGGTGGATGTGAACCGCGCGCCGCGGGAGCGGCTGCTGCGCGTCCCGGGCCTGGGCGTGCGCACGGTGGACAGGCTGCTGCGCATCCGGAAGTGGCACACGTTGACGCTCGAGGACCTGGCGCGGCTGCGCGTGCCGCTCAACAAGGTGAAGCCCTTCATCGTGACGGCGGACCACCGGCCCACGGCGCTGTTGGACTCGCCCCGGCTTCCCGAGCGGGTACGGCCTGGCGCCGAGCAGCTCTCGCTTTTCTCCACCGCGGTGGTGGCCCGCACGGGGGAGCTGTGACGCGGGTGGGCGTGGGGCAGGACCTCGGCTCCTTCCGCTCGGTGGCGAGGGGGTTGCTCGCGCGTGGTGTGCCTCCGGAGCAGGTGCTCTTCGAGGAAGCACGGCAGCGGCAGGCTTCGTTGCTGGAGACGGAGTCCGTGGCGGACGTCGCGCCGGGGCCAGCGCTGTCCGTTCCAGGGGCCTTCCTGGAGCTCGCCGGGCGCGTGGCGTGTCACCGCTCGCCGGAGCGGTGGGCGCTGCTCTACCGGGTGTTGTGGCGGCTCACGCATGGGGAGCGGCGGCTGCTGGAGGTGGTGAGCGACGCGGACGTGTACCGGCTGACGAGCATGGAGAAGTCGGTCACGCGGGACGCGCACAAGATGAAGGCCTTCGTGCGCTTCCGGCGGGTGGAGCGCGAGGGGCAGGAGCACTTCGTCGCGTGGCACCGGCCGGACCACCTCATCGTCTCGTACGTGGCGCCCTTCTTCGCCCGGCGTTTCCCGTCGATGCGCTGGAGCATCCTCACGCCGGATGCCTGCGTGCACTGGGACCTCGAGCGGCTCACGTTCGGCAAGGGAGTCCCCCGCTCGGAGGCGCCCGAGGGAGACGCGCTGGAGGAGCTGTGGTCGGCGTACTACGTGTCCACGTTCAACCCGGCGCGGCTGAATGTGCGGGCCATGCGCGCGGAGATGCCGAAGAAGCACTGGGCGACGCTGCCGGAGGCGCGGCTGATTCCGGAGCTGGTGCGCAAGGCGCCGGAGCGCACGGCGTCCATGGTGGCCCCCAGGCTGGAGCCGTCCGAGGCGAGCCGCTTCCTCCCCGCGAGCCGGGAGCTGCCCGCGCTGGCGGAGGCGGCGAAGCAGTGCCGGGCGTGTCCGCTGCACGAGCGCGCGACCCGGACGGTGTTCGGCGAGGGCCCCACCTCGGCGGCGGTGATGCTCGTGGGGGAGCAGCCGGGGGACACGGAGGACCGGGAGGGCCGGCCCTTCATCGGCCCGGCGGGGCAGTTGCTCGACGAGGTGCTGGAGCGGGTGGGGCTGCGGCGCGAGGAGCTCTACGTCACCAACGCGGTGAAGCATTTCGGGTGGACGGGAGAGGAGAAGCAGCGGCTGCACGCGAAGCCGGGGCGGCGCGAGGTGCTCGCGTGCAAGGCGTGGCTGGAGGCGGAGGTGGCGGCGGTGAGGCCCCGGATGATCGTCTGCCTGGGCGCCACGGCGGCGCAGGCGTTCCTGGGGCCCGGCTTCCGCATCAACCTGAGCCGGGGGCAGGTGTTCGAGACGCCCTGGGCGAAGGCGTGGATGGCGACGTTCCACCCCTCGGCGCTGCTGCGGATGCCGGACGAGCGGAGCCGCGCCGAGGCTCGGGCTTACTTCGAGGAGGACCTGCGCAGGGTGGTGGACACCCTGCGCGCCCTGCCCGTGACTACTGGCAGGTGATGCCCGGCAGACCGCGGTACGCGCCCTGCGAGGTCCACAGCGAGATGGGGCCGCCGCACGAGCCGGCGTAGGGGTCATCGGTTCCCCAGGTCGGATCCCAGAACTCGAAGTGCAGGTGCGGACCGGTGGAGGCGCCGGACGAGCCCACGCGGGCGATCCAGTTGCCGCAGGGGATGGAGGCGCCGCGGGCGTACTGCTGGGTGCCCTTCTTCAGGTGCCAGTACTTGCTCTTCCGTCCATCCGCGTGCCGCATGATCATGTAGTTGGCCGTGTACAGGCCACAGGCGGCGTACGGGTCGTTCTGGTTCCAGTAGTTGCAGCGGTCGTAGTAGCCGTCGACGGAGGACTCCAGCGTGCCGCCCGCGGCGGAGATGACCCACACGCCGTAGTCCATCTTGGTGAAGCCGCCCGCGAGGGCGTAGTCGGTGCCCGTGTGGCCGCTGTAGCGGACGGTGCCGCAGGCGTAGTCCCTGCCAGCGTGGTCCATGTACGCGCTCACCACGCAGCCGCCGTTGGCGCACTGGTCGGAGAGCATGGACATGGGGAAGCGGAACAGCGTCCCGGCCTGCGAGGCCAGCGGGAGCGCGAGCAGCGCGCCGGCCAGCGTGGCGCCGAGGGTCTTCAGCGTGCGATTCACTTTCCACCTCCCAGGTCCGGCGACGCCTCGCCGGTGCGGACGTTGAGCTTCCAGAACTCGCCGCCGCCGGCGTTGTAGCGGAGCGTGTCGTCGTCCACCCACTCCATGGCGTAGTTGGAGACGGGCGGAGGGACGAAGTCAGCGGGCTCGCCCTGGCTCAACAGCCAGGCCGAGAGGCCCTTGTTGGTGAGCTGCACGGGCTCGGCGCCGTCCACGGTGGTGCGGAAGAAGGAGGCCACCGTGGTGCGGCCGGAGACGAACACCACCGTCTTGCCGTCCGGCGAGATGCTGGGCATGGCGTCCACGCCGGGGCCATCGGCGATCTCCTTCACGCGGCCGGTGAGGTCCACGATGCCGATGGACGTCTCGTGCGCCTCGTTGCCCGTGCGCGTCAGCGTGGCGAGCAGCGCGTCTCCCTTGGGCGTGGGGAAGAGGTCTCCCCCGACGCGTTGGGCGAGCAGCCGCGTGCGTCCGTTGGCCTCGCGCAGACGCAGGTCTCCGTTGGCCTCGAGCAGTGCCACCTGCGTGCCCACGGAGCGCGCCTCGCGGTACTTGAACTCGCGGTCCACCACGCGCATGGCGCCCGTGCGCTCGTTCCAGCCCACGATGGCCAGCAGCGGGATGTCTCCCGTGGCCTCCGAGGGCGGCTCGGCCATGATGCCGGCCAGCGTGTTGGCGCCGTGGCCATACAGGTGGATGAGCCGGGCCTTGGGGCCGAACTCCTTCTCGATGGCGGGGACGAGCTTCTCCCGGGCCGACTGCACGCGCCGGGCATCCGCGGGATTCATGCGGTCCGCCGCCGTGGCACTGGTCGCCGCCAGCACCAGGGTGGTGACTGCCAGGTAGAGCTTCCTCATGTCACCTCAGGGGGGAATGGGGTTGAACCACGTGTAACATTGCTCTTCTTGGAATTCAAGAATGGCACGTATTCCAGATTTATTGGATTGATGCTGTGTTTTGGCAATGTTCGCGAGAGGACGGCCGGAGCGGCATAGAGTCGGCGGTATGAACCGTGCTCCGCTCCGCTTCTTCTTCGACTACGTGTCGCCGTACTCGTATCTCGCGTGGACGCAGCTCCCGGCTCTGGCCGCGCGTCATGGCCGTACCGTGGAGCTGCTGCCCGTGCTCTTCGCCGGGGTGCTCAACACGCTCGGGACGACGGGGCCCGCGGAGGTGAAGCAGAAGCGGTTCTACATCTACAAGCACACGCGGCGGATCGCCCACGAGCTCGGGGTGCCCTTCGTCATGCCCGCGGCGCATCCGTTCAACCCGCTGCTCGCGCTCCGGGTGACGGCGGCCGTGCAGGATGGGGAGGCCCGGCACCGGCTCGTTTCCGCGCTGTATGCGGCGGCGTGGGGCGGAGGCGGCGGGCTGCTACAGCCGGAGCGGGTGGGCGAGGTCGTGGCCTCGGTGGGGTTCGATGCTCAGGCGCTGCTCGCGGCCTCGCAGACGCCCGCGGTGAAGGATCAGGTGCGCCGCAACACGGAGGAGCTGCTCGCGCTGGACGGCTTCGGTGTCCCCACCATCGTGGTGGATGGGGAGCTCTTCTTCGGTGTCGACTCCCTGAGCCACCTGGAGCGGTTCCTGCGCGGAGAGGATCCCCTGTCCCGCGAGGAGCTGGAGCGCCTGAAGAACCTGCCCGTCGCCGCGTCCCGCATCTGAGGGGCGGAGGTGGCGCCGGGCCGCCAGGCTCCCTACCTTCTTCTCATGCAGTCATCCCAGAACGTTCCCATTGAAGAGCTGCTCCGCTCCGCCGAGGAGCGGGAGGAATCGGGTGATGCCCTGGGCGCCGAGGCGCTGCTCGGCCGGGTCATCTCGCTCAAGCCGGAGTTCTCGCTGGCCTGGTACCGGCGCGGCATGCTGCGCCTCTTCGAGCAGGAGGCATTCGAGGAGGCACTCGCCGATCTGCGCCGCGCCGAGGAGCTGGGCGTGGACGGTGCCGGCATCCCGGTGTCTCAGCTCCACTATCTGCACGGGGAGTGTCTGTTCGGCCTCGGGCGGTTCGAGGAGGCCGACGCGCGGCTCGCGCAGGGGCTCATTGGCGAGCAGGACGAGGTGCTCAGGGCGGAGAGCTACTACCGGCGCGCCGAGTGCGCCGAGGAGCTGGAGCGCCCTGAGGCGTTGCGCGAGGCACTCACGGGCTTCCTGGCGCACAAGGCCGCGTTCCTGGACTCGGGCGGTGACGGCGAGCAGGTCGAGTGGGCGGAGTCGCGGCTCGCCGGGCTCTCGGGCGGACGGTGATTCACCGGTAGACGGGCTCGGGGTTCAACTCGAGGGACGAGATACCCTCACCCCGTCCCTCTCCCGAGGGGAGAGGGGAAATTCACGGGGTGCCGCTGATGTTGGGTGCCGTGTACGTCGCCTTCGGGTCCACCTCGGTGGCGTAGGGGCTCGTCCACGTGTCCTGGAAGAAGCGCTCGAGCTGGTTCGCGAACGCCTCACCCTCCACGATGACGCCCACGTTTCGGCTCTGCGTGAAGTAGTCCCGCTCCCAGTTGCTCGTGCCCACCCACGCCTGCTCCCCATCCACCACCATGTACTTGGCGTGCACCACACGCGCGAACGGGATGAAGCCGCCGGACCACCGCGGAATGGTGACCAGCTTCACCGTCAGCCCCGGCGGGGCGTGCAGCGCCTGCAGGCCCTCGATCGTGCCCTTGCGCTTGCCCCAGTCCGCCACCAGCAGCCGCACCTCCACCCCGCGCGCCGCCGCCCGCTTCAAGGCGTCCTCCAGCTCGGGGAAGGGGCCGCCGTCACGGCTCTTCGCCTTGTACGTGAGCAGTTGCACCCGCACCGAGCGCTTCGCCCCGTCGATGAGCTTCACCAGCTTCGGCAGGTCCCACGTGGCCGGGTCCGGCAGGTGGCCCTCGGGGCTGTGCGCCGGCGTCACATGCACCGTGCTCCCCGCGTAGCTCGCCGGGAACGGGCCGCTCACCGCCGCCGTCCTGGGCGCCGCGGCTCCCACGGCCAGCGCCCAGTCCTGCTCGAAGATGTCCGCCATGGAGCGCACCACCTCGGGCACGCGGATGCGCAGCCCCAGCTCCTGGATGTGCTCCAGCGCGCGCCAGTCGAAGTTCTGGCTGCCCAGGTACGCCTCGCGCCCGTCCACCACGAAGTACTTCGCGTGCAGCACGCCGCCCCCGAATACCTTCGCCGTGTCCAGCCGGCGCACCTCGATACCTGGCCGTTTCGCCAGCCGCTCCAGCGTCTCCGGGTACTGCGCGTAGAACTTCTCCTCCGCGAGCACCCGCACCTTCACGCCCCGGTCCGCCGCCACCTCGATGGCTTGAATCACCGGCTCCAGCCGGCTGCCCGGCGCGTTGCTCACGTAGAACTGCGCCACGTCCAGCGTCCGCGTGGCCCCCTTCACCATCTCCGGCCACACCTGCCAGGCGTCTGGAATGTCCGCGTGGTCCAGCGTCGTCTCCACCGGGCTGCTCTCCACCAACTCCAGTCCGGGACGCTCGGAGCCAGAGGCACGCAGGGCCGTGCCGGGCGCGGCGCACGCGAGGGACAGCACGAGGGACAGCAGCAGGGCGTTCAATCGCAGGGGCATGACGGGCACCTATACAAAAAACCAAGGGCCCCCCGCGATTGCTCGCGGAGGGCCCCGGGTTCAACACCGTGTCAGCTGGCGCTGGTTAGAACACGTACCGCGCGCCCAGCTGGATGCGCCACCGCGACAGCGTGGGGCTGTACACCGTGGTCCGCACCGCCGTGGGCTCGGTGAAGCTGTAGACGGGGCGGTTGTTCACCGCGTCGTAGCCCACCGCGCGCAGGAACGACGAGCCGTGGTTCTCGAACTGCGCCTCCTGCTCGAAGAGGCCCCACTCCGGGTTGAGCAGGTTCAGGACGTTGAAGATGTCCCCCTGCAGCTCCAGCCGCTGGCCCTTCACGAACTCCGGCGACGTCCAGCCGAGCCGGACGTTGAAGAAGTTCTGCCACGGGTTACGGCACGCGCCGCGCTGGATGATGCTGCCCTTGGCCTCCCTCAGGCACTGCTGGCTGTTGATGAAGTTGTTCAGGGCCTCGTAATGCGAGGGATCCTGGAGGCTGATCTGGCTGGGGTCCGCCGGGATGAACGCCAGGTCGTTGCCGTTGATGCCGTCCGCGTTCACGTCACCGTTGACGGTCCAGCTGTAGGGCAGACCGGACTGGCCCGTGTAGATGATGCCCGCGTTGAAGCCGAGGGGCAGATTGCTGGTGGCGGTGAGGGTGACGCGGTGGGTGCGGTCGAACGCCGACGGCCGGAGGTTGCGCTCCTCGAGGCTTCCGTCCACGGGAGCGAACTGGAAGTTGGAGAGGGCCTGGGCGCTCGTCATCGAGATGAGATCCTTCGAGTCCGTGTAGCTGTAGGCCACGCTCACATCCAGGATGTCCTGGATCTCCTTGCGCAGCTGCAGGGTCGCGTTGGCGACGCGCCCGCCGTTCTTGTTGAACACCCGGATGGCCTGGACGAGGTTGGTCGAGTCACGGCGGATGGGGTTGGCCCGGAAGCCCGACGCGGCGAAGGAGCCGTACAGCGAGCGGCCCTCGCCGTTCTGGCCCTGGTTCACCAGGTTCTCGTCGGTGGTGTACCAGCCGTTGACGTCCTGCGTGTAGAGCAGGTCGGCGGTGGCGATGAGGCCCCAGGGCAGGCGGCGGTCCGCGCCGAGCGCCACGCGGAAGTTCTGCGGGTACTTGGTGCCCGGGTCGAAGTAGTCGATCTCACCCTGGTTGGTGGGCGCCGTGGGCGGATTGGTGCCGCCATCGCAGTCGAAGGGCTGGGCGTTGGGGTCGGCGGTGAACGCCGGAATCCTCGCCCCCGAGCAGGTCAGCTCCACCTGGGAGAGCCCGTTGATGCTGTACGCGTTGGACACCCACACGTAGGGCGGCCGGCCCGAGAAGACACCCACGCCACCGCGCACGATGGTGTTGGAGTTGCCCTCCACGTCCCAGTTCACACCCAGGCGGGGCGACCAGAGGATGTTGCCGCTGGGCACCTTGCCCGTGTCGATGGGGAGCGCCTCGTTGTTCACGAGCCGCTCGTTGGTGTTGGCGGCGGACAGGAACGGCACGTCGATACGGATGCCGGGCGTGAGCGTCAGGTTCTTGAACGGCGTCCAGTTGTCCTGCAGGTAGAAGCCCGGCTGCACCACGGTGAAGGCGGCCGTGCCCGGCTCCTGCAGGGGGCTGACGCCGAAGCGGCGCTGGAAGGCGGCCGGGATGCCGGCCTCGAAGTCGTCCAGGCTGTTGAAGGCCCACACGCCGGTGGCCGCCTGGAGGAAGGCGTTGCGCAGCCGGAAGAACTCGGTGCTGGTGCCGGCGGTGATCTGATGGTCACCCAGCGCCAGGGTGAGGCTGTCCTGGATCTGGAAGATGTCCTGGTCCAGCTCGTTGAGCTGGGAGAAGCGCTCGGCGCCCGACGCCAGCCACGAGTCGTTCGCGCCGAGCGTGCCGGCCTTGACCAGGATGAGCGGGACGTCCGTGGAGGGATCGCGGGCGTCGCGGAGGATGGAGAAGCCCGCCAGGAACTCGTTGGAGAGCTTGCCATCGAGGAAGGTCGAGGTCAGCTTCGCCCGGGCGGTATGGGTGTTGACCGTCTGGGCGTAGCCGGCGTTGGACAGCTGGTAGCCGTCGCGCAGGCGGTTGGGAATGGTCGGCGAGGTGGGCGCGCGGGTCAGCGAGTCCTGCAGGGCGCCCACGAAGTTGTAGGAGAACTCCAGGTAGCTGTTGGGGATGACGCCCGTGCTGATTTTGGCGAAGACGTTGCGGTCCGGGTTGCGCAGCTGCGTGGCCAGGGCCGTGCCCGGGTTGGAGACGCCGTACTTGTTGGTGAGGATGCTGCTGAACCGCTCGGCCTCGGCCTGGGTGAAGCCCGCGCGGGCCCGGTCTTCCTCCGGGTTCACGCCGCCGATCTGGAACTGGTTGCCGAACGCCGAGTTGCGCTCCTGCAGGTCGGTGGCGATGAAGAAGTGCACCTTGTCCTTGATGATGGGGCCGCCGAGGCTGCCGCCGAACTGCCAGATGTTGTAGCCCAGGAACGTGGGATCATCCTGTTTGCCGGCGAGGCTCTTGTTCTGCGTGTAGCCGAAGAGCGAGCCGTGGAACTCGTTGGTGCCGCTCTTGGTGATGGCGTTCACCATGCCGCCGGCGAAGTTGCCGTAGCGCACGTCGAACGGGGACACCTGCACCACGAAGCTCTGGATGGCCTCGATGGAGATGGGCTTGGCGCCGGCCTGGCCGCCCGGCGTGCCGGAGCCCGACAGGCCGAAGATGTCATTGTAGGCCGCGCCGTCGACCTGGATGTTGTTGAAGCGGTTGTTCTGGCCGGCCATCGCGTTGCCGCTCACCTGCGGCGTGGTCGAGATGAGGTCCGTGAAGTTGCGGCCCGCGAGCGGCAGACTGGTCATCTGCTCGGACTCCATGGTCATCGAGGGGCCGGTGCGGCCCTGATCCTGGAGATCGTCGGTCGCCTGGGCGGTGACGACCATCTCCTCCTGGAACTCCTCGAACTGGCGCAGCTTCAGGTCGATGTTGAAGCGCTGCCCCAGCACGAGCTGCATCCCCTTGCGGGTCGCCGGGTAGAAGCCCTCCATGTTGGCCGTGAGGGTGTACGGTCCGCCCGGGGGGATGTTGTCGAGCAGGTAGTTGCCCGACGTGCCGGTCACCGCGGTGAAGGTGGTGCCGGTGGAGTCATTGCGCAGCTGGACCACGGCGGTCGGCAGCGGCTCACCGTCCTGGGTGGTCACGGTTCCGGTCACCGCGGAGCCCGTGACTCCCTGCGCCATTGCCCCGGACGCGAGGAGGGTCGTGATGAAGACGGCTATCAGTCTGAGGTGGGATGGACGTACAGGATTCATGGAACCTCGCGAGACCTGCATGGGGGCAGTGCGAGGAGTCCAACCACTCGGAGGCGCCCACTTCTGGTTCGTCTGCTGCACGAGGGCCTCCCTGGGGGAGAGTGAGGGGTTGGGCTCGCGACACGACGATCGTTGCCTGGCGAACGGCGGCCACTGCCGGGCGGCCGTCTATCAACATTTGAGGGGCCTTTCCAACCGGGGGCTCTATTTTCACCTTGAGTTCACAAAGATGACCCAGGCGGTAGGGGGTGTCCTCCGCCCGGTGAAGCCACCGGAATCCCGGAAAATGCTGACTTCTCCTCGCTTGGAGCGACGTGGTGCGTCAGCCGCCGGGGGAGACGCCGGGGAGGGCGCTAGCGTCCCTTGAGGTAGCGGCCGGATTGCTTGTCGAGCAGCTCCAGGCCCACGCGGGCCTCGCGGCACTCGGGCAGGAGCTGGAGGGCGCGCTCGAAGCTCTCGCGGGCGCGGTCGAAGAAGCGGGTACTGAGGTACTGGTGGCCGCGGCACACCAGCTCCATGGCCTGGTGGCGGGGCGTGGGGGCCAGCCTGGCGGCCTTGGAGAAGAGGTCCAGCGCCTTGGCGTAGTCGAAGGACTCCAGGGCGACCATGCCCAGCTTGTAGAGCTGGAGCGCCGCCGCCGCGGGCTGTACGCCGGAGGAGGGCCGGGTCCCGGAGGGGGCACCCGGGGGAGGCGTGGCGACGGGCACGCCGTGGGCCGGGGTGAAGGCGGGGCGGGGCGCGACGGGCACGCCGTGCGCGGGCGTGAAGGCGGGGCGGAGCGGGGCCGGGGCGGCAGGGGCCTCGGGGGGCGGCGTCACCGGGGCGGCCGGGGTGCGCGGCTTCGTCCGGGCCATGCGCTCGCTCCACTCGCGCCGCTTGTCCGGCTGGGAGAGCACCTCGAAGGCCTTCTTGGCGCCGAGGAAGAGCTCCAGCGCCTGGGCCTTCTCCTCGGGAGACTTCATGCGGAGCCGGTCCGGGTGGGACTGCGCGGCGATGCGCAAGAAGGCCTTGCGGATGGCGGGCAGGTCCTCGGTGCCTTGCAGCCCGAGCACCTCGAAGGGATTCCTGTCGTGAGAGGGGTCCTGGGACATGGGAGCACCCTCCTCAGGGCGAGGCGGCGGTGGGCGGGCGCAGCGTCACCTCGGCCTTGCGGCCGGTGGCGGGCTCGCGGGCGGTGACCTGGAGGATGCCATCCGCGTCGATGTTGAAGTCCACCTCCACGCGCACGGTGCCGGCGGCGGCGGCGGGAAGGCCGGCCAGTTGCAGCTCGCCGAGGTAGCGGTTGCCGTCCACGGAGGGGGCCTCGCCCTGGTACACCTCGAGGTCCACGTGGGTCTGCTGGTCGAGGGTGGTGGCGAAGACCTTCGTCTCGCGTGCGGGGATGGTGGTGTTGCGGGGGATGAGGACGCTGAAGCGGCCGCCCTCGGTGCGGATGCCGAGGCTGCGCGAGAGCACGTCCAGCAGCAGCACGCGGGGCAGCTCGGGAGAGGTGCCGGCGATGATGTCCGCCTCGAGCGCGGCGCCGAGGGCCACGGCCTCGTCGGGGTTGACGGAGCGCTCGCCGGGCCGGCCCAGGAGTTTTTCCGCGCGGACGCGCACCGCGGGCATGCGCGTCATGCCGCCCACGAGGACGACGCGGTGGATGTCCTCCAGTTGGAGGCCGGCGTCCTGGAGGGCCTGCTCGCAGGGGGCGCGCAGCCGCTCCAGCTCGCGGTTGGCCAGGTTCTCCAGGAGGGTGCGCGAGAAGGAGGGGAGGGACAGGTGCAGGGGCCCCTCGGCGCCGGTGCCGAGGAAGGGCAGGTCGATGGCCGTCTGCTCCAGCTCGGAGAGGGCGCGCTTGGTGGACTCGGCGGCGTCCTTGAGGCGCCAGAGGGCCTCGGGGTTGTGGGCCAGGTCCACGCCGGTCTGCTTGAGGAAGATGCGGCGCAGCGCGTCCACCACGAGCTCGTCGATGTTGTCGCCGCCCAGGAAGTTGTCGCCGCTGGTGGCGAGCACCTGCACCACCTCGTCCTCCACGTGGAGGAGGGAGATGTCGAAGGTACCGCCGCCCAGGTCGAAGACGGCGATGTTCTCCGGGCGCGACTCGTCGAAGCGGCAGGCGAGCATGGCCGCGGTGGGCTCGTTGAGGAGCCGGTGCACGGTGAGGCCGGCGCGCTGGCCGGCGGCCTTCGTCTCCTGGCGCTGCACCTCGTCGAAGTAGGCGGGCACGGTGATGACGGCGCCCTCCACGCTCTGGCCCAGTTGGGCCTCGGCGCTCTCCTTGAGGTAGCGCAGCACGTGGGTGGAGACCTCGGAGGGGGTCATCACCTGGCCGTGTACGCGCACCGCGGCGTTGCCGGAGGGGTCGGCCACCAGCTCAAAGGGCAGCAGGCGGCGCAGCTGCTGCACGGCGGGGTCCGAGAAACGCCGGCCGATGAGGCGCTTCACGCCGAAGACGGTGTCGCGCGGGTGGAGCACGGCCTGGCGGCGGGCGGCGCTGCCCACGGTCACCTTGCCCGAGGCATCGAAGCCGATGACGGACGGAGTGGTGCGCTCGCCCTCGCGGTTGGGCAGGACGCGGGCGTGGCCCGTGGCGGAGTCGGCCACGGCCATGCAGCTATTCGTCGTGCCCAGATCGATTCCGAGAACGAGTCCCATACCACCGTCCCCCCCGCGCGCCTCAAGCCGCCAGGAGCCCTACCTCCGTGAAGAGCAGCGCCACACGGCGCAAGGCTACTTCATCCTCCGGACGCTTGAGTTCCGCAAGCGCGGCGGTGAGGGTATTTCCCGGCTTGTTGAGGAGTGAGGAGGCGCGCAGCTCGGTGGCCGAGAGCGCCAGGTCACCGGCCGAGACGGGGGGATCCGGGTTGCGGTGGAGGGGCTTGTGGCGAAGGGACTCCTGTTCGCGCACCAGCCGCTCCAGGGGATAGTGCTCGCGCAGGCCCTCGTTGAGCAGGGCGAGGCCGCCCAGGCGCTCCTCGGTGCCGTCGGTGATGGGGGACTCGCCCTCGAAGAAGGCGTAGCGGCCGCCCGTCCAGCCGAGCAGGCTGAGGGCCACGGTGCGCCGGTGCTCGCGCGTCCAGTCGGCCAGCTCGGTGGGAGAGAGGGCGCGGGCGGCGAGCAGCGCGTCCAGGAGCCGTCCGGAGAAGGGGCGGGTGTGCTCCACGGCGCGCTGCCACTGCTCCACGGACAGCTTGCCCGTCTGGAGCAGGAAGGCGCCGAAGCGGTCCGTGGCGAGGCTGGAGCGCACGGCGATGATCTGCCCCGCCTTGAGGAAGAGGTCCTTGTGGGCGCGGTTCTGCTCGAAGTGGAGCCGGCCGGTGGACTTGGCGAGCATCAACCGGGCCATGACGCGCAGGGGTGCCACGCGGCCCACGTTGCCGGCGTAGCGGGGCGGCCTGGCCTTGGCGAGCCGGGCCTCGTGGCGCTCCTGGGCCGCGGCCGCCGTGGCGCTGAGGCCGGGGAAGGCGGAGGGAGGGAGGAAGGGGCCGCCGGACTGGGACACCTGGGCCTGGGGCGACAGCTTCCCGGAGGCGAAGAGCAGCCGCACGTCGTCCTCGCCCAGCTTCGTGAGGGAGAGGCCGCCGCCCGGCTCGCGCACCGCGTAGGTGGGGGCCGCGGGCTGCGCGGGGGCCGGCTCCTGGGCCAGGAGGGCCGGGGGGATGGGCGGCTGCACGGGGGGCGCGCGCACCTCCGGCTCGTAGTAGCTGGCCATCAGCGCGGCCAGGTCGCGCTGGGACACGCGCAGGCCGGCGGACAACAGGAACTCGTCCAGTGCGTCGAGCGCGTCGGCGGCTGTCTGGAAGCGCTCGTCCGGGTTGGCGAGGGTGCACCGGTTGACGACGGTGCACAGCGGCTCGGGCAGGAAGGGGGCGGCGTCCTGCAGGCGCAGGGGCCGGGCCTTGAGGGCCACCGTCTGCTTGAGCACGTCCATGATCGCCCCGGGCTTGAAGGCGTGGCGCCGCGACAGCATCTCGTAGAGGGTGATGCCGAGGGCGAAGATGTCGCCGCGCCCGTCCGGCTTCTTGCGGGCGAGCTGCTCGGGGGGGATGTAGCCCGGCTTGCCGCGCACGTTGGTGGCGATGTCTCCGCCGGAGCTGCCCACCAGCGCCACGCCGAAGTCCAGCAGCTTCACCTCTCCCTCGAAGGAGATGATGATGTTGGTGGGGTTGACGTCGCGGTGCACTAGGTGGAGCGGCTCGCCCGCCGCCGAGCGCGCGCGGTGCGCGTAGTCCAGTCCCTTGAGCACCTCCATGGCGATGTAGCACGCCAGGTGCACGGGGATGCCCTGTCCCCGGGCCGCCACCCGCTTCATCAAGTCATACAGGTCGCGGCCATGGATGAACTCCATGGCGATGAAGTACTCGCCGCGCTGCTCTCCGAAGTCGAAGATCTGCGCGATGTTCATGTGCTGGAGGAGCGCCGACAGCCTCGCCTCCTCGATGAACATCTGTACGGCGGACTCCTGCTGGGTGGCCTCCGGGAGCACGCGCTTGACGACCACCTGCTTGGCGAAGCCGCCGGCGCCGAGCGCCACGCCGCGGTAGATGTCCGCCATGCCACCGCGGCCCAGGTGGTTGACGAGCACATACCGGCCGAAGCGGGCGGGCAGCGCGAGGTTGCCGGACGGCGTGCTCATTTCTTACCGGAGTCCTCGATGAGCATCTCGTCGAACATGTCCTCGCTGATGACGAGCGTGCCGGGGCGCACGGCGGCGGGAAGGGGCGCCATACCGGGGATGGGCGCGGGCGTCAGCGCGGGGCCCGTGGGCGGGACGCGTGCGCTCGCCTTGGGCATGAGGGCCGCGGCCTTGGCCGCCGCGGGGGACAGGGCCGGCACGGGCGGCACCATCGGCACGGGGGGCGGCAGCGACGGGCGAGGCGGCGCCTCCAGATCGTCGAGCGGCTCGAGCATGATTTCCATGCTCGGCACCCGGCGCTCGGGAGCCAGGGGCTGGCTGGACACCGGAGGCGGGGTGAGGGGTGAGGCCTCGATCTCCTCGCCCAGCGTCTCCAGCATGCTGTGGGCCAGCTGCATGGTGCTGTTGCCGAACATGGTATCGGCCGGCTTGGGTTCGGCCTGCCTGGGTTCGGCCGGCCTGGGCTTGGGCGGGACCGGTGCCATGGCCGGCGGAGGTGGAACCTTGGTGGAGAGGTTGACCACGCTGGCGGGCGCCGGGACGGGCTTGGGCGAGGTGGGGGAGGACGGCGCCGAGGTGGAGGCCGCGTCCCCCGTGAGCAGGACGATCATCCTGCGCAGATCCTCGATGGTCTGCTCCTTGGCCGTGAGCGTCTGCTCCCGGGTGGCGAGGTTCTTCTCGAGTTCGGCCACGCGGTGGGCGAGCCGGTCGCGCTCGGCGCGCAGCTTGGGCATCGCCTCGTTCTCGGCGCGCAGCCGCTGCAGCTCTTCCTGTTGGGCGGGGGCGGCCGCCGTGGGGTCTCCCTGGCCGCGGACCTGCTCGCGCAGGCTGTTGAGCTCCTGCAGCCACATCCGCTTCTCCTCGCGGGTGATGGCCTCCTGCTCCTGTTGCTCCTGCTCGCGGCGCGCCAGCGCGCCCTGGAACTGCTCGCTCAGGCCGCCGACCGCCGTCATGAGCTCCCGGAGGCCGCGGCTGGCGCGCTCCAGGCGCTTGACGCCCTGGGCATGCTCGTCGATGCGCTCGAGCAACCTGGGCAGTACGCCCTGCTGGGGCGCACCCGTCCGGCGCAGCTCGTCGCGCTGTGCCTCCAGCCGGGCGAGCTCCTGGGTCGCCTGGCGCAGCAGGGGGACCACCAGCTCGGCGATGCTCTCGGCCTGGCGTCCCAGCTCGACGCAGCCCTGCCTCACCAGCTGGAGGTCCGCCGAGGAGTCCGCCGATGGCTCCGTGCTGGTTGCGTTCCTCATCGCGCTTCCTCCACTCCCTCCTCGAGGCGTGCCGTCATCGAACCACGCGCGGGGTCATGATACCCCACCACCTCCGGCCGGGCTTCATGGGGTTGCGGGCTCGGTCGTCAGTGCACCAGCCTGCTGGATTGATCTCATTTACCCTGCAAATGGGAGACGGGCGCTCGCTGGGGCAGCGAGGGGAAGGGCTCGAAGTTTTCCAACGCGAGCTTCCCGAGCTCCACGTTCGCCTCTGGAAGCCGCTCGATGTCCTCGGCGAACCAGGGGGTCTCGGGGAGGGGAAGGGTGGAGGCCACCGGAGCCTGCGCCGGAGCTGGAGCCGGGGCCTGCGCCGGAGCCGGCCGGGCCGTGTCCGCCTCGAGGGGCTCCGTGTCGATCTCCGACTGCGACAGTTCCACGGTGAAGGTGACCCTGGGCTGTACCTCGGCGCGGCGGGGGCCGGAGACCTCCACCATGGGACGGCGGCGGGGGCGGGCTCCTCCCTCACCGGACGAGGGCGCGGGCGCACGGGGTGGCACCGCGGGCTCCGCCGGACGCACGCTCACCTGGAGGGCGGCACCGCATCCCGTACAGCGGACGATCTGGGTGCCCGGGCCCGGGAGGGGCACCACCGTCCCACAACGTGGGCACAGGGGGCGCGCGGCTGGAGTGGAAGAGGGAGCCTCTGCGGTCATGGGCTCGTCGAGCTCCGAGCAACACGACAGGGCATCCGCGCGTGCTGAACTCGGCGTTACACCATCGGCGCATCATTCCGCAAGAGAGCTGGCGGGTCAACGGAGGTCTGGTGCCGGAGGCGCGACCTGAAGGGTGTGTAGGCGGGGGAGCATTCGCACGCGGGGTGAAGCCGATAACGTTTGGCCCCGGGCCCGAGGAGGTGGAGACTTCCGGTGATCGCCCGCTTCACCGTCCGGAGTCATCCCCCATGTCTTACGAGTCGCTGCTGGCTCAGATTCCCATGTTCGAGCACCTCGCGCAGGAGGATCTGACGCACCTGTCGGGGCTGTTGCAGCAGCGGCGCTACAGCAAGAACGAGGTCATCTTCCACCAGGGGGATGTGGGCACGGCCCTCTTCATGGTGCGCCGGGGCGAGGTGGCCATCCGCCTGAGCTCCTCGGAAGGCAAGGAGGTCATCCTGGCGCTGCTGGGCCGGGGCGATGCCTTCGGCGAGCTGGCGCTGCTGGATGGGGAGCCGCGCTCGACGGACGCGGTGGCGCGCGACGAGACGCACCTGCTGAGCCTCCACCAGGAGGACTTCCGGCGCTTCCTGAGCGAGCGCCCGCAGGTGGCCATGGGGTTGCTGGCGGTGCTCAGCCGGATGGTGCGGCGCGTCACCCAGCTGGTGCACGACTCGGCCTTCCTGGATGCGCGGGCGCGGCTGGCGCGGGTGCTGTTGGACCTGGCCCGGACGCAGGGGCAGCCGGCTTCCGAGGGCGGCATCGTCATCCCCAAGCTGACGCAGGCGGAGCTGGCCAACCTGTGCGGGGTGACGCGAGAGAGCGCCAACAAGTGGCTGCGCTTCTACAACCGCGAGGGGCTGCTCACGTACGAGAACGGGCAGATCACCATCGTGGACCCCGAGCGCCTGCGCCGCGACGTGGACTGAAGGACTACAGGTGGGAGGAGCCCGCGCCCCCCGGCGCGGACTCGACTCCCGGAAAACATGGGCGGAGGCCGCGCCCCCCAGCGCGGCCCCCCATCCCTCGGGACATGGACGATGCCCTCACGCGCTCTTCCCGAAGCGGAGCGGGGCGGAGTCCCCCCAGCGAGGTAACGGCGGCCATCCCCCCCTCAGGACATGGCGGCCTTCGGCGGCCTCGCACAGACATCACTCCGCTCGCACCTCGGGCGCGGCGTTCGGCGACAACGGGGCTTCGAGTCCCTGTTCCCGAGAGCATTCATACCGCCCGGGGGGGTCCAGGGCTGTGAATCGACTCACTGCGGGGGTGTGAAGCCGTTCACAGCCAGCGGGGCCGTTTTGTGCGGGGGTCCGGGGATGGCACCTCAGGGGGGGCTGGGCGCTCATCCGGGTGGCGGGGATACTCCAGGAGCGGAGAACATTCCACCCCCCGTGGTTCCGGCGCGCGGACGGGCCTGGGGGAGATTCCAGTGCTAGACAGTTGGTCCTGAGTTCCTGGATGAAGCCAATCGAGATGACATTGCGCAGCCGGGTGCTGCTCTTCGCTGCGGTGGCGGTGGGACTCGTCGCGCTGGTGGGCGGTGTGCTGTTCGTCACGGCGAGCCGGGGAGAGCGGGGCCTGGCGCAGATGCTCGCCATCCAGTCGCAGACGGAAATCTATGGCCGGATGACGGACGAGTCCTTCGGCTACCTGTCCACGCTGCTGCACACGCGGGAGACGGGGGGCGACACCCAGGCGGTGCTCGAGGCGCAGGAGAAGCGCTTCGCGGCGGGGTTCGAGCGCCTGGAGGAGCTGGTGCGGGAGGAGCACGAGGGAGGAGGGCCGATGGAGGGGGAGCTCGCGCGCATCGAGCAGCTCCAGCGGGCACTCCAACGCTGGCTGCGGGGCTCGGAGGAGCGGGTGCGGCTGGCGCCCGGGGGAGGGGAGGCGGCCACGCTGGTGCATGAGTCGCTCCAGGCCTTTGGCGAGAAGGTGGCGCCGCATCTGAAGGGGGCCTGGGACCAGTCGCGCGCGGACCTGGACGAGCACAAACGCCGGGGCCAGCAGTCACTCGGGATTGGCCGGGTGGTGGGCGTGGCCGTGCCGCTGGTGGCCCTGGTGCTCGTGCTGTCGATGGCGTCCATCATCTACCTGAACATGCGCCGCGCGTTGGGGACGCTGCTGGAGCGCGCGCAACGCATGGGCGAGGGAGACCTGGACACCGAGCTGCCGGTGAAGGGCGAGCGTGACGAGTATGACTTGATGGCCCGGGCCATCAACCGCATGGCCACCCAGCTCCGGGCCGCGGCGCAGGAGCGGGAGCGCTACAACGCGCTGTTGGAGCAGACCGTGCGGCAGCGCACCGCCGAGCTGGAGCAGTCCAATGCCCGGCTCACCGACAGCCTCCAGCAGTTGCAGGCGGCCCAGTCCCAGTTGCTCTTCGCGGACCGGCTCGCCACCGTGGGCCAGCTGGCGGCGGGGGTGGGGCATGAGCTGAACAACCCGCTGGCCTTCGTGCTCAGCAACCTCAACTACGCGCAGCAGGTGGTGACGGAGATGGAGGCGGCGCCCACGCCGGTGGAACGGCGGGAGCTGCTGGAGGCACTCGCGGATGCGCGCGAGGGTGCCGAGCGGGTGCGCCTCATCGTCCGGGACCTCCGGATGCTGTCCCACCCGGATGACCGGGAGATGGGCCCGGTGGACCTGGTGAAGGTGGTGCGCAGCGCGGCGAAGATGGCGGCGCACGAGATTCGCGGCCGCGCCCGGCTGGTGCAGGCGGTGGAGAACGTGCCGCCGGTGCATGGCAACAGCGCGCGCCTGTGCCAGGTGTTCCTCAACCTGCTCATCAACGCGGCGCACGCGATTGGCCCGGGCGCGGTGGAGCGCAATGAAATCAAGCTCTCCGCCCGGGTGGACGGCACCCATCGCGTCACGGTGGAGGTGCACGACACGGGCAGCGGCATCCCGAAGGACAAGCTGGAGCGCGTCTTCGAGCCCTTCTTCACCACCAAGCCCGCGGGCGAGGGCAGCGGGCTGGGGCTGTCGGTGTGCAAGAGCATCATCTCCGCGCACGGCGGAGACATCTCCGTCGAGAGCGAGCCGGGCCAGGGCACCACCTTCCGCGTGAGCCTGCCGGTGTATGGCGGCGAGGCCCGCGCGTGAGGTGGGTGGCCCGGTTCAGCGGTGGGTGATTACCAGGTGGCGCCGAAGTTGAGGGTGCCCGTGTAGCGGCCACCGCTGCTGAAGGTCTCGTCCCCCGGCAGGTTGATGTCCGACGAGGGGACGTTCAGGGCGAATTCCTGGTCGAAGAGGAGGTTGTAGTTGAGGCGCGCGTCCGCGGTGAAGTTGCCGACGTGCACGCGCAGCCCGGCACCCACCGGGACGTTGCCCACGGTGTCATCCTGGAAGGCCAGCGCGGAACTGCGGACGTTGTAGCGGCTGAGGCCGACTCCGGCGAGCAGGTAGGGCTGGATCGGTGCGGCGGTGAGGCCCACGGTGGCCACGGCCTGGCCTCCATTGCGCAACACGTCCGGGCCGCTCGTCCTCGCCAGGGGAACCCCGCTATCGAGCTCGTTCGCCGCGCCGGAGTAACCCAGCTCGAGTCCCAACACCTTGGTGGGCTTGAGGACGAGCGTCGCCCCATAGGCGACACCGGGATCGATGTCCTGTCCGAGCTGGTTGGTGTAGCCCTCCACACCACCACCGACCAGCACGCTCAGCCCACGCATGTCCGCGCTGGATTCCTTCCGGTCCTGCGCCAGAGCACTCCCGGCCCATAGGGTGAGCACCGCCGCACCAGCGAATAGGGTCCGTGTCATTCACTCCTCCAATGGTTGGAGTTGGGAAGTTGGGGACCCCGAGGTCTCATGCCAGGGGGCAGGGAGGCAGCCATGCGGTCACTCGCTCCCGTGGGACTCACGCCGCCTTGCTGTGCTCTGGAGATGCGGTGCGGGCGCGCAGGGTGCGGCGCCTTCCCTTGCGCAACACCTCCAGGCGTACCTCGGGCTCGGGCGCGAGTGCCAGCAGGCGCTGGACGTCGTCCACGCTGGTGACGGGCCGCTCGTCGATGCCGAGCAGCAGGTCGTCCGCCTCGAGGCCCGCGTTGTCCGCGGGAGAGCCCTCGCCCACCTTCATGACGCGCACCGCGCGCGGCTGGCCCGCCTCCTGCGCGCTCTGGGGCGGGAGGTTGATGGCGGTGGCCGCGATGCCGAGGAAGCGCCGCTCCACCTTGCCCCGCTGGATGAGCAGACTGGCCACCCAGGCCGCCGTGGTGGCGCTCACCGCGAAGCCGATGCCCTGCGCGTAGGGCAGCACCAGCGTGTTGAGGCCCACCACCTGCCCGCGCATGTTGAGCAGCGGCCCGCCCGAGTTGCCCGGGTTGATGGCCGCGTCCGTCTGCAACAGGCCCTCGAGAATCACCCCGTCGGGCAGTGGCAGGGTGCGGTTGATGGCGCTCACCACGCCCATCGACACCGACTGCTCCAGGCGGAAGGGATTGCCGATGGCCATCACCAGTTGCCCCACGCGCACGTCATGAGGGTCCGCCAGCGGCAGCGTGGGGAACTTCGCGCCCCCCTCGGCGCGCACCACCGCCAGGTCCGTGGGACCGTCCCCTCCCACCAGCTCGGCGCGCACCTCGCTTCCGTCGTGCAGCTCGAGCTTGAGCTTGCCCCGGCCGCGCACCACGTGCCGGTTGGTGAGGACATAGCCGTCCGGAGTGAGGAAGAGCCCCGTGCCATGGCCCCGCGGGTGCTGTACGGCCACCACCGCGGGCGCCGCCTTGGAGACGAGCGACTCGAGCTCGTCGGAGAATTGCTGGAGAATCAAGACCGCCTCCCGATGGTGAGGGACACTTCACGCACTTCACCGGCACGCAGCACCTTCGCCTGCACCTGCGTGCCCACCTTCTCGTCACCGAGGTAGCCGAGCAGCTCCTCGATGCTGTGCAGCGGCTGGCCCCCGAGGCTCACCAGCACGTCGCCCATCACCAGGCCCGCCTGGTCCGCGGGGCCCCCGGGCTCGACGGAGAGGAAGATGAGCCCACCCTCGCTGCCCGCGCGCTCCGCGAGGTGCTTGGGCAGCCGGACGGGGTGGGCGCCCACGCCGAGGTAGCCCCGGCGGATGCCTCCGTGCTGCTGGAGGGCCTGGGCAACGCGGCCCAGCGTCTCCCCGGGAATGACGACAGCGGCGGTGCGAGACAGGGCCGCCGTGAGCAGGCCCAGGAAGCGGCCCTGCGCATCCACGAGCGCACCACCCGAGAAGCCGGGAGGCAGGTCCGCGTCGGTCTCGAGATAGCGGTCGATGCGGCCTCCAGCGAAGGTGCGCCAGCTGTCACCCAGGGCGCTGACGATGCCGAGCGTGGCGCGCGCGGTGCGCCCGGGTCGGCCGAGGGCGAGCACGAGGTGGCCGACCTTGAGGCCCTCGAGTGGGGCGGGCACCAGGGGCGTGAGGCCGGGGAGGTCCGCCTTGAGGAGGGCGACATCCGTGGATGGGTCGCGGCCGATGAGCTCGGCGGAGACGGTGCGGCCATCGGCGAGGCCCACGGTGATGGAGCCCTCGTGCTCGATGGCGTGGTGGGTGGTGACGATGTGGCCCTCGGCGCTCCAGACGATGCCGGTGGCGCCGTGGCGGCGGCGGGCCTCGACGCGGACGATGCCAGGCGCGAAGCGCTCGACGATGGAAGAGAGGGATTGGGACAGGGCGGCGAGGTCGGCGGACATGAGCGATTCCTTTCGCTGTAAAAGCTAAAAGGCACGCCCGCGCGGCACATCGGCGAGAGGGACAGCTCCCGACCTACCCGAATGGCTAGTCCCCCTCACCCGTTGGACCAGGGTTGGGGTGAGGGTCAGAGCGTCACGAGCCCCATTCTCGCCGCCCGCACCACGGCTTCCGTCCGCCGCTGCACACCGAGCTTGGCGAGCACCGCGTTCACATGGAACTTGGCGGTGTGCTCGCTGATATCGAGCCGCTCGGCGATGGCCTTGTTGGACAACCCCTCGGCGAGCAGCGCGAGCACCTCTCTCTCCCGGGGCGTCAATCCCTCGGGGGCCGAGGCCGAGGCGCCGGCCCGTGGAGTGGCCCGCAGCGCGGACAGGGCCGGGTCGAACACGGAGAGCCCTCGGGCCACGGCCCGGAGCGCGGCCAACAACGGAGCGGGAGCCACGTCCCGGAAGAGCAGCCCCCTCGCACCCGCCGAGAGCGCACCCTCTCCCGCGGATTCATCCGGGACGAGCGCGAGCACGGGGGCACCGAGCTCGGGGGCCTCCATCCGTCCACCCACCTCGGCGGGGTGCAGGCCCACATCCCACAGCACCACATCGGGCGCGTCCCCGGCGCGCGAGGACTCCACCTCCGCCAGGGTGCCCGAGGCGATGACTGCGATGTCTCCCGCCTGCTCGGAGAGAGCGCGGGAGAGCGCACCCCGGGCGAGCGGGTCCTCGGCGACCAGGGCGAGACGGACGGGTGAGGCATCGGAGTCCAGCACAGTGCCCATGCCTAACGGGCTCCCGCGCGCTTCGCCCGGCGAGCCCCTTATCCGGGCCTGCCGCGTTGCATCAGGCGTCGGGCATCCCACACGGCCACGCCCAGCATCACCAGGGCGACGAGGTCCGTCGGGTCCACGGTGTTGTTCGCCGGACGCCGCAGCAATGCGGTGAGCACCGCTTCGTACAACCGGTCGGCCGGGGGAAACGTCTTGATGGCGGTGAAGAGGACACCGAAGCCCAGCGCGGCCCACGCCACCCGGCGCACGGTGACGGAGGCCAGCGGGCTCGGCCTCACGAGCATCCACAGCTCCGCGACGAGCAGCGGCGCGAAGTAGAGGCCCGCGAAGTCGGACAGCTTCCCGGTGAGCCAGCCGGGCAGCGGCCCCGCGCCCTTGAGCACGTGGTCGTTGAGCGCCACCAGCACCATGGCGGCCACCGGCGGCACGCGGGTGAAGAGCGCGGGCCGTGTATCCGCTGTCTCAGTGGCCGCCGTCACCAGCGGTGCCCCCCGGAGGACGCTCGGGCCAACGGTACAGGCTCCGCATATCGGCCTCGACGCGGCAGTCACACCGGTACTGCATGGCGCCCACGCCAAAGCCGAGCTCCACGTCCACCGGCCCATCCGGCGCGTACAGCGTGAGGAATCCCGTCCCGGGCCCGGGCAGCAGGGACGGCTGGGCCCGATCCTTGTCGTCGAAGAGCAACTCCTGCGGCGCGAAGAGCACGAAGGCGACCGTGCCGAGCCCTTCCAACTGCTCGCCCACCACATACGAGGCACTCGGGGAGAGCCGGGTGAGCGCCTCGGGCGGTAGCTCGGTGGGCGAGAGGATGCCCACCACCCGGCCCGAGCGCGACCAGCTCCGCGCGTACGTGTGGGTGGCGAAGCGTTTCCCCGAGTCGCTCCGGATGAAGAACTCGAGCAGCTCGGCGCCTCCACCGGGCAGCTGGACGGGGTAGGTGAAGTAGGCGGGGGAATAGGGCTGGGCCATCGAAGTGGCCAGCATCACCGAGCACCCCACGGCGAGCAGCAGGACACGGACAAGAGGACGCATGCGTGGCGACGTTACCGTGAGCCTCGGCCGCCGTCGCGGCCGTCCATGCTATGGAGGAGGTGTGCGTCCCCCTGGCTCGAGAACGTCCATCCACCAGTTCGGTAAGAGGGTCCCGGGCAGGGTCTATATCGAACGGCCCGGCGCCTATGCCGTCATCGTCAATGAGCGGGGTGAAGTGGCGCTGATTCGCGTTCCCCAGGGCTACTTCCTCCCCGGCGGCGGAATCGATCCCCATGAGGATGCGCTCACCGCGTTGGCTCGCGAGGTGCGCGAGGAGACGGGGCACGAGGTGCAGGTGGTGCGCGAGCTCGGCCATGCCGCGCAGTTCCTCGTGGCCCGTCACGAGGAGCTCTTCCTGAACAAGGTGGGCCAGTTCTTCGTCGCGCGCCTGGGGCCCAAGACGCAGGAGGCTCACGAGGTGGACCACTCGCTCGAGTGGCTTCCCCTGGCCGAGGCCAGGAAGCGGCTCCGGCACGAGTTCCAGGTGTGGGCCCTCGAGCAGTTCGAATCGACCCGGGACACGTGAGCGGAACCCATGACCATCCGGACCCTTTCTTCCCGCGACGTGTACCGGAACCAGTGGATGACGGTCCGGGAGGACTCCATCCAGCGGCAGGACGGCTCGACAGGCATCTACGGCGTCGTCCTCAAGCCGGACTTCTCCATCGTCATCCCCCATGAGCAGGGGGCGTTCTACCTCGTGGAGCAGTACCGCTACCCGGTCCAGGGGCGCTACCTGGAGTTCCCCATGGGCTCCTGGGAGACCCAGGCGGACGCCTCGCCCGAGACCGTGGCCGCGGGCGAGTTGAAGGAAGAGACCGGGCTCGTGGCGGGGAGGATGACGTACCTGGGCCACCTCTTCATCGCCTACGGCTACTCGAACCAGGGCATGCACGTCTTCCTGGCCGAGGAGCTCACCCCGGGGCCCCAGACGCTCACCCCCGAGGAGTCCGACCTCGTCTGCAAGAAGGTGCCCATCCCGGAGTTCGAGGCACTCGTCCAGGGTGGCCACATCAAGGACTCCGCGACGCTCTCGGCCTATTGCCTGCTGCGCATGCAGCGGCGCATCCCGGGCCTCTGACAGAGGCTCACAGCCGCACGAGCAGCTCGCGGAGGATGGAGAAGCCCTGGCGGAAGTCCTCCAGCCGGGCCTGCTCGTTGGGCGCGTGGTAGTACGCCATCTCCCCGAAGCCGGTGATCTGCACGTCGCAACCCTGGCGTTGCAGGTCCTTCACCAGTGGCAGCGAGCCGGTGAGCGAGAAGGGCGTGGGCGCCACGCCGCGCACCGCCTGCATCGCCTCCTTCAGCGCCTGGAGCCCCGGCGAGTCCAAGCGGCAGGCGATGCCTTCCATGCCACCCCCCTGGAAACGGAAATCGAGTGAGCCACGCTTGCCCGCCGCCGTGCGGGTGCGCGGGAAACCAGGGATGACCTCGTCGCGTTCGAGGCGGGCATCCAGCTCGCGCATGAAGCCGGTCACCTCCTCGCGCACGGTCCTCAAGTCATAGAAGGGCGTGAGGCGGAGGTCCCCGCGCACGGTGACGTCGGAGGGAATCTTCGTCTCCTTGGTGTTTGCGCCCTCCACCACGGTGGCCTTGAGGCTGGACGAGGAGAGGAAGCCGTACTTCTTCTCGTCCTCCGTGGGAGGGAAACGCGCGTGGAACCAGCGGGCCAGCTCCAGCGATGCGGCCATGGACAGCTCCAGCGCGTTGACGCAGTTCTGCGGCATCCCCGAGTGTCCGCCCACTCCCGATACCTTCAACTCCCACTGCGAGATGCCACCCGTGCCCAGCGTGGGGCCGAAGTTGGCGCTGTCCAGCCAATACACCGGTTGGCCCACGAGTCCCTTCAACCGCCCCTGCTCGGCCACGTAGCCCAGGCCCAGGCCCGGCAGCTCCGAGGCCTCCTCGTTGGAGATGAGCACCACCTGGAGGGTCCGGCGCGGGCGCACCCCTTGCTCGGCGAGCTGTGCCAGCAGATCCGTCAGCACCGCCACGTGGCCCAGACAGTCGGTGACGCCGCGCCCGTAGAGGACGCCACCGGGACCCTCCCACAGCGCGAAGGGGTTTCGCTCCCAGCCCTCGCCCTTCTCGTCCGCGGGGACGACGTCGAAGTGCGCGCCCACGAAGCCGAGCGCGCCCTCTCCCGTGCCCTTCACGGTGAGCACCAGACTGGGCCGCGACTCCTTGCCCGCGGCCGCTAGCGATTCGGCCTGGATGAAGCCGCTCTGGATGTGCGGCGCCAGCGTCTCCAGCACCACCTGCGCGGCGAGCCGCTCCTCGGGCACCAGCCCCGCGCCCGGGTTGTTCTGCAACCTCGGCGTCAGGGCGATGAGACGCCGGAGCACTTCCAGGAAGCGGTCTTCACGGAGCGAGAGCGTGTGCATGGGGCGCGGATTGGACCCCAAGCCCCTGGAGAAGTCACGGCCGCCGGCCAGCTATTGCTGCGCGGGTATCAGCAGTGCGTCCCGGACCTCCTCGGCGGGCGGGTGTGCACTGAGCGCCAGATAGATCTCGAACCACGCCAGATAGGCGCGCCAGGAAGGATCTCCCTGGTTGATGAGGGAGCGTTGCGCCTGACCCAGACGCTTGGGCACGTCGAAAGGCACCCGCGTGGTTCCATCCGCGTGCAACTGTGCCGCGAACCAGAGCACATCCAACTGGCCGGCATCGACCGGGGCGTGGGTGCGAGCGATCAGGGAATCCGCGTGCTCGAGCGCACTGCCCAACCAGCGAGCCGCCCGCGCCGTGTCCCGGCGATCCACGGCATTCTCGGCCAGCCGCATCTCCGCCAGCGTCACCGAGCGGAGGTCCTCATCGCGCTCCGTTTCGGCGAACTGCTCCAGGAACAGCGCGCGCCGTTGTTCGAGTGCCTGGGCGGCGGTATCCAGGTTCCCGAGCCGGATCTCCGCATTGGCGCGCAGTCCCGCGGCGATGATGCGATAGGAGCGCTGAACGTGCTGGGGGGTGGAGTGGGCCCACTTCAGCGTGGCCTGCACGGCCGGGGTGGCCAGGTCGCGATCCACCTTGTCCAGATCCTCCAATGCCCGCTGGGGCTGACCCGCCCCCAATGCCGCGGCGCAGCGGGCCAGCCGCACCACCAGCCGGTTGCGCAGACCCGCCGCATCGCTGGGGCTCGCTTCCACGGCGGGCAATTCACGATCATAGAGCGCCAACGCACGCTCGAACCGGCCCGCGGCGAGGTTGTAGAGCGCCGCGCGATCCATGGCCAGGGGGACGAACCTGGCCAGCTTCGGTGCGGCGTCCGCCATGGCCAGGGCTTGATCCGCCGCCTGTGCAGCCTCGTTCTCGCGGCCGACATGCAGGAGCGCCCGGGCCCGGGCAAGGGACACCGCCAGCCCCGCCGCGTTGTCCACGTAGGGCAACTTGTCGCGCTGCTCGAGGTAGCCCAGGGCGATGTGGAAGTTGCCCACCTGCGTGTGCAACTGCCCCAACGCTCCGAGGATCATCGCCCGGTAGCGGACGTTGTTGCGCACCAGGTCCAGGGCGATCAGGTAGTGCCGGTTGGCGCGCTCGGCGGCGGCGGGCGCGCGGCCGCGGAGGAAGTCCTCGTGATGAATGGCTCCCGACAGGGCATGCACCGCGCGCTGGTTCTTGAGCTCCGGCCATGAGGCGCGCAGCTCCTTCACGGCGGCCGCCACCGCATTGGCGTGAGCGCGGTCGTCCTCCAGCTTGGGCAACTGGCGCGCTGTCAGGTAGGCCTTCACGAAGTGCGCGAGCGGTTTGGCCATCTTCGGGGAGGTGGTGGTGACTTCCTTTTCCACCACCTCGGGACTGACGCCGGCACGCAGACGCAGGTTCATGGACTCGATGGCGCTTTCCAGCGAGCCCGTCCGCTGGGTCACGAGATCGAAGTCGGCACGGGCCTCGTCCAGGCGCTGCCTCCCCAACCGGCGGTAGGCGCGGCCCATCATCGCGCGGCGGAACAACCGGTCGGCCTGGCGGCGTATCTCGGTACCGGGTGGGGTGTCGTCCACGTAGACCGTCGCCAACGCCTCCATCACACCGTCGGCGCCCAGGCCCGCCGCGCGCTCGACGGCGTCTTGCACCAGGACTCGCCGGCGAAGGGGATCCTTCTGCTGCCGGTAGAACGCGAGCAAGGCGTCCCGGACGGCGCGAGGGGGACGCTCCTCGTGCAACGCATTGATGTGCCGGCCCAGCTCCAGGGCGAACGCATAGGCCGAGCCGGCGGGGGCCGAGGCGAGTGCCTGGGCCATGGCGGCATCCGCCTCGTCGTAGGGGCGTCCCCGGTACATGGCTCGGACGGCGGCGCGAGCGAAGTCGAGCTGGTCGTCCTCACGAAACACCTTGTTCATGGAGAGCTGGCGGCCGGCTTCGACCAGGGCATCCCGCTCGTCGAGCGTGCGGTACAGCGAGTCCGCTCGTTCGTACCAGGCTTCCAGCACTCCACGCGGCGTGGTGTCGGTCACCTGGGCGGCTTCCAGCTCCTGACGCGCCAGTGTGAAGTCTCCGGCGGCCTCCGCCAGCTCGCTGCGCACCACGTGTTGGAAGACGGTAGAGGGCGGGCTGGGCGCGGCGGAGGGATTCAACGAGGCCATGCGTTGCCGTTCGGTCTCCTCCAGCTCACCGGCCATGCGCCCATGTTCGCGCTCCTTCAGGGCTCGCCGGTGCGCGATGAGGAGCTGCAGCGGCTCCGACAGTCCCGCGGTCGCGGGGTCGTCCACCGAACTCATGTGGCGGGCATAGAAGTCCGCCGCATCGAACTCCTCGAAGGCCAGGTGGAGCCGGCTCAGGCGCATCATCAGCAGACGGCGGAGTTTGGGCCGGTCCTCGCGCAACAGCCGCTGGCGATAGAGCAGGAGGAGATCGGCGCGCCTGCCCACCATCTTCAATTCCTCGTTGAGACGAGGAACGTCCCAGTTGCTGGGAACCTGTCCATCCAGCGGCAGTTGATACACATCCAGCGATTGATCTCGCGAACAGGTCGCGATGAGTGACGTGGCCGCGGGCGCCGGGTACTCGCAGCTCCAGGTCTCACTGGTGAGTTGGTCCGGACTGGAGGCGGCGGCCAGCTCGGGCGCGTCGTCGCGCTCGGCGGCGAAGGGCACCCGGAACAGCACGCCCTTGTCGCTGGCGTCGATCACCCCGTCCTCATTGGAGTCGGTGAAGAACTGCACCACGTACAGGGAGCGCCCATCGAGTGCGAACACCGGCTGTCCGGTCTTGCCCGGGAGATCGAGCGCCATCGGGATGGGGGTGGCGCCGGGGCGATCCAGCCGGAGGGCTTCGAGATGGGGCGAGGCGCGCGCGGCGAAACCGGGCCCCACCTGCCGCACGGAGCGTTCGACCGGGACGTACACCAGCCAGCGCCCATCCGGTGAGAGGGTGGGACTGGTCAGGTTGCGCTCGATCAGGGGACTCGCGCTCAACTCGCGCCCCATCGTCACCCGCGACAACCTCAGATCTCCCTGGATGGTCGCCCGGCTCACCAGCGCGACATGCGAGGCATCCATCCACTCCGCCTGCAGCGCGCTGGTTTCCTCCTCGAGGCAGCGGCGGTCTTCTCCACCCGGCAGCTTCCGCACGCACAGCTGGCCGCTGGCCTGGTTCCGGAACGAAATGTAGAGCAGGTGTTTGCCGTCGGGGCTGATCCTCGGCCAGGTCACGTCCGCGCCTTCGTCGAAGAGGCGGCGCTCGCGGCCCTGTTCCACATCCTGGATGTAGATTTCGGTCGCGATGTTGCGGTTGGACACGAAGATCAGCGTGTTCCCATCGGGCGCCAACTGCCCCAGGAATTGATCTCCCATGCCCACGGTGAGCCGTGAGAGCGTGCGCAGGCCTCCGTCGTTCTCATCGTCCTGCGCCCAGGCGCTGCCCACCATGAGCATGAGAACGGCGAGGACCAGGAAGTACCGGACACGGGGCGTCAGCACTTCTTTTCTCCCCAGGTGCCGTCATCGGCTTCCACCCAGCCGCCGCAGATGACCCCCTTCGCGTGCACCTGTTGCCAGCTCCGGCGTACCGCCTCCTCGGTCACATCGGGCCTGACCGTCCGCATCCACTGCCACAGGTGCAGCCGGGCCTGGTTCACCCGTTCCACCAGGGCCACGTCGTCGGCCGTCATGCGCCCGGCCTGGCATTGGCGCCGGGTGTTCACCAGCAACCCGTCCTTTCCTTCACCCACACAGTGACGCCGCAGCAATTCGTCGACGCGGTCCGCCTGCGTCCTGCCGAGGTTCTCGACCAACGGCGTGGGTTGGATGCCGAGATCCTCCAGTTGGTTGGGCGTGAACGGCACCGGTGTCGGGCTCATGCCCGCGCGAGCGAGACGCCGCTCCACGTCCTTGAACGAGCCCGAGGCCTGTTCCTCGAGTGCCGTCGCGCGATCGACCATGACGATCTCTGGAGCGCGGATGCACCCGGGAAGGGCGAGGGCGGCGAGCAGCAGCAACCCGCGGCATTTCATGGCGTGGCCTCCGGAGGGGACAGGGATTCGATGGCTCGGTCGAAGATGGGGCCCATGGGAATGCCGCGGATCTCGTCGATGCTGAGAAACCGGGCCAGACCGCCCATGGTGATGCGGATGCGGCCGAAGCCCTGGTTGAAGCTCACCCGCACGTGTTCCGGGTAGCCCACGCTCAAGGCATAGCGGACGCGGTTGGTGGCGGGATCCGTGTGGTGCGGATCCTCGAGGTCGAGCAGATCGAGCAGGTGGCGATTGCCAATGCGCAGGATCTCCGCGCGTCCGTTGACACTGCGATCCTTGCCGGAGATGACCACCGCGGCATTCCCGTCAAAGGGCTCGCCCCGGGAGGATTTCACGCCGGTGGCCCGCACGCGTGCCTCCAGGGTGGAGTGTTTTCCCCGCCAGTCCAACACGCACTGGCCGGTGATGCGTCCACCGCGGACGCCCATCTCCAACTGGCTCAAGGAGAACAGGTGCTGGTTGACGGACAGGTTTCCGGCCAGGGGCGAGATGGAGATGAGCGGCGTGGTGATGCTGCCCACCGAGATGAATCCACTGCGCGAGAGCAAGGGGTGCTGGTCGGCGAAACGAAGCATCGAGTACGGGTTCACGTCGATGTCGTCCAGCAGCTTCACCTGGCCGTCGATGAGCTCCACGTTCTCGGTCAGCGGCACGTTGCCATCGAGCGCTTCGAGGGTGACCCCCGATTCGGGCAACCGCAGGTTCACGTCCTGGAGGAGCACGTTGGAGAGGGTCCGGAAGACCACCAGGTTGGGCGAGGCCACCCGGAAATCGAGCGTGACGTTGCCGCTGCTCTCGAGGAAGCCGGGCCGCGCGAGCTTGGACAGGTCCTGCTTCAGCTCTCCCTGGACCGCCAGCCGGCGCCGGTCTTCGCCGAGCTCGAGCCGGCCCGCGGCGTTCAGCTGGGTACTCGTCCCCGCATGGGTCAGTTGCAGGTCGGGGATGTGGATGAGGCCATTGGGCTCACGGCGGGCGGAGAACGACCATTCCAGCGCCTGGACCGGGTAGGGCAGCGCCGGCTTCTGCTCGAGGGCTCCGACCTTCAAGCGTTGTTTCAGCCCGAGCTCGCCCGCTTCCCACTTCTCGGTGAAGGTGGCGGTGGTGTCGCTGGACACCTCGGCGAAGGACAGCCGGCGATCGCTCAGGCTCACGTTGAGCTTTTCCACCGTGAGATTGCTGTGGACGCTTCGCCGTGGCCCTTCGGCGCGCGACTCGACCCGCCAATTCAGCGCGGGGAGGTTGATCGACCGGGCATCCTCCCTCCAACGGATGCCGCGCGCGTCCACCACCGCCTTTCCCTCGAAGTGGGCGGTCCGTGCCGGGTTGGGGTTCAGGCTCGGGGTGCCGTCGGCGGCGATGTCCGTGAGCACGCCGAGCAACGTGCCATGCAGGTCGACGTTCAGCTCGAGCCGCGAGGGCTCCAGTTCCTTGGGCACCCCGGCCCTGGCCAGGAGCGGTGTCAGCGCACCGAGGGGCGGAATGGCACCGGTGACATCACAGCGAAGCGCGCGGGTCTTCCGGTCGAACGCCAGTGCGGCATCGAGTGCGAGCTTCAGCCCCGCCTGGCTGGTGAGCCCCAGCCGGAGCGACGGCTTCCGGCGATCTAGCTCCAGCGTCAGGGTCTGGTGCTGGGGACCCGCCTCGTTCCCACCCAGGCGCAGCCCTTCGATTCGAAGATCCAGGTCGCCCTTGTGCCGCCAGGCATCTCCTCGCGAGCGCATCACGACGGCGACGTTGCTGGCCGACACGTCGTCCCATCCCGGCCGCTGCAGGCGCAGCTCCGTGCGGTGCTCCACCCGAGGCGAGGAGGAGAAGAGCGCCGCCAGTGTGCCCGTGGACGTCAGGTCCACGGCCAGGTGCTTCCAGGGGAGGCGTGCGGCGACCGGCTCGGGGATGAAGGGCCGGGCGGCGGCGAGGTCCGGCGTCTGGACGGCCAGGGTGTACGCCACCGTGTCGGTTCCCTTGGTGGCATCCACCGACGCGTGCATCGTGCCGACGTCGAGCTCCAAACGGGCGCGGGCCCGGCTCAGCCGCGGCTCGTCCAACCGGGGGAATGCCTCCGACACGCCGAGCTTCACGTGCACGGGACCCTTCAGCACCTCGCGTCCATCCGCCGTGACCACCTGGAGTGCCTCCACGGGCAGGTCCGCTTTCAGTGCGAAGGGCGGCTCTCCCGTCAGGGGCGCATGGAGCTGGAATCCCAGACGTTGAGCGGTCGCACGGAGCCCGGAGGCACGGACGTCCAAGGCCTCCACCATTCCGGACAGGGCCGCGTCCCCCGCGACCCGGATGGGCGAGGAGGGGTCTGGCCGTAGCTGGTGGCCCTTCAGTTCGCCAGAGGCCTTCGGAACACGCAGCGCGGTGGGCCCTCCGACCTCGAGCCCCTGGAGCCCGAAGGTGAGTCGAGCGGCCAGTCCCTTCTGGGGATCCGGGGTCGCCACCAGGGAGACGCGTCCACCGCCGAGTGCCACCCGAAGCCCGTCTCGAGCGAGCTGGAGCGCCGCGACGTCGACCTCCAGCCCGAGTCTGCCCTGGGTTCCCAGCTGCGGCATGGCGCTGAGCGTGACCTCCTGGGCATCCAGATGCACCTTGCCACGCTCGAGCGAGAACGGACGCCATTCGGCGGGGAGCCGTTGCAGCAGTTGTCCGAGATCGATCTCCACCAGGGCCCGCGTCAGGACGGGCGGAACATCCGCCGCATCCGGAAGCACCAATCGGGCCTGCACTTCGGCGCTGTCGGTCAGCTGGGTACGGTCCAACTCGAGGGCGATGTGCCGCTTCTCGCCATCGAACTTCGCGGAGACCGTGCCGTGCAGCAGGGGGCGGATGGAGATCCGCGGATCGAAGGTCTGCCGCGTGACATCGAGGTCCACCCGCGCATGAGCGGCCGATGCCCCAGCCTCCGCCGAGAGGCTCAGCTCCAGCAACGCCTGGGCCGGCGGAATGGCCGGGCCTTCACGGCTCAACTCCAGGGGAAGAGGCGTCCCGGTCTGGCCTGTCTTCGCGAAGAGCTTCCAGCCACCGTCCTGGTGCCTGGCCTCGACTTCGGCCGCGAGCCCACGCAAGGACCAGCGCTCGAGCACTTCACCGTTCCGGACACGGACGTAACCCAAGGACACGCCCGACACTTCGACCTTCCCGACGGGAGGCGCGGAAGCGAGGAGGGCGGCGAGTTGCTGAGAGGCTCCGAGTGGTGCTTCCACGGGCGGTGTCGCGGGGGCTTCCGGGCTCGTCAAGCCAGAGAGGGACGTGGGACCCGCATCGTCGGCCACCAGGACAAAGGCCACGTCCCGCACCGCCACCCGCTCGACCCGGGTGGGCCCGCTCAGCAGGGAGCCGGGCGACCATTGCGCCTCCAACGTGCCGACGCGCAGCAGCTCGGGCGCGACGCCTTGGAACGGCGGCGGGGTACGTACCACCAGCCCTTCCAGCCGCAGACCGGAGAGCACGGCGACCTGGGCGGCCTGGTAGTCCAGCTGAAGGCCCGTGGCCGCTTCCGCGCTGGAGACGATGCGCTGTTTCAGCCAGGGGTGGTCGAGGTTGTGCAGCGTGGCCACCGCCGTGACCAGCACCACCGCGGGGAGCGCCACGAGAACCAGGAGCGCACCTGCGATGATTCGAACCAACCGCTGGCGAGGTCGTCGACCTCCGGGAGATTCCATGATGTTCGGTGGGGAGCGGGCGCTTACCGGGGTCCTACCATGCGGCGAAATCGGGTTTCAATCGCCGGGACCCGGCTGGCTCGGCGGACCGACTCCCACCCCGGGGCGAGAGGAGGGCCACGCGGAGTCAACCCCGCCTCCGGGTGCTCCGGGGGGCACTTGAGATGCGCGAACACCCTCCGCCAGGCGAGGCGGTGAGGCTGTGCCGGGCTCTCCCGATTACCGGCATCGCGTACATGATGGCCGAGCTGGGTGGTGGTGACGGGCTCATCGCTGCTGCTCGGCCTCTTCCCGGTGCGCGAGCGCGCGATGCTTGCTCGAACATCCTCTGCTAAACTCAGTACCCTGGCAGTGCGCGTTCTCAGGTGCGCATCTTTGGACACATGGGGGGACAGATGATGAGCAACGCGGAGCCGCGGTTGACCCGTGGCGGGCAAACCCGAGGGCCGGACCATTCAGGCCATGTGGGGCCGGGCGCAACTCCCGAGGAGCGGTTGGAGAGCGACGCTGCCTTCAAGGCTCTATGCGCCGTTGCCGCGCGTTGGCCCGAAACGTCCTTCCTGTCGAAGCTGCGCGTTGTTTTTGGCTCGGACCTGCCGACGGCCGCCTACCAGACTCTGCGTAGGTCGCTGCTGGACAAGACGTTGGAGCTGCCGAGGGTCGAGCTGGTGACCTCGGGTCTCATGGGCCATGAGGCCGGTTACGACAACGCTCGGCGGGTCATCATGGTGGACCGCCAGTTGGTGTCCCTGGCGGAAAGGGATAAGTCCAAGGCTGCGACGTTGCTCGTCGCCCTCGTCGAGGAGTTCGGCCACCATGTGGACAACCTGCTGCGCACCGGGTTCTCGCGACAGGGGGGTGATGGGCCACGCGATGAAGGGACTGAGCTGGCGTTCACGCTCTATACCCAATGGCAGGCGCCAACGCCCACCACCCCCTTCGCCACCTACACCCGCGCCGGTCGAACCCATCGGTTGAGCACCGATACCGCTTCCTTCAAGAGAGCCCTGCGGCGGCACACGAGCGAGCAGGATCGCGCTGATGACGCGAAGGCGGGTCCAGTTCAGTTCTTCGGGGCTGGGCGCGGGCATGGAAAGGCTGGAAAGTCCTTCGGTCACGAGTCCATCGAAGACGCTCTGGAGAGTTCTTTCCCCTCCCGGGAGCAGCGGCGTCAGATCTACTTTGGAAACTGGCTCCGGGACTACTCGCAAGCCATCGATCCAGCGCTGATCCGTCCCGCCGGAAGCAAAAACATCTCCGAGGGCTTCACTCGCGACGCGCTGACACGTGTCCTGGACGTCCTGGCGCGCGAAGAGTTCGGAAATGTGCCCATGTTCGCGGTCACGCCGCAAAAGCTTGGTGTGTACCGGCCCGAGGAGCACATCGACAATCCGCATGGCATCGAGGACAAGTCGGGTGATGACAAGGACTTCCGCAAGAAGTGTACGGAAGCCGAAGTCGACATCGATAAGGCCACGGGCATGCTCAACTACATCGCCAATCGCAAAGGCAGTTGGGCCACCTCCTCCGCTTACATCGAGCAGGAGCTGTGCGCAGCCGCTTCCATTGGCAATACGCCCGAGGGATTACGCCGCCTCGGGCATGCGCTGCATACACTCGAGGACTTCTACGCCCACAGCAACTTCGTGGAATTGCTGCTCATCAAGCTGGGTTATGGCGATGTCTATCCCTGGGCCCATCGGAAGTTTCCGGTGCCCACGCCGAGGTACCCCCTTGTTACGGGCAAGTTCGGCTCGAATGACATCCAGGTCAGCCTGGCCTATGTCCTCAACGAGAATCTGACGGCGAAAGCGGGCAAGAAGTACGTAGCGGGAGAACGTTCCACCTCCGCGAAGATCCTGCTCATCCTCGCCAAGGACATTCCCCCTGAAGAACTCGATCCCAAGTACGTGAGGATGTACGAGAGGTACTTGACGTTCATGGAGGAGTTCTCACGGGAGAACCCCAGGCTCGGCAAGGCACTCGATGATGTTTCGAAGCTTCTTTCCGCGCTGCCCAATTCAATCCTCTCGTCCCGGGCCAAGAATCACGCAACGAGTGTGACGAAGTCGCAGCAGGAGTTCCTGAAGAACCCCGCCTTTCTCCATCCGACGCATAGTCAGCTCGCCAAGGATCATGACGACCACCCCCTGCATCTCCTGGCGGCCACGCTGGCGATGGGGGCGGTACGGGATGTGGGGTGCGTCATGATCGAGGTCTGGAAGAAGCAGCGGAATCGGGACGATGTCATTCGGGAAGCGCTCAAGTACCTGGTTCATCCAGAGGACATCCAAAACACGGCCAAGGACGGTCGAGCGTGGATCCTCAAGCCAACCCTCCAATGGGCCAAGGCGAACCCCAAGCAGCTCCAGCTCCTCCAGAAGGCCGCCATCATCAACCGTCAATTCACGGAGTTTGAGCACGCCCAAGCGAAGCTTCGTGCTCATCACGAAAAGTACGGCGAACCCGAGGAGTTGCTGGCTCAAGTGCGCGGCACCTTGGAGAGGGCGCAAGGGTGGGCATGAAGCCTTCCTGGTTCTTCTGGCTCGTGGTGACTCTGTGGGCGGGGGCGGGCGGACCCGCCTGCACTTGTGATGGCTCGAAGGACTCCCCGGTTTCGCCCCCGCGAGCCTGTACCCTGCTGATCTCGGGCACGAGCATCCAATACAACGGTCGTGTGCTCCCGTTGCCCGGTTCTCTGGAGGACTGGGTCCAGCTCCTCGGTCCGCACTCGCGCAAGGTCGAGGTCGCCGATGATGTCTACGTGTGGGACCAGCTCGGTATCTATTCGACCGCGCTGACGTCGAGCACCGTACTCCGAAGCATCGCCGTGCAACTGAATCCACCGGACAGCGGCCCCCTCGAAGCCCCCAGGTATCTTCCACGCAGCACCTTCCAGGGCCGGCTCTGCGTAGATGGGAGCGAGATCACTCCGCACTCGCGAATCGAGGAGGTGAATCGGAACAAGCAGGGACAACTGTTCGCTCGGGGGTACCTCGATACAATTTATAGCTACGACATCGCCTCGCCCACGCAGGTTTATGTCCGCATTGATCTGACCAACAACGAGCGGCCCGAATCCTTTTACATGGGGTTCTCGAACGAGGTCCCGTAAGCACGTCCTTCCGAGGTTGGAGAGGCCTGAGACGGCCCGGCGGCCGACCCCGGAGTTTGACGCCGCTCGTGAAGCGTCGCATGGCCCTCGATCAGGGAGTTCGCGGCAGATACCGTTCCGCGGGCAGGGAGGCGTCGGTGAACGTCTCACCCGTCTCCAGCGCGCACACCTGCCGCGTCCGGGCGTCATACTCGGGCCAGGGCAGCTTGCCGTCGGTCGCGAAGCCGGCCCAGAGCCGATGGATGCGATCGGCGAGCGCCTGCGGCGGAGCGCTTCCCACCAGCCCGTTCGGACCCGTGCAGCTCGCCAGCGTGTCGAAGACGAAGGGCAGCTCGAGTCCATGGCATGCGCCCAGCTCTCCTCCACACGCCGGTGAGCGCCAGCCAAACTCGTAGAAGTGGGTGGTGCCACGGTGGGCCGCCGCGAACTGACGCGCGGGCCAGCGGAAGACCAGATCGTGCATGGCCTCGGTCAGGGCCTCGCCCGGGCGCCGGCCCTTCTTCTTCAGACCATAGGCGTCGAGGATGGCCCGTGCGCCTCGCACCGAGCGGCTGAGCATCAGCGCCGCCAGCCAGCCGGGTATCCCGCGCCGCACCCCCGTTGGCACGAAGTACAGGTTCATCTCCTGGGCGTTCGTGCCGATCAGCAGCTCCACTTCGGCGCCAGCACCCTTCGCGAGCGCCTCGAGTGGTGGCTCGGGCAGGACATCGTCGCCATGGACCGGAAGGAAGCGGCTCAAGCCGAACGCGGCATCGAGTCCCCGCTCGTCGCGCAGGTCGAGGAAGGACAGGGGACGTGAGACCTTGGCGAGCGCGGCGAGGCATTGCTCGACCGTGCGGCGGCGGAAGCCCTCGACGTCGGGCGTGACGCCCAGGCGCCTGGCCAGTTGGTGCACCAGCCGCGCGGCGCTCCCGGGTGCGCGGACCATCGAACCATGGCCGCTCTGGACGATCGCCCGGCGGAACAAGCCCTTCGCCAGGGGAGAGGTCATGAGGTTGGCGACCGACATGGCGCCCGCGGACTCGCCAAAGACAGTCACGTTCGTGGGGTCTCCGCCAAAGGCCGCGATGTTCTCCCGCACCCAACCCAGCGCGGCGAGCTGATCCCTCAGGCCCAGGTTGGTGGGAGCGCCCGGGATGGGGAGGAATCCCTCCACGCCCAGCCGGTAGTTGAGGGCCACGCAGACCACGCCCGAGCGTGCGAACCCCGTGCCGTCCTGCACGGTGGCGTCGTTGCTGCCGCCCACGAAGCCTCCGCCGTGAATGAAGACCAGGACCGGCAGCCCCCGGGCCGCGATGTCCGGTGTGGCGACATTCACGTTCAGGAAGTCGTCCCCACGCCGCCAACCGCTTCCCACCACTGGGGTGAGCTCGAGCCCTGGAAAGGCGCCATGGAGTTGCGGCGCGGTGGGCCCTGGCGCGGTGGCGTCTCGCACGCCCTCCCAGGGGACGGGGGGCCGCGGAGGCTGGAATCGCGCCTCTCCGAGCGGCGGGGCGGCGTAGGGAATGCCCAGGAAGCGGGTGATGCCCTGGTCCACTCTGCCGCGGACCTGACCGGAACGGGTCATGACGATGGGTGGATTCAAGGAGGCGGATCCTTCCATTCAAGTGTCGTCGCGGCTGGTGTCCCTCAGGTGGTTCACGTCGCCCCAGGTCACCAACCGGAAGGCGCCCTGGTGGTAGTCGAACTGGCTCCAGCTGGCGTTGAGCACGGAGAAGGCGCGCGGCGCGCCAGCCGGAATCCCCAGGCAGTGCCGGAACAGGCTGCTGAGGACGCCTCCATGGGTGACCACCACGACGCGCGCTCCCACGTGGCGGGCTCCGAGCTCCTCCAGGCACTCGACCGCATGGCGGAGCCGCTGGGAAGCGCTCTCGCCCCCGGGGATGGTGAAGTCAGGCCCGCCTGCCGCGTACTCCGCGAACACCTCGGGGTGGCGCTGGCCCGCCTCGTCCCGCGTGAGCCCTTCCAGGATGCCCAGGCCCCGCTCGCGCAGGCGCCCATCTTCGAGGACGGGATGGCCCGTGCGCGCGGCGATGCAGCGCGCCGTCTCCCGCGCGCGTCCCAGGTCACTGCAGTAGAGCGCCTGGAAGGGGACGGATGCGAGGCGCACGGCGAGTGCGTCCGCTTGACGCAGGCCCCTGGCGCTCAGTGCACTGTCCCGGTGTCCTTGCAGACGCCCCAGGGTGTTCCACTCCGTCTCACCGTGGCGGAGCAGGATGAATTCAGTCTTCATGGCGTACAGCTTGTCCGAGTGCGGGCCCGGAGGGGAGGAGTCGTTGGACCTGTAGGCTTGTGCCGTGCCGGTCCTGGTGTCACGGTGCCGGGAACCGCACAGGAGGGGAGCCCGTGCCCACCATCATCAGTTCCGACATCGAAACCGAGCGCCTCACGATGCGCTGCTCGAGACTTGAGGACTTCGAGGAGTCCCACTCGCTGTGGTCGGACCCGCAGGTCGTCCGGTACATCACCGGCAAGCCGTCCACTTCCGAGGAGACGTGGTTCCGCCTGTTGCGCAACGTGGGCCACTGGCAGCTGCTGGGGTTCGGCTATTGGGTAGTGCGCGAGAAGAGCACGGGCCGGTTCGTCGGCGAGGTGGGGCTCGCGGACTTCCGGCGGGACATCCAGCCCTCGCTCGGCGGTGCCAAGGAGGCGGGATGGGTGTTGGCTCCGTGGGCCCAGGGAAAGGGGTTCGCCACGGAGGCCGTGAGCGGGGCGCTGCGGTGGACGGAGCAACGGTTCGGCCCGGAGCGCGTGGTGTGCCTCATCGACCCGAAGAACGAGGCCTCGGTCAAGGTCGCGCACAGGTGCGGGTTCCGCGAGTTCGCGCGTGGCACGTACAAGGGCGAGCCGAGCCTGATGCTCGAGCGGCTCCCTGAGAGCGCCCAAAGCCGATAGCTTCTTCCTGCTTCGAGCCAGACGAGGGCCATCCATGGGAATCGCATCTTTGCAGGAGATCGCCGCGCCAGAAGGCATCTGCTACGGCTGTGGCTGCAGTAATCCGCACGGCCTGCATATCCAGAGCTACTGGCATGATGACGGTGTCCACGTCATCACCGAGCACACCCCCGAAGACAAGTACACGGGTTGGCCCCAGTTGGTGTACGGCGGCCTCATCGCCATGCTGGTCGACTGCCACTCGAACTGGACCGCGATGGCCTACCACTACCGCGCCGAGGGCCGCGCACCCGGCAGCCTGCCGCGAATCGAATGCGTCACCGGCAGCCTCGGTGTGAAGTTCCTCAAGCCCACGCCCATGGGGGTGAAGCTGACCTTGCGTGCGCGTGTCGAAGGCGAGCTCGGCCGCAAGAGCCGCGTCCTCTGTGAGGTCCATGCCGGCGATGTGCTGACCGCGGTGGGTGATTCGATCTTCGTCCGCGTCGATACCTCGCAACTGACCGCGTCGGCGCACGGCCGCCAGACCTGAGCGCATCGGCACACGGCTGCCAGGGGAGCCCACGCCAGGCGGGCTCCTGGTCAGCTCCTCGTGCACCCGGCGAGTGGGGAGGCCGATGCCTGGCGGGCTCCCTGCTGCGCGCCCCTCAAGAGCCTGACAGACGCTGAACAAACCCTGGAGCGCCTGAGCGAGGGAAAGATCCCGCTCTGGTCGCGGTTGATCCATTCCCGAATGGCAGACCCCCCTCTCCGACCCGCTTCGCTGGCTCGCTCGACCCTCATCCAGATGGGCGTGCGCATCGGCATCCTCATCGCCCTGACCACGCTCGCCAGCTACCTGCACATGTTCCACACGCTGCGGGAGGACGCCATCCAGCAACTGGCGCGGCATGTGGCGGAGCGCAGCCAGCGAGAGGAGGCCATCTTCCTGCTGGCGCGGGACAATCATGCGCTTCTCGTGAAGGCCCTGGAGGAGCGCATCCAGGCCTGGAGCCAGCAGGATCCGGATCCACGCTTCGACAGCCTGTTCACCCCATGGCCGGATGGCACCGTCCGCTCCCGCGCCGAGGGCTTCGATGGACTGAGGATGGTGGGCCTCTTCGTCCCCCCCGGCGTGAAGCTCGATACGGAGCTGCGCCGCCGCATCCTGGCCGCCCACGACGTCATCACGCAGTACGGGCCCGCCTTTTCCGTCCGCTTCACGGATACCTACGTCACCCTGGTAGAGGGACCGGTCCTCACGTTCTGGCCCGAGAGGCCCAGATGGGCCCTGGATCTCCCGACGGATGACCCGACGCTCGAATACGAGTTGTTCACCATCACCACTCCCGAGAAGAGCCCGCGGCGGCAAACGGTCTGGACCGGCAGCTATCTGTATTCCCCCACCCAGAGCTGGCTGGTCACGGCGAGCACCCCGCTGGACATGGAGGGGCGCCATGCCGCGTCGTTCTCCCACGACATCTCGCTGGATCAGCTGATGGACCGCTCCATCAACGACCACCTGCCCGGCACCTACAACCTGCTCGTGCGGGATGACGGCCAGCTCATCGCTCATCCCGCGCTGGACATGCGGGGCGCCACCATGGGCTACGACATCCTGGGCACCGCTTCACAAGCCGGTGGGATTCCCCCTCGGCTCGCTTCCGAAGGGGAGAGGGCCCACCTGCGGAGCCTCTTCGAGAAGGTACGGAACCGTCAGCCCGGCGAAGACATCCTGGAGCTCCCTGAATACGACGAGTACATCGCCGTGGCCCGGCTGCAGGGGCCGGACTGGAACTTCGTCACGGTGCTGCCCAAGAGCGTGGTGACCGCCTCCGCCTGGAGGTCGGCGCGCTATGTGCTGCTGTTCGGCCTGGCGTCCCTGCTGCTGGAGCTGGTCATCATGTACCTGGTGCTCCAGCGGCATATCTCCCAACCGCTGCGGGTGTTCACCGAGGCCACCCACCGGGTGGCGTCCGGGGACTTCCAGGTGGCGCTGGACGCCTCGCGCGAGGACGAGCTGGGTCAACTGGCGGGGGCCTTCCGGCTCATGGCCGACAAGCTCCAGCAGCGGGAGGCGCAGCTGCGGCAGGCCAACGAGGGACTGGAGCAACGTGTCGAGGAGCGCACCCGGGAGCTGAAGACGGTCCACGGACAGCTCGTGCAGACGGCGCGGCAGGCGGGAATGGCGGAGATCGCCACCAACGTGCTGCACAACGTGGGCAATGTGCTCAACAGCGTCTACACCTCCTCCCAGCTGGCACGGAGCCGGATGGGCGAGCTGCGGTTGGAGCACGTGAGCAAGGTGGCCACCCTGCTCGAGGAGAACCAGGCGGACCTCCAGCGCTTCGTCACCGAGGACGAGCGCGGGCGCAACGTCCTGCCCTTCCTGGGCAAGCTGGGACAGAACCTGCTGAAGGAGCGCCAGGAGATCTCCACCCTGCTGGAGGATGTGGGCCGGTACACGGAGCACATCGGCGACATCGTCAAGGTGCAGCAGAGTCATGCCCGCACCCCGCGGATGAGCGAGCCCGTCCTGCTGGCGTCACTGGTGGACGATGCGCTGCGCATCAACGCGGCCGCGCTCACCCGTCACCAGGTGAAGGAAGTCCGGCAAGTGCCCTTCCTGCCTCCCGTGATGACGGACAAGCACAAGGTGCTGATGATCCTGGTCAATCTCATCAGCAACGCGAAGTACGCCATGGATGGGGTGCCGGCGGAGCAGCGCATCCTGAGCGTGACGCTGGAGCTGCCCGTGCCCGACCGCGTGCGCATCGCCATCCAGGACAATGGCATGGGCATTTCCCAGGAGCTGCTCACACGCATCTTCCAGTATGGCTTCACCACCCGGAAGGAAGGGCACGGTTTCGGTCTGCACTCGAGTGCCGTGGCGGCCCAGGAACTGGGAGGCTCGCTGACGGTCCACAGTGACGGGCCCGGGCGTGGCGCCACGTTCACGCTGGAGCTGCCCTATCAGCCCATCGAGGAGCCCGTGCCTCCGCCTCCACAGTGAGACTCGCCGCCGGCTTCATGCGTTTGGCTGCGCGTGAAGCCTCTCACGTGCACGCCACCGCCGGGCAAGCCCCCTCACGACGGCCCAGCCCACCCACCCCAGCGTGACCAGGCCCGAGAGCAGCCCCACGGAATCGCCGATGCGCGAGTAGAGCGTGGGCACCCGCCCCACCGGCAGCTCCGCGCGCAACACCCGCTCCTCCGTCGTGAAGTGGTCCAGCTCGCCATACACGCGCCCGTAGCCATCCACCGCCCCCGACAGGCCCTGGTTCGCCTGCCGCAACATGCTGAAGCCCTGCTCCACCGCGCGGAACATCGCCTGCCGCATGTGCAGCGAGCTGATGGCTCGCCAGTCGCTCGCTGGCAGCAGCAGCAGCTCGAGCCCACGCGACGTGGGGCCGGCGAAATCCGCCGGGAAGTCTCCATCGAAGCAGATGGCGCCTCCCACGTTCCCCACGCTCGAGTCGCGCAGCACCGGCACCTCCTTGCTCCCAGCGATGGAGTGGTCCGCTTCCCACCCCGGGACCGGCCGGGCCTTCACGTAGCGCCAAGCCACGTTCCCATCGGGCCCCACCAGGATGAGCTCATTGCGCAACATGCGCTCCGCCGAGGGCTCCATGCTCGCCACCGCCATGCCGAGCCACACGCTCCGCTCGCGCGCCAGGGCGCTCCCCCGGGAGAGCAGGGCCGGCAGTTGATCGGCCAGCACCACCGCGTTGCCCTCGGACCAGAGGATGAGCTTCGCCCCTCGCCCGGCCTCGCGCTCCGACAGGCGCAACAACTCCTCGTTCACCGCACCCGAGGCCTCGGCGAAGGCTCGCCAGTCCTCGTCACCAAAGGACCCTCCCTGGATGAGCCGGGACAGCCCCGCCTCGCGTCCCGCGGCCACCTCCCCCGCCACCGTGATGCCCGCGACCCGCACGGGCTCGCCCACGCTCCCCGCCCTCGCGAGCCGCAGCGTGCCGAACGCGAGGATGACCCCGAGCACGCCCGCGAACACCGCCACTCCCGGCAGCACGCGGCGCCCCTCGTCCCGGTGCTCGAAGGCCCAGTTGGCCACGGAGGCGAACCACACCAGGAGGAACGTCAGGCCCCACAGTCCCGTCACCGACACGAGCTGCACCAGCACGGGGGCGCCCGCCTGCGTGTAGGCCAGCGAGCCCCAGGTGCCGAACGGGCTGCCCTGACTGCTGAAGAGCTCCAGCCACGTCATCGCCGCCGGGAGGAAGAGCGTCCCCGCGAAGGATGCCCTCGGCCCCACGATGAGCCGGTCCGCCAGGAACACCAGCGCCATGAAGAGCGCGCCGCCAAAGGCCATCCCGAAACTGCCCGCGGCGGATCCGGGGAACACCTCCAGGTTCACCAGGCCCGTGGCGAGGGTGTTCACGCAGAGGATGCCGGCGAACCCCACCCCCGGCCGCTGCTGGCGGACGAAGAAGAGAAACAAGGCGCCCATCAACCAGCCGGGCAGCAGCGACCCCCGCGAATTCAAGAGCATCGACATGCCGGCCCCGCCCACCAGGGCGAGCCATGGCAGGAACACCTGCACGCGCCGCGAGTCTTCTCTCCCGCTCATCCCACTACCCCCTTCTTCTTCGAATCCTTCGTGTGCGCCATGCGCTGGAGTGTCTCCTGGGCCTCGTCGCACCAGCGCAGGTGCGCCTCCAGGCCGAGCAGCCCCGCGCGAATGGACAGGTGCCAGTAGGGCAGCTCCGGGTGGCCCTCGCGCGAGCGGCGGACGTCCTCGTCGATGAGCCGCAGCGTGGCCAGCAACCCCTCTGCCTCGGCCCGGCTGCGCTCCACGTGTGCCAGCGAGTCCTCCGGCCCCACCCGGCCCCCGAAGAAGAGCTTGAGCAGCAGCTCGTTGCGCTCCACGTGGGGCACCACGGGCCGCCGCAGCCACTCCGAGAGCACCCGCCGCCCGTCCGCCGTCACCCGGTACACCTTGCGCACCCGCCCGCCCGGCGAATGCTCCTCCCGGTCGAGCGCGACCAGCCCCTCCGCCTCCATCCGCTCCAGCGTCGGGTACAGGTTGCCGTAGCTCTCCTGCCAGAAGTGCCCCACCGTCCGCTCGATGGTCTGGCGCAGGCCGTAACCGCTCATGGGTTCCCGGCACAGCATCCCCAGGATGGCGAACTGGCAGGTGTTCTCTCGGGCCACGATGTTCTCCTGCCGCCCTATATATCAGTCTGATACAAATGTGCCACGAGGAATCAGGCACGAACGCAGAAGGCCGCGTCCCTCCTCCGTGAGGAGGAAGGGCGCGGCCAGTGTCTACGCAGCGGAGAGGGGACGGTGGGTTACCAGCGGACCGTCACTTCGATGGACACATGCTTGCCGTGGTAGTCCACCGTGACGTGGCGCCAGCCGATGGAGCCGGTGAACTTGCGCGCCGCCGACAGCTCGGCGGTAGGCGTGACAGTGGCCGTCTGCACCGCCTTGCCCTCCGCGTTCAGCAGGTACGCGGTGCCGGTCTTGGCGCCCTTGGGGAGGACGACATACGTGCGGTAGAAGCCCGGCTCGATGTTGAAGCCCGAGTAGTAGGTGAAGCCCACGACGGCACCGCGCGCGAGGTGATCGTAGGTGATGTTCTCGAACTCGGCGACACCCGTATTGGCCACCATGCCGTCATCGCGCGAGGCGAAGACAATGCCATCGCTGAAGATCTGGATGCCGTGCTTCGCGGCACCCTCGAGCATGGCCTCCGTCATCTCATAGCGCAGCTTGGCATTGGCCTCCTCCAACCTGGCCGACGGGGTCGCGTGGCTGTTGGACAGGGGGATGGAGATGAGCAGGAACAGCGCGCCGATGAGGGACAGGAAGGGCTTCATGTGGGTTCCTTGGGTGCTTCGGGGGGGTGGAAACCTTCGACTGTGTGGCGAAGCCGGGTTGTGCAGCGTCCATGCCATGCGCTGCCTCGAGGCATTCCAGAGGGAATCCCGGCTCGCGAGGCTTCGTCCGTGGTGCGCGCGGCTACAAGGCGGGCCCGTGGCTGTCGCTCGCCCGGACACAAGCGGGCATGGGCGGGGGGCCTGAGTGTGAGTCTGGTATCAAACAAGAAAGACGAGCCTATTCGACTTAAGCAGGAAATCTGGTAAGTGGCGCTCGAGAGGACTCCCCCCCATGACGCCACTCCGCCGTCGCTCCCTTGGCGCATCCGCCGCCTTCGTCGTCTGCCTCAACGTCTCCCTTCAGGCAGGCGCTGCTCCCCGGCCCGTGTACGCGCCGGGAGCTGGGTTCGCGGACCCGTCCGTGGTCAGCCACAACAACCAGTTCTACGGCATGTCGACCGGAAGCCTCGTCCCGTCGGCCCAGGGGAACATCGCCTCCGGTCCCTGGGTGGCCGAGGGTCCGGCCCTCACCTCGAAGCCCTCGTGGGCCACGGGCGGCGGCATGTGGGCCCCGGACCTGGAGCGGATCAGCGCGAACGAGTGGGTGCTCTACTTCGCCGCTCCCGTGGACGGGCTGGGCGCCAACCAGCGCTGTATCGGGGCGGCCACCGCCAGCTCGCCGCTCGGGCCGTTCACCCCGGTCGCGGGCGGACCGCTGGTATGCCCGGGACTGGCGGACGTCCCCACCGCGGACGACACCGTTCCGGGCCGCCCCCTCACGAACGCCGGCGTCATCGACCCGTCTGGGTTCAAGGACAGCGATGGGACGCGCTTCCTGCTCTACAAGACGCAGCAGTTGCCCTCGTCGCTGCGCATCGTCCGGCTCAACGCCGCCGGCACCCACGTGGCCAGCGGCGCCACCAGCCGTCAGCTGCTGCGCTCGGACCGCATCGTGGAGAACCCGGTCCTGGTGAAGCGCGCCGGGGACTATTTCCTGTTCGCCTCGCGCGGGCCGTACAACAAGTGCACCTACGAGACCATCTGGATGCGGGCCAACGGCGTGGGCACCAACGCCTTCAACGAGGTCACGCAGCACACCCTGCTCACGGATGGGAACACCGGCGGCGTGTGCGGCCCCGGCGGCGCGGACATCGCCGAGGCGCTCGACGGCGGGCAGCGGATCTTCTTCCACGGCTGGCTGTGCGGCAGCGGCCCCTGTCCGATCAACTTCGACGCGCAGACCGACGACGGAGGCCGCCGGGGCATGTACCTGGGCGTGCTGGGCTGGGACTCCCAGGACAACCCGGTCGTCAACAAGTTCCTCAGCCCGGAGTGACCGGCTCCCTTCGCTCCCCCCCAACGCGCCGGGTGATGCAGCCCGGTGCCCACCCCCCCAAGAAACCATGCTCAAACTCTTGTCCTCGGCCGTCCTCAGCCTGCTCATCTCCCTGGGCTTCATGCCCTCCACCAGCCCGGAGGAGACAGTGGCGCTCGCCGCCACGACGACCACCGTCGCGACCCACAACACCCTTCACGGGAGCGCGAACATCAGGCCGCTCGCGGACGTCATCGGCTGGCAGGAGGTGGACACCGACGAGGGCCATTCCAAGCTCGGCGCGCTCGAGTACTACGACCACTACCGTCCTGGTGAGAATCGGCTCGATGCCCGCAACTCCATCGCCATCTCGTGGCGCAAGAACAAGTACGAGAGGACGGGAGGCGGCTCCCGGCTCACGCACGGAGGTGAGGCCGGGGTGACGCCCTCGCGCTTCGTGAACTGGGTGGTGCTGAAGAACCTGGACACCGGCGCGAAGCTGGCGTTCATCAACACCCACTACATCTCCGGCGCCTGGAACGGTGAGCACCCCGAGCGCCAGGAGCGCTGGCGGACGCACAACGCCGTGGTGCGCGAGGTCGTCGCGGAGCTGCTCTCGCGGGAGCTGCCCGTCGTCCTGGTGGGCGACTTCAACCGTCAGCTCTCGCAGGACATCCCGGGGATGAACCACCTGCGGACGGCGGGGGTCGACGGCGTGCCCATCGACCAGATCTACGTCACCCGTGGCATCGGCACCGGTCCCGCCGAGCGCCTGGAGAAGTACGGCTCCGACCACTTCGCCTACACCGCGACCGTCCAGTACTGACGCCAGGACTGGTCGCCGAGCGAGCAGGCCTCGACGGCGGGGCCGCCCGTGCTCCGGGTTGATCGCCGTTCTGGCCGGGCCCAGCTTTGCTTCATGAAACTGCCCGTCATGCCTCCGGTGTCGCCCATGCTCGCCAGTCTGGTGCGAGAGCTCCCGGAGGAAGGCGAGGTGCTCTACGAGCCGAAATGGGACGGATTCCGCGCCATCGTCTACCGCGACGGAGACGAGGTCATCCTCGGCAGCCGCAACGAGCGGCCGATGACGCGCTACTTCCCCGAGCTCGTCGAGTCGATCCGCACGCACCTGCCGCGCCGCTGCGTCGTCGACGGTGAAATCGTCATCGTGGGCGAGGACGGCGGGCTCGATTTCGACGCGCTGTTGCAGCGCATCCACCCGGCGGCTTCACGCATCCGGAAGCTCGCGGTGGAGACGCCCGCCTCGTTCGTGGCGTTCGACCTGCTCGCGCTCGACAAGCGGGACTTGCGGCCGCTGTCCTTCCACGAGCGCAGGACGTTGCTCGAGAAAGCGTTCGCGGGTGTCCGTGCGCCCATCCACCTCACGCCGGCCACGCGCAGCCGCGAGGTGGCCGAGGCCTGGTTCAGCCGCTTCGAGGGCGCCGGGCTCGATGGCGTCGTCGTCAAGCCGCTCGCCCTGCCGTACCTGGAGGGCAAGCGCGAGATGTACAAGGTGAAGCACGAGCGCACCGCGGACTGCGTCGTCGGTGGCTTCCGCTGGCACAAGGACGGCCAGGGCATCGGCTCGTTGGTGCTCGGCCTCTACGATGAGCACGGTACGCTGCAGCACGCGGGCGTCGCCACGGGGTTCGCCGCGAAGCAACGGGTGGAGCTCGCGAAGAAGCTCGAGCCGTACCGGAAGCGGGCGATGGAGACGCACCCCTGGCGCGAGTGGGCGGAGGTGGAGGATGCCACCGTCCGGATGCCGGGGGCCCAGAGCCGCTGGAGCGCGCGGCGCGACGTGAGTTGGGAGGCCGTGCGTCTGGAGCTCGTCGTCGAGGTGGCGTACGACCACATGCAGGGCATGCGCTTCCGTCACGCCACGCACTTCCGAAGGTGGCGCCCGGACCGGACGCCGCGCTCGTGCACCTACGCGCAATTGGAGCGCTCGGTCCCGGCCGAGCTCGCCGAGGTCTTCGCCGCCGGGCCCGGGGCGGCCCCCGCCCATTAGAATGCGCCGTTCCCGGACTCAACGGCTTCCGCCGCGACGCGGCTGCCGCTTCGCACGGGCCGCGAGCGCCGGTTTCGCGCGGAGAGCGCCCTCGCGGGGCGGCGCACGGAGTGGTTCGTCCTTCTGTTTCTCGAAGTGAGGAGGGAAGGGGGCTTCACCGAGCCCCTCGGCCTTCTGCCGCTCGAAGAGCTCGAGCAGGCTGTCGAGCGTGAAGGCACGCGCATCCATCTCCTCCCAGACGTCGCCGAGTTTCTCGTAGCGCCGGGGCACCGTGGCGAGCGTGAGCTCCTCGGGCTCCACGTCCGCGACCTCGTCCCAGCGCAGCGGGCAGGACACGCGCGCTTCGGGGTTGGCCCGCACGGAATAGACAGACGCGATGGTCCGGTCCTTCGCATTCTGGTTGAAGTCCACGAACACCCGCCGGCCGCGCTCCTTCTTCCACCAGGCGCTCGTCGCCTTGCGGGGCATGCGCCGCTCCACCTCCCGCGCGAGCGCGAGCGCGGCGTGGCGGACCTCGGTGAAGTCCCAGTGCGGTGCGATCCGGACATAGACGTGCATGCCCCGGGACCCGGACGTCTTCGGGTATCCCACGAGCCCATGCGCCTCGAGCACCTCGCGCACGCAGAGGGCCACCTCGCGCACGGAGGAGAAGCGCACGCCCGGCTGCGGGTCGAGGTCGATGCGGAGCTCGTCCGGGTGCGAGAGGTCGCTCCGGCGTACCGGATGCGGGTTGAAGTCCAGACAGCCGAGGTTCACCGCCCACACGACGTGCGCCAGGTCCACCGGGCAGAGCTCGTCCGCGCTGCGGCCGCTGGGAAACGTCACCTCGGCTGTCTGGAGCCATTCGGGCGCGCCGGCTGGAACCCGCTTCTGGAAGAAGAACGCGCCTTCGGCCCCGTCCGGGTAGCGCTTGAGGGCACACGGGCGCTCGTGGACGCCGCGAAGCATGCCCTCCCCGACGGCCAGGTAGTACTCGATGAGGTCGAGCTTCGTCTCACCGCGCGCGGAGAAGAAGACCTTGTCCGGCCGGCTGATGCGCATGGGACGGCCCGCGACCTCCAGGTGGGTGAACGTCTCGGACATGTCCACAAGTTAGATACACATTCGAGACGGGTGGCCGGAGGGAGAAGAAGAGCGCCCGGTTGCCCGGCGGCAGAGCGAGTCCTGCCGCGCTGTGGAATGTCCACGAAGTCCTTGGGTGTGGCCAAGGACCCGTGGATGTCCCCTCTCCCCCTGGGAGAGGGCTAGGGTGAGGGTCTCCCTTCTTGCTCCTCGTCACCGCGATAGCAACGCGCCCGGCCCAGCCACAGCGGCAGTCCGAGCGCCGGAAGCGTCAGGAGATCGCCCACGTCCGCGGTATGGGCCACCGGAGCCACGTGAGGAACGTGCGCGCCGCGCCAGAGCGCGCCGAGCGCGCGCACCGGCCACTGCAAGCTTCCAAGTCCCCACTGCCATCCGAGCCCCGCCACGTCCCACACCTGGATCGTGGAGAACACCACGCCCGTGAGGACGACACAGGTGAGCAGCACGGGGACGGACGGCAGGAAGGGACGCTCGCGTCTCGTGGTCACCACCTCCCACAAGCCCTGCAACAGCAGGGGAAAGAAGGCGAGGCCCGCCACGTCCGAGAGCTTCCCCGTCCACCACGAGGGGCAGTGAAGCTTGAAGACGTGGTCGTTCACCACGAGCAGCGCCACGGACGCGAACACCAGCGGATGCAGAAGACCATCGCCAGGCAGAATGCGTTGAGTGAAGCTCCGGTCTTCCGCCACGGCCTACTCTTCCCTCAGCGTCATCGCGACGGTGCTCTCGTCGGGGTCCGTCCAGATGAGCCGGGCCTGGGTTCTCCACGTGAGATGGAGCTCACCCGCGGTGGGGGGGCCCTGTCGCTCGAGCTCGAGCACATAGGCCGCTTCGCAATGCTCCTTCCTGGTACACCCGGGGATGTAGATGCCGTTCAAATAGCCCTCGAAGCCCGGCTCGCCAAGAACCCAGAGGCTTTCGGTCACGACAAGCCCATCGCTCGCTTGCAGCACACGCGCTCGCAACCAGGGGCGGCCGTGCTCCTCGGAGCCCACCCCCTGCAACGAAGGCTTGATGGAGAAGTCGAGTGATAGGGATTGGATGTCTCCGCGCTCCTCGTTCGCGGGACGAACATCCACGGTGATCTGGCGGCGCGCCGTGGGAGAAGAGGCACCGAGCACCACGGGCGAGCCGTCGAGCCCCTTCTCTGCCAGAAGGTTATTCACATCCACACGATTGTCGCATCCGGCCACCGCACAGGACAGGAGCAACACAGTGGCGGGCAGCGATTTCGAGATGAAGGCTGTCATGGGGTGGGCTCCTCTCCGCGCTCGGTGATCGTGACGGAATAGCCCTGGGGAAGCTCGTCATCGTTCCAGAGTTCCATGGACGAGGTCGCTTTCCACTCCATCTCCACGGTGCCCTCGATTCCGCCGTCCTGGAACTCGAACTCGACCGTCACGGGGATTTCGCACACGTCCCCCGTGTTGCAGTTCACTTGCAGGGACTCCATCACCAGGAGCGGCACCGGTGCGTCCGGGGTATCGAGCACGGCCGCCGCACTCCAGGGTTGCCCTTCGCCGCTTCCGACCCGGGCCGTCACCCAGGGCTGGCCAGGAGCGGAAGGATTCGCCGGCCTCCATCGTGCGGTGCCTTCGATGGTCAGACTCCCATGGTTCTCCGTATGTTCGGTCTCCCCCATCGAGATGGAGATGACGAGCGTGCGCGACACCTTCGGCGTCTCGTGGGTCAGCACGAAGGGGGTGCCCTGGAACTGCGAGACGAACGAGGGAGAGCTCACCGGAGAGGTCGCGATGGAGCCAACGGCGGCAATCAGCAGCGAGCACTTCACCGCCCAGTGGCGGAGCTTCGAACGCCAGCGGTTACTGGCATGGATGTGATGGGATTCGGGGGTTCGCATGGGGTTGGCCTGACAGCTTGCCGGGGAAGTTGGAGGCAAGCGTCCGCATGCGTTAGCAACCCCTGTGCCGCCTTCTCTCCAGCCCTTTCTCCAGAGGAGTCGCGCACCAGCCCTGGCGTAGACCGCGACGCCGGTGTCACGGACGATGTCCCGTTGAACCGGGCAAGGATGTCAGGGGTGACCCTCGCCGTGCATTCGGGGAGAATGGCGATGCAGCCCACCGCCCATGTCCTCCGAACCAGACCCGTCCGAGTCACCGCCCGCGGTTCCTCCGCGCCCCACGCCGCCCAAGCCCAGGCCGGCCCGGGGCTGGCTGCTGGGTCTTCGCTTCGTGGGCGCCCTCGCCAGCGGGTTGCTGTTCATCCATGGGGCATTCGCCTGGCTCTATTACCCCCTGCCCATCGAGGAGCACGTGGGCCTGCTCGGGGCCATTGCCGGGTCCGCCGCGGTATCGTTTCTGCTCTGGATGCCGTTCTGCGCGTGGGTGTTCTACGTGTGCATGGAGGGCCGGCCGCCTACCTGGCGCTCCGTGGCAGCCGCCTATCTGGACGCATTCTGCGAAGGCCCGCTCTGGTTCATGGAGCTCCCCGCGCTGATGCTCTTGCGCCTGGTGCGCGCCATCCGCCCGTTCGGGCTGGGGCTCCGGCCGCGGCTCCAGGAGCTCGAGGCCCGCCTGGAGGCGGGTATCGAGCGCCGCACCCGGGGCCGCCGCAACTGGCTGCACTCCCTCGTGCGCTGACGGTTGGGGCTGCTGGGACGCCTTGCTTCAGATGGTGTCGAGATCGATGTCGCAGCCGATCTTCTCACCGAGCGTCGCCAACTCCTCACGCATCTTGCGGACGCTCGTGCCTGACGGAAGGGTGACCACGCCCTCGAGCACGAAGAGTGGCGTCCCCGCGAAGGGCGCCGACTCGATCCGCGTCTCCAGCTCCTCGACATTGACGGAGTGCTGGCGCAGGAGCGCGGTCACGCGGGCGGCGATGCCAGGCTGATCGTTGCTGTAGACCTTGAGCCGGTAGGGAACTCCGCCGGGAGCACGGGTGGTGGCGGTGTCCGCCTCATACATCTCGAGGCGGAGCCCCATCCGGGTGCCGTCGCCCTCGAGCTTGCGCCGGAGCGAGGTGAGCGACTCGGGGGAGCCCTCGATGAGGGCCAGCAGGGCGAAGTGGCCGCGCAGATTGACCATGCGGCTGTCGGCGAGGCTGGCGCCAACGTCATACACATGCTGGGTGAGATCGGCGACGAGCCCGGGGCGATCGGGACCGACCGCGGTGACGATGAGCTGAGGCATGGCCGGGACCATAACAGCCCGGCTCGGGGCGCGAACGTGCATTCCGCGCGACGTGGGCTCGTCGACAGTCTGGCTCGCGGAGCGGCCCTCCCGCCTCAGGCGCGCCAGGCCTTCTCGAGCGCCGCGATGTCGATCTTGACCATCTTCATGAGCTCGTCGGAGACCCGCTTCGACCGGGCCGCATCCTTGACGAGCATCATCTCGTCCAGGCTCGCGGGGACGATCTGCCACCTCAGACCGAACCGGTCGATGAGCCAGCCGCAAGCCTGCGCCTTGCCGCCTCCCTCCAGCAGGGCGTTCCAATAACGGTCCAGCTCGGCCTGATCATCGCACTGCACGACGATCGAGATGGCGTCATTGAACTCGTGATGGGGCCCGGCGGTGATTGCCTGGAAGCGCTGGCCCAGGAGCGTGAAGTCCACGACCTTCACGGAGCCTGGCGGACCGCTCGGTGAGTCGCTGTGCAGTGGCGTCACCTGGTCGACGCGCGAGTCCGGGAAGATGGAGGCGTAGAACCTCGCTGCCTCCTCCGCCTCTTTCGCATACCAGAGGTGCGTGAAAATCTTCGACTTGCCCTTCGACGCCATGGCCGTGCCTCCTTTGGGGTGCCTCTCGCTATCAGCGAGCATCCCTTGCCGTGAGCGCAGCGGCGTGGGCGAGTCCCCAGGGCGTCCGGCAACCGACAATCGCCCGGGCCTGATGAACGGACGCGTCGCCCTCGAGGGCGGACAGGGCTGCCTCCCTGAACCCAGATTCTGGGCGGCTCCAGAGGCCTTCAGCAGCCGTACTGATCGAGGGTGACCTTGCCCTCCACCAGGCCACCGTTGCCGTCGAAGACGTGGATGACGAACTCGGGGCTGACCCACAGGCCCGAGTTGGCTGGAGTGCCCCAGCCTGTGTTGTCCACGTCCTCCGTCTGTGATCCGATGCGCATCTGCTGGCCGGAGGCGAGCTGCAGCCACACCGGAGCCTGCGTGCTCGTGAGCCTCCGTCGCGTGCATGCGCCGGTACTGCAGGCCCAGGCCTCCGGCTTTCCCTTCTGGAAGAGATAGACCGCCCCCGCGATGTTGAGCTCGACGAAGCGGCCCGGCGGGGTGAAGACCCGAAGCTCGTGCACCGGCGAGGGGAGTTGGGCGACGTACCGGGCCAGCTCGGCGCTCGAAAACGTGGCGTCCTGATTGCTCTCGAGCGGCGCGGAGACGAAGACGTGGGCATTGAACACCGAGACCTCTCCCCGGAGCTGCGGGCAGGGCCCGAGCTCGATGCGGGTTCGCGCCGTCTCGAGGATATCCTCCGCCGTCACCACCCGTGGCTGCACGAGGTAGCCCGTGCCAAGCATGCCGGGCCTGTAATGGGAGAAGCGGAGCGTGGTCAGCTCCAGCGCTCGCGCACGGAGCCGGGCCTCGGCGGCCCGCACCTTGGGCGAGTTTTGCGCCGCGTTGTCATGGCTCTCGACGAGTGGCTCGAGCTTGTTGCCCACGAGCTGGGCGAGGATGGACACCCGCCCCTGGAAGCAGACGCCAATCACCGTGGGTGGTGGCTCTTCCATGCGCTTCGCTTGCGCCAGCCACTCCTTGTTCCCCGACTGCTGGGCGAGTGTGCGCATCCGCTCCTTGTCGATCTCCGAGCCCCGGAGTGCCATGAGGCGCTCGAGCCACATCCACTGCTCCTGGGGAGTGCGAGCGGAGGCGAGCTGGTCCTCCAGCATCTTCTCGGTCTGACGCTTACCGAGCATGTCGGCCCGGACAAAGCCCTTCAGCGCATCCCTGTCGGAGGTGATGACCTCCTGGTTGTTGACCTGGACTTCGACGAAGCCCTCCGCCGTGGGCGCTCCAACGACCCACACGGGATGGTTGATGGGCAGCCGGGTGAGGATGCTCGCGTCCGCCGATGCCGAAGCCCGCACCCGCAGTACGTCCGGCTGGACGTAGGCTTCGTACCCCTCGAACTCACTGGCCGAAGCGGCCAGCGTCCGCGCGCTCAGTACCAGGACAAGCAGTGCGTACCCACGGGGAGACATTCTCATGAGGAATCACCTTTCCGCGCAGCAGGTGTGCAACTGCCATGCCCCCTCCAGAGGCCGGTCTGGGCGGGTCCACCCCTGACGGGCCGTGGTCGCCGTGCATCAGTTGTGGCACCACGGCCTCGTCCGGCATGCGGCGGGGGTGAGTCTGCCCCGGCGTCACCGGGGCAAGCCCGTCATGGAGAGCCCGGAGGAGTGAGCTTCCCCTGCGCGGGCAGTTCGTTGAGGACGACCTCTCCCCCCTTCATGACGAAGCGCACGCGCTGAAGTTCCGTGACGTCGCCCAGTGGGTCTCCCGAGACGGCGATGAGGTCGCCGTACCGGCCCTTCTCCAGCGAGCCGACATGCTCCTGGAGGCCGAGCAGCTCCGCGGCCCGCGAGGTGGCCGCCCGGATGGCCTCGAGGGGCGGGAGCCCGGCACGCTGGAGCGCGGCGATCTCCAGCGCGTTGCGTCCGTGGTCCCTGGGAGAGCTCGCATCGAAGCCGGTGGCGATCTTCACTCCCAACGCGTGGGCCTGCTTCACCACCCCCCGAACGGTCTGGAGCTTCGACTGGAGGCGGCTCCGCGCTCCGTCGTTGGGCGCCCGCTCCACGAGGGCCTCCAGGATGCCCACCGTTGGCACGAGCCAGGCCTTCTTCTTCTTGAGCAACTCGAGCGCGGGGCGATCCGCCTCGTGCCCGTGCTCGATGGAGTCCGCACCGGCCTCCAGTGCATTGCGGATGCCCTCGCTCGAGGTGGCGTGGACGGCGACCTTGCGGCGGGCCTTGTGCGCCTCGTCGATGATGACGCGGAGCTCCTCGACGGTGAGGGTGGGGCGGTGCCAGTCGGCGTAGACCTTGAGGAGGTCCGCGCCATGGCCGATCTGCTCCCGTGCGGCGCGGCGTGCTTCCTCGACACCGCTGATCATCTGCGCGCCCGTGGGGAAGTCCTTCAGGTCGGAGGAGATTCCGAACGGGTGGTAGCTGCCCACGGCGGCGATGCCCCGGGTCGCCACCAGCATGCGCGGGCCCTCGACGAGCCCCTGGCGGATGGCGTTGCGCAGGTCCACGTCCGCGTAGCCGGTCCCCTCGTTCTCCACGTCACGCACGGTGGTGTAGCCGGCACGCAGCGTGGCCCGGGCATTGGCCGCGCCCTCCAGGGTGCGGAAGGCCTGGGACTTGGTGAGCAGGTCCTTCTCGTACTCATCACCGGTGGGCGAATCGGACCAGCGCGCCATCAGGTGGGTGTGGCTGTCGATCAATCCGGGAAGCACCGTGGCGCCGCCGAGGTCGACGACCTCCGCTTCGGCGGGCACCGGCAGGCCCGGGCCCATCGCGGAGATGCGGCCATTCTCGATGAGGATGACGGGATTCGAGACATACGCGCCCCCCTGCACGTCGAGCATCCGCGCGGCTCGGACGACGACGAGCCTGGGTGGAGTGCTCGGAGCACCCTGCTGGGCGCTCGCGCTCGCGCCCAGGACGAGCGCGAGCAGTGACGACAACCTGGTGACGATGGAACGCACGACCCCTCCTGCATCCGGTGGATTCGAAAGGGGCGCAGCGTACGTCAACCGTTCAGCAGTGCTTCCTTCTTCAACAGCTTCTTCGCGAGCGCGGGGTAGGACCACCCGCCCTCTTCATCCACGAGTCCCTTCGTGAGCAGCTTGCTCAGCCCGGGACGGATTTCACTGGAGTGGCCGGCGAGGTGATGGTCCGCGCGCACCGTCCCGATGGCGTCCGCGCGGTCATCCGCCACGACGAGTCTGGCGGACAGCGTGTCGGCGTAGGTGGAGTAGTCATTGTAGTAGGTCCACGCGACGCCCTCGAGCGTGAAACCTCCGAGGACGACGACCTCGCCGTGGAAGAGGAGGTTGTCCGCCTCGAGTGAGCCGCCGACGAAGAGCAGGGAGTAGTCGAAGCCCTCGTGGATGATGTTGCCCTCCACCACCAGGTCGCCCGCCACGAGCAGGCGCCCCTGGTCCTCGATGACGAGGTTGCCCTCCACCACCAGGCCGCCGTCGAAGTGCAGGTCCTCTCCTTCGGAAACCTTCAGGTCCCCGGCCACCTGCTTCACGGTGTTGGACGGTGTCAGCTTCGCCTTGAGCGCGGCCCGCTGGGAGGCCGAGCCGGCGTGGCCGTGAAGCGAGGACTCCCGCAGCAACTCTTCGAAGAGCTCCATGCGCCCAGGCTAGAAGTCCGCTGGGACGATGGCGAGGAGATTGTCGCCGGGCCGCCGTGCCTTCACTTGGGAGGGGGCGTGTTGAGCAGCTGCTGCTCCCACGTGAAGCTGGTGCCAACGGCGCCCATGTGGTCGACGAGCAGCCGGGCGACGCCAGCCTCGGTGCTGGTCCGGGCCCAGTCGCGCTGGAGCTCGGCGGAGAAGACCGTCCAGGTGAGGGGAACCGCGCCGGCCTGGATCATCCGCTGAATCGCCATCTCGTGCGCTTCGACGGTGACGCCGCCGGAGGCGTCGGTGACGATGTAGACCTCGTAGCCTTCTCCGAGCGCGTGAATCGCCGGGAACGCCAGGCAGATCTCCGTCCACAGCGCGGCCATGACGATCTTCTTCTTGCCGGTCTTCTTCACCCACTCGATGACGCGGGGGTCCTGCCAGGTGTTGATGAACGTGCGGTTGATGGGCTTCTGCTCGGGGAAGACGTCCTGCAGCTGCTTGATGATGTAGCCGCCGCGCTCCTCGACCACCGTGGTCAGCAGCGTCGGGACGCCGAACAGCTTCGCGGTCCTGGCCAGGCCCACGGTGTTGTTGATGATGGTCTGGGTGTCGTGGCTGCGCAGGCCGGCGAACTGGAAGGGCTGATGGTCGATGAGGATCAGCGCGCAGTTGTCGGGCGTGAGCAGCGCATCGAGTCCGGCTTTCGGGTTGTGGGGGGTGGTCATGTCGGTCTCCAGGGACAGCGGGGGAATTGGCCGCTGGAGGCGAAGATGGAGGCACGGCTCCTCTTGCAGTAGAGGGCACTCCGCTGAAGCACTTTCAACAGGATGTTCAAGGCATGGATTCGCTCATCACCCTGGAGTCGTTCGTGCGCAGCGCGCAGTCGGCGAGCTTCTCCGCGGCGGCGCGCCGGTTGGGACTGACGCCCGCGGCCGTCAGTCAGAATGTCGCGCGGCTCGAGGCCCGCCTGGGCGTGCGCCTGTTCCAGCGCAGCACCCGGGGACTGACGCTGACCGAGCCGGGGGAGCGCTTCCTGCGCGAGGTCAGTGGCGGCCTCGATACGCTCCAGGCAGCCATGGCCAACGTGACGCTTGCCGCGGAACGGCCGTCAGGGGTGCTGAAGGTCAGCATGGCTGTCGTTTTCGGGCTCGGCTACCTCCTGCCGATGATGCAGGAGTTCCTCGAGCGCTATCCCGACATCGTGCCGGACTGGCACTTCGACAACCGGCCAGTGGACCTCATCAACGAGGGCTTCGACGCGGCGATTGGCGGCGGCTTCGACCTCCCCTCGGGGCTGGCCGCGCGGGAACTCTCGCGGGTGCACGTGATCCCGGTGGCCTCGCCGTCCTACCTGGCGCGAATCACACCGCCCAGGGAGCCCGCGGATCTCCAGCACCACGAAGGTATCCTGTTGCGCTCACCGCAGACGGGGCGCATCCGCTCCTGGCCGCTGCGCAACCGCGCGGGCGAGCAGGTGGCCATCGACATGAGGCCGCGCATGATTGTCAATGATCCCGAGGCCGTCTGTCACGGCGCCGTGTTGGGCCTGGGCATCGCCTTCGTCGGGATGATGTATGCGGTGCCGCACCTGCGCAGTGGCGCGCTGGTGCGGCTGCTGCCGGACTGGTACGCGGACATCGGCCCGGTTTCGCTCTACTACGCCGGGCACCGGCAGCTCTCCGCGAAGACCCGCGTGTTCGTGGACTACATCGTGAGCGAGTTCAAACGCCAGGACCTGGCCAGGATGTTCGACGCGAGTGGCGCCGCTGCCAGCCGGGCACGCTGAAGAGTGCTCCGATGCGGGCACGTGCCAGGGCGCGTGTTGACAGCCCACCATGCCGCTCATATGAAACGGCGAGCCTGGAGCTCAACGAATGTTGAGCCAGGGGGGCCGGTTCACGTGACGGATCCTTACGCGGTGTGATGCTCGGAGTTCCCGGGCGGGTGCCGCGGTCCAAGCTTCAGAGGTATTCACGGTGAGTGCTTCACGACGAAGGCAGTCCCGGCTCGCCGGGTATGTGGCGGCCCTGCTCCTGATGTCGGCGCGCATGGCGCATGCGCAACCCACGCCGGAGGAGCCCCGTGCCGCCTCGACGCAGGCGCCGGACGACGCAAGGGCCAGCGGTCCCGGTGGAGCCCCGCTTCCCTTCCTCCCGGAGGAGCCGGGCGACAGGCTGAGACCCGGGCTCTTCCTCGGTGACGAATTCCGCTATGGGAACATGATGCTTCCCCTGCGAGTGCTCTCCGACCTCGCCGCCATTCCGGCGGGCATGGCGCTCTGGGAGCCTCACGATTGGGGCGCCTTCTCCCTGGTGACGCTGGCGACGGGCGCGTTGATGCTTCCGCTCGGCCATCCGCTCGATGCGCACATCCAGAACGCCATCCACCGCGCGCTCGGGCCGGAGCACTTCAAGATCTGGACGCCGGTGGGAGACGCGATCATCCACACGGCGCTCTGGGCCCCGCTGGTGGGTTTTCTCGCCTGGGGTCTGGCGAATGATGACCGGGGGCCCGTGCAGCTGTTCTCGCTGACCGTGGAAGCCTTCGCGGTGACGCAGGCCTTCCATCTCACCTTCAAGCTGCTGCTGGGCCGCGAGGGTCCGATGGATGGCCAGGGGCTCGGCCGCATCTTCGGGCCCTCCAGGTCGCTCGACCTCTTCCCGGCCGGAACGCCCTCGGGGCACGTGTCCAGCCTCTACGCGATGATGGGCGTGGTGACGGCCTGGCTGGACAACATGCCGCTGACGCTGGCGCTGCATGCCTTCGGGCTGCTCTTCGCCGCCACCATCGTCATGGACGACTACCACTTCCTCTCCGATGTCATCTGGGGCGGAGCCATGGGGTACGCCATCGGCCAATGGGTGGTGAAGCACCGCGCCTCGAAGGGTGGGGTGTCTGCGAAGGGTGGACCCTTGTTCATGGTGATGCCGATGGTGACGCCTCGGGGTGGGGGAGTGTCGGCCGGCTTCCGCTTCTGAGAAGCGACCGCGCGCACCGCATGTGCGCGCCTCACTCAGTCTGCGGGTGTTGATGGGCGCGGCTTATCGCGTGACGCCCCGTTCACCCGCCCGCCACGCGCAAAAGCGCCCCCTCCTTCCTGGCGTGGTCTATAGGTCCGGCCAGACCAACCCGAACACAGCACCGCGTCCAGAAGTGGGAGGGACATGTTGTTCGCTCTGATTCTCATCGCTGTCGCTACAGCGCCAGCCTCGTTCAACGCGCCGACAGCAGCGGACATCGCGGTTTCCTTCGATGCGGGGGGACCCCAGGGTGCTGGCGAAGCGAATGTGGGCCAGTCCGCGGAGACTTCGCCCGCGCCGGCGTCCGATGGAGGCACGCGTCCCGAATCGAGCTCGTCGCAGGTGCCGCCGGAAGCGGTCTCTTCCGCGAACACGGATGCGCCCGTCGATACATCGGCCCCCCGGAAGACCGTTGCCAGCTACCTGATTCCTTCCGTTGAAGTCCTCGCGATCTATGGCGGATTCGTCGCGTTCAACAGGATCGCCTTTCATGACGAGGAGTGGACGCACGTCACGCCCGGCAGCATTCGCGACAATCTCGACGGCCCCTGGGTCATCGACGACGACAACTTCGAGATCAACCAGCTCGGGCATCCCTACCAAGGGTCCCTGTACTTCTCGGCCGCGCGGTCGAGCGGACTCTCGTTCTGGGAGTCATTCCTGTACGTGGCCGCTGGCAGTCTGCTCTGGGAAGTCGGGGGAGAAGCCGAGCCGCCCTCCCTCAACGATCAGATCACCACGAGCTTCGCCGGAGCTCTTTTTGGCGAAGCCTTGTTCCGGGTATGGAACGACCTGATCGGGCATGGAGGTGAGAAGAACAGCATCCTGCGCCACATCGCCGCGGCGCCGTTGTCCCCAGTCGCGAGCTTCAACTACTACGTGTTCAAGCAGCGCGCCCGATTGGCCGAGTCCAATCTCTTCTATCGAACCTGGGTCGGGTCGAGCTACGGCGGCAGCATCCGCGACCAGACCGGTGAGCGCACGGAGCTCCTCGGTTTTGGTCAGCAGCTCAGCCTGGGCGTCAGTCTGACCCAGGGCTTTCCGGGAACGTCCGGCGACCTCGACTACGGCCCGTTCGATCATTACGACCTGCGATTCGAGCTCTCCCTGCCGAGGACCCCCTACATCGGGTTCTTCCTGCGTGGGCTGCTGTTCGGAAAGGCCTTTCAACCCAAGCCCTGGGCGCATGGTCTCATCGGCCTTTTTGGAAGCTACGACTACAGCACGCTCCCTCTCTTGAGGGTCTCGACCAGTGCGGTGGGGCCGGGGTTGGCGATGGACGTGGACATGGGCGCGGGAGTGACGCTTCAGGGCACGGTGTTGGCGGCTCCCATCTTCTTCGGGGGAGCAGGCGCCATCACGGCCACGAGCGGAGAGCGGGACTTCCGTGCCGGAGGCGGTGCTCAGGGCCTTCTCGAGTTGCGACTGCTGCTCCGGGACTCGGGTTCCATCAACGCCGGTGCCCGCAACTACTTCATTCGAGGGTTTAGAGGTGAGCCCGGCACGGAGCTCATCTCGTATGGCTGGGTGGGGAGCGAATTGCGAATCTTCGGCGGCCATGTCCTGGGCGTGGAAGTCCAATGGTCGACTCGCGCCGCATCGGATCCCACCCTGGGCAACCTCAGCCATGCCGGCTCGCTGTTCCGCCTGTACTACGGCTTCGTGAGCGACGCATTTTCAGGCGCGGCGAGCAGGCCCGGCGGCGGACTTCGTCAGATTTCCCGGCCGCGGCTCGAGTGACTACGGGCCGCTGGCGGGAACCGTCTCCGGCGGGCGCTCCATCAGCTGGGGGGTGGGCGCCTTCGCGGGCTCGAGCAGCGTGAGGTCCGCCACCAGCGGGTAGTGGTCGGACGCATTCACATGCAGCACCTCGCTGCTCTTCGGCATGAAGCGTTCACACGCCAGCACGTAGTCGATGCGCATGCCGGGGATGAGCGGCAGCGGATAGGTGACCGCGGGCCCCTTCCCCCGCAGGTCGAACGCGTCCGTGAGCGCGTGCCTGAAGAGCCGTAGCGAGCCCGCGTCGGGCGTGTCGTTCATGTCCCCCATCAGCAGCTTGGGCCGGGGATCCGCCGCCATCAGCCTCATGATGGCCGCGCTCTGACGCACGCGGATGCCACCGGTGAAGGGGCGCTGGGTGAGGTGGGTGACGTAGACGCTCACGTCCTGCCCGTTCACCTTCATGAGGACGCGGGCCACGGTGCGCGGCTCGGTGCCTGGCAACACCGGCAGCGGGTGCTGCTCCACGGACTCCAACGGGTAGCGCGACAGGAGTGCCACGCCGTAGTCACCGCCGAAGAGCCGGGTGGTGCGGAAGTGGGCGTAGTACTTCAGGCCCGTGCGCCGGGCCAGCTCGGCGGGTTGATGCAGCCCGCGGGCGCGCCATGAGCCGACATCCACTTCCTGGAGCGCGACAATGTCGGGCGAGGCGGAGCGGATGACCTCGGCCACCTTGTCCAGACCGCGAATGGCCGACTGGATGTTGAAGGTCATCACCCGCAGGTCGCCCTCGGTCCGCTCGGACACGGGATCCGTCAGGGCCCCGGAGTCCGAGAGCGTCACCGGCGCCGGGTCAGCGCGCAGGGACGACGAGGAGGAGGCACACGCAACCGAGGTCGCGAGGAACAGGCCGGCGAGAAGTCGGTCGATTCGCATGAAGAGCACGGATGATGCCAGCAATCCGAGCCACCGTCTTCCCGCCCCCCTTGGGCTCAGCTCGTCCCGCGTTTCGAGCCTTTTGACCTGGGAGGGCCTGCGCGTCATCGGCGGTGGCCTGGTCATCCACCAGCTGAGCGGGCGGCACACGAGCCCCTCTCCCTTTCGGAAACGCGATAAGACGCGGGCGATGAGACCGTCCCTCGAGCTGCCCACGGAGCTGCGCCAGTTGCTTCGCTCGCGGTCCGCGGAACTCCTGGCCGACGTCGAGCGCTTCCTCGCCGATGCACCACGGAGATGCACGTACATCCGGTCGGAACGTGCCGCCCGTGCGCCACTCCGTCGTTCCTGGTTGGGCCGCCTGCTCGCCGGAGACGCCGCGAAACCGGTGCTCGCGCCCGTCGATAGCAAGTTTGGCGGCGTTCCGTACGTCGAGGAGGCGGACCTGACCTGGGAACCCTACGCGTTCCTTGGGCAGATCAACTTCGCCCAGGTCGAGGACCCGCCTCCGGGGATGCCGCGTCGCGGGCTCTTCGCGCTCGACTTCGCAGAGGCCGGGGCGGGTAGCTTCCGCGTGCGCTGGTATCCATAGCCTTCCGCGGAGCGCTCCCGGGCCGGTGCGGTGCCACCATGTGTCGGCCCCTGGGAGACGCGGATGGTGTTCTCTCCCGGGTGGTCGCTCCCGGGCTGGGAGGCGTGGCACGCGCCGCTTCCCGCCGGTGACGAGGAACTCCGGAGTGAGTGGGACGACTGGACGCCGAAGGGCTTCCTCGAGGACGAGAGCGACGAGTGCCACCGACTCTTCGGCCACCGCTGCTCGGGGCTCGACGGACTCGAGCCTCCACCCGGGCGCGGCGGCGCCCTCGACGAGTACGTGCAACTCTTGAAGCTCACCTTCGACCACCCCGCCGGCTTCGGTTGGGGATCGAACTGGGTCTACGTGCTAATCCACGAGGCGGACCTCGCGGAGAACCGGCTCGACCGTGCCGTCGTGACGCTCTGACGGGGGCAGGCCCCTCACTCGAACTGCGCGACGACGGGTGTGTCCAAAGGGGGCCAGGAACTGAAGAATCAAGGGATTCTCGTGACTGGTATTGGGATGGGTGCTCGCGGTGACCTCAGGGACGATTACGAGTCGTTTCGGATGTCAGTGAAAGTCGCCCACTGGAAGGATGCCGACGCAGCCATCGCCACCGTGGATCAGGTGCTTCAAAAGCTGGGTATTGGCCACCACTTTGGGGTGAGCTTGCTTGGAATAAATGGTTGCTATGTAGCGGAGCAGGAGGGAGACGAGGTGTCGGAGCGACTCGAGTACCAGGGCAAGTGCTACCTGCCCTCGTTCAGTGCCAAGCCACCGCCCTCGTCGCTCGGGCAGTGATGGGCGCGGGGCCGCTTGATTCTGGCCCTGGTTTCGCTCGTCCTCCCGCCCCCCGCGAGTCTCGGCCGTGCATTCCGAGAAGGTGTCAAACACCTCATCCTGCCTTGCTCAGGAATTGTCAGGCCGAGGCGCCAATGCGTGACGCGAACAGGCGGAACTTCTGGCTGTGACCCTCACGCCGACACCAGTCCTCGATGACGTTCAGGTCCACCTCATTGGCTCGTGCGTGGAAGACGGCGAGCGCCTGTTCCAGGCCGCTGAAGTCGTTCCAGAAGAGAAAGGACGCGAGTCGGTCACGGCATGAGTCGGTGGGCGACAGGACGTATAACACCTCGTCGTCTCGACGGACGGTGCTCCAGCTCTTGATGAAGTCGTCACCCACTGCCAGTGGCCCGTTCGGAAACTCCAAAATGAAGTGCGAGCTTGGGTGACGGTAGAAGTCTCCCTTTCTGGTGAATCCGAGCGCAGCCAGCGCCGCTTCGCCTCCCGTTCCCTTGAGGGTGATCACGAAGTCGAGGTCTCCTGATTGATACGCCTCTGGCGCATAGTAGGTCGCCGCGCTTCCGCCAGTGAGCACCGCGTGGAAGCCCTGGCGATCCAGTGCTGTGCACACGGCGAAGGCAATGTCCGTGAGCGACGACGTGGGCCCGATCACAAGAGCCCCGGCTTGCCAGCGCGGCGGGGACGACGCCGTCGCGCGGCGAGCCTGGCCTGAAGGTCCATGTCGTGCTCTCCGAGCTTCCAAAGCAGCGCGCTGAGTTCGACGTGCGCGAAGTATCGAGGGTTCAGGGAGACAGTACGAGTTCGCCCCATCAACCGACTGACGATGATCGCTTCCCGTTCGAGCGACGCCAGAATGGATTGGACGGCGTAGGGGCGTACGCCGAGCAGAGCCGCCAACTCGCTGGGATAGGATTCTTCGAGCAGACGGATGGCCACGAGCACCGCCGTCTTGGTCGAAGTTCCAAAGAGCCGAGAACCTTCTTCAAGCACGAAGCGAATTTACCAATATTCTTGGCGATTTTGCCAGTGTTCTTGGTGATTTTGCCAAAAATTTTGGCAGTGATGCCAATTATCTTGGTTATGCGACGCTGACGACTGACTCGGACTGAGTCGGGCTGCTACGCAGGACGTTCGCGCTGAACGTGTTCGCTTGCTTGAGGTGTGGAGGCAGGCGGAGTGTGGCGTACGTGAAGGACGCGAGACGGGGGCGAGCGAGTCTGGAGTACCAGGGATTGCAGTGGAATGGCGCTACATCACCGCGACGGGGCGCCGGCGGCGGCCGAAGTCTCCCGGCTTCGCGTCGAAGTGGCCCGGAATCTTCGCTCCGCAGTCCGGGCACCCGCCTTCCTCCGTCAGCCGGTACGTGAGGATGTCGTGCCAGTCCCGCACGATGAGCTCCCCGCCGCAGTCCGGGCACAGCGTCGTCTCGCCCTCCGAGTTGTGCGTGTTCCCCGTGTACACGTACCGCAGCCCCGCCTTGCGCGCGATGTCCCGTGCCCTCCTCAGTGTCTCCGGTGGCGTCTCCGGAATGTCCCGCAGCTTGTAGTCCGGGTGGAACGCCGTGAAGAACAACGGCACGTCCGGGCCCAGGTGCTTCAACAGCCACTCGCTCATCGCCCCCACTTCCGCGTCCGAGTCGTTCTTCCCCGGAATCAGCAGCGTGGTGATCTCCAGCCACGTCTTCGTCTCGTGCCGCAGGTACTCGAGCGTCTCCAGCACCGGTTTCAGGTGCGCCGCCGTGAGCTTGAAGTAGAAGTCCTCCGTGAACGCCTTCAGGTCCACGTTCGCCGCGTCCATCTTCGCGTAGAACTCGCGGCGCGGCTCGGCGTGCATGTACCCCGCTGTCACCGCCACCGTCTGGATGCCTCGCGCATGGCACGCGTCCGCCACGTCCATGGCGTACTCGGCGAAGATGACCGGGTCGTTGTACGTGAAGGCCACGCTCCGGCAGCCGTACTGCTCCGCCGCCCGGGCAATCCCCTCGGGGCTCGCCATGTCGGTGAGCCGGTCCATCTCGCGCGACTTCGAGATGTCCCAGTTCTGGCAGAAGCGGCACGCCAGGTTGCACCCCGCCGTCCCGAACGACAGCACGCTGCTGCCCGGGTGGAAGTGCGCCAGCGGCTTCTTCTCGATGGGGTCCACACAGAACCCCGACGAGCGCCCATACGTCGTCAGCACCATCCGGTCCCCCGTGCGCTGGCGCACGAAGCACATGCCCCGCTGGCCCTCGTGCAGCTTGCAGTCGCGCGGGCACAGGTCGCATTGGATGCGCCCGTCCTCCAGCGCATGCCACCAGCGCGCGGGATATTCGCTCTCTCGCATGTCTCCCTCCCCGTGGGGCGGGGATCTCCCGCCTCCCAACAGATGGGGAAACACGCGAGGGAGCGTGCAACCGTCCCGGTTACCGTTTCATCCCGGGGGCCGGGACGCCGGGCGGCCAGGTGTCCACCGTGGCCGCCCGCGTGCTCCGTGTGGCTACGGCTGTACCGGCGTCTGCTCCCACATGCGGGTGCGCAGCGCGTTCTCGATGAACGCCAGGTGCCGTTGCTCGTCCGAGTAGTTGCGCTCGATGATGGCGCGCGCCTCGTCTCCCCATTCCACCTCCAGCGCCGCCTGGTAGGTGCGGTTGGTGAGCATCTCGTTGCCCCGCATCGCCTGGAGCGCGGCCTCGTTGCCCATCATCGACGTCACCGCCGTGAATCCCTTGAGGATGAAGCCCTTCACGTCCGGCTTCGTCCTCGGCGTGCCGCCCAGGCTCACCACCACCCGCGTCAGGTCTTGGATATGGCGTACATGGTCCTGCTGGAATTCCCGCAGGCTCATGCGCAGCGACTCCACGTCGATGCGGTTGATCGCCGCCTCGTACGCCCCCACCGCGTCGATATCGAGTGCGATCAGGTCGTTGAGCCGATCCAGCATCTTGTTCAGATCCATCGCCGCCATGCCGTCCTCCTCCTGTGTGACGCGGGAACTCCCACGCCGCGCAAAGCTGGGCAGGCGGGGGGGGCGTCTCAAGAGGCCCTGACGGACAATTCCCTACTTCATGGACGCGCGGCCGCCCGGCGAGCGGGCAGCAAGGGCTCCCCGGTGTCCCGGCGCGCACTCGGGGTATGGGTTCGCTCTGGAGTGGAAACTTCCGGGCAAATCTCTCGATAATTGGAAATCATGAGGATTCAACGCCCGGGGATCTCCCCCACCCGGACCCAGGCCGCCCAGACGGAGCCCACGGTCGCGCAGAAGAACACCGTCCGCTCGCCCGCCACCGCCTCGCCCGCCGCCCCGGCGCGTTCCAGCGATGCCTTCGAGACCACCACCCGCGCCACCGCCCGGGCGGTCACCCCCGGCCGTACCAACGCCGCCCGGAACCTCCCCGCCGAGATTCCCACCGGCACCCGGGACTATTACAAGAAGCGCTACGACGACTTCGTCCGCCGCAACCCCGGCATGAAGCCGCCCGACTACTACATGGAGTACGGCCAGAAGTACTGCGACCGCTTCTCCAAGCTCGGGCCCAAGGACCTGACCCCCCAGGGCCTCGAGTGGCGCGACCGCTGCCTCAAGTCCCTCCAGGAGGCCATCGAGACCAAGCGCATGGAGGACCCCGTCGGCTTCGCCCAGCTCGAGCGCGACCCCGAGGCCTTCAAGAAGTTCGCCTACGACTCGCACCCGGATGCCTACGTGCAGTCCGGCCTCTACAACCTGCCCGCGCAGGACCTGATGAAGATCGGCACCACGCCGGACCTCAAGGACCTGTTCACCAAGGACGGCGTCCGGCAGATCTTCGTCGCGCTGGGCAAGATGGACGTCGGGGACGCCGCGAACGTGGTCAAGGAGTCCGCCCAGGAGGCGTGGAAGGACGTCAAGGACACGTTCACCGACCTCATCAAGCGGCCCAAACTTCCCTGGTAGCGCGAGGGCTGGCATCTTCGCGCCGGATTCGAGCTTCCGAGGTTGACGCGTGCCGGAGAAAGACTGGGAGAAGCTGGGAGAGCTGTCCGAGGGACTGAAGGCCGGAGCGGTGGCCGCGAGCCGTGAGGGTTTCGGCCTCATTGGCGCCGTGGCGGAGCCGCCCGGAATCAGCCTGCTGGAGCGGATGAAGGCCCGCCGCGCCCAGATTCATCGCGCCGCCGCTGGGGCCGTGACGAAGACCTGGGAGGGGCCGGGCTGGATTCAGGCCCTGGACTGCCACGGGGCGCTGGGCGTCGCCATTGGCGGCTCGCTCAAGCCCTCGGGCTCGGGCTCGGACTACCACCTGCTGGTGTCCACGGACGGTGGCCAGCAGTGGCAGGGCCGCGGGGTGGTGGGCGCGCCGAGCCTCGGCCAGGTGCTCGCCGTCAGCGAGCGGGAAGTCTGGGTGCTGGGCGCCTACTTCCTGGGGCGCACCACGGACGGCGGCGCCTCGTGGATGGAGCTGGAGCTGGAGGGCGAGCGCAACCCGCACACCGAGCGGCTGCGGCGCGTCGAGGGCGGTGTGGCCCTGCTGGGCAGGACGCTCTCCGTCAGCACGGATGGTGGCTCCACGTGGAGCCAGCTGAACGTGGGCGCGGCGCGCGTGGTGGACGTGGACGGGGCCTTCGTGGCCGCGGTGGTGGACGGCCAGGCCCGCGTGGGCGAGCGCCAGGGCTCCGAGGTGCGCTGGCTGGAGCCGCTGCCCCTGGGCCGTGAGCCGCTGCGGCTCGTGGCCTCCGAGGGCACGCTGCGCCTGCTCACCCGGGGCGTGGACCCCTCCAAGGGTCCGGATCCGGCGCTCCACGTGAGCGAGGACGGGGGCCGTACGTGGGCGAGCTACTCGCTGCCGCTCGGGCCTCAGGTGGACATCGCCGGCCGTGAGTGGGGTCTCGGCGTGGACATCCGCGGCGGCATCTACGGCCGCGTGGGGTGACGAGGGTCCCCGGAGTGGGAGACCCTCACCCCCCGCCCCTCTCCCAGCGGGAGAGGGGAGTGCCCTCCCGGCGGGAGGGGAATGAGGTTGGCGGCTAGAGCTGCACCTGCTCCCGGTCCGGGTGGGTGATGTAGCCGGTGCCCGCGGCCACCAGCTTCGCCATCAGCCGATCCATGCCGTTGGAGCGCGAGAAGGCCATCTCGTTCTTCGTCACGCCCACCAGGGTGAGCAGCTGCACCTTCCCCGACTCGAGCTGGAAGTGCGCGGGGCGCGAGGGGTCCGTCACGAAGACGAAGCCGTTGAGCTTGGACTCACCGCCCGTCAGCGTGCCCTCCACCGGGTAGCGGTGCCCCACCGCGAAGGCCCGCATGCACACCAGGTTGTAGGCCATCATGTCCAGCAGCCGCAGCACCGGCCACTGCGCCTCCTCGGTGGTGTGGATGACCATCTCGTACCCGACGCCGCTGGGGGAGTTGGCGTCCACTTCCTCTCCCGGGGCCAGCGTAATGGGGTTGGACAGACCACTCGTCACGTACGTCCAGTAGGGGTACTCGGGACTCGGCGGCGCCACGCGCACGCCCATGCCTCCCCAGTTGGGATCCAGCTCCTTCACCTCGGCCAGTTCACTCTCCAGCCAGGCCTCCAACGCACCACTCTGCTCCAGCGTGTAGACCTCTTCGCTGATGGCCCCGAAGAGCTTCGGGTACTCCACCTCATCCCGATCCGCCCAGCAGTCCTCATACCACTGGCAGAAGGCCTCATCCGTCTCAGGCGCTTTCATAGCGAGGGGGACTCTAACGGGTTGTTCCCTCGCGATTCACTTTTCCTTCATGTGGAACTGTTTGGTCCCATGGTGGGCAACCTCCTTCCCACTCCATGGCGCACCGCTTCCCAACCCCGGGCAGGCAGGCAGGCACCCCTGTCGCACGCTGTACCCACGGAGCGACTTCCGGTGGACGAAGTGGGGTGGCGGGTGCCCGGTATGGGTCGTGAATGGGAGTGGAGCGACGAGCAGGCAGGGCGCTCGGGTCCACACCTGGAGGAGCGACATGCAGAGGGGATGGAAGGCCGCGGCCATGGCCGTGGTGCTGGCGGGAGCGGGGGCGGCGAGTGCTCACGAGTTCACTTGTGACAAGCGCGTCCAGGTGATGGGCGAGGGGCAGACCCCGGGTGTGGCGCCCCGGGTGACGAAGTTTCCAGCCACGCTGCGCTTCCACTACAAGCTGAGGAACGTCCACCCCACGGGGGAGTCGGTGGCGGACTTCGTGGAGGATCCGCTGCTGGCGCGCTACGGTTTCGGGACCCCGTTCCCCACGCCCATGGCGGTGGGGGTGGGGGAGTCGCGCGACGCCACCTTCGAGCTGAAGCTGGACACGCCCGAGGCCTGCCAGGCGCTGGCGGCCAGTGATGGGCGGGTGGATGACAGCTTCGACAGCGCGCTCCGGGTGAAGTGGGCTCTGGGCGAGACGCAGTGCGCCGCGCGCGTCACCTGCTGCGAGCCCTTCGTGGACTGCGAGCTGACGTGTCCGCCGGATGATCCGCACTGCGTGGAGACGCCGAGCCCGGTGGCGCCGGGGCCCTCGCGCAACGCGGGCTTCTTCAAGGTGCACGAGCAGGCGCTGGGGCAGTGCCTCGCGGGGGGAGGACTGGAGCTGGGCGTGGCGCGGGTGGAGTCGCTGGAGCAGGCGCTGGGCCTGTTGTGGGCGAGCCCCGGCCTGGACCGCAACGGCGGGGTGCGCACCGAGACGGATGTGCTCCGCTTCGAGCTGGCACGCGAGGCACTGGTGGCCACGTGTAATGAGCGGCTCTTCGGCGCCAGTGAGAAGCGGGGCCGGGCGCTGGACGAGGCCCTGAGCACCCTGCGGGGCGCCTCGGGGGAGACGGGGCTGGAGCGGCTGGTGCGGGAGCTGGGCCGCCACAATGACGCGGGGCTCGGCAAGCCGCTGCCCGGGGGCTTCGACGCGGGGCGCGCCACGCCGGCTCACGCGGCCAGCATCGCCGTGGACCCGGTGGAGCCGGGCCGCCGGTAGGGCCACTGCTTTCTCACACCTTCCAGGAGAATATTCACCATGAAGAAGCGGATGCTGTCGGTGTTGGGCGCGGTGGCGCTCGGGCTCGGGGGCTGCGGTGGCGCGTCCCGGACGGAGACGACGGGCCCGGGTCAGGATTTCCCCTCGGACGCTCAGGGCCAGCGCTTCGAGCTGCGCCTCAAGGGGGTGAACAACCCCGGATATGACTCGGCGCTGGTTCAGGTGCGCCGTATCTCGGTCACCACCGTGGAGGGCGAGGCCCTGCCGGTGCGCCTCAAGTCCCGTTTTCCGATGGAACTCACGCAGGCGGAGCAGGCGCACCTGGTGGGCTTCTTCCTCGTGCCCGAGGGCGTGGAGCGGGTGAAGGTGGAGGTGACGTTCGACGACTTCGGCGGGTATGAGGAAGGCTCGGGCGGTGGGGTCATCGACACGCGGGTGGCGCCGCTGCGCTTCGAGGCGCCGCTGGCGTACTTGAGTGAGCGTGGCCGCGCGGTGGTGCACCTGGACCTGAAGCAGTCGTTCCAGACGCACGGCGAGGCGAAGCTGCTGCTGCCGAGCCTGGACGTGCGTTACTGATTCTCTTCCTCCCCTCTCCCGGCGGGAGAGGGGATATTCAGCCCGTGGCTCGTCCCAAGGGCCACGGCTTGAGGCCGGCGAGCTGCTCGGCCTGCTCGACCGCGGGCCTCAGGTGCGCGTGCTCCCGGCGCAGGAAGTCGCGCACTGCCTTGTCCAACGTCTCGTCGAAGATGAGATGCGCGCTGTGCACCGCCGTGGGCTCGAAGCCCCGGGCAATCTTGTGCTCGCCACCCGCGCCCGGCTCGAAAACCTTGCGCCCCGCCTGGATGCACTCGTCCACCGAGTGGTACAGGCACACGTGGAAGTGCAGGAACGGGTGCTCCTCGTGGCATCCCCAATACCGTCCGTAGAGGCGCTCGGGCGTGACGAGGTTGAACGCCCCGGCGATCACCTTCCCCTTGCTCTCCGCCTGCACCAGCTCCACCGTGTCCGGCAGCGAGCGGAAGGCGCGCACGAAGAAGTCCTCGTTGAGCTGCACCTGGCCCCACGGCCCCCGGCTCTCGCACGTGGCCTCGTAGAAGCCATAGGCGCGCCGGGCGTGCTCGAGGCCCAGCTCCTGGCCTCGCACCGTGCGGATGGTGATGCCCTGCTGGGCGGCGGCCCCGCGCTCGCGCTTGAGCTGCGAGCGGCGCTTGGAGTCGAACCGCGCCAGGTAGTCGTCGTAGCCGCGATAGCCCGGGTTCTTCCAGTGGAACTGCAGCGTGATGCGGCGAGCCAGTCCCTGCTCCTCGAGCAGCTCCGCCTCGTCCTCTTGCGGATAGAGGAAGTGGACGGAGGAGCAGCCTCCTTCCCGAGCGCTCTCGATGGCCGCCTGGATGAGCGCGAGCCGCAGCGTGGCCACGTCCTCCCCGGCGGCGATGAGGAAGCGCGGGCTCGTCGCGGGGGAGAGCGGAGCACCGACGACGAGCTTCGGGTAGTACTCGATGCCGAGCCGCTCGGCGGCACCGGCCCAATTGAAGTCGTAGATGTACTCGCCCATGCTGTGGTGCTTGCGGTAGGCGGGCGAGGCGGCGGCCAGCCGTTTTCCACGCCAGAGCGTCAGGTGCTGGGGCTCCCAGCCGGTCTCCAGCCGGGCGCTGCCACTCTCCTCCATGGCGGTCAGCCACGCATGGCGGATGAAGGGCGGCGCATCGGGCCCGGCGAGGGCGTCCCAGGCATCGGCGGGGACGTCGGTGATGGACTCGAGGATTCGGAGGCGGAGGTCGGCGGCCACGAGGACTCCTTCTAACGCGGTCACGGAACGCTCGCCGTGGAACCTTACTTGGAGAGCAGGGGAGCGCACGGAGTGTGGAAACGGATGGCCGCACCCGGGGGAATTCAATAGACAATCCCGCCATGAAGCAGCCCTCCGATGGCGCACCACCCCCGTCACTCGTCCCCTCCGTTCCCGGATATCGGGTGGGTGGGCTGCTCCACGCGAGCGCGAGGTCCCTGCTCTACCGGGGCCGCCGGCTGCGAGACGACGCCCCCGTCATCCTCAAGCTGCTGCGCGCGGAGCGGCCCTCGTTCTCCGAGCTGCTCCAGTTCCGCAACCAGTACACCATCGCGCGAAGTCTCCAACTCCCGGGCGTCCTCTCACCCCTGGCGCTCGAGCGCTGTCACAACGGCTTCGCCATCATCATGGCGGATGGTGGATACGTGTCGCTCGAGGACTACCGCGAGAGCCACCCCCTCACCGTGCGGCAGGTGCTGGAGATCGGCATCTCCCTGGCCGGGACGCTGGAGGGGCTCTACCAGCACCGGGTCATCCACAAGGACCTCAAGCCCCACAACATCCTCATCCACCCCGAGACGCGCGACATCCAGCTGACGGACTTCAGCATCGCCTCGCGGCTGCCCCGGGAGGCCCAGTTTCTCGACAGCCCGGCGCTCCTCGAGGGCACGCCGGCCTATATGTCTCCGGAGCAGACCGGACGGATGAACCGGGGCATCGACTACCGCACGGACTTCTACTCGCTCGGCGTGACGCTCTACGAGCTGCTCACGGGCCAGCTTCCCTTCCAGGCCACCCACCCGCTGGAGCTCGCCCACTCCCACCTGGCGCGTCCGCCGCTCCCGCCGCGCGAGCTCAACCCCGCCATCCCCGAGATGCTCGAGCGCATCGTGCTCAAGCTCATGGCCAAGACGGCCGAGGAGCGTTACGCGAGCGCGTACGGGCTGCGGTACGACCTGCGCACCTGCCTCGAGGCCCTGCGCGAGCACGGGAGCGTTCCATCCTTCGAGCTGGCGCGGCGCGACGTCTCCGACCGTTTCCTCCTTCCGGAGAAGCTCTACGGCCGGCACGAGGAGGTCCGCACGCTGCTCCAGGCGTTCGACCGGGTGTGCCAGGGACACATGGAGCTGTTGCTGGTGGCGGGCTCCTCGGGCAGCGGCAAGACGGCCGTGGTGCAGGAGCTCCACAAGCCCGTCGTCCGCTCCCGGGGCTTCTTCGTCTCGGGCAAGTTCGATCAGCTCGGGCGGAGCATCCCGTACTCGGCCCTGGTGCAGGCGCTCTCCAGCCTGGCGCGGCAGCTCCACTCGGAGAACGGAGAGCGGCTCGACGACTGGAAGCAGCGGCTGCTGGAGGCCCTGGACGGAGAGGGGCGGGTGATGGTGGACGTGCTGCCGGAGCTGGAGTGCATCCTCGGCCCCCAGCCCGAGGTGGAGGAGCTGGCGCCCGCCGCCGCGCAGCAGCGCTTCCACCGGCTCTTCCTCCGGCTCTTCCGCGTGTTCGCGACGGAGGAGCACCCGCTCGTGGTGTTCCTCGATGACCTGCAGTGGGCGGACTCGGCCTCGCTCAAGATGCTGCACCTGCTGGCCACCGAGCCAGGCACCGCGCGGCTGCTGGTGATTGGCGCCTACCGGGACAACGAGGTGACGCCGGCCCATCCCCTCTCGCAGACGTTGGAGGAGATCCGCCAGGCCGGTGTGCCCGTCCAGTCGATGGCGCTGGGGCCGTTGCCGGAGCCGGCGGTGAACGAGCTGGTGGCGGAGACGCTCTCGTGCTCGCTGGAGCGGGCCCGGCCCCTGTCGGAGCTCCTCTACCAGAAGACCCTGGGCAACCCCTTCTTCACCTCCCAGTACCTCAAGCTCCTCTTCCAGCAGGGCCTGGTGAGCTACGACGCCACGGCGCACATGTGGCAGTGCGACCTCGCGCAGGTGCGCGCGTTGTCCGTGTCCTCGGACGTGGTGGAGTTCCTCGCCGGCCAGCTCCAGCGCCTGCCGGAGGAGACGCGGAAGGTGCTCGAGCTCGCCTCGTGCATTGGCACCCGCTTCGACCTGGCGACGCTCTCCCGGGTGCATGGGTACTCCGAGCCGGAGACGGCCGTGGCGCTGTGGCACGCGCTGCTGGAGGGGTACGTCCTCCCCACGTCGGAGGTCTACAAGTTCTTCCAGGAGCCCCTGGACCTGGAGGCGGCCGGCGTGGAGCCTCGCGTGGCGCGCTACCGCTTCCTCCATGACCGGGTGCGGCAGGCGGCCTACTCGCTCATCCCGGAGGCGGAGCGGCAGCGGACCCACCTGGAGATCGGCCGGCGGCTGCTCGAGACGGCCTCCGCGCAGGAGCAGGAGGAGCAGCTCTTCGACATCGTGAACCACCTGAACCTCGCCCGGGGGCTGCTGGTGGACACGGCGGAGCGGTGCGAGCTGGCCCGGCTGAACCTGCGGGCCGGCAGGAGGGCCCTGGCATCCACCGCGTATGACGTGGCCCGCGAGTACCTGGAGGCGGGCCTGTCCCTCCTGGTGACGGAGAGCTGGCGGACGGACTACGCGCTGACGCTCGCCCTTCACGAGGAGGCGGCGAGCGCCGCGTGGCTCAGCAAGCACTTCTCCCGCCAGGAGGAACTGGTGGACGCCGTGCTGTCCCACGCGCAATCGGTGCTGGACCGGGTGCGCGTGCATGAAATCCGCATCCAGACGGCGGTGGCCCAGGAGCGGCTCGCCTACGCACTGGAGACCGGGCTGCGGGTGCTGAAGGAGCTGGGGGTGGAGTTCCCGGCGGCGCCCCAATCCGAGGATGTCCAACGGGCGCTCGACGAGGTGCGTGCGGCGGTAGGTGAAGGTCCGCCGGAGCGCTTCCTCTCCCTGCCCGAGATGACGGATGCCGGGCTGCTCGCGGCGGTGCGGCTCCTGACCCTGCTGGCACCGCCCGCCTACCAGACGCGGCCCGAGCTGTTGCCGCTGCTCGTCTTCCGCACGGTGGTGCTGACCATGCGGCATGGCGTGGCGCCCATCGCGGCCTCCACCTTCGCGATGTTCGGGCTCATCCTCTGCGGGGTGTTCGACCAGCTCGACGCGGGCTACCAGGCCGGCCAGCTGGCGTTGAAGATCCTCGAACGCTTCGACGCCCGGGAGCCCCGCGCGAAGACGCTCTACGTGGTCAACGCCAAGACGATCCACTGGAAGCATCACGTGCGGGAGACGTTGAAGCCCCTGCTGGACGCGTACGCCAGCGGGCTGGAGACGGGGGACCTCGAATTCATGGGGTGGGCGGCGGATTTCTACTGCCACCACTCGTACCTCCTGGGGCGGCCGCTCGGTGCCCTCACCGGGGAGATGGACGAGTACCGCGAGGTCCTCGTGCACCATCATCGCGCCGTGACGCTCCGGCAGTACGCGGTGTACCAGCAGGCGGTGCTGAACCTCGCGGGGGAGGGGGACACACCCTGGCGCCTGATGGGGCGGGCCTGGAACGAGGACGAGCAGCTCCCGCGCTACCTGGAGGACAAGGACGGGACGGCGGCCTGCATCGCGTACGTGAACAAGCTGATGCTGGCCTACCTCTTCGGGCAGTACCGGCTGGCGGTGGAGAGCGCCGACGCGGCCGAGCCCTTCCTGCCGGCGGTGGCGGCCCAGCTCCTCGTGCCGCGCTACTTCTTCTTCGACTCCCTGGCTCGGCTGGCCCTGCTGCCCGAGCTGGACGAGGCGGCACGGAGCACGGCATTGGAGCGGGTCGCCGCCAACCAGCGGCGCATGGAGCGCTGGGCCCGCTCGGCGCCCATGAACTTCCTCCACTCCTTCCACCTCGTGGAGGCCGAGCGTTGCCGGGTGCGCGGCGCGCGCGCCGAGGCCCTGGAGCACTACGACCGGGCCATCGCGCTCGCCCGGGAGCACGACTACTCCAACGACGAGGCGCTCGCCCACGAGCTGGCCGCCCGGTTCTTCCTCGAGTGGGGGCTGGGGCACCGCGCGAGGCCGCACCTGCACGATGCCTATGAGGCCTGTGCGCGCTGGGGAGCGCACGCCCTGCTGCGCCACCTCACCGCCCGCTATGCCGAGCAGGGCCTGCCCTCCCATGCCCCCGGAGGCCACGAACCCCACGCCTCGGGCGAGACCCGCACGGACCTGGCCCTGTTGGATCTCCAGAGCGTCCTGGCGGCCTCGCGGGTGTTCTTCTCGGAGATGAACCTGGACCGGCTCCTGGAGCGGGTGGTGGTCATCCTCTGCGAGAACGCCGGTGCCCAGCGCTGTGTCCTGCTCCGGGAGGACCGGCAGCACCTCTCCCTGGTGATGGAGCACACCGCTCCCACGCGGGAGACCCACCGTTACGCGCCAGGCACGCCCGTGGGCGCCGAGCACGTGCCGGCCTCGCTCGTGCGCCTCTCCATCCGGGCGCAGCAGCCCATGCTGGTGCAGGACCTGTCGCGCGACGACTTCCTGTGCGACGACCCCTACGTCCACCGCCGGTCGGCCCGCTCCGCCCTGTCGATGCCCCTCTTCCACCAGGGCCGGCTCCTGCTCGTCGTCTACCTGGAGAACAACCTGGCCCCGGGTGTCTTCACCTCCCGGCACCTGCAGATCCTCACGCTGCTGGCCGCCCAGCTCGCGCTCTCGCTGGAGAACGTGGCGCTCTACGGCAGCCTGGAGCAGCGCGTCCGGGAGCGCACCAGCGAGCTGGAGACGGCCCACAAGCAGCTCGTGGACATGGCCCACCGCGCGGGCATGGCGGAGATCGCCAGCGGGGTGCTGCACAACATCGGCAACTCGCTCAACTCGCTCGTGGTGACCACCGAGAGCCTGTCCCACGACGTGGCCCACCTGCCCGTGGACCAGTTGAAGAAGAGCGCCCGGTTGCTGATGGAGCGCGAGCAACGTTGCGCCTCGCCCGAGGCCGACCCCCGGTTGCGGCTGCTCCCCGAGTACCTCGACAAGCTGGGGGACCGGTTGCGGCGCGACGGCGACCTCATGCGCGACGATTTGCGGTCGATGAAGGCCAACCTCGAGCAGATTGGCGCGACCATTCAAGCGCAGCAGGCGTACGCCCATGGCCCGCGGCTCGTGGAGCCGGTGGACGTGGCGGCGCTCATCGAGGACGCGCTCCGCATGCAGCAGTCCTCGCTGGCCCAGCACCAGGTGCGCATCGAGCGGGACCTGGCGCGGCTGCCCGTCGTCTCGCTCGAGCGGCACAAGGCGCTGCACATCCTGGTCAACCTCATCAGCAACGCGAAGCAGGCGCTGCAGGAGGCGGGGCGGGAGGACAGGTGCCTGCGCATCGAGGCGCGCACCTGTGGGACGGGGCGCTTCCTGCTGGTGGTGCGCGACAACGGCGTGGGCATCTCGGCGGAGGACCTGCAGCGCGTCTTCCAGTTCGGCTTCACCACGCGCCAGGGGAGCCTGGGCTACGGGCTGCACTGGGCGGCCAACACCGCCCGGGAGATGGGGGGCTCCCTTGTCGCGGCCAGCGAGGGGCGCGGGCGGGGCTCGAGCTTCGTCCTGGAGCTGCCGGTGGACGGCCCCTCCTCTGTCGCGCAGCTCCTCGAGACCGCCTGAGCCTCTCCGGGCGGGGTGCTTACATAGGGGTTTGAATCGTTCAAAATCCTACATCGTGGGTTTTTTCACGAGATGTGGGAATTGGATTCACCCCTTTTCGGATGGATAAGCCCGGCTTCCCCGGGGTTCGGGAAAAGCCCGGCCGGTGGAAACCATTCCTGAAGAAGCACCCCTTACCGAGGAGCAACACATGAGGACGACGAAGTTCGGTGCGGTTGCCTTGATGTTGGTGTGTGCCACGCCCGCGTTCGCGGAGGCCCCCGCGAAGGACAAGGACAAGGAGGTGTGGATCTCCATCGGTACGGACGCGCTGGAGTCGGCGCGGGCGTCGTTCAAGGGGCAGGAGCCGGAGTTCGCCGAGGTGGCGCGCGAGAAGGACGGCGTGGCGGTGCTGCGCGTGCGCGAGTCGCAGCTGGAGAAGCTGTCCAAGGTGATGCACGACCGGCTCAACCGGTGCGCGGGCTTCATCTCCCATGAGACCGAGGAGCAGGCGCTGGCGGCGGTGGAGCGGAGCATCACGGTACAGCCCCTGGCGATCAGCTACACCATCGACAACGGCACGGCGGCCAACTCGCTGATGTCGGCGGTGGCGGAGACGAACATCCGCAGCACCATCAGCACGCTGTCGACGAGCTGGACGTCGCGCCGCTACAACCTGCAGTCGGGCATCGACGCGGCCACGTGGCTGAAGAACCGCTGGACGACGCTGGCCGGCGGGCGCACGGACATCACGGTGGCCAACTTCGTGCACCCGACCACCACCTCGCCCCAGCCGTCCGTCATCGTCACCATCCGGGGCACCTCGCTGCCCAACGAGGTGGTGGTGCTCGGCGCGCACCTGGACTCCATCAACGGCAGTGGCTCGTCCTACGCGGCGCCCGGCGCGGATGATGACGCCTCGGGCGTGGCCGCGCTCACCGAGGTCCTCCGCGTGGCGGTGGCCAAGGGCTACAAGCCGGCGCGCACGGTGAAGCTCATGGCCTACGCCGCCGAGGAGATTGGCCTGAGGGGCTCGGGGGCGATCGCCGCCAACCACAAGAGCACCGGCGTCAACGTGGTGGGCGTGCTGCAGCTGGACATGATCAACTACCGCGGCTCCAGCTACGACATCGTCATGGTGTCCGACTACACCAACGCCGCGCAGAACACCTTCATCCGCAACCTCATCACCCGGTACCTGCCGGGCGTGACCTCGACGACCACCCGGTGCGGTTACGGCTGCTCGGACCACGCCTCGTGGCACAACCAGGGCTTCGCTGCCTCCATCCCCTTCGAGGCGCTGATGGGCCAGGACAACCCGGCCATCCACACCACGAGCGACACGCTCGCGCAGACGGCCGGCACGGCGACCAACTCGGTGAAGTTCGTCAAGCTCGCCGCCGCCTACATGGCCGAGCTGGCCAAGGGCACCACGTCCGTCGCCCTGCAGGCCGAGGACGCCGAGGCCAGCCGGTAGTTCCGTTGAAGCGGTGAACACCACCCCGGTGCCGTGGCGCGGCAGGCCACGGCCCGGGGTGTGTCGTTTCAGCCCTCCTGGGGCTTCGGGCCGAGCGCACGCTGGATGGCGGGCGTGAGGTCCGCCGCGCGCATCGCATCCTGTGCGAGGTCCCAGCGGCCCTCGGCGCAGAGGCCGCTCAGGCCGCCGTCCTCGTAGGCCTCCCGTGCCGCCGACAGCAGGGCTTCACGGACCGCCTGGGCCACGGCGAGGGCGGCCTCGTCGCAGCGCTTGCACTCGAGCTCGATGCCCAGACGGCTGCGCCGGCCCTCTTCCGTGAGGATCCACGGGCGTTCCATCCACGGCGGGTCATGGCGCATGTGCTGCCGGTGGCCACACGCCAGGTCGGCGACCTGGTGGTTCTCCTCGTCGAGGTGGAAGCCGGTGATGGGCTGCTTCATTTGGGATTGCCGGCCTTGATCCACTGGGCGAGCGCGAGCGCCTCCGCCGTGGAGATACGGCCGGTGAAGCTGGGCATCAGCGTCCCGGGTTTGACCTTCTGGGGGTCGAGGATCCACATGGCCACGACTTCTGGCGCCTTGTCGCGGGAGTTGGCGAGGACGGCGGAGTAGGCCCGGCCCTGTGCATGACAGGCCGTGCAGCCGAGGGTGGTGAAGAGCTGCTCCGGCGAGCGGGCGTCGCTGACGGGGGGCTCGCTGCCCTCCTGCTGCTGCGCCGTGGGCTTGGGGGCCTGGGGCGGCGGCTGCGGCTGCGAGGGCGCCGCTGGAGCGGGAGAGTCCTTGAAGACGGAGGCCGCGCCAGGGCTCGTAGGAGGCTTCTCCTGCCGCTCGGAGCAGGCGGAGAGGGCGAGGAGGGCCATCGACAGGGACGCGGTGCGCGCCAGCGGGACGGAGGAGGGCTTGCGGTTCGAGGTCGTTCCCATGCCGCCTCTCTACCGTCCCATGGACGGGAGCGCCACACCCGGGATAGGGAGGGCCGCGTATCGGGAGGAGCAACCGGCATGGAGCGCGCGGACATCGTCGCGTTGGACAAGCGGTATGTGTGGCACCCGTACACCGCGATGGACGAGTACATCGCGAGCACGGACCCGCTGGTGGTGGTGCGCGCCGAGGGGCCGTACCTCTACGACGCGGACGGGACGCGCTACCTGGACGCCAACGGCTCGTGGTGGGTGTCCACGCTGGGCCACCGGCACCCGAGGCTGGTGCGCGCGCTCACCGAGCAGGCTGGTACCTTCCCGCACACCTCGCTCGCGGGCGTGACGCACGAGCCGGCGGCGCGGCTGGCACAGGAGTTGGCCGCGCTGGCGCCGGGGGCCGGACGCACGGACCTGCCGGCCGGGGAGCGGCTCTCGCGCGTCTTCTACTCGGACAACGGGAGCACGGCGGTGGAGGTGGCCATCAAGATGGCGGCGCAGCACTGGGCGCAGAACGGCCGGCCCCGCCGCACGCGCTTCATCACGCTCTCGGGCGCCTTCCACGGCGAGACGATCGGCTCGACGAGCGTGGGCGGGGTGCAGTTGTTCCGCGACATCTTCGGGCCGCTGCTCTTCGACGTGGTGCACGTGCCGTCCCCCGCGGAGCCAGAGGGCTGGGAGCGCGCCTTCTCCCGGGTGGAGGCCACGCTGCGCGAGCACCCGGACGAGATCGCCGCCGTCATCCTCGAGCCCGTCATTCAAGGCGCGGCGGGCATGCACATCTACGCGCCCGAATTCCTCCGGGCGGTGCGCGAGGCCACGCGGGCGGTGGACACCTTCCTCATCGCCGACGAGGTCTTCACGGGCCTGGGCCGCACGGGGGCGCGCTTCGCGTGCGACCTGGCGGGCGTGGTGCCGGACCTGCTGTGCCTGGCCAAGGCGCTGTCCGGAGGGCTGATGCCCTTCGCGGCGACGCTGGCCACCGAGCGGGTGTTCGCGGGCTTCGGCGGGGGGCGCGAGCGGGCGCTGTATTACGGACACTCGTATTGCGGCAACCCGCTGGGCGCGGCGGTGGCGCGCGAGGTGCTCGCGGTGTACCGGGACGAGGACGTGCTGGGGCAGGTGGCGCGCAAGGCGCCGAAGGTGAAGGCCGCCTTCGAGCGGATGGCGGCGGCGATTCCTGGAGTCACTCAGCCTCGGGCCATCGGCATGGTGGGAGCGGTGGACCTGGGCGGTGGCGGCTACCTGGCGCGGGGCGGCTGGCGTGTGTACGAGGCCGCCCGGCGCCGTGGGCTGTACCTGCGCCCCCTGGGGGACACGGTGTACGTGGCCCCCGCGCTCAACATCCCCGACGCCGCCCTGGACGAGCTGCTCGCCGGAGTGGAGGCCAGCCTCCGCGAGGTGGCGGCCGGCCGGGCCTGAACCCTTCCCAACTGATCCGGTTGTCGGATCAGTTCATGACCTTCGACTCCGGAGACCCCATGTCCCGCTTCTCGCTGCTCCTGTTGCTCACCGCGCCGCTCCTGGGTTGTGCGGCGGCCTCTTCCGCCCAGCGGACCGAGGCTCCGCCCACCGCCACTGCCACGTCCACGACGGGCATCACCTCGCGCGCCGAGCTCGATGCGCTCACCATCCCGGCGCTGCCCGGCTGGGTGGACAAGTACGCGGGCCCGAACGAGGAGGAGCGCCGCTTCTTCAACATCAGCCGCTTGATGGAGCGCTTCCAGCTCGCCCGGGTCCAGGCCGTCGAGTTGCAGAACCACTACCGCGATCTCACCCGCTCCCAGCCCGCCCCCGCGCCGGTGGATGCCTTCAACACCGCCCTCGAGCGCGTCCGCCGAGGTGAGCTCGAGAGCCGTCTCCAGCCCGAGGCGCTCGGCAAGGCCCGCTTCATCGTCGTCTTCGACCTGGATGAGACGCTGCTCAGCCAGTATTACCCGGCCGAGGTGGGCGAGGCCTGTCACGATCTCGCGATTCCCCGGAAGGAGGGCGCCCGTTACGTGAAGCTCGTCCCCGGCTGGCAGCAGGCCTTCGAGCGCATCCAGGCGCTCGGCGGGGCCATCGTCCTCTTCTCCGCCAACGTGGACGCGCCCACCCGAGAGCTCCTCGCGAACTGGAAGCTCGGGGGCGTCCCGCTCACCGAGCACCCCGCGATCGCCGGCATCCTGACCAACAGCTACCTCGTCCTGCAGGAGAAGTCCGAGGGCGTGAGCGACCCGAAGAAGGGCAACCCCGTGCGCGAGCCGTCCAAGGACCTGCGTGTCTTCGACGAGACGCTGCGCCGGGTCATCATCGTGGACGACAACCCGACGCGCCTCTTCCAGATGCGCAATGCCCGCATCTTCAAGAAGTTCGAGGCCGAGTCCTTCTGCACCACCAGCGACCCGGCGCTGCGCCGCGCCTTCGAGCAGGCCCTGCCCACCGTCGTCCAGGAGCTCGAGGACTCGGTCCGGGACATGGACGCGCGGGGTGTTCCGTTCGCCGAGGCCTACCTTCCCTACACGTCGCTCGGGCAGGTCACCGTGCAGTTCCTCGTGGACAGCGGCTTGGACCGGGCGCGGGCCATCGAGTACGTCCGCCGCAATCCCAAGGTGGTAGACCCCCGTTACTGAGAGTCTGTTGCAATGGAGTTCGCCCCGAGGCGTACTTCATGCAAACTGGGGTCTCATTCCAGAGCAAACGAGGACAGCATGTTCGGTCTGATTGGGTTGATCATCATGGGGCTGATCGCGGGGCTGATCGCCCGCGCCGTCATGCCCGGCCGCCAGTCGATGGGCATCATCGGGACCATCCTGCTCGGCATCGCCGGCTCGTTCATGGGCGGTTTTCTCGGCTCGCTCATCACGGGGCACGGCTGGCGCCTGATGCAGCCCAGCGGTTACCTCGGCTCCATCATCGGAGCCATCGTGCTGCTCTGGTTGGGGCGGAAACTGGCCTGACGTCAGGTGCCCTGGCCGGCCGGAGTGGGCGCCGGTACCCGCGCCGCCCACAGTCCGTCGAAGGCGTAGAGCGCCACCGCCGTCCAGAGGCAGGCGAAGGTGACGGCGTGGCGCGAGGTGAAGGCCTCGCCGTAGACGAGCACCGCCAGGGCCAGCTGCAGCGTGGGTGACACGTACTGGATGATGCCCAGCGTCGAGTAGCGCAGCCGCCGCGCGGCCTGGGCGAACCACAGCAGTGGCAGCGCGGTGGCCACGCCGCTGAACATGAGCAGCAGGGTGTCTCGCGAGGTACTCCCCCACACCGGCTGCTCCCAGCCACCCAGCAGCAGCACGCCGAGCGCCACGGGCGCCGCCAGCGCCGTCTCCACCGCCAGCCCCGAGAGGGACTCCACCGGCGCCAGCTTGCGCACCAGCCCATACAGGCTGAAGGAGCCCGCCAGCGCCAGCGACACCCACGGCACCTCCCCCAGGCCCACCGCCAGGGCAGCGCCGTGTCCGAGGCCGTCCCACGCCTGGGACTCGTCCTCTCAACCGCTGCGAACTCGCCGTCACAAAGAGGTAGGCGCACAGACCGCCATGGTGTAGGCTAATATGGCTGGCCCATAGCCATGAGCGGAACTGATGAGTGACCTGATGAGGCACTCATGCCCTCGCGTGCCTGCGACTGGCGTTCCGCTTCCCTTTTCCTGTAAGTGCGCCCGTGCCAGCCCGCCCGTGGGGGAACCCCTCCAAGGCACGCCACGGGAAGCGAGGCTGCGAAAGACTGCGCGCGTCCTCGGAGTCAGTCACCCCTCCAAGGTCAAACCCCGAGGACGCGCGCAGCCAGCAGTTTCCCACCTGCGCGGTCAGATGCAAGCGCCGAGGTGATGGAAACGCAACCCTTGGGCGTCAGTTCGCGCGGAGTGCGTCCCGTCTCCTCTGGCGGACGGGTACCTTCGAGGCTTTCCCAAGACCCGGGACAGGACCTGTGCGGGCATGCGAGGAGGCTCATGGGTACGGTGACGATGGCGCTGGTGGCGTGGCTGCTGACGGGGGTTCCTGAGGCGGGTCCAGCTCCAGCGGGGTCTTCCGGCACGTTCGTGGAGAAGACGCTCACCTTCCGGGGAGAGAAGTACGTGTACTCGGTGTATCTGCCACCGGGTTACCGCCAGGGGCGGGAGTGGCCGGTCATCCTCGCGCTGCATGGAGCGGGCTCGCGGGGAACGGATGGGCTGCAGCCGAGGACGCAGAGCGTGGCGGAGGCGGCGCGGGTACACCCGGAGCGCTATCCGGCGGTGCTGGTGCTGCCGCAGTGTCCGCCCGACAAGGACTGGGGGGACGTGGCGGACTTCGTGCTCGAGGCGCTGGAGCGTTCCCTCAAGGAGTACGGGGGAGACCGCAAGCGGGTGTACCTCGCGGGCCAGGCGATGGGCGCACGGGGGGTGCTGCAACTGGCCGCGCGCCAACCGGAGCGCTTCGCGGCGGTGGTGGCCGTGGCCGGGCGCTACACGGATCGCTCGGTGGTGGGCAAGCTCAAGGGCATGCCGCTGTGGATGTGGCACGGAGAGCGGGACACCGTGGTGCCCGTCTCCGAGAGCCGCGAGCTCGTGGGGCTGCTGAGGGCCGGGGGCCATACCGCCGTGAGCTACACGGAGCTGTCCGGTCTGGGCCACGACATCTTCGACACCGTGTACCTGGACCCGGCCGTGAGCACCTGGCTGCTGTCGCAGAAGCGCGGGAAGTAGGGCGCGCACGCGGGCTCCGTGCATCCTTTATATGCTCGGGCGTATGCGCTCCTTTCTCTGCCTGCTGCTCCTGCTGGGAGTCCTGCCCGCCGAGGCGAAACCGAAGGCCAGGGCTCCCGCGTCCTTCCACATCATCATTCTCGGAGGGGGACAGACACCGGCGGAGGCGCAGGCGGCGCTCGAGAAGTACACGCGCGGGGCGCATCCGGGAGTGACGCCAGCGGAGGGCTACCCGCGGCTGCTCAAGTCGGACGAGATGGCGGGTCTCAAGCCGGGGTTCCACATCGCGGTGCTGGGAATCTGCCCGGAGGTGGAGCGGGCACGTTCCCTGAGGGACCTGGCCAGCCTGGCGATGCCGGGGGTGTATCTGAGGGAAGTGCGCGCGAGCGTGCCCGATGCCTGCCCCAAGCTGGTGCTGTCGAAGCCCAAGGCGTTGAAGGGCCACGTGCATCAGGGCAGCTACCCCGTGCGCGCGGGCGTGAAGGGGCTGTCCTATGAGGTGCACTCGCGGGCGCTCGATACGGGAAAGACGCCGTGTGTCGAGTCTCGACTGGTGGTGCGGCTGGAGTTGGGCGGGCGGGCCGTGGACGAGGAGTCCTGGTCGGGGGACTGCAACCCGCCGGTGGGAGAGGGGGACCTTGGCAGTTCCTCGGAGTGGTCGCTGGAGGAGGCACTGTCCTTTGGAGACCGGAGCTTCCTGCTCGTGAAGGAGTCCGCCAGCATCGCCGACAACACGACGCACACCTGGAGGCTGGTGGGCGAGGCGTGCGGTGACGTGGATGAGCTCTTCACGGTGGGGAGCCGGTTGGAGTTCGGTCCTCCGGGGGACGTGTCAGTGAAGGCGGAGGGAGAAGGGCCGGAGGCGTGGCGCAAGCTCGTGGTGCGCACCACCGAGGGGACCTGCGACGAGAATGGCGAGGGGGAGGGTTGTGAGTCCTCGTCCCGCACGTTCACGTGGGACGATGCGGCGTGCGCCTATCGGTGAGACTTGAGTCGTTGGTCCGGCACGCGGATGGGGTTACGGTGACCGAGCCATGTACCTGACGCGATTCCACATCGAGAACATCCGCGCCATCCGGGAGTTGACGTGGGAGGTTCCTCTCAAGAGCGCGCCGGGATGGCACGTCATCCTGGGGGACAATGGCTCCGGCAAGTCCTCGGTGCTGCGCTCCCTCTCACTCGCTTTCGTCGGCGCTCCTGACGCGCTGGCGCTCCAGTCGGATTGGTCGAGCTGGTTACGTGGAGACCAGATGGGCGAGGTGCGGTTGGGGCTGGCACCAGATTGGCGACTCGACAAGGTCTCCAAGTTCTCCGCGGGGAAGAGGAGGGGCCGATCGCTTCCCAAGGAGATGGATGTGACTGTGCTCTTGCCGGGCCGTCGGGGGACCAAACCAATTGAGATGGTCGGGGAAATCTGGGAGACCGGGAAGGGGTGGTTCAGTGCTGCGTATGGCCCCTTCAGGCGCTTCTCGGGCGGGAGCGAGAGGTACGAGAAGCTCTTTTCCTCCAATCACCGGCTTGCCCGGCACCTCTCGGTATTTGACGAAAGTGTGGCCCTCACGGAAGGTCTCCGGTGGCTTCAGCAGTTGCAGTTCAAGGCGTTTGAAGATGATCCCGAAGGGGCGCTGCTCAAGCCACTGAGGAAGTTCATCAACCAGCCGGGGTTCCTGCCACACCACGCCCGCTTGGAGAAGATCACCTCTCGTGAGGTGCTCTTCGTGGACGGCAATGGCTATCGCGTGCCGGTGGAGGACTTGAGCGACGGCTACCGCTCCATTCTGAGCATGACCTTCGAGCTCATCCGCCAGCTCGCGGCAACTTATGGACCGAAGCGCGTCTTCCATCCGAAGGACCCCACGAAGGTAGATGTGCCCGGAGTGGTGCTCATCGACGAAGTGGACGCGCACCTGCACCCGACCTGGCAGCGAAAGCTCGGGCTCTGGTTCCGTGAGCACTTCCCCAAGCTGCAATTCATCGTCACCACCCACAGCCCGTTGGTCTGCCAGGCCGCGGAGGTGGGCACGGTGTGGCGGCTCCCCAAGCCCGGTACGGACGAAGAGGCCCGGCAGGTCACAGGTGTGGAACTCGATCGGCTCATTTTCGGTAACGTGCTCGATGCCTATGGCACAGGACTGTTCGGAGAAGACGTCGCGCGCTCGGAACAATCCAAGCAACGGCTTCAGCGGCTGGCGAAGCTGAACCTGAAGGAAATGCGCCAGGGACTGAGCGCTGCCGAGCGTCGGGAGCAGACCTCTCTTCGTGCGAGCCTTCCGACTGCTTCCATGTCAGTCCATGATTCGGACCAGTGAGGCTTGGCGTGCTTCGGTTGCCCGACATCGCGCTGTCCGCCACCGCGCTGCACCAACTCGAACTGTGGCAGGCCGAGGTGGATGCGCATTCGAGTTACGCCTCCAGGGTTGATGCCGCGAAACGCGCTTTCGAGCAGCACAAAAGCGCAAGGAACAGGACCTTCGCCGAGGTGCGGCGAACGCTGGCGGAGATGTGCTCAGGGGAGCAGCGGTGTGGGTACTGTGAGGACTCGGTCGCGGACGAGATCGACCACATCTGGCCCAAGCACCTCTACCCGGAGCAGGTGTTCGCCTGGCGCAATTATCTCTACGCTTGTGGTCGGTGTAACGGACCCAAGAGCGAACAGTTCGCGGTATTTACCCCACGAGCGCGCAAGCCAGTGGATGTGGGCGGGCCACGAGGGGCATTTCCCAGCAGACAGCCGTTGAAGGGGTCCCCAGCGCTCATCGACCCTCGCTCGGAGGACCCGATGGAATTTCTCGTGCTCGAGCTTCGGGACACCTTCTACTTCGGGCCGAGCGTGAAGCGAGGCACGCGGAGCTACGAACGGGCTGACTACACACTGCGCGTCCTGCAACTCAACAAGCGTGAGTACCTTCGTAAAGCGCGTGAGACCGCCTTTATTGGCTACCAGGACATGCTCTCACGATATGTCTCCCTGAGAGAGCGGAGAGCCCCCACGGCCCAGCTCGAGCTGCGTAAGAAGGCCGTCCAGCGCTCACCGCATCGGACGGTGTGGAAGGAGATGCAGAGGCAGCACTCGATGCACCCCGCGCTTCGGACCCTCTTCCGCAAGGCACCCGAAGCACTGAGCTGGTAGCGCCCGCCCTGGGCAGGCCCCTGTCTTCCGGCTATGACTGGGCGTCATGAGCTCTGACGCCACCCGACTTCTGGACCTGCTGTGGGAGCGCTACGCTGCGGAGGTGCCCTACGCGCGCACCTTCGCCCAACTCTCCGGCGGCAGCTTCCGCAATGACCACATCGCGCTCCGCTCCCTCGCCCGGCCCGGTGGGGGCATTGCGCTCTTCTCCCGCGTCTTCGAGCGCTTCGGCTGGAAGCCCGCCGGCGAGTACACCTTCCCCGATACCCACCTCTCCGCCATCTACATGTCCCATCCGGAGGGGCTGCCCCGCGTCTTCATCTCCGAACTCCTCGCCGACAGGCTCTCGCCCGAGGCCCAGCGCCTCCTCGCCGCGCTCCCGGCGGATCCTCCCGCCCCCGACTCCATCGAGGCACTCGCCGATTGGTTCTCCGCTCCACCTCCGCCCGAGGAGTCCGCGCTCCTCACCCTGGAGAAGGAGTCCCAGTACGGCGCGTGGTTGCTCGCCTTCGGCCGCAAGGTGAACCACTTCACCGGCTCCGTGGATGACGTGGAGGTGTGGCAGCGCCGCATGCGCGAGGCTGGCGTCCCCATGAAGGCCGACATCGAGGGGGCGCCCGGCACCGCCCTGCGCCAGACGGCCACCAGCGCCGCCCCCGTCACCATCCGGCTCGCCGATGGGCGCACGCGCACCTGGCCCTATGCCTACTTCGAGATCGCCCAGCGCTCGTCCGGCTTCGATGGCTTCCTCGGCCCTCAAGCCCGCGCTCTCTTCGACATGACGAAGCGCTCCTAGAACTTCTCCGCCGCGGGGCGCAGGTCCATCTCCTGCGTCCACGCGGACGGCTCCTGACGGTGTAGCTGCCAGTATGTCTCCGCGATGGCGTCCGGCGATAGCCTCGTCTCCGAGCCCGGCCCATTGCCAATCATCCCGTCGATGACCACGTGGGCCACATGGATGCCACGCGGCCCCAGCTCGCGCGCCAGCGACTGCGCCAGCGCCCGCAGGCCGGACTTGCCCACCGCGAACGCCGCGAACCGCGCCGTGCCTCGCAGCGACGCCGTGGCCCCCGTGAACAGCAGCGTCCCCTTCCCACGCTCCAGCATCGCTGGCACCACCTCGCGCGCCGTGAGGAATCCTCCCAGGCAGCCGATCCTCCACCCGGACTCGAACTGCTCCGGCGTCAGCTCCAGCACGCCCGCCACCGTGTACGTTCCCGCGTTGTAGATGCACACCTCCGGAGCGCCCAGCTCCGCCCGCAGCCGGCCGAAGGCGGACTTCAGCGACGCCGCGTCCGTCGCGTCCGCGGGGTAGCTGCCCGCGCGTCCTCCCTCCTTCTCCAACGCCTCCCGCACCGGATGCAGGCTCGACTCGCTCCGGGCCACCAGCCCCACTGCGTAGCCCTCTCGCGCGAAGCGGCGCGCCAACGACGCACCCAGCCCCGGTCCCACTCCCACCACCACGGCCACCTTCGGTGTGTCCATGCCCGATGCGTAATGTCTCCCTCCGCCCGCTCCCAAGGCTCCCGCTTCGCCTCGCCACACAGTGGCCGTCCGGCCGGGCCCTTCTTGCATTCCGGGCATACGTGAGCAGATCCACACCCTTGAGCCCCGCGCAGGTTCGAAAGGAGGCCGGCTCCGTTTGTCCTCCACCATCCACAGCGCTCCTGGTGAGCCGGAGGAACCGCGGGACGCTCCCCGCCGGGAGGAGGCGTCCTGGACGCGCAGTGCACTCGCCCTGCGATTGCTGGAGCAGGCGGAGGTCTGTGCGCTCGCAGGCCTGGATGTGAAGGGCCGCATCTGTCTCTGGACCCCGGGGGCGGAGCGGCTCACCGGGCATGCGAAGGCCGACCTTCTCGGAGAGCCACTCACCGTCCTCTCCCCGCCCGAGGAGCAGGAGCGCGTGGCGAGAGCCCTGCACCAGGCCGAGCAGGAGGGGCGTTGCGAGCTCGACGGCTGGCTCGTGCGGCGCGATGGCTCCCGTTTCCTCGCCTCGCAGGTGCTCACCGCGCTGTACGACGCGGACGGGGTGCTGGCCGGTTTCGCCTGTGCGCTCGGCCCCGCGGAGCCGCGGCGGGAGCTGGAGCTGCTGCGTCACCTGGGCGAGCTCATCCTATCCTCCGTGGACGAGGGGGTGTATGGCCTGGATACCGAGGGCCGCACCACCTTCGTCAACCCGGCCGCGGCGCGCATGCTGGGGTGGACGCCGGAAGAGCTCATCGGAAAGTCCCAGCATGTGATCATTCACTCCAGGCGCCCGGACGGCACGCCCCTGCCCGAGGCCGAGTGCCGCACCACCGCCGCCTTCCGCGAGGGCCGGACGTTCCACGTGACGGACGAGGTGTTCTGGCGGCGCGATGGCAGCTTCTTCCCGGTGGACTATCGCTGCAGCCCCGTCCGCGAGGGCGAGCGCATCATCGGGGCGGTCATCACCTTCACCGACATCACCGAGCGGTTGCGTGCCCGCGAGCGCGAGCGCCAGCTGCTGCACGAGCAGACGGCACGCGTCCAGGCCGAGGCGGTGGAGCGGAGCGTGCACGGGATGCTGGAGAGCATCTCCGATGCCTTCATCGCCCTGGATCGCGCCTGGCGTTTCACCTACGTCAACCGCCGCGCCGAGGAGCTGGCACACCGCTCGCGCGAGCAGATGCTCGGGAGGACACCCCTGGAGGTGTTCCCGCACTTCAGCGGCTCGCGCTCCGAGCAGGGCTTCCGCCAGGCCTTCACCGAGCAACGGGCCGTCCACTTCGAGGAACACGACCCTCCGCGCGACACCTGGGTCGAGATGCACGTCTATCCCTCCGAGGAGGGGCTCGCCGTCTACTTCCGGGACATCACCGGCCGCAAGCGCACCGAGGCGCGGCTGCACCTCTTCGAGTCCATCGTGGTGAACACCAACGATGGCGTGGTCATCCTGGAGCCCGAGCTGGAGGAGGGACGGCGCACCCGGCGCATCCTCTACGCCAACGATGCCTTCTGCCGGATGACGGGCTACGGCAAGGAGGAGCTGCTCGAGTCGGAGTCACTGTTGCTGATGGGGCCGGAGACGGACTGGGAGGCCATCGAGCGCATGCGCGAGGCCCTGCGCCGCAGGGAGCCCTTCCGCGATGAGCTGCTCATCTACCGCAAGGACGGCTCCACCCTCTGGACGGAGAGCACCCTGGTGCCCGTGAGCGACCAGGAGGGGGTGTTGAGTCACTGGGTGACGGTGACGCGCGAGGTGTCGGAGCGCAAGCGGGCGGAGGGGACGGCGCTGCGGCTCGCCCGCGAGGAGGCGGCCCGCACCGAGGTCGAGGCGGCCCACTCGCGCATCGAGGCCATCCTGGAGAGCATCACCGACGCCTTCTTCGCCCTGGACCGGGAGCGGCGCTTCACCTTCGTCAACCGCCGCGCGGCCGAGGTGATGCAACGCCCGCGGGAGCAGTTGCTGGGCCAGCTCCTGGACGAGATGCTGCCGGAGGACGCGCGGGACGGGTTGACCAGGGGCGTGCGCGGGGTGCTGGAGGGGCAGGGCGCCTCGGATTGCGAGATGTACATCCCCTCGCTGGCGGCGTGGTTCGATTGTCACGTCAGCCCCTCGGGTGAGGGCGTCTCCGTCTACCTGCGCGAGGTGACGGCCCGCAAGCGCGCGGAGGAGGCGCGCCGCAGGCTCAGCTCCATCATCGAGGCCACGCCGGACTTCGTGGGCAGTACGGACCCGCAGGGCAGGGGCCTCTATCTCAACCGCGCGGGCCGTCGCATGGTGGGACTGGCGGAGGACCAGGACGTCAGTGCGTGGAGCCTCGCCTCGGCCCACCCGGCCTGGGCCGCGCGGCGCCTGCTGGCCGAGAGCGTGCCCACCGCGCTGCGCGAGGGCGTGTGGATGGGAGAGACGGTGATGCGCTCGCCGGACGGGCGGGAGTTTCCCGTCTCCCAGGTGCTGCTCGCCCACGCCCAGGCGGATGGGACGCTGGAGATGTTCTCCACCATCATCCGCGACATCTCGGACCGCCAGCGCGCCGAGGAGTCGCAGCAGTTCCTCTCCGAGAGCGGCCGGGTGCTGGTGGCCGCGCTGGAGTACGAGGCCACGCTGCGCAGCCTGGCCCGGCTGGCGGTGCCACGCCTGGCCGACTACTGCGTGGTGTGCATCCGGGAGGGCGGCGAGGTGCAACGTCTGGCCGTCGCCCACCGCGACCCCACCCGGGAGCCGTTGCTGCTCGCGCTCGGGCGCCTGCGCTCCGGGAGCCAGACGCTGGTGGGCATGCAGAGCGTGCTGCGCACCGGTGAGCCGGAGCTCGTTTGTGAGGTGACGGACGCCTGGCTGCGGGCCTCCGCCGAGGACGAGGAGCACTTCACCACGCACCGGGCCCTGGCGCCTCGCTCGCTGATGATCGTCCCGCTGGTGGCGCGTGGGCGGACGCTGGGGGCCGTCACCTTCGCCTTCACCGGGGAGTCCGGCCGGCGCTATGGCCCGGCGGACCTCTCGCTCGCCGAGGGCCTGGCCTCCCGGGCCGCCCTCACCCTGGACAACGCCCGGCTCTACAAGGACTCGCAGCAGGCCACGCACGCGCGCGACGAGGTGCTCGCCGTCGTCTCGCACGATTTGCGCAACCCCCTCAACGTCATCTCCCTGGGAGCGACCTACCTGCTCAAGCACCTGCCCCAGGGCGAGCAGGGGGCGTCGTGGCGCAAGCAGGCGGAGCTCATGCGGCGCTCGGCGGACAGGGCCGTCCACCTCATCCAGGATCTGCTGGAGGTGGCGAAGATCGAATCCGGGCGGCTGATGGTGGAGCGCCAGTCCCAAGAGGTGTGCCAGTTGGTGGATGACGCCATCGAGCTGCACCGGCCGCTGGCGGAGGCGCGGCGGTTGCGGCTGGAGCGGGAGCTGGAGTCTGGATTGCCGCGGGTGCTGGCGGACCGGGGCCGGGTGCTGCAGGTGTTCTCCAACCTCATCGGCAATGCGTTGCGCTACACGCCCGAGGGCGGCCGCGTCGCCGTGCGGGCCCGGCGCGAGGGCCGGTTCGTGCGCTTCTTCGTGTGCGACACCGGCAAGGGGATTGCTCCGGAGCACCTGCCGCACCTCTTCGAGCGCTACTGGCAGCCGAAGGGAACGCGGGAGGGCGCGGGGCTGGGTCTGCCCATCGCCAAGGGCATCGTCGAGGCCCACGGCGGCTACATCCTGGTGGAGAGCGAGCTGGGAAGGGGCAGTACCTTCTCCTTCACCTTGCTGGTGGACGAGGCGCCAGCAGCGCGGTGAGGACATGGTCGCGCCAGCGGCCGTCGATGAGGACGAGCTCGCGCGCGAGGCCCTCGACGGAGAAGCCCACGCGGCGCAGCACGGCGGCGCTGCGGTGGTTCTCCGGGAGGTGGTTGGCGTGGATGCGGTGCAGGCCCATGATGCCGAAGGCGTAGTCGCACACGGCATGCACGGCCTCGCTCATGAGTCCCTGGCCTTGAATCCGGCGGTCGAGCCCGAAGCCCATTTCGCACGACTGGAGGGGCCCTCGGCGGATGTCGGTGAGGGACACGCTGCCGAGCACGGGAGCGGAGGTGAGCGGGAGCTCGCGTGACACCATGAAGAGACGCAAGGCGAGACCACGGCGCCAGTCCTCGGCGTCCTGGGCCAGACGCGAGCGCCACCAGGTGACGGTGAAGAAGTTGTCGGGGCGCGCGGGCGAGACGGGGCCGAGATGGTCGCGGTTGGCCTCGTGGTAGGCGAGCACGCGCGCGGCACCATCCGGCGGGAGCAAGGCCAGGTTGAGACGCTCGGTGGTGAGGAGGACGGGTAGCGGGTCCGAGGGCATGACGGGCGGGTGGGAGGCTAGCGCGTCCGGGGGCTCGCGCGTGCGCCGTGAAGGGGAGGCTCGACAGGGCGCGGCCGCTCACGTTGACTGGTGGAGGTTGGAGCCCGCCCCATGACGCCGCGCATCGTCGAAGGAGACCTGCTGGAGCAGCGGGTCGACGCCATCGTGAACGCCTGGAACCGGAACATCATCCCGTGGTGGCTGCTGCTGCCGCAGGGGGTTTCGGGAGCCATCAAGAAACGGGGAGGGCTGGAGCCGTTCCGCGAGCTGGCCCGGGTGGGGCCGATGCCACTGGGCTCGGCGGTGGTGACCTCGGCGGGCCGGCTGCCCTACCGGGGCATCATCCACGTGGCGGGCATCAACATGCTCTGGCGCTCGTCGGAACGGTCCATCCGGGATTCGGTGACGAACGCGCTCGCGAGGGCCCGGGAGCACGGTTTCGGCTCCGTGGCGTTTCCGATCATCGGCGCGGGCAGCGGCGGCTTCGATGAGGACCGGGCCCTCGAGGTGATGGTGTCCACGCTGGAGGCCCGTGACGCGGAGATGGACGTCACCGTGGTGCGCTACCGGCGGCGCTGAGGCTTGGATTGAGGTAGACAGCCCTCATGCGCCTGCACCTCGTCGACGGTACCTATGAGCTCTACCGTGCCCACTTCTCGCCCCGCCCCGGAGCCACCGCTCCCGATGGCCGCGATGTGAAGGCCACCGTGGGGCTCGTCTCCTCGATGCTCGCGTTGCTGCACGACGCCCACGAGTCCGTAACGCACGTGGCCCTGGCCTTCGACAACCCCATCCGCTCGTTCCGCAATGATCTCTTCGCCGGCTACAAGTCCGACGAAGGCGTTCCCCCCGAGCTCCATGCCCAATTCGACCTCGCCGAGGAGGCCATGCGAGCGCTCGGGCTCACCGTCTGGTCCATGAAGGACTTCGAGGCGGATGATGCGCTCGCCACCGCCTCCGCGCGCTGGGCCGGGAAGGTGGAGCAGGTCCGGCTGCTCACCCCCGACAAGGACCTCGGCCAGTGTGTGCGCGGCAGCAAGGTGGTCCAGGTGGACCGCAAGCAGCAGAAGGAAATGGACGAGGACGCCGTGCGGGCGAAGCTCGGCGTCGCCCCGGCGAGTGTGCCGGACATGCTGGCGCTCGTGGGCGATGACGCCGATGGCATCCCCGGTCTGCCCGGCTTCGGAGAGAAGGGCGCGTCCGCTCTGCTCAACGCCTACGGCCACCTGGAGGCCATTCCCGCCGACGCGAGCGCCTGGTCCGTACGCCCCCGTGGCGCGGACAAGCTCGCCGCCACCCTGCGCGAGCACCGCGAGGACGCGCTGCTGTACCGCAAGCTCGCCACCCTGGTGACGGATGCGCCCATCTCCAAGTCGCTCGAGGACCTCTCCTGGGCCGGCGTCCCCAAGGCGCGTTTCCTCTCCCTGTGTGACTCCCTCGGACTCACCACGCTGAAGACCCGCCCCAAGCGCTGGGCCGCCGACTCCGCTTGAATGCACAGGCTGCCGGTGTGCGGTTCCCCGGCACGCCTGGGGCTGGGTTACGCCGAGGAGTGAGCCAGGGGTTGCATGCCGCCCAGAAATGGCGCACATGGGCTCGGGGTTGAATACCGCTATGTCCACCGAGCTCAAGCCCATCGGGCTGAACATTCCTGGCAACGACGACACCTGGACTCCCTCCATGGAGGACATGCCCTTCCACCGTCTGGGCGGTGAGGCGGGGGTCCAGGCCCTGGCCGAGGCCTTCTACGACGCCATGGATGCGAACGAGCCCGCGCTCGCCCGCCTGCACGAGCTGGATGAGCAGGGAAGGGTGTCGCGCGGCATGCGCGAGCGCTTCGGCCTCTTCCTCATCGGCTGGCTGGGCGGGCCCCAGCACTACATGGAAAAGCACGGCCATCCGCGCCTGCGCATGCGCCACGGCCATGTCCCCGTGGACACCGCCCAGCGCGACGCCTGGGTGCGCTGCATGCAGCGCGCGATGGATGCCCGCGGGGTGAAGGGCAACGTGCGCCGCTTCCTCGACAACCGCTTCGCCGAAGTGGCCGACTTCCTGCGCAACACCGAGGGCTGAGTGAAGATCTGGGTCGACGCCGATGCGTGTCCGGGGCCGGTGCGGGACATCCTCCTGCGCGCCTCACAGCGCTTGAGCATCCCCACCGTCTTCGTGGCCAACAAGCGCCTCACCCTGCCTCGCTCGGAGCTCGTCTCCACCGTGCAGGTGGGCGCGGGGCTCGACGTGGCGGATGGCTACATCGCCTCCTCCGCCGGGTCCGGAGACCTCGCCGTCACCCAGGACATTCCCCTCGCCGCGCTGCTCGTCCCCAAGGGCGTGGTGGTGCTGGATCCCCGGGGCGAGCTCTTCAGTGAGGAGAACATCGCCGAGCGCCTCTCCGTCCGGAACTTCATGCAGGAGCTGCGCGACAGCGGCGTGATGACCGGCGGCCCGAGCGGGTTCTCCGCCCAGGACCGCCAGCAGTTCGCCGCCTCGCTGGACCGAGAGCTCACCCGGCTGCTGAAGGCCCGGTAGCGGCGCCCGCTAGAAGCGCATCAGCAGGCCCGGGCCCGCTGTGAGCGACTCGTTGCGCCGGCCCGTGCGCATCAGCACCGGCACGGGGACGGCCTTGAAGGTCTCGGACTTCTGGCTCCGCAGCCCCGGCGAGGTGGGCGGATAGGGCATCGGCTCCTCGGCGGTGACCAGCGCCGTGATGACGAAGGTGGCCGCGATGCCGCCGATGGCCGACAGCGGAACGGCCGGGCCATCCGCGAGCGCCGTGCCCGCCAGCAGCAGCACCGCGCCCACGCCCATGGGCAGCACCGTGAGCTTGAAGACGCGCGACGCCGACAGCTCGAACGGCACCGCCAGCAGGCCGCCCACGCCCATGCCGAGCAGGGGCGCCACCAGCGTCGGAGCGAGGTTCGGGTCCTGGTCCCCCTCTTCCGCGAGCAGCACCGTGGACTGCACGAGCCCCGTGAGCACGAAGGCGTAGAGGGCGCTCATCCCCACGAGCGACGCGTCCCCATCGCTCACGTCACCGGGCAGCGCCGTGGCCGCCAGCACGCCGATGATGCCGGCCTGGGTGGTGAGCAGCGTCGCGACGGAGCGGTCCCGCGCGCTGAGCCCCTGCTCGGAGCCGAAGCCGAAGCCGGCGAGGAAGCCCAGCGCGGCGCCTCCCGCGGCGAGCAGCGATTCGTTGCGCTCCACCGGGACGTAGTACTGGTACACGGCCGCGGCGGTGCCGAGCCCCAGGCCTCCAATCACCGCGCCCACGTACGCGCCGTTTTCCGACGCGAAGGTGTTGCCGAGGATGCCGCCCGTCACCGCGCCGCTGAGCAGCTCGGTGAAGACGAGCAGCATGCCGCCCGAGCCCGAGGAGAAGCGGCTGTAGCGCTCCGCGCGCTCGGCGGCCGTCTCCGAGGGTCCCTCGGCGGGTGGAGGCGGAGGCGGAGGCGCGGGTGCGGGCTGCTGCACCTGGGTGGGCGGAGGCGGCGGAGGAGTCTGCTGCGCCTCGGGTGGCTGAGGCGGCGGAGGCGGCGGGGTGGTGGGCGCGGGAGGCTGTGCAGCGGCCGGAGGCGGCGGCGCGGGCGGGGTCTGCACTCCGGGCGAGGCTGGCTGGGTGGTGGTCGTGGTCGTGGTGGTGGTGGACTGCGCCCGCGCGACGCCATTCGCGGTCAGCAGGCCAAGACACATCAGGGAAACGACGAGCCGCATACACAGGTCTCCTGGACGAAACGTAGGGGGAAAGATGGGTCGGGCGGCCCGGGGGTGCATCGTTCAATCCCTGGCGTTGGCTCGTCCCACGGGGCAGGGCGGTGTCGGGTGTCACGCACCGGCGGCCCGGGATTGTCGGGTGCGGAGCTTCCTGGCGGGTCCGCGGGGCACCCCGCTTGCCACGAGCCGGTGTTTTTCGCCGGGGCAATGGGCGGGAAGGGCCGGCCGGCATCCTGGCGGGCAGGCACGCCTCGGGTGGGGGGCACTTGTGCCACAATGACGGTGCACCGCGCGGTCTCCGGCCCCTCTCCCCGGCCCCTCTTCATGACGACTTCCTTCCGTGCCCGGTCCTTCCCTCGGAGCCCGGTCTCCCCGGGACTGCTTCTCGCGAGCGCCGTGCTCCTGTGGCTCGGGAGCGTGACGGGCTGTGCCCGGAGCGAGGCTCCTCCGCCTCCCATCGAGGCGAAGGTGGAGGGCCACTGGCTGCAACCGCTCGCCCACGGCAGCCAGATGGTGCCGTGCGGACACGGCCACCACGCCTGGGTCTGGTCGCCGAACCGGGCTGGCTTCTGGCTGGTGGACGCGGAGGGCCGCGAGTCCGTCATCGAGGGACTCGGCGACAAGAACTTCTGGGTCGTGAACGTGGTGCCCACGGCCAACCCGGAGCGGGCGTGGGTCGTCGTGCAGGTGCCCTCGGATTACAAGTCGAGCACCGTGCTCCTGTTGGTGGACCACCAGCGGCGGCTCGAGGTGCCCGAGGTGTCCGTCCCGGACATGTCGCTGGTGCCGTCCGAGGGGCGCGAGCGGCTCTGGGTGGTCTCCGATTTCAATCTGCAGCAACTGCTGGTCGTCGATGACGCGGGCGAGGTGACGCCGGTGCGCCTCGGCACGGCGTGGATCACCTCGCGCAAGGTGATGCCCGTGGCCGGGGGCCAACAGGGCTGGCTGGTGCTGGACCAGAGCCTCCTCCACGTGGATTCGCGGGCGGGCGCTCAGCCCCTTTCGCGGCCACTGCCCGTGCAGAACGTGTGGGCCCTGCTCCCCACCCGGCAGCCCCATCGGGCCTGGGTGCTCGCGGATCTGCCCGGCAGGACCGGGCCCCAGTTCTTCCTCGCGAGCCGGGAGGTCATGAAGGCGACGCCCCTGCTCGGGAATGTCCAGCGGCTCTTCGCCCACCGCGACGCCAATCTCGCCTGGGTGTTGCTGTCCCCGGGTCCCAGTGTGGGGCCGAGCCCGGCCTCGGAGCTGAAGCTCGTGGGGCTCGATGGGAAGACGGTGGGACCTGGCGTGACGGTGGAGGGCTCGCCCGCCGTGGAGCGCTCGCCGGACGGGCACTTGTGGGTGAGCGACGAGCGGCGCGTCTACCTCCTGGGAGAGGGCGGAGACGAGGTGGCGCGCAGCGCGGACGCGGAGGGGTTGGGCCGGGCCGAGCTCTACCCCGTGTCGGCGGAGCGCGCCTGGGCGGTGACGGAGGAGGGCGGGGTCCGCCTGCTGTCGGTGAAGGGCCAGGTCATCACCTCGGGAGACCAGGCGGTGACGGGTCTTCACGAGCCCCGCTTGATGGCATTGGACGCGCACGGCGGTTGGGCGCTGTCGGACGGTGGGACCCGGCTGCACCGGCTCACGCTCGGGCCGGTGGGACTGCGGGCCATGCAGGTGCTCGAGGGCGCGGGGCTGAACGACGTGTTCCCCCTGAAGGGCACCGGCCGCGCCTGGGTGACGGGTATTCCCCGGGGCTCGCTGTACGGGCCGGCCTCGGACGTGGGGCGCGTCCGGGTGGGCTTCGCGGGGGGTTCCCATATCGAGCGCGACGCGAAGGGCAACGTTCTGGTGGAGGGCCGTCTGGAGGCGGGCGCGCCGCTGGAGTCGTTGGAGCTCGACTGGCCCGGGCTCGCGCAGGCGGCGGGAGCGGGACGCACGCTGCGGCTCGAATTGCGCGCGGAGGAGGGCAAGGGCGCGCTGGTGGGGCAGGGCGTGCGGCGTCTCGCGGAGCCGTCCGGTGTGCTCTTCCAGTGGACGGAGCCGCCGGGAAGCGCGGAGCACCTCTACCGCACCGTGGTGGCGCACGAGGTGGAGAATGGCACCCGGCTCACCGCCACCTTCCAGCACGTGCCCTTCGGTGTGCCGCTGCTCGACCGCGTCTGGGTTCGCACCGCGCTGGCGTGTCTCGCGGTGACGTTGTTGTTGCTGTTGCCCGTGCTGCTGCTGCGCCCCTCGGCGGTGACCCGGCGGTGGCTGCCGCTCGCCGGCTATGTCGTCACCGGGGTGGGGGCGGGCGGTGGCGAGCTGCTGGGGCTGCTGGGAGGGCTGCGCATCCACCTGCCCACGGTGCTCGCCGTGACGTGCGCCGAGCTGGTGCTGTGCGCGGGTCTGGGGCTGCTGTCGCCGGCCGTGTTCCGCCGGCTCGTTTTCACGCACCCGTTCTCCTGGGCCGCGGCGCCGCTGCTGCGCTCGCCTTCCTTCCGGCGCCGCTTCTTCGCCACGCATGTCCGGCAGGTCCGCCGCCGGGTGGACGTGGCCTCCGCCCAGGCCAATGGCGAGGTCTTCGTGGAGCTCTCCTCGCACGTCACCGAGTACGCCGGGCCCGGAGTCGCGCCCTCGGCCTCGGAGCGCACGGCCGAGGAGTTGTGCGGGCTGCTCACGCGCGAGCGCGCGCACCTGCTCATCCAGTGCGCGGGAGGCCGGGGGAAGAGCGCGCTCCTGCGGCGGCTGGTGCGGCTGTCACTGGAGCACTTCGAGAAGCAGCCGTCCTCGCCGCTGCCCGTGTTCATCGATCCGGCGGCGGAGGACCTGGAGACGGCCGCGAAGGAGGCCCTGCAGGACCTGGGGCTGCCGGAGGCGCTGCGGGACGCGCTGCTGGAGTCGGGAGACTTCTTCCTGGTGCTGGACGGCCTCACCGAGTCGAAGCTGGAGCCGGAGGCGCTGCGCCGCTACCTGGAGCGGGAGATGGGGCTGCACGCGCCGGTGCTGTTGTCCGCGCGGCCGAACGAGGCGTACCGGACGGCGATGGCGCACGCGCTGCGGTGGATGGCGGTGGAGCCGAAGCGGCTGGACGCGGCGGGGCTGGAGCGCTTCCAGGCGGCGTACCCGGGTCCGGATGGCAAGCCGGTGCCGCTCTCCGAGTCCCTCCAGCGCATCTGCCGGGGGCGGGCGGCGGACGGGACGTACGTGCCCCTGCTGGTGCGCCTGGCGTTGCGCTTCGGCGGGGGCGGGGTGGACAGCGTCATCAACCTCTACCGGGCGGTCTTCGCGGGGTTGTTGAAGAAGGCGCCGGACGACGCGGAGACCTCGGAGCTGCTGGGCTTCGCGGAGGCGCTGTGCCTGGGCAGCTACTGGCGGCATCGCAGCCGGCTGATCGTCTTCCGCGACAGCCCGGACGAGGCGAAGCTGCGGATGCTGCTGGACGCGGGGCTTCTGGTGGCGGCGGACGCGAGGCCGGGGCCGGTGCCCACGCACGTGCGCTTCTTCCACGACTCGATGCAGAGCTACCTCACGGCGCGGGCGCTGTACGCGCAATACGCCTCCCAGGCGCGGTGGGACTGCCTGTGGCGCGCGGCGGGCGAGCCGGGTTTCGCGCGGGAGCAGTCGGACCTGATGACGGAGGCGGGCTCGGAGCTGTTCCAGATGTGCTCGTACGTCTTCGGCTACGACGCGCGGCTGAAGGCCGAGCTGATGCGGCACCTGGAGCAGTGCGCGGAGGCGAACGACGAGCGGCTGAACAAGGAGGGCATCCTGGCGGCGGTGCCGGAGGAGTTGCGGCCCGTGTTGCGCAAGTCCGGACGGGTGTTGTCGCCGGGGCTGTTGCTGAGCGAGGCGGGCCGCGTCTGCGCGGAGCACCCGGACGGAGATGCCCTGTTCCTGCTGTACGCGCGAATGGCCCCGTTGGCGTGGCCCTGGAAGCCCGAGGAGGAGAGTCCGGCACGGTCCCAGGAGGACGCGGCGTAGTGTCCGCGGCTCCCCTCCCTCGCCCTCCGGGAGAGGGCCGGGGTGAGGGTATCTCGTGTCCAGAGTTCCCCACTCGAGCCTCCACTCGAGCGGGCCGTGACACACGGGAGTTCACCTGGCGCCTCGGAATGACTACGGATGGGGCCGACTCCCGTGCCCGTCACCCTTCCAGCCCATGCCGCCGCGGTGCTCCCGTTCTTCCGGTTGTCCCGGAGGGGAGTGCTGCCCACCGCGCTCGTCGTCGGAGCCTGTGCGCCGGACCTCTCCTACGTGTACACCATGCGCGCGCTCGGCGACTACGCGCACGAGTTCCCCGGCTTCGTCCTCTTCTGCGTGCCCGTGGGGCTCGCGGTGCTGGTGTGGCTGGAGGTGCTCGTCCTCCCCGCGCTGAGACGCGCCCTGCCCGAGCTCCTGGGCGTGCAGTGGGGCCGCTTCGCCCGCACGGAGGGCCTGCCCCGAGCGCCGCTCGCCTGGGTGGCCACGGTGGGGGCCCTGGTGCTCGGCGCGAGCACCCACCTGCTCTGGGATGGCTTCACCCACGCCAGCATGTGGCCCGCGGACGTGCTCTACCCGGACATCCGCGTCCCCGTGGGCAGCAGGGAGCTGCCGCTGGCGCGAGTCCTCCAGCACGCCTCCTCGCTGGTGGGCTCGCTCGGGGTGCTCGGGTACATGGCGAGCCGCTACCGGCACCTGAAGCCCGTGCCGGGAGGCTCCTGGGCGGATGGCCTGCGCGTGCTGGTGCCCACGGCGGCTGGAGCCATGCTGGGACTGGTGCTGCGGCTCTCCCGCTTCCAGGACATGGGGGCGCTGGAGGCGCAGCTGTGGTGGGCCTTCTGGCCCACGGTGACGGGAGCGCTCGCGGGGCTCACCGTGGGGTGCGCGCTCGTCCGGTGGCGCCGGCCCTCATGATTTGCGCTCCACCTGCTCCAGGGCCCGTTGCAGCTGCGGCAGCGCATAGGGCTTGGGCAGCATCACCGCGCCCTCCAACCGCTCGGAGCCACCGCCAAACACCGCGTTCCCGAGCCCCGAGGCGATGATGATGCCCATGCCGGGCCTGTGCCGGACGGCCTCCCGGGCCAGCTCGACCCCCGATGAGCCCGGCAGCGTCACATCCGTGAAGAGCACGCCGAAGACGCCGGCCTCGAGGGCCTTCCGGGCCTCCTCCGCGCTCGCCACCGCCAGCACGTCGAAGCCCAGCAGGCCCAGCAGCTCGCACGCCGACGCGCGGATGTCCTCATCGTCCTCCACCAGCAGCACGCGCTGCCGCCGGGCGGACTCCTTCGCCGTGCGTGGCGCCGGCTTCCGCGCGCGGTTGTCGAGCAACTGCCGCACCTTGCGCGCCATGTCCTCGCGGCGATGGGGCTTGCTCAACAGCTGGACGCCCGGGTCGAGCCTCCCTCCCGTCGCGATGGCGTCCTCCGTGTAGCCGGAGGTGAAGAGCACCTCGAGCTCTGGCAGCAGCTCGCGGGCACGCCGGGCCATATCGGCGCCGCGGATGGGCCCCGGCATCACCACGTCGGTGAACAGCAGGTCCACGGGGATGCCGCTCTGGAGGATGGCCAGCGCGCTCTGCCCATCGGCGGCCTTGAGCACGCGGTAGCCCAGCTCCGCCAGCATCTCCACCACCGTGGCGCGCACCTCGGGGTTGTCCTCCACCACCAGGATGGTCTCGCTCCCTCCCTCGATGGGGCCGGTGGAGATCTCCGCGGGCGCCGCCTCCTCGTCCCTCAGCGCGCGGGGCAGGTACAGCTCGATCGTCGTGCCATGCCCCACCTGGCTGGAGAGCTGGATGTGGCCTCCGCTCTGTTTGACGAAGCCATACACCATGCTCAGGCCCAGCCCCGTGCCGCGGCCCTCGGGCTTGGTGGTGAAGAATGGCTCGAAGACACGCTCCAGCACCTCCGGGGGCATGCCGCAGCCGGTGTCGGTGACGGCCAGGAGCACGTACTCCCCGGGCAGCACCTCCGGGTTCAACCGGGCCGTGTGCTCATCCAGCCGGGCGTTGCGGGCTTCGATCTTCAGCGTGCCGCCCTCGGGCATGGCATCCCGGGCGTTGATGGCCAGGTTGAGGAGGACGTTCTCGAGCTGGTTGGGATCGGCGAACGTGTTCCACAGGTCGCCGGGGATGAGGGTCTCCACCTCGATGCGCTCGCCCAGGGGGCGGCGCAGCATGTCATCCATGCCGTGCACGAGCCGGCCCACGTTGAAGACGAGGGGCTGGAGGGGCTGGCGGCGCGCGAACGCGAGCAGATGGGACGCGAGCCGGGCACCCCGCTCCACGGCCCCGGCAGCGGCCCGCAGGCGGCTCTGGGCCCGCGCGTTGCCGGCCGTGTCGCGCTGCAGGAGCTGGAGGTTGCCACTGATGACCTGCAGCAGGTTGTTGAAGTCGTGCGCCACGCCGCCGGTGAGCTGGCCCACGGCTTCCATCTTCTGCGCCTGGCGGAGCTGCTCCTCGATATGCCGCTGCTCGGTGATGTCGCGCGCGAAGGCGTAGAGCACCCCGTCCTCGGGCACGGGCACCGCCGTCCAGGAGAGGCGGCGGTAGGTGCCGTTGCGGTGCCGGAAGGAGTTCTCGAAGCGCAGCGTCCGGTTGCCCGCGGCCAGGTTCGTCACCTCGGTCCGCGTCTTCTCCCGGTCGTCGGGGTGCTCCAACCAGGCGGACGTCTTCCCCAGCAACTCCTCCTCGCTCCAGCCGAGCAGCGTGGTCCACGCCGGGTTGATGCTGAGGAACCTGCCCTCCATGTCCGCCACCAGCAGCAGATCCTGGGAGACGTTCCAGATGCGATCGCGCTCGCGCGTGCGCTGCTCGACCCGCTGCTCGAGCAGCTCGTTGGCCCGCCGCAACTCCTCCATCACCTTGATACGCGCGCACGCCGTCCAGATGCGATCGGCGACGTCGCGGATGAACTCGCACTCCTCGGGGGACCAGTGACGCACCACCGTGTCATGGAGGAACAGGACGGCGGAGAGACGGCCGTGCTCCATCAGGGGCACGTTGAGCAGGGCCCGGATGCCCAGGGCCAGCAGCTTCCCGGAGGTCGCGGCCGTCCTCGGGTCCTGCTCGACGTCCGGGATGACGATCGTCTCACCCCGTCCGAGGTCCTCGTGGTGGCCATGGTCGGTGAACCCGTGCGGGCCCGCCACGCTGGCCACGCTGGGACCGGAGATCCAGTCCCGCTCGACCTGGAAGAGCCACCGGGCCGTGTCGAACGCGCAGTAACCCGCGCGCGAGACGCCGAAGAGGCGCCCGACGATCTCCATGGCCGTGCTGGCGACGCGGGCCGTGTCGTTCAGCTCCCGCAGCCGGTCGCCGAGCTCGACGAGCGCGGCCTGCCGCAGCTCCGCCTTCTTCCGCTCGTGGATGTTGAGCAGCACGCCCGGGAAGCGCAGCGGCCTGCCGCCGGCGGTGAGCTCGCAGTGGCCGTTGGCTTCGATCCACAGGTAGGAGCCGTCGAGCTGCCGGACGCGGTACTCGGCGCGGTAGGGGCCGCCGGTCTCCGCCGTCCGGGCAACCAACGCGAGGATCCGCGCGCTGTCCTCGGGGTGGATGGACTCCGCCACGATGCTGAGCGGCAGACCCCGGGCGGCCTGCTCCGGGTCGATGGAGAAGGAGCGGGCGAAGCGCTCATCGGCGGTGAAACGGTCGGTGGGAATGTCCCAGACCCAGGTGCCGATCACCGCGCCCGCGTTGAGCGCGAGCTGGATCCGCTCATTGGCCTGGCGCAGCGCGTCCTCGGCCTGCTTGCGTTGGGTCACGTCCTGGACGACGCCCCGGAGCCGGACGGGCCTGCCCTCGGCATCGCGGAGGAACTCGGCCCGACGGGAGATCCACCGCGGCTCGCCGGTGTCCTGCCGGTGGATCCGGTAGTCGACCGTGGTCCTCGCGAGGCCCTGGGCCCGCGACTCGGCGGTCGAGGCGACCTGCCGGTCCTCGGGGTGGACGAGCGGCTCGATGGCGGACACCGGCATCACGTCCACGGGCTCGATGCCGTACACGCGGCAGAACTCCGGGGTCACGGTCATCAGATCGGTGGAGATCTCCACCGTGAACAGGCCGATGCCCCCGGCTTCCTGGGCGAGGCGCAGTTGCTCGTTGCTTTCCTGGAGGCTCTCCTCCGCCCGCTTGCGCTCGGCGATGTTGGCTGCGGCTTCCGGGGCGTTTTCTGGGTGGAACAGGGGAAGGCTCATGGGGGTGATGCCGTGGGGGGAGCGTCGAGAAGACTGTTGCCGTGCAATCCTTTTCCGCGCAAGAGGGGAGACGGCTGGAAGTGCCGTCAGGGCTGGATCGAGGGCCGGGCCTGCCCGGAACCGTCCGGAGAACAACGCTGCATGCGTCCGGCCAGATGAAGCACGGACTGGCTGTTAGGCTTCCGAGCCCCAGAAACGAGCGCCCCATGCCTTTCACGCTGACGGTCAACGGCGAGTCCCATGCTCTCGAGGTGGATGAAGACACGCCCTTGCTGTACGTGCTCCGGGATGAACTGCGTTTGAACGGAGCCCGGTATGGTTGCGGCGTGGGCCAGTGCGGCGCGTGCACGGTGCTGTGCGACGGGGTACCGCTCCGCTCCTGCTTCGTCCCGGCCGCCTCGCTGAGTGGACGGGCCCTCACCACGCTGGAGGGCCTGCGTGCACCGGACGGGGCGTTGCATCCCCTCCAGCGGGCCTTCCTGGACGAACAGGCGGGCCAGTGTGCGTATTGCATTCCGGGGATGGTCATGGCGGCGGCGGCCCTGCTGCGGGAGAAGCCCCGGCCGTCCGAGGCGGAGATCCGCACCGCGCTGGACGCCAACCTGTGCCGGTGCGGCTCGCACAACCGCATTGTGCGCGCCATCCAGCGCGCCGCGGAGGAGCTGGCCCGATGAGCGCCCGCATCGACCGCCGTTCGGTCCTGAAGGGCTCGCTGGTGCTGGCCTTCGCCCTGGCCGCCCCGGGCGTCTCCGGGCAAGTGCCGCGCCAGAGGCTGCCGGGAGACATGGCGCGTCACCCCCGGCTCGACGCCTGGCTGCGCATCGGCGCGGACGGGAAGGTCACGCTGATGACGGGCAAGGTGGAGCTGGGCCAGGGCATCCTCACGGCGCTCGGGCAGTTGTGCGCCGATGAATTGGACATCGAGCTGTCCCGGTTGACCATTCTCTCCGGCGACACGAGGCACTCCCCGAACGAGGGGACCACGGCCGGGAGCATGTCCGTGTCGCAGGGGGGCTCGGCGGTGCGTCAGGCCGCCGCCGAGGTGCGCGCCCTCCTGGTGGGACTGGCCAGCGAGCGTCTGCGTGTCCCCGCCCGGCGGTTGCGCGTGCGGGACGGGACGGTGTCGGATCCGGTCAGCGGGGGCAGCGTCACCTATTGGAGTCTGGTGGGGGGGCAGACGCTGAACCGCGAGGCAACCGGCACCGTCACGCCGAAGCCCGCCTCCGAGCGGCGTTACGTGGGCCGTCCGGTGCCGCGTCTGGACCTGCCCGCCAAGCTCACGGGCGAGGCCATCTTCGTGCAGGACTTCCGGTCCGGCACGCTGGCCCACGGCCGCGTCGTCCGAGCCCCTTCCCACGGTGCGATGCTCGTCGAGGCCGGCACGTCCAGCGTGGAGCGCATGCCGGGGGTCTTGAAGGTGGTGCGCGACGGGAACTTCCTGGGAGTGATTGCGTCCAAGGAGTGGCAGGCCATCAAGGCCGCGGCGGCCCTGGCGGGTGCCGCGAGGTGGCGCGAGCACGCCACGTTGCCCGTGGATCCCCATGCCTGGCTGCTGGGTGCTCCGTCCCAGGACACCGTCATCCAGAACACCGTGCGCCCGGCGGGTCCACCTCCGGCGCGGACGCTGGAGGCGAGCTACCGCCGTCCCTACCAGATGCATGGCTCCATCGGCCCCTCGTGCGCGGTGGCGGAGTGGGACGGAGACATGCTGACCGTTCACACGCACAGCCAGAGCGTCTTCGATACCACCGAGGCCATCGCGAGGATGCTCGGCCTGCCGGGAGAGAAGGTGCGGGGGGTGCACCTGCACGGCGCGGGTTGCTATGGCCACAACGGCGCGGACGATGCCGCCGCGGATGCCGCGCTCCTGGCCCGTGCGCTGCCCGGCCGTGCCGTCCGCGTGCAGTGGTCGCGCCAGGACGAGCACACGTGCGAGCCCTACGGCTCGGCGATGGTGGTGAAGGTCCGCGCCGGGGTGGACGAGAAGGGCGATGTGCTCGATTGGAATTACGAGCTCTGGTCGACTCCCCACAGCACTCGGCCGGGAGGAAACCCTGGCAACCTGCTGGCGGGCCGTTCGCTGGCACGGCCCTTTCGCATGCCGGTTCCGAGGAACGGCGGGCCGCCGAACTACGCCGCGGATCGCAATGCCATTCCACTCTACGCGTTTCCCGGCCAGTCGGTGACGACGCACCTGGTGACGGAGATGCCGCTCCGGGTGTCCTCGCACCGGGGGCTCGGCGCCTACGCCAACGTCTTCGCCATCGAGTCCTTCATGGACGAGCTGGCGCATGCGGCGAAGGCGGACCCGGTTGGGTTCCGGCTGCGCCAGCTCCAGGATGCGCGGGCGAAGGCCGTCATCCAACGGGCGGCGGAGCGCTTCGGGTGGTCGAAGGGCCGCCGCTCGCCGAATCACGGACGGGGTCTGGGCTTCGCTCGTTACAAGAACCTCGCGAGCTACTGCGCTGTCTGTTTGGAGGTCTTCGTGGATCCGGACAGCCACGCCATCCAGGTCGTGCGGGCCGTGCTGGCCGCCGACGCGGGCGAGGTGGTCAATCCGGACGGGCTCTCCAACCAGTTGGAGGGAGGGCTGGTCCAGTCATTGAGCTGGAGCCTGAAGGAGGCGGTCCGATACGACGGTCAACGCATTCTCTCGCGGGACTGGAGCACCTATCCCATCCTCACGTTCTCGGAGGTGCCGCCCGTGGAGGTGGTGGTGCTGGATCGTCCGGGTGAGCCGTTCCTGGGGGTGGGCGAGGCCGCGCAGGGCCCCACGGCAGCGGCGCTGGCGAACGCCGTGTTCGAAGCGACGGGAGCGCGAGTTCGAGACCTGCCCATCACACCGCAGCGGTTGGCGGCGATTCGAAAGGGTTGATCAATATCCCCTCTCCCCTCGGGAGAGGGTCGGGGTGAGGGTGCCTGTCTCCGTTCTCCAACCCGTGACCCCCAAGTGGAGACAGGGAGTTCAACCTGGGATGCGTGGCACCCTCACCCCGTCCCTCTCCCGGAGGGCGAGGGGATATGAGCTCGGTGTCAACGCGGGAGCTCAGGTCTTCGGGCAGTGAGCACCCGAATCGATCCACGCCTGGATCAACTCGCCGAAAGCCTTCTGCGTGCCTGGGACGGGTTGCATGCCCGGCCCCGGGTTCCATCCCCAGCCCACGAGCACATCCTCGGCCATGTGATGGTGGAGCTCCTCGAGGCTCTTGCCACCGTTGCGCTTGGAGTCCTTGAGCTGCTCGCAGATCTCCCCCAACGACCGGCCCACCCACGCCATTTCGGCGGGCGCGAGGGCCCACTTCGGGTTGCCCGGGATGCTCTGGACGGTTCCACCCACCACGGGCGTGTTGCTCTCGCGGTGGCATCCGGTGCAGGGCAGGCCCGGCGTCCCATGGCCACTCGGACCACCGGAAACCTTGGGAAGGTGCATCCGCTGCTCCATTCCCTGCCGGGGGATGTCATCCGGGGGATGGCAGTTGGTGCAGCGCGGATGGGTGATGACCCGGCCCGCCTCGACGAAGAGCGCGATGGAGCGGGCTTGCGCGTCCGTGATGCCGGAGAACGCCGACACGGGCTGGAGCGGGTCACGCGCCCCGGCGTCCGTCGAGGCGCGAGCGGTGGGCTCCACGGGGACGGGCCGTGCGGTTCCCTTGCAGTTGCAGCCCGCCAGCGTCACGGCGGCACTCCACAACAGGATGGCGGAGAGGCTTCGCATGTGGCGCGAGCGTAGCCTCCCGCCCGCCGAGGTGGAGACTTCAGCGCTTGAAGGTATCCACCGCCTGACGGCCCACGGAGGGGTCGTCGGTGAAGAACCCGTCGATACCCGCCTCAAGGTACTTCTGGATCTCCGTGACGGAACCAGAGGTGCTGCGGGCGGTGTCGTCCCCCTGCGCCTTGAGGGGCGCGGGCAGGAAGGCATTCTCTGGCCGGAAGGTGTACGGGAACACGACCAGCCCGGCGGCGTGGGCGTTGCGCACCAGGTCCGTCGGCTTCTCGAAGTTGCCCGCGCTGTCCACATTCATGATGGTCAGCTTGTAGGGCCCGACACCCTGGGCGTACTTCGCGACATCCTTCATGCCCGCCTCGGTCATCAGCTCGTTGTAGGTGCGCGAGTCGCTCGCCACGACGAAGTCATAGGGCTTCTTGTCGCGGGCCTCCATCAGCTGCACCAGCTTCCAGTTCGGCTGCGAGCCGCCGATCTTCTGGCGCAGTTCCTTGAGGTTGGCCACCTCGAAGGACTGGATGTAGACGGTGGCCTTGCTCTTGGAGAACTCGTTGGAGCGGAGGGTCTCGACGAGCTTCTCCTCGAGGGGCAGCCCGATGGACTGGAAATACGTCGGGTGCTTGGTCTCGGGGTAGAGGTGGATGGTGCGGCCGGTGCTGGCCGACAGCTCCTGGGCCAGGGAGATGACCTCGGCGAGCGTGGGGACTTCGTACTGGTCGTTGTACGTCTTGTTGGCCGGGCGGGCCTGGGGGATGCGCTCGCGGGCGCGCAGCTCCTTGAGCTCGGCGAGCGTGAAGTCCTCGGTGAACCAGCCGGTGAACTCCACGCCGTCGATCGTCTTCTGGGTCTTGCGGTCAGCGAACTTCGCGATGTCCGCCACGTTGGTGGTGCCGGAGATCTCGTTCTCGTGACGGGCCACGAGCACGCCGTCCTTCGTGGACACCAGGTCGGGCTCGATGATGTCCGCGCCGTCCTCGACGGCCTTGCGGTAGGCCTCCAGGGTGTGCTCCGGCCGCAGAGCGCTGGCGCCACGGTGGCCCACCACGAGCACCTTGTTCACGATCGGAGCCGAGAGGTCGGCACAGCCGGTCATCGAGAAGGCGCACGCCGCCGCGAGGGCGGACGCACGAAGAGAGGAGAAGCGGGGCAGGTAAAGACGAAGGGAGTGCGAGAGCAGGGGAGGTCTCCGGGAACGTGACGCGTGCGTCGTGGAGTGCGGTGGGCGTAACACCCGGAGATGGCGGGCGGGTGAACAGCGTGGAACTACAGCGTCAAACTGATCAATCCATGCGAACGGCCGCTGGTAGGGTTCGCGCACCATGAACCTCCGAACCCTCACCCCCCTGCTCATGTCGCTGCTGACGGGCGCTCCCGTGGCGCTCGCCCAGCCCTCTGCGCAGCCCGCGCAGAAGTCCGCCTCGCCCTCCACGGTGCAGGGCGCCACCCCGCTGCCCGGCCAGCCCAACCTGCTCGCCAGCGGTGTGCCCGAGATTCCTCCCGAGCTGCGCAAGCGCGTCCTGCAGTACCTCGAGTCGCGCTCGGCGAACCTGATGGACGTGAGCCGTGACGGCAAGCAGGTGCTCATCTCCACCCGCTTCTCGGACACCAATCAGCTCCACGTGGTGGAGCAGCCCATGGGCGCCCGCTCCCAGCTCACCTTCACGCCGGAGCCCATCAACTCCGCGGTCTTCCACCCCAAGGACTCCAACGTCCTCTTCTTCATGCAGGACGTGGGCGGCGGCGAGTTCTTCCAGTTGTTCCGGCTCGATCGGCGCAACGGCCGCTCCGAGATGCTCACCGATGGCAAGAGCCGCCACGAGGCGCTCCTGCTCTCGAATGATGGCAAGTGGCTCGCCTACAGTGGCACCGGCCGCAACGGCAAGGACACCGACGTCTACGTGGCGCCCACGGACAACCCCCGGCAGGCCCGCCGCCTCACCGAGGCCGAGGGCTCCTGGTACCCCGGCGACTTCTCCCGCGATGGCTCCCGGCTGCTCGCCCTCCAGTTCCGCGCCGCCGATGACTCCGACCTGCACGTGGTGGACATGAAGACGGGTGAGCGCCGCCAGCTCACCCCCAAGGAGGGCAAGGGCAGCATCAATGGCGCCGTCTTCACCCCGGATGGCAAGAGCGCCTATATCGTCACCGACCGCTACAGCGACTTCTCCGAGCTCTACAAGCTGGAGCTCGACAAGGCGCCCTATACCTCCGCGCCCCCGTCCCTCACGAAGTCCATCCGCTGGAACGTGGAAGGCATCGCGCTCTCCGATGACGGCAAGACGCTCGCCGTGAGCACGAATGAGGACGGCTACAGCCGGCTGTACCTCATGGACACGAAGCGGGGCTCGCTCTCGCCGGTGGAGATGCCCCGGGGCGTGATGACGCAGTTCACCTTCCCGCGCGGGCGCTCGGACGTGCTCGTTTATGGCGTCACCACCTCGAAGTCGCCCGCGGACATCTACATGCTGGATCTGCGCACGAAGAAGAGCACCCGCTGGACGCGCTCGGAGGTGGGCGGCCTGGACACGGACACCTTCGTGGAGCCCGAACTGGTGCGCTACAAGGCAAAGGACGGTGTGGAGGTGCCCGCGTTCCTCTACCTGCCGCGCGAGCGCAAGGGCAAGGTGCCCGTGGTCACCGTCTTCCACGGCGGCCCCGAGGCGCAGAGCCGGCCCTGGCTGAGCACCTTCACCCAGTACCTCGCGGTGGAGATGGGCATGGCGGTGTTGACGCCCAACGTGCGGGGCTCGGATGGGTACGGCAAGTCGTTCCGCGCCATGGATGACGGGGTGAAGCGCGAGCAGAGCCTCGCGGACATCGGTGCCACGCTGGATTACATCGCCTCGCGTGCGGAGCTGGATGCCTCGCGCGTGGGCGTGTACGGCGGCTCCTATGGTGGTTACATGGTGCTGGCCAGCGCCGCCTACTACCCCGAGCGTTTCAAGGCGGCGGTGGACGTGGTGGGCATCTCCTCGCTGCCCACCTTCCTGCAGAACACCCAGGCCTACCGCCAGGAGCTGCGCCGCGTCGAGTACGGTGACGAGCGCGACCCCGAGGTGCGCAAGGTGCAGGAGCGCATCTCCCCGCTCAACTCGGTGGAGCGCATCAAGGCCGCGCTCTTCGTGCAGCAGGGCGCCAATGATCCGCGCGTGCCCCAGTCCGAGGCGGAGCAGATCGTCAAGGCGGTGCGTGCCCGGGGCTCGGACGTCTGGTACATGCTCGCGCTCGACGAGGGCCACGGCTTCGGCAAGAAGGCCAACCGAGACACCATCACCATGGCCACCTTCCTCTTCCTGGAGAAGCACCTGGGGACGAGCTCGGGCAGGTAGGCGAGCGGGGGAGCGCACACGCCCATGACGGAGTCCGTATAGACTGCTCCGTCATGGTGAGTACTGAGGACCTCGGCGCCAGGACCGGGGAGCTGATCAAGGCCGGCCGCCTCTTCTTCGAGCGCGGCTGGGTACCGGCCACCGCGGGCAACTTCTCGGCGCGGCTGGATGAGCGCCACCTCGTCATCACCGCCTCGGGCCGTCACAAGGGTGAGCTGGACGCGGACGGTTTCCTGGTGGTGGGGCTGGAGGGCGAGGTGCTCTCTCCGGGCCGCAAGCCCTCGGCGGAGACGGCGTTGCACCTGCAGTTGTACCGGCGCGAGCCCTCGCTGGGCTCGGTGCTGCACACGCATTCGCGCACCGCCACGCTGTTGTCGCGGCTGAGCCCCGGGGGCGTGGTGCTCGAGGGGTATGAGGTGCTCAAGGCGCTGTCCGGTGTGGAGACGCACGCGACGCGCCTGGAGGTGCCCGTGTTCCCCAATGACCAGGACATCCCCCGGCTGGCGGCTCGCGTGGAGGAATACATGCGGGAGCGCCCGGGTCTGCATGGTTACCTCATCGAGGGCCATGGCTTGTACACGTGGGGACGCACGGTGGCGGATGCGCGGCGGCACGTGGAGGCGTTCGAGTTCCTGTTCGAGTGTGAGCTGGAGATGAGGAGACTGAAGCGATGAGCGAGCTGAAGGTGTTCGACGAGGGCGATGCGTCGGGTGAGCGGGTGCACACCCGGGACTTCGAGGCCATCCGCCGCGAGCTGGGCGCGGTGGGCATCCGCTTCGAGCGCTGGGAAGCGCGCCAGCCGTTGAAGCCGGGGGCGAGCCAGGCGGAGATTCTCGAGGCCTACCAGGACTCGGTGGAGCGGCTGAAGACGGAGCGGGGCTTCAAGACGGCGGACGTGCTGAGCATGGTGCCGGACCACCCGGACAAGGTGGCGCTGCGCAACAAGTTCCTCCACGAGCACACGCACAGCGAGGACGAGGTGCGCTTCTTCGTGGAGGGCCAGGGCCTCTTCACCATCCACAAGGCGGGCCGCGTCTACAACGTGCTGTGCGAGAAGGGGGACCTGATTGGCGTGCCGGATGGGACGCCGCACTGGTTCGACATGGGGCCCCAGCCGCGCTTCACCGCCATCCGCCTCTTCACGAATACCGAGGGCTGGGTGGCCCACCCCACGGGCAGCGACATCGCCTCGCGCTTCCCCCGGTTCGAGTAGCGGCATGGTCCAGGCCATCGTCACCGACATCGAGGGCACCACCTCCAGCCTGTCCTTCGTGAAGGAGGTGCTCTTCCCCTACGCGGCGCGCGAGCTGCCCGGTTTCGTGCGCGCGCACGGTCAGCGGCCCGAGGTACGCCAGTTGTTGGATGAGGCCCGCCAGGTGGCCGGTGGGGCGCTGGATGACGGGCAATTGGTGGCCACGCTGCTGCGGTGGATCGAGGAGGACCGCAAGATCGGGCCGCTCAAGGGCCTGCAGGGATTGATGTGGGAAGCGGGCTACCGTCAGGGCGACTTCCAGGGCCATGTCTACGAGGACGTGCCCCGCCGGTTGCGTGAGTGGAAGGAGCGGGGGCTTCGTCTGTATGTCTATTCCTCGGGCTCGCTGCATGCGCAGAAGCTGCTTTTCAGCCACACGCGCTTCGGTGATTTGACGCCGCTCTTCAGTGGCTACTTCGACACGGGCGTGGGCGGGAAGAAGGAGACGGAGTCCTACGCGGCCATCGTCCGGGAGTTGGGGTTGCCCGCGGCGGAGGTGCTCTTCCTGTCGGACGTGAGGGCGGAGCTGGACGCGGCCGTCGCGGCGGGCCTGCGCACCGTGTGTCTCGTCCGGGGCGAGGGCCCCGAGGTGGACCCCGGGCCCCATCCCATGGCCCGGAGCTTCGACGACGTGCACCCGTAAGGAGTGTCCCCATGGAGCTCGAACTGTTGTTGGCTCATGCCGACGACCAACGCCCCGTGCTGGAGTCCGGCCTGCCCGATGACTCGCTGGGACAGGCTCCCGCGTCGGCGCAGCGCTCGCAGACGCACAAGCATCTGTGGGACCCGGGTGGAGACGCCAATGACCTGGCCGCCCAGCGCTGGGCCGTGATGGCTCCCGAGGGCCCCGCGGGTGACAGGCTTCTCGCGCTCGTCGCGCCGCTGCGCCAGTGGCGTGAGCAGCAGCAGGGGGCTCCCGCGCGCTGCTTCCGTGTGGCTCCGGGCCTGGGCGGCCCCGACGCCGTGCGCTGGAAGAACACCGTGCTGCGCGACGAGTCCCTCCCCGAGCGCGAGTGGCCCCGCTATCTGCTCATCCTGGGAGACCCGGAGCAGGTGTCGCTGGAGTTCCAGCAGGGCCTGGGCAGCGATGTCTTCGTGGGCCGGCTCGCCTTCCGCGATGAGCGGGGCCTGTCCGCCTATGTCGACAAGGTGCTGCGCTGGGAGCGCTCTCCGTCCATGGAGTCCCGGGCGCGCTCGCTCTTCTTCACCGCGCATGATGGCACCGCCGCCACCCGGGTCGGCTATCAGCAGCTCGTTCTCCCGAGCCTCCAGGCGTGCCGCACCCGTCAGCAGCGGGGTGAGCTCAACGCGGACATCCAGGAGGTTGGGAACACCGAGGAGTGGTCCGCCCAGCAGCTGCTGGACCAGGTGGCCATGCCCCGTCCGGGCGTGCTGCTGTCGGTGAGCCACGGGCTGGGCGCGCCGCGCAAGGGCTGGGCTTCGGCGAGCGAGCAGCAGGCCCTCCAGGGCGCCATGAGCCTGGGTCCCGGCGAGCATCTGCGCGCCGAGGACGTGGCCTCGCGGCCCTTCCTTCCGGGCGGATTCTGGGTGTACCTGGCGTGCTTCGGCGGCGGTACGCCCCGGGCGAGTCCGTACTTCCATTGGCTGCGGCGCCTCCAGGACGCGGGGGCGCGGCTGGGAAATCCCGAGGCCGTGCTCGCTTCGTTGCCCAAGGCCGGTGAGCCGCCGTTCATCGCCGCGCTCCCGCAGGCCGCGCTGGCCAACCCGGATGGGCCACTGGCGCTCATCGCCCACGTGGACCTGGCGTGGAGCTATGGCTTCTCGGACGTGGACACCCAGACGCGCGGCCGTGCCTCGCGTTTCCTTGGTCTGCTGCGTGAGTTGGTGGAGGGACGCCGCGCTGGTGTGGGCCTGTCCGCGCTGCTGCGCTTCGCCTCCGAGGCCAACCTGGAGCTTACGTTGCTCGAGGACGGGGCGGAGTCGGACAGGGCCGCCGGGCGCGCTAATGCGCAGGACGGCGTGCGGCGCGGTCACCTGTGGATGATGCGCCAGGATGTGTCGGGCTACGTGCTGCTGGGAGACCCGGCCGTGCGTCTGCCATTGGCGCAGGCCACGGCCCGTGCCGTGACTCCATCCGTGTCCAACGCCGCGGCCCTGTTGGGTCTGCCGGTGGGACTTCCCGCGGCGGTCTCCTCCGGGCCCGGTGTGCAGGGCATGGAAGAGGCGGTGGTGGCGCTGATGACGGGAGCGGAGTCACCCAAGGCCATCGCCGCGCGGGCCGGTGTGTCGCTCGCCGAGCTGCGCCACTGGGAGCGCACCTTCCGCGAGGCGGGCCGCGCCGCGCTGGCCGCGCTCTCTGGTTCCAAGGGCCAGGGCTGAGCCCTTTGTGCTGACAACGCGTCCATTTCCCCTCGCCCTGTCCATTTCCCCTCGCCCTCCGGGAGAGGGACGGGGTGAGGGTGCCACGCATCCCGGGTTGAACCCCTTGTCCACACTTCGGGCCACGGGTTGAAGAACGGGAACAGGCACCCTCACCCCGACCCTCTCCCGAGGGGAGAGGGGATATGTGATCACTTTCTTGAATGGGATTCGTGGCGCGAAGGGGCGTTTACTGCGCGCGCTCCAGTGTGAAGCCGAGCCCGGTGTTGCCGAGGTTCGCGCTGCCCTCGTAGGGCACATGGCCCTCCTTCTCCACGCGGAAGCGCACCTCCGCCTCGTGCTCGGCGCGCAGTTCGAGGTGGAAGCTCCCCTGGGCATCAGTCCGAGTCTCCACGGACGCGCCGGGCTGGGATTGCAGGAGCGTCACCCGCGCACCGGCGACGGGCTGCCCGTCCTCGTCATACACCTGTCCGCCGAGGGGCTGTGCCTTGGGCAGTGCACTCACGGCCCCGATGGCGAGTCCCACGGCCGCCGTGGCGCCGAGCCCCATCAACACCGTGCGGCGCCACAACCGTGCGGCGGGACGGGCCGGCTCGGTGGGGGAGAAGAGCTGGAGCGAGGCCCACTCCAGGCCACCGGCCCGCATCAGCGCGCGGCGGGCCTCCAGCAGCGCGGGGCGCACGGAGCCCGGGCCCTTCCAGGCACCATAGAAGGATTCGGCCAGGCACACCGAACCCTCCACCGACAAGGGCAGACGCGAGGCCACCACGGCCTCCAGGCCCACGCGGTGCAGCCCCTGCGCCACGCTGCCGAGCGCGTTGCCAGGCGTGCCCGCATGGCCTCCGTAGCAGGCGCACAGCACCACCAACCGCAGTGAGCCCACGTAGGGCGCCAGCACGCGCCGCAGCGCCGCGGTGTCCACCACCTCCGGCTCACCCCCCGCGCCGTCCCACACCAGCCCGGAGGTTCCGCTGGCCAGCTGCGTCCCGTGGCACAGCAGGTGGAGCGCGGTGATGGGACGGTCCGCCGCGGTGGCCTCGCGCAGCGCCTGCTCCAGCGAGGCGAGCGACAGCCGCGCCACCACGTCCTTCTCCGGCTCGAAGCCATAGCGGTTGCCGCTGGCGGCGCCAGCCAGGGCCTCGCGGTGCTCCTTCCAGGGCACGTCCCCCCCGGCGGCGGACCAGCCAAGCAGCACGCGCCCCAGGCCCGGAGGCCGCGAGGGCAGGGGCGCCGGGTGCACGCCCGGCCACTCGTACTGCACCAGGCACCCGGAGAGCTCACCCAGGTGCTGCCCGGTGGTGCGCAACGTCACCAGCTCCCACGGGAGGCTGTAGAGCTCGGCCGCGCCGAAGCGGAAGGTGACGTACACCGGGCGGCCCGCCTCCACCGCCTGGAGCAGCGCCTGTTCGTGATGCGCCCAGCCCTCGTGCGTGCTCAACCCCTGCTCGAGGAACGTGCGCAGCTGCTCGCCCAGACGCTGCATGGCCGCGGAGTCCGGCCGGGGGCGCAGCAATTGCGCCATCGCTCCCAGCACCTGCTCGTCCCAGGGGAACTCCGCGCTACCGAAGCCCTTCGCGCTGCGGAAGACGTAGTCCTGGCGCATGCAGCGGAAGGCGTGCGGGTCTCCCGCTCCCTCGGCCCGGGCGATCTCGATGGTCAGCGTGTACGGCGTCGGCTCTTCGGGTTTCATGCTCACTCGGACTGTACCGTCAGGCCTCGCTGCTTCTGGAGTTGCCGCGTCTTCTCCAGCTCCTGCCGGGCCCACTCATGGTCCTCGGGCTGCTCGCGCGTGTACACCTCCAGGGCCCGCAGCCACGCCTCCTCCGAGGCCGATAGCAGCGCCGCCGCGGCCTCGCCAGTTGTCCGGCTGCCCAGCTCGCGCAGCACCTCGCCCAGGTTTCCCTGCACCATGGCCCAGTCCTGGGGCTGGCTCTCGCGCGTGTACACCTCCAGCGCCGCCCGGTACGCCGCCGCCGCTTCCTCCAGCGTCTTGCGTCCCTCCTCGCCCGGAGTGGGGTTTCCCAGCGTCCACAGCGCCACGCCCAGGTCGTTCTGGGAACCCGCCCACTTCTGCGGCTGATGCTCGCGCGTGTGCACCTCCAGGATGTTCCGGTAGGCCGCCACCGCCTCCTCCATCCGCTGCCGTCCTCCCCCGAGCTCCCCCTGCAACCTCCTCACGCCCGCCAGACTCCACTGCACCTGTGCCCAGTCCCGCGGCAGGGCCTCCCGGGTGTACACCTCCAGGGCCCGCTGGTACGCCTCCACCGCCTGCTCCAGCAAGGCCGCCGCCTCGTGCCCGCCCACCTGCTTGCCCAGGGCCCACAGGGCATTCCCCAGGTTGTTCTGCGCCATCGCCCAGTCCTGGGGCAGCGCCTCGCGAGAGAACACCCGGAGCGCCCGCCGGTGGGCCTCCGCCGCGTCCTCCAACACCATCCGCCCCTGCTCGCCCTGGGTGCGATCCCCCTGCATCGTCAACGCATCACCGAGGGCGGACTGCACCTGGGCCCACTTCTGGGGCTGCGCCTCGAGCGTGTACACCTCCAGGGCCGCCCGGTACGCCGCCAACACCTCCTCCATCAGCCGCCGGGCGCGCGCCCCCTCCGCGCGCTGGAAACGCCGCCCCAGGGCAAGCCCCAGGTTGAACTGGGTCTCCGCCCATTCCTGGGGAAAGCGCTTGCGGGTGCGCACCTCCAGGGCGGCCCGGTGCGCCGTCACCGCCTCCTCCAGCAGCGTGTCCCCCGGCTTCCCCTTCGTGCGCAGGCCCTGCTCCTCCAGGGCCACGGCCAGGTTCTGCTGGGCCAGCGCCCACTGCTGGGGGTACTCCTCGCGAGCGAGTGCCCGCAGCACCCGCCGGTTGGCTCCCGCCGCCTCCACCAGCAACCGCACCCCCGGCTCTCCCGGTAGCCGCAGGCCCCGTGAGAAGAGCGCGGTGCCCCGGTTGAGCTGGCTCTCACCCCAGGCCCGCGGCTGCTGTTCGAGGGTGATGATCTCCAGCGCCCGCTCGTGCGCCGCTACCGCCTCCTCCAGCAGGGCCATGCTCTCCCTGCCCTCGGCCCGTTCCCCGCGCTCGCGCAGCACGGTGCCGAGCTGACTCTGGGCCCGCGCCCACGGCACCGGCCACCGCTCCGGTTTCAACACCTCCAGCACCCGCCGGCACGCCGCCTCCGCTTCCCGCAGGTGCTCGCGAGCCTCCGCGCCCGCCGCGCGCTGCCCCATCTCCCGGAGTGCCCGCGCCCGGTTCACCAGCAGCAGGGCCCACTGCTCCGCGCTGTCCTCCACGGACACGTACCGCAGCGCCCGCTCGTAGGACTCCAGCGCCTTGTCGAAGGCGTAGCCGCTGAAGTGCGCATCCCCCCTCAGCGTCAGGTCCCGCACCGCCTCCAGCTGCAGCCGGCGCCGCTCCTGCTCCAGTTCCTCCAGTTGCCGCAGCTTGCGCTCGGCCGAGCTCTCGGCGTGCTCCGCCGCCACCGCGTAGTCGCCGCGGGCGAAGGCGGCCAGGGCCAGCTTGTGCTCGTCGCCGCGCGTGCGCTCCACCTCGGCCACCCACCGGTCCACCTCCTGCTTCACCTGCTGCGCGCCCAGGCCGTTGCGCCGCGCCCACTCGGCCACGTAGCGCCCCATCTGCACCTGTTGTGGATTCCCTCCCTGGTTCACCTGCTCCTTGGCTCGCTCGGAGGCCTCGCGCAGCAGGCTCTCGATGCCCTCGTCCGAGAGGAAGCGCTTCGAGCCGGCCGGAAGCAACTTCACCTCCACCACCTGCCGCTGGAAGTCGTTCGGTACCTGGGAGAGGCCCTCCATGGGCGCCCAGAGGCGATAGCCCTTGAGCGTCACCTGGAGGTTGAGGGCGTCGCCGGGCAGCAGGGCCTCGGGGAGGAAGAGGCGGAAGACGCCGTCGGAGCCGGTGCGCACGGGGTTGCCAAAGCCTTGCAACACCACCTGGGCCCCGGCCGCCGGCTGGGTCTCGTCATGGGCGCCCACCTTCAGCACCTGTCCCCGGAGCTGGCGGGGCTCGGCGCTGGAGGCCGTGGAGGTCAGCAGGGCCAGGACACACCACGAGGCGAGGGAAGAGGGGGCGCGCATGGGATTCACGGGCTGAACCGGGCCTCGGGCATCGGGTTGTACACCTCGGCCGTGGAGAGGGCGCCGCTGTCCGAGTCGGTGCTGCTTCCCCCGATGACGAGCAGCTCGCCGGTGTTCAGCGGCACCATGGCATGCGCGGTGCGCGCCGCGTTCATGGCGGCGCTGGTGGTCGTCCAGGTTCCGGCGCCCGGGTCATACACCTCGACGGTGGCGGTGCTGGTGCCCTCACTATCACCTCCCGTGACGAGCACGTGGCCATTGCTCAGCAGCACCGTGCCGTGTTCATCCCGGGCCTTGGTCAGGTTTCCCTTGGTCGTCCAGCTGTCGGCGGCCGGGTCATACACTTCGGAGTCGAGGGCGTGTGTGCTGACTCCAGCTCCACCCGAGATGAGTACCTGGCCGTTGCTCAGCAGTGTCGCCCTGTGCGCGGTTCGAGCCGTGTTCATGGCGTCGACAGTGGTCCAGGCGTTGGTGGCCGGGTCGTACAGCTGGGTCAGCGTGAGGCGGGTGTTCGTGTTGTCATGCCCGCCCGTGACGAGCACCCGGCCATCGTTCAGCCGTGTCGCCGTGTGCATGGTACGCGCCGAGCCCATGGCCGTGCTGGTGCTGGTCCAGGTATTGGCGCCCGGGTCATAGACCTCGGCGGTGTCGAGTTTGCCGCTCGCGCCGGCTCCTCCCGTGACGAGCACCTTGCCGTTGCTCAGCGCTGTCACCGTATGGAATTCGCGCCCCGAGCTCATGGCCTGGACGAGCGTCCATGTCTGGGTGCCGGGGTCGTACACCTCGGCGGTGTTGGTCCGGCCGGTGCCGTCCCATCCACCCACGGCGAGGACCCGGCCATCGCTCAGCAGCACGGCGCCCATGTGGGCACGTTTCGATTTCATGTTGCCGGCGGGAGTCCAGGTCAGGGCGGCCGGGTCATACACCACGGCTGTGTCGAGGGCTGTGCCACTCGAGTTGAAGCCGCCCATGACGAGGACGTGGCCATTGTTCAGCTTGACCGCCGCGGGATGGTTACGGGTCGTGTCCATGCTGGTCGTCGGCACCCAGCCACAAGGCGATTCATTGCGCAGCCCATCGCAGTCCTCATCCAGCGCACTGGTGCAGCTCTCGCTCTGCGGAGTGACTTCGCCAGTGCAGGCACTCCAGGCCGTGCCGGTGCCATTGCACGTCTGGGTTCCCGCGTGGCAGATGCCCACGTCTTCCGTCCCCGACGGTCCGGTGTAGGCACACGGCCGGGACGAGCCTGACGCGCACACCTCCGCTGTCCCGTTGCAGTCCTCGTCCTCCGGCTGCACGTAGTTCTCGGGCGCGGGCAGCACCTCACCCGTACAGGCATTCCAGGCCGTACCGGTGCCATTGCACGTCTGGGTTCCCGCGTGGCAGATGCCCACGTCTTCCGTCCCCGCCGGTCCGGTGTAGGCACACGGCTGGGACGAGCCAGACGCGCACACCTCTGCTGTCCCGTTGCAGTCCTCGTCCTCCGGCTGCACGTAGTTCTCGGGCGCGGGCAGCACCTCACCCGTGCAGACATTCCAGTCCGTGCCAGTCCCATTGCACGTCTTGGTTCCCGCGCGGCACAGGCCCACGTCTTTCGTTCCAACCGGCCCGGTGTAGTCACACGGCTGGGACACATCCGGCAGGCACATTCCCGTCCGCCCATCACAGTCCTCGTCCTCCGGCCGCGTGTAGTCCTCGGCCGCGGGCAGCACCTGTCCTTCACATGCGGACCAGGCAGTACCCCCCGCCACGCACGTCCGCGTGCCCCCACGGCACATGCCCACGTTCTCCGTCCCCTCGGGGCCCTCGTAGCAGGACTGCGTCTCTCCCTCCTGGCACAGGCGCTTGCACGACTCGTTGACGGTGCCGTCGCAGTCGTCGTCCACGGAGTTGTCGCAGCGCTCCTTCTGGGGGCCGGCCTCGCCCTCACAGGCGCTCCACGCCGAGCCTTGTGCGTCACAGGTCTTCCGCGCAGCCCGGCAGATTCCCTGCGTGGGGCCGCTGTAGGCACAGTCGCTCGCAGTGCCCGGCGTGCACAGCGGCGCCGCCACCTTCAGGGTGATGGACATCGGCGGCGCACCCTCGCCCGAGCAGGTGCCCGCGCCGCTGTCCGTGAACACCGGTATCGCCTGCTCAGCGGCATCCACTTTGACGCTCTGACCCCGCATCACCTCCAGCCGCACCTGCCCGCCAGCGTCCGTCATCCCACGGGTCAGGCCCTTGTACTCCACGCCCTGGGCCACCACCATGCGGCCCGCGACTGGCTGGCCCTTCTCATCCTCGACCTTCACCTCCAGGCAGACCGTTCCCACCCATCGTGGCGTGGGCGCCTGCAAGGGCTTGCCGGGATTCGCCTCCGGTGAGCGCCACCAGAAGGGCAGAGCCACGTTGAACAGGGACGGCGTGTTGTTCAGCGTGGCTTCCCACCTGGAGCCCGTGACCACGGCCTGATCGTCCGTCGGAACCCAGCGTCCGCTCTCCGCATCCAACCGCCAGATGGGCACGGGGGGATAGGTGTCCGCGGACGACAGCGCGCTGCGCCGGGTGCCGGGCCGTCCGTCTGGATCTCCCGCGGAGCCGGGGCGTCCCGGGAGGTGGCCGCCGATGTGCGTTCCACGGGCGAAGGGGATGACGCGGCCGTTCTGCTGGAAGACGAGTGACACGATGCCGAGGCTCTCCAGGCCCACCGGCTCGGCGCCGGGGACAGGTACGCCCTCCAGCAGCCCGGGAGCCGCCAGCAGCTCGCCGTGGTCCAGGTCCAGCGCGGACAGGTAGGCCTCCACCTCTCCCTGGATGGGATTGCCCTGGGCGTCGCGCAGCGCGCCCGGAGGAACGGTGAGCTGCATGCCTCCTATGGGCAGACTGGTCCCCATGCTGGCATCGAAGGGGTGGGGCTCCCCCAGGGGCATGAGTTGGAGGCGGGCGCCCGCGCGGACGTCCTGGTCCATGTCGAAGGCCAGCACGGTGGAGGAGAAACCCTCGGCCTGGACCAGCAACGCCTGGCGTCCCACGGGCAATTGGTCGAGCAGCACCGTTCCCTGCTCGGTGGTCTGCCGCTCCTCTCCCGAGGACAGGCGGACGCGGGCCTTGGACACGGCCCCTCCATTCAGGGCCGCCAGCTCCAGGTAGAGGCTGGGACCGGAGGGCGCCTGCTCCTCGGGCGGCTGCGTCTTGCACGCCACCAGGCCAACCACCATCAGCAAGGCCACCCACCGGGGCGCGCGCGAACGCCCGGCCCGGCCAGGACCGTCAATCAAAGACATGTGCATGGGAAGGGACTGCTCCTGAATCAAACTCTTGTGACCACAAACAAAGCGGGCCTCACGCGGGCCCGGACCGCATGACAGGGTTCTACCGTGTCCCTCGCGAGGATGGGGCGGCCGGGCTGGCGAGCGTGTGTTGGCAGGCCCGTCTCGCGCTCCGGCTTCCGTCCGGCGCGAGGAGGAACTGGTACCGTTTGCCCCGCCATGTCGAATCCCGCCGAGAACACCCCGCCCGTTTCTTCCGAGGACAACCCGGCGGACCCGAAGCAGCTCTACCGGTACGACTACACGAAGCTGGCGCCGCTCGCGATGATCGCCACGCTGCCGAAGGCGGAGAAGCCGGACATCCGGTGGATCATGCAGTGCGTGCAGCTCTCGCTCCAGGCCGTGCGCAACCGTCTGCACTGGGATGACTCGGTTTCGTTCTCCGACGACGACACGGCGAATGTGGAGCTCCACCACGTGGGGCTCGGTGTCGTGAATCTCGACGCGATGCCGTTGCACCAGGTGGTTCCGCACGAGATGTGCGAGTTGGCTCCGGCCCAGCTCGAGCACCTGACGCCGGAGCAGCTCGAGGTGGCGCTCCCCAAGGAAGAAGAGGGGCCGCTGACCTTCAGCGGTGATGCGCACGAGCCGGGGATTCTCTCGCTGCTCAAGACGGTCGCGGTCGTCTCCCGGGACTTCCTCCAGAAGGGCGTCTCCCATCCGCTCGTCATCCTCGACTCCATGCTCGAGAAGGCGGACGCGAAGCACTCCGGGCGTCCCACGTCCCTGGATGACTACGCGCGCCTGTTCACCACGCTCGAGCGGCCCTGGTTCGCCGACAAGTTCGAGTCCGACGAGGTCTTCGCCTACCTGCGCGTGGCGGGCTTCAACCCGTTGGTGTTGAAGCGGGTGGCGGCGCCCGGGGAGAAGTTCCCGGTCACCGACGAGCAGTTGCACGTCGCCCTGAACGACACGCGGGACTCGCTGGCGCTGGCGGGCGCCGAGGGGCGGCTCTTCCTGTGTGACTACGCGGCCCTGGCGGACGTGAAGAATGGCAACTTCCCCCTGGGCCCCAAGTATTGCTTCGCCCCGCTCGCCCTGTTCGCGCTCCCCCGGCGCGGCTCGGAACATCGGCGGCTCCATCCCGTGGCCATCCAGTGCGGGCAGGACCCGCGCAGCTACCCCATCTTCACGCCCGCGGACGGCGAGGCCTGGAAGAAGGCGAAGCTCGTGGTCACCGTCGCCGACTTCAACCACCACGAGCTCGTCTCCCACCTGGGCCTCACACACCTGCTGATCGGCCCGATAGCGATTGCCACGCGCCGGTGCATTCCGGATGCGCACCCGGTGAGCGTGCTGCTGCGGCCGCACTTCGAGGGCACGCTCAACATCAACGACATGGCGCAGGCCACGCTGGTGGCACCCGGTCACGAGGTGGACAAGTCGCTGGGCGGCACCATCTGGGCGAGCCGGAAGGTCGCCGCGGACAGCCTGAACTCGCGGCCGTTCAACTCGCTCTTCCTGCCCGAGGACCTCCAGGCGCGGGGCGTGAACGACCCCGTGCTCGAGTACCCGTACCGGGATGACGCGCTGGGGCTCTGGCACGCCATCGAGGAGTGGGTGACCACCTACGTCAACCTGTACTACCGCTCGGACGAGGAGGTGCGGGCGGACAGGGCCCTCCAGGAGTGGGCAGCGGAGATCGTCTCGCGGGACGGCGCGCGCATCCCCGGCTTCGGTGACGCGGGAGACGGGCGCATCCAGAGCCTCGCGTACCTGTGCCGGGCGCTCACGTTGATCGTCTTCACCGCGAGCGCGCAGCACGCGGCCGTCAACGCGCCGCAGGCGGGGCTGATGAACTACGCGCCCGCCACGCCGCCCGCGGCGTACCGCGCGGCCCCCGTCTCCCTGAGCGACTCCGACAACAATGACTATCTCGACTACTTCCCGCCGCTCGAGATGGCCACGCTGCAGATGGAGTTCATGCACCTGCTGGGCGGTGTGGTCCACACGAGGCTCGGCCGCTACGAGCGGGACTGGTTCAAGGACGCGAAGGTGCGCGAGCCGCTCGCGCGCTTCCAGTCGAAGCTCGAGGAGCTCGAGGCGTTGATTTCCGAGCGCAACCGGACGCGCTTCGGGCCCTATCCCTTCCTGCTGCCGAGCCGGGTGCCCCAGAGCATCAACATCTGAGCCGGCGTGGGCCGGACGTGGTCCGGCGTGTCATGGCTGGGGCTCCCCGGGCGGGGTCTCACTCGGGGATGCCGAGGGCGGCGCGGCCCGCCTTGCAGTAGATGGCGGCCAGGCGCTCGAGCTCGCGCCGATCGATGCCGTACCCGGTGGCGAGCTCCTTGAGGCTCCGCTCACCGGTCATGACATGGCCAATGGCCTCCTCGAGCTTGTCCGCCGGGATGGGGAGCGGCGCGGCGGCCAGGGGCGTGGGCGTCATGGCCACGGACGGCGGAGGAGGCGCCGGAGGCCGGGCCTGCTTGGGGCTCCGCCACTCGATGGGAAGGCGGACGGCGGGGTCTCCGAGCAGCACATAGCCGGCGAGATCCTGCCGCATCATCCACAGATAGCCCCGGCGGATGAGCTCCTCGCGGGTGGGGGGGGCGCGTGTGCGGACCTCCTCGTCCTGGATGCTGGCGAGCTCGGTGTCGGTGAGCGCGAGGTAGCGGTACAGCTCGCGGAAGCCGATGCCGACGCGGTTCGACTTCAGCAGCGTCTTGAGCGTGTTGATGAAGCGGCCGGGGCGCTTCTTCGCGGGGGAGTCGTCCTCGCGGAAGCTGAAGGTCCACGCCAGGTCCACATGGCCGATGAAGGCCAGGGGGCCGTTCGGGTTGGCCAGCACCTTCTGAGGCGTGGCGGCGATGAAGGGCCTGCCCGAGAGCGTCTTCATCACGTCGGGCAGGCGGGAGTAGCGCCCGGTCTCGGCGAGCTTCTCGAGCCAGTGGCCGTACGCACTCGTGTCCGGGGTGCCCGCGCCGAAGCACGCGAACATGAACCAGAGGCCGTTGGGCATGAAGGTGCGCGAGGCCAGCTCGGCCGCGGGGAGCTGTCCCTGGCGGCCGAAGCTCATCGCGCCCTGGCGCGCGAGCCGTTCCTGCTCCGACGTCCAGCCTCCCTTGGGGGCGCCGATGCCGTGGCTCATGCTGAAGAGGACGCCCGGGGTGGTGTGGGCGGTGCTCGCCAGGAATTGATCCAGGCCCGGGTCCAGCTCCCGGCCATGGATGTCGCAACCGCTGGCGGGGAAGAGCCCCGCGTTCATCTCCCCGCGCACCAGCTCGAGGCCGGGGGTGATGAGCGACTTGAAGCCCGCCTCGAGCGCGCCCGAGCCGTCATGCGCGGTGTGCAGGAGCAGCCGGCCGGGCGCAGTGCGGGGCAGCTTCTCCGCGCGCAGGAGCTTCTCGACGTAGGCCTCGTACCCCTGCTCGTCCGAGAAATGCAGACGGCCCACGTAGCCGTCCGAGGCCTGCATCTGCTGGAGGGCGAGCGGCACCTGATCGAGGTCGCCGAGGATGAGCTGGTAGCGCGGCAGGTTCGTATTCGTGTTCCCGCCCGCGTCGTAGTGGGCCTTGCGCCACTGCGCGGCCTCGGCCATGGACATGGGCCGGGAGGGGACGCGGTACTCCTGGATGGGGTGCCCGCCCTGCTGCTCCCGCCGGAGGGCGAGCAGCGGTTGGATGAGCGCGCGCAGGCGGTCCCCCTGGGAGCCCTCCGGGAGGATGAGACTCCAGCGCTGGGCCTCGAGGTCGTTCGGGTCTCCGCCCTCGTCCCAGAAGCGGATGAGCTCATGCTCGCCGGTGTCCGGGCGCTCCTGTTCTCCGGAAGCCGAGTCCTCCGGCAACCCTTCGCCCAGGACGGGGGTGTTCGTGTCCGCGTGAGCCAACAACAATTCGAGGTCGCCGCTGTGATGGGGCATTGCCGTCTCTTATCCCAGACACAGTCTCAGCGCCGCCCGGCCGTCAGGGATGGACTTCCCGCCGGCCCGCGGGGCTCCTCCACGGGAAGGTGAAGGCGAACGCCACGCCGGCCAGTCCCACCAGGATGTAGATGAGCTGGCTGAGGTGGCTCGCCTCCGTGGGCCGCGCGTCGCCTCCGAACACGGCCGCCACCAGGTTCCACTGGAAGAGGCCGATGAGCCCCCAGGAGATGGCGCCCAGGATGACCAGCACCGCGAGTACCTTGGTGAAGGTGCTCACGCCCGACTGCGTTCTCATGTCCATGGCTCGTCCTTTCCAGAATCAGTCCGCCATGGATGGAGAGGCTTCGACGGCGATGTCTCGCCGGTGGCGGAACATTCCGGAGGCCCGGCTGCCCGGCCGCCCCTGGCTTCAGGCCGGCCCGGGAGGCAACTCCACGCGGAAGGTGGAGCCCACGCCCAGTTGGCTGCTCACGCTGATGTGGCCACCCATGGTCTCGATGATCCGCCGGGAGATCCACAGCCCCAGGCCGAAGCCGCCGTAGTGGCGCTCGGAGACGGCGCGCTCGAAGCGGCCGAAGACGCGCTCCAGGTGCTCGGGGGCGATGCCAATGCCCGTGTCGCTCACGGCCAGCCGGGCGAGGCCGTCCCTGCCCTCCACGGTGAGGCCGATGGGCTTGCCCTGCCCGTACTTCACCGCGTTGGCGAGGAGGTTGGTCACCACCTGCTCCAGCCGGAGCCGGTCCCAGCTGCCGGGCACCGGGGCCGGGGCCTCCAGCGTGAGGCGCGAGCCGGTGCGCGCCAGCTCCGGCTCGAAGCGCTCGGCGACCTCGCGCACCAGGACGGCGAGATCCAACGACTCCGGCCGCAGGACGAGCCGGCCCTCTCCCAACCGGGACACGTCCAACAGGTCGTTCACCAGGTGCAGCTGCCGCTTCACCTGCCGGTCCGCCACCTCGAGCCCCCGGCGCAGCCGCTCCGGGGCGATGCCCTCGGGGTTGCGCGCGAGCTGCCTCAGCAGCTCCTGCACGTGCAGCTGGATGGCGGTGATGGGCGTGCGCAGCTCGTGGCTGGCGATGGAGAGGAATTCCTCGCGCAGGCGGATGGCGTCGCGGGCCTCGCGGTAGAGGCGGGCGTTGTCGATGGCCAGGGCGGCGAGGCGTGCCAGCTCCCGTGCGAGCGCCAGGTGCTGGGCGTCATAGCTGTGCCGCGCGGAGACGAAGGACAGCGCCCCGATGGGCTGGCCGCGCACCAGAAGGGGCACGCACAGGTAGGAGCGCGCCGCCCGCTCGCACGGCAGCAGGAAGTCCTCGCCAGGCGCGGGGACGTGGCCGCGGTCCGCGCACAGCTCCGGCTGCCCCGAGGTGATGACGCGCGAGACGGCGGACCCTCCCAGCGCGAGGGGCCCCAGCTTCCGGGGCAGCTCCCGCTGCTCTCCGTCACGGGCCGTGGCCACGCAGCTCACCGAGCCGCCCTCGCCGAGCAGGTACACGTAGCAGCCGTCCGCGTAGGTGGGGACGGCCAGGTGCGCCACGCGCTCCAACGTCACCTCGTGCTCCAGGGAGCTGGCCAGCACGGAGCCGGCCTCGGCGAGGAAGCGCAGGGCCTCCTCGGCGCGCTTGCGCTCGGTCATGTCCGCGATGACGGTGAGGCACAGCGTCTGGCCTCCGGCTGCGTGCAGCGCGGTGGACCACAGGGTCACCTCGATGGTGCTGCCATCGCGGCGGAGGCGGCGCGTCTCCTGGCCGAGGATGGACTCACCCCGGGCGATGCGCGCGAGGTTGTCGTGCAGCTCCTCGCGCTTGTCCTCGGGCACCACGGGGGTGAAGCGGCCGAGCACCTCCCCGGTCTTCCAGCCGAAGATGCGTTCGGCGGCGGGGTTCCACAGGCGCACGGTGCCATCCAGCTCCATCAGGGTGATGGCGGCGGGCGAGGACTGGATGATGGCCTGCAGGGTGTGGTGGGCGTCGTGCAGCGCCTCACGGGCACTGCGCTCCTGGGCATGGAGCCGGGCACGCTCGAGGGCCTGGGCGGCGTAGTGGGCCAGCAGCGTGAGGAAGACGCGCTCGTCGTCGTCGAAGCGGTGCACCCCGGGGAAGCCCAGGGCGAGCACGCCCAGGCCCTGCCCATCCACCCGCAGGGGCAGCCAGGCCACGGCGAGCGGGAGCGCGGAGGGCGCCGCCTCGCGCACCCGCTGCTCCAGGAGGGGGTAGCGGCGGACGAGCTCCTCGTGGGACTCGAGCAACACCAGCTGGCCTTGCTGGAGGGCATCGTCCAGGGGCGTGCCGTGTCCGAGCGGAAGGGCGGCCAACGCCCCGGTCACGTCCGGTGGAAGCCCCACGCTGCGCAGCAGCCGGGCATGGGCACTGGACTCGTCCACCAGCCACAGGGCCGCCACCTGGGCGCCCACGGCCGCCACCCCCTGGTCGATGACCACCTCCGCCACGCGGGGCGGGGTGAACACCTGGGAGAGGGCGGCGTTGAGCGTCTGCAGGCGGGCGGTGCGCGAGGCCACGCGCTCGGCGCGGGTGCGGGCCTGCTGCGCGGCCTCGTAGAGACAGGCACGCTCCAGGGCCTGGGCGCTCTGCCGGGCCAGGTCCAGCATGAGGCCGCGCTCGTCGGCGCCGAACGTCCGGGAGGTATCGAAGCCGAAGGAGACGGCTCCCAGGGGGCGGCTGCGGGCCCGCAGCGGCAGGGCGGCCGCGGCCCGGTTCACCTCCTGCCCCATGACGAGGCACTCCGGGAAGGTGGCGGCGAGCGCCTCGCGAGACTCCAGCCACACCGGCTCGCCCGTCCGGTACGCGGCGGCCACGGGCAGGGGGACGCTGACATGGAATCGGCCCGCGTACGCGACCACCTCTGGGGCGAGGCCCCGATGGCTCACCACCTCCAACTGCTCGGGCTCATCCGCCCGCGGGAGGACGGCGACGGCCCGGTCCGCGCCGATGGCGGAGACCATCTCCTCGACGATGATGCGCACCACCTCGGCGGGGGTGACGGCCTCGCTGAGGGCGGCGGTGACGCGCTGCATCCGCTCCAGCCGCGCGGCGGCCACCTCCGCCGTGTGCCGGGCCCGGCGCTCGGCCTCGTGGGCATGGGCCAGCTCCAGGGCCAGTCCCGCCCGGTCCGCCAGCTCCTGGAGCAGCAGCCGCTCGGCGCTGTCGAAGGGGGGCTCCTCCGGCTCGCGGTAGACGGCGAGCGTGCCCAGCAGCCGCTGGCGTCCGCGCAGCGGCAGCAGCAGCAGGTGGGCGGAGAGGACCCGGGGCAGGGAGTCCTGCTGTTCGGGTGGTATCTGCTCCTGGAGCTCGGCCAGCTCCGCGGGTGTACAGAGGAAGGCGCGGCCGGAGCGCAGCACCCCCACGTGGGGGGGCTCGTCGGCGCGCCGGGGGCCGAGCACGAAGCGCTCCATCAGCTCGGGGGACCAGGCGCTCGTATAGGCCGAGGCCGCTGACTCCAGCCAGCGGCCGTCCGTGGACAGCAGGCGGACATGGCAGGAGGTGCACAGCCGGGGCATCACCAACTGGCACAGGCGCTCGAGGACGGCGGGGGGCTCCAGGCCGGCGTCGGCGAGTTGTCGCGACGCGTCGACGAGCAGGGCCAGACGCTCGGCGTCCGGCGCTCCCACCTGTGTGCGCGCCTCTCTGGCTCCAGCTCCCACCGGGGTCTCCGACAATCGCCTGAGCTGGCGCATGTGAGCACGAAACCCCGGGCCCTGGAGAATCCATGAGGTTGGCCAACCCAGAGGAGAGCGGGCAAACGATGGATTCCCGACGAATGAGGTCTCCGCGTGAGATCGTTGGCGCTCCAGCGAATGGATGCGGTACGCGGAGAGTGTGTGGAAGCGGTGACTGGGAGTGTTGAATTGGGCCGGGAAAACCTGGAAGTCTTGAGTTCACCGGGCTCCGGGGGGTGTCAAAGGGCTGTTCCCGGGGCGGGGTTGGGCTAGAGGAGGCGCCTTATGAGTGCACCGTCACGTTCCACCCCCACCGTTCCGGCAGCCGCGGAGCCGAGCAAACGCATCGCCATGTTGGCGTTGGGAGCGCTGGGCATCGTCTACGGAGACATCGGTACCAGCCCGCTGTACGCGCTACGAGAGTGCTTCAGTGGCCCGCACCGGGTGGAGCCGACGCACGACAACGTGCTGGGGGTGCTGTCGCTCGTCTTCTGGGCGCTCATCATCGTGGTGTCGGTGAAGTACCTCGTCTTCGTGATGAGGGCGGACAACCGGGGCGAGGGAGGGATTCTGGCGCTGATGGCGCTGGCGATGCAGCGCAAGCGGGGTGAGGAGGTGAAGGTGCGGCCGGTGGTGGTGACGCTGGGCGTCTTCGGCGCGGCGCTGCTGTACGGGGACGGGCTCATCACCCCGGCCATCTCGGTGCTGAGCGCGGTGGAGGGCCTGAGCGTGGCCACGCCGTTCTTCGAGCCCTACATCCAGCCGTTGACCATCGTCATCCTGGTGGGGCTGTTCATGATTCAGCGGCATGGGACGGCGGGGATTGGGGCCATCTTCGGGCCGTTCATGATGGTGTGGTTCCTCACGCTGGCGGTGCTGGGCGTCAAGGAGCTGGTGCAGTACCCGGCGGTGATCTGGGCGGTGTCGCCGCTGCAGGCGGTGAAGTTCTTCCTGCACAACCAGGGGCACGGCTTCCTGGTGCTGGGCGGGGTGTTCCTGGTGGTGACGGGCGGCGAGGCGCTCTACGCGGACATGGGCCACTTCGGGTGGAGGCCCATCCGGTGGGCGTGGTTCGTGGTGGTGCTGCCGGCGTTGATGCTCAACTACATGGGGCAGGGGGCGTTGCTGCTGAGGGACCCCAGCAAGGCGTCCAACCCCTTCTTCCACCTGGCGCCGACGTGGGCGCTCTACCCGCTGGTGGTGCTGGCCACGGGGGCGACGGTGATTGCCTCGCAGGCGCTCATCTCGGGGGCGTTCTCGCTCACGCAGCAGGCGATCCAACTGGGGTACACGCCGCGCCTGGAGGTGGTGCACACCTCGGCGGAGGAGCGGGGGCAGATCTACCTGCCGGGCATCAACCTGGCGTTGCTGGTGGGCATCATCTTCCTGGTGCTGGGCTTCAAGTCGTCGAGCAACCTGGCGGCGGCGTACGGCATCTCGGTGACGACGACGATGACCATCACCACGGTGCTGGCGTACGTGGTGGCGCGTGAGCGCTGGAATGTGTCGCGGCTGGTGGCGCTGCCGGTGGCGGCGCTGTTCATGGTGGTGGACCTGTCCTTCTGGGGGTCCAACCTGGTGAAGATCGCCGCGGGCGGTTGGTTCCCGCTGCTGATGGCGCTGTGCGTGTTCACGCTGATGACGACGTGGAAGAAGGGGCGGGACATCCTGGCCAGCCGGCTGCGGGGGAGCAGCATCCCGTTGAAGCAGTTGCTGGACAGCTTCGGGGACCATCCGCCGGTGCGGGTGCCTGGGACGGCCATCTTCATGACGGGCAATCCGGAGGGCACGCCGCCGGCGCTGCTGCACAACCTCAAGCACAACAAGGTGCTGCACGAGCAGGTGATGCTACTGACCATCGCGTCGGAGGAGGTGCCGCACGTGCCGCCGGAGGACCGGGTGGAGGTCATCAAGCTGGAGGAGGGCTTCGTGCGGGTGATTGCGCGCTACGGCTTCATGGAGAACCCGAGCATTCCGGACATCCTGAAGCGGGCGAGGGAGAAGGGGCTGCAGTTCAACCTGATGGGGACGTCGTTCTTCCTGGGACGGGAGACGCTGATCCCGAGCAAGAAGCGGGGGATGGCGGTGTGGAGGGAGGCGTTGTTCTCGTGGATGTCGCGCAACGCGAGGAGCGCGACGGCGTACTTCCGGATTCCGCCCAACCGGGTGGTGGAGTTGGGCGCCCAGGTGGAGCTGTAGCTACCCCGGTTTGCGGACGGACAGTCCGAACATGAGGGGAAACTCGGGGACGCCCGCGGGGAGCAGGAAACGGTGGCCTGGGGCCTCGCGCATGCCCTCGAGGATCTGGCAGCCATTGGCGTAGCCGTACTCCTCGAGCCGCTCGAGCAGGAGCCCGTGGCGCATGAGGGGATTGATGACGTCCCCGAGCCCCCACTGGAACCCGTGGCTGGGGTGGGGGTTCTTGAAGTCGCGCACGCCCTCCTCGTAGCCCCAGTGCACGAGTCCCTCGCCGGACTTCGCGACGTAGTCCCCGACGCCGACGGCCTCGGCGAAGTGTTGGCCGCCGCCGTAGGGGAAGGCGAGGCGGAGCTTCTCGTCGAACATCCAGAGGATGGGATGGAAGTCGACGTAGACGAAGCGGCCGCCGGGCTCGAGGACGCGGGAGATGCCCTGGGCCCAGGGGTTGAGATCGGACAGCCAGCCGATGACGCCGTAGGAGCAGAAGACGAGGTCGAAGCGGGCGGGGGGAGTGGAGGCGAGCCAGTCGTAGACGTCGGAGCGCTCGAAGGTGCCGGGGATGCCGGAGCCGGCGGAGAGGGAGCGGGCGAAGCCGATGGCCTCGTCGCTGATGTCCACACCGGTGACGGTGGCGCCGCGGGCGGCGAGGCTGAGGGTGTCCTGTCCGGAGTTGCACTGGAGGTGGAGGAGCGAGCGGCCGCGCAGCTCGCCGAGCAGCTCGAGTTCCTCGGGGAAGAGGGTGGAGCCGCCGTCGCGGAGGAAGCGGGCCTGGTCGCCCTTGTGGCTGTTGTGGGCGCGGGTGGCGGCGTTCCAGGAGAGGCGGTTGGCCTCGTGCAGGTCCTTCTTCAACATGGGAGCGTCTCCGGTTGGAGGGATGAGATTACCGCCGGGAGACGCGGATGCGCGCGGCGAGCTGACAGGGAGGTGCGAGGAGGCGGGGGACGGGGTATGGAGGGAGCCAGCCTCCTGTAGTCCGTGAGGCGTGTGGGAGTGAGGTCGGACGCCATGTACATCAGCAAGATCCACCTGGAGAACATCCGGAACTTCCGCTCCGGGCTGCAGACCGTGGATCTGGATCTGCGCAGGCCGGATGGACGCTTCGCGGGCTGGACTGTCCTCGCGGGGCGTAACGGGACTGGGAAGTCCACCTTTCTGAAGGCGATTGCACTCGTCATTGCAGGCCCAGAGAGCGCTCGTGTTTTACAGCAGAGTTTCCGTGGGTGGATCCACGCGGGGCAGGATCGTGGAACTGCTGCCACCGAGCTTGTTTTCGATGAGCGGTTCGACAAGCCCAAAGCAGATGCTGCTCTTGTGACAGGTTCTTTTTGGAATGCGTTGGGATGGGGCAAGGATGACCCCTCAGCCCTGGAACCGGTGCTCGCAGCCACTTCATCCCTGGATGAATTGCTCCTTTCCCATGGCGATGGCCGGTCGCATGAAGGTGACTTGGATGGACCCTGGGCCAACAATCCAAAGGGGTGGTTCATTGCCGGATATGGTCCTCACCGGCGGCTGACAGGGCATGCTCTCGATGCGCAACGCTTGATGAGTGGGCCTCCTCAAATCGCTCGGCTCGTCAGTCTCTTCCGTGAAGATGCATCGTTGGTCGGAAGCGTTCAGTGGTTGAGGGAACTGCATCTCCGACGCTTGGAGAAGAGGGAAGGGGCGGGGGAACTCCTTGATGGGGTTCTGAGTCTGCTCAACGATCGCTTGTTGCCGGATGGTGTTCGGATCGACAAGGTTGATTCCGACGGGCTTTGGGTCACTCAGGGTGGGGTGTCACTGCCCTTGTGGGATATGAGTGATGGTTACCGGACGGTGACCGCGCTCATTCTGGATCTCGCCTACCAACTCCATACTGCCTACCAGGAGTTCAAACTGGTCCAACAGGATGGCACATGGGTCGTGCCTTATCCTGGTGTCGTGCTGATCGATGAGGTCGAACTGCACCTGCACCTCTCCTGGCAACGACGTATCGGTTTCTGGTTCAAGGAGCATTTTCCGAACATTCAGTTCATCGTCACTACGCATAGTCCGTTCGTCTGCCAGGCTGCGGACCCGAAGGGACTTATCCGGCTTCCAGCCCCAGGCGAAGATAGGACCGCGGACCATGTCTCCGACGAATTGTACAAGACCGTGGTCAACGGCACCGTGGATGAAGCAGCACTGACCGAGTTGTTCGGGCTCGAGCACGTTCATTCAGATGCGTCTGAGCGGCTTCGCGAGCGGGTGGCGAATCTGGAAGCACGTCTCCTCGAAGGAAATGCCACTTCCGAAGAGCGCGAGGAACTGAAGCGGCTCTCCGCACAACTTCCGGACACAGGAAGCGCGCTCGTGGAGCGCGCGGTGCGGAAACTCGGGCTCGACAAATGAAGAAGCTGAACCGCGAGCCCCTCAGCACGTCGACGCTGGCGCTGCTCGACGCGCGCACCCAGCAGGTGCGTGATGCTCCGGACCCGAAGGAGGAGGCGCAGCGACTGTGGGGGCTGCAAGGCAACCAGTCGTTCGAGGAGATCCGTGCGACATTGAAGTCGATGGCGACGGGCCGAGAGCGGTGCATGTACTGCGAGGACAGCGCCGCCACGGACATCGAGCACTTCTGGCCCAAGTCGAAGTACCCCGAGCGGGCCTTCTCCTGGAGCAACTACCTGCTGGCGTGCAGTGGCTGCAACAGCAACTACAAGCGCGAGAAGTTTCCGCTGGATGAAGCAGGAGCGCCGCTCTTGATCGATCCCACCGTGGAGGACCCCCGTGAGCATCTGGTCCTCTCGGTCAAGACCGGCAAATACCGTCCCAGGACACGTGAAGGGCAGACGAGCCGTAAAGGCCAGGAGAGCATCGAGGTCTTCGGACTGGGTCGCGACATCCTGGAGAAGGGACGCCAGGATGCGTGGCACGCCATCCCGGCGCTTCTGCTGCGTTACGACGACCTCTGCTCGCGCGGGGACTGGATGCGAGCCATCGAGACGCAGCGGATTCTCTGCCGCTTCCCTTTCGCCAGTGTCTTCGTCTGGTTCCTCGACATCGCCTCGGCGCCATACGCGGCGACGTTCATCGACGAACGCTGCCTCACCGTGCTCGACAAGTACCCCGACATCAAAGAGTGGCTCTGAGCTCGGCTGCTCGCCCTCTGCCGTGTCTCGGATTGTCCGCACGTGAGAAACGTTCGTTCCTGACAATGCCACGGCCCCACGGGGCGGGGTGGACGTCAGTGGTGGACGGAAGCCCCGGGGTGTCCGTCGCGGAGCGGACGTTGGGTGCGTGCTCTCTGGACATTGCACCGCGAGCACGCTCCTCGCGCGGGGCACACCGTCACTACTGATTTGCCCAGCGTGGGTGCCGCGTTGCCCTCGCTGGGGAATCTTCATGCACGATACGTGTCCGCCTGCTCGCTCGCCTGGCGCCTATACCTGCCTGGGCCTCTCGCTTCTGACGCTCGTTGGTCTCGTGTCCGGCTGCGGTGTCTACTCCGTGGAGTGGGATTCGGACTCCCTGACCGAGTCCGCGCCGCCCGTGGTGGAGGAGACTCCGCGGACGCCTCCCGGGATTCCCACCTCCCACGAGCCCCCGCCTGGAATCCCCACCGGCTCGCGGGGCGGCTTCGTCATCGTGACGGGCGATGATGCCGACGACATGTGGCACTGCGAGGGCAGCCGCTGCGGTGGCCTCTATCCTTCGCTCTTCAAGGCCGCGCTCGCGAAGTCGCGCTCGGGTGGCAAGGGCATCCTCGCCATTGGCGCCAACGGTGGGCAGGCGCTGGACTCCTTCAACAGTTGGAACAGCCCCACCCACGGTGGCCCCAACGCGCTCGTCACCCACGTGCGCTCGGCCGGGGAGATTGCCCGGGTGGACTTCAACCGGTACGCGCTCGTCTACCTGCCCTCGTCGGAGCGGCACACGATTGGTGGCCTCACGGACCAGCAGATCTCCGCGCTCAACGCGCGCCAGCCGGACCTCGCGCGCTTCGTCAACGAGCGGGGTGGCTCGCTCATCGCGCTCACCCAGGCCGAGGTTCCCGGGGGCTGGGGATTCCTCCCCATGCCGCTGCAGACCCATGACATCCCCTTCGATGTCGCCGAGCCCACGCCGGCCCTGCGGGAGTTCTCGCCCTCCCTCACCGCCTTCGAGCTCAGCCACAAGTCCTTCCACAACGTCTTCACCGGGCCGAGCGGCTTCTCGGGCCTGCGCGTGCTGGCCTACAACGACGAGGCCCTCAACCCGTACACGGGCGCGCCAGTGATGCTCGGAGGCTCCTCCGTCATCCTCACCGCCGAGGACTGTGCCGACGGGCATGACAACGATGGAGATGGAGCGGTGGACGGCCAGGACACGGACTGCCACGTGTGTGGCAATGGCACCGTGGACCCCGGCGAGGCGTGTGATGACGGCAACGTGAGGGACGGGGATGGGTGCGGTGCCGCGTGCCAGTTGGAGCCGCGCTGTGGCAACGGCCGCGTCGACCCGGGCGAGGCGTGTGACGATGGCAACCAGGCCAGCGGGGATGGCTGTGGCGCCACGTGCCAGAAGGAGAACCGCGCGCCCGATGTGACTTGCAGCGATGTCTCGGTGTGCACCGATGCGGGCGTGTGCGTGGCCAACGTGCCCGCCAGCGTGGCCACCGCCACGGACCTGGATGGGGATGCCGTGTCGTGGGACCTGCACCCGCGGGGCCCGTATGCCCCGGGGACGCATGGTGTCTGCGTCACCGCCTCGGATGGGCAGGCGCAGGACTCGTGCTGGTCCCAGGTGACGGTGCGCGACTGCGAGGCCCCCGCGCTCGTCTGCCCCGCGGACTTCCGCGTGGAGTGCTCCGGCCAGGGTGGGGCCGTCGTCTCGCCGCCTCCCGCCACCGCCACGGACAACTGTGGCCCGGCCTCCGTGACGCAGCCGGTGGCCCGCGCGCTGCCGCTGGGCTCGCACACGCTCGAGTACTCGGCGGTGGATGCGTCCGGCAATACCGCCACCTGCGCTCCCAAGGTGACCGTGGTGGACACGCTCTCGCCCTACCTCGTGTGCCCCGAGCGCATCGTCGCCGAGTGCACCGGCCGCAACTCCGCCTATGTGGTGCCCGGCGTGGCCACCGCCGTCGATGCCTGCACTCCCGCCCAGGTCTCCGGCCCGGGGGCGGATTGGTACCCGCTCGGCTCCAACGCCGTGCGCTACACCGCCCGGGACGGCTCGGGCAACGAGTCCTCGTGCACCTCGGCCATCGACGTGGTGGACCAGACGCCTCCCGTGGTCACCCTGTCTCCGCCCGAGCCGCTGTGGCCCGTGGACCAGCAGTACCGCACCATCCGCCTCGAGGACTGCATCGTCGTGCACGACCAGTGCAGCGGCGGGCTCACGCAGACGGGGGCGTTGGCCTCCATCTCCTGCGTCTCCTCCGACGAGCCGCGCGGTGGCTCCGAGCCGGATGTCGTCTTCGTGGACGCCACCACCGTGAAGGTCCGCGTGGACCGCGCGGCGACTGGGAATGGCCGCGTGTACTCGCTCCACTTCGAGGTGCGTGACACTGCGGGCAATCTCATCCGCGGCATCTGCCCCGTGGGCGTGCCACTGGAGCGCGGCGGTGCTCCCGTGGTCGACAGCGGCGAGTCCTGGCGCTCCTGCCGCACCTCGGGCGAGGGGCTCGCCTGGAAGCCGATTCCGGTGGCCGAGTAGGGAATCCGGGGCGCGTGGCACCCTCACCCCGTCCCTCTCCCGAGGGGAGAGGGGAAGTGGGGCCTACTCGTCGAGCAGCATCGGCGAGAAGCCCGCCGCGTCACACGAGGCCAGCACGTAGCGGATGCCTCCCCGCTCTCCGGTGAAGCCCGCGGGGATGCCTCCCGCGTGCAGGTGCCCGTACACGCATACCTTCGGCTTGAAGGCCTCGATGGGGCCCAGGAACGCCGTCGTCTTCTCGTTGGCGTACAGCGGCGGGAAGTGCACCGCCACCACCCGCGTCAGGGGCTCGGCGCTCTCCTTCTCCTTCTTCTCCGCGTCCGCGATGGACGTCGCCAGCCGCCGCGTCTCCCGCTCCACGTACCCCGCGTCCCCCGACTCGTCCCCCATCTCCCCGCCCGGCATCGGCGGGGCCTCGGGCGCCGTCCACAGCCGCGTGCCGGCGATCACCCACCGCCCGATGACCACCGCGCTGTTCTGCAGGAAGCCCTCCAGCGTCTTGTACGGCTCCAGCAGCTTGCGCAGCTTCGACGCCGAGTCTCCCCACCAATAGTCGTGGTTGCCGCGCACCAGCACCTTGCGCCCCGGCCGCTCGTCCAGCCACTTCAGGTCGTCCAGCACCTCCGTGGGCCGCGTTGCCCACGAGATGTCGCCCACCACCAGCACCACGTCCTCGGGCCGCACCTTCTCGTCCCAGGCGCGTTGCAGTGGCAGCGGATGCTCCGTCCACCCGAAGCGGTGCATGTCCTTGTTACGCGTGGACGGCAGATGGGTGTCCCCGATGGCGAAGAGACGCATGCCCTTCTCCTAACCCAGCCCGCCTCCCGCGTCGCCCCTCCTGTCGCACCGCGCTCGTCTGTTCCCCTGGCGCCCGGAAGCCAACCGCTCAACATACCTGGGATACTTGGGACCTCAAGTGAATTCCTGGAAAAACGCGCTTCCCTTGGGGATTGAGAAAGTGCATCTTATCGCGCCAGTCCCCCCAGCCTCGTTTTTTCAAGGAGTGCTGTACATGCACCCGTTCCGTAAGCCGTTGGCCACCCTGGCCGCCGCCCTCGCCCTGGCTGCCTGTGGTCCCCAGGAGCCCGCCCCCACCCAGACCCCGGCCGTGACCGAGGACTCCCGTACGCCCGCCCAGCGTGAGGCCGAGCGCACCCCGTACGAGCTGGACGAGGCCTTCGCGAAGGCGGGCAAGGACTTCGGCGTTCCGGCGGACCTGCTCAAGGCCATCTCCTACACCGAGACCCGGTGGGAGATGGTGCGGGGCGAGGTGGAGTTCCAGGGCATGCCCGCGGCGTACGGTCTGATGGCGCTGCGCGGTGAGAAGCTCTCCGAGGGCGCGCGCCTGGCCGGCGTGTCCGAGGAGGCGGTGCGCACCCAGCCCGAGGCCAACATCCGGGCCGCCGCGGCGCTGCTGTCCTCGTACGCCAACGAGCTGAAGGTGGACCGTGCGGACGTGGGCGCGTGGGCCCCGGCCGCGGCGAAGCTCAGCGGCATCGACAACACCGAGGCGCAGGCCCAGTACATCCACCAGAACGTCTACGACATCATGCGCAAGGGCGCGGTGGCCCAGACGCCCGCGGGCGACCTGGCCGTGTCGCTGATGCCCACCCAGGCGCAGGCGAAGTTCCCCTCGCCCGGCGTGGTGCGCTCGATGAGCGCGGACTACGCCCCGGCCATCTGGCGGCCCTCGCCCAACTTCAACGCGCGTCCGGCGGGCACGGACGTCTCCCTGGTCGTCATCCACACCTGTGAGGGCAGCTACTCGAGCTGCTGGAGCTGGCTGACGAACACCGCCTCCGGCGTGAGCGCGCACTACGTGGTGAACGAGAGCGGCTCGGAGATCTCCCAGCTGGTGCTCGAGTCCAACCGCGGCTGGCACATCGGCGCCACCTATGACTGCAGCCTCAACGGCAGCGTGATGTGCGGCCTCAACGGCACGTCGTCGAACAACTTCTCGGTGGGCATCGAGCACGGCGGCTTCGCCAGCCAGACGTCCTTCCCGGCCGGGCAGATCGACGCCTCCGCGAAGCTGACGTGCGACATCACCAAGGGCCAGGGCATCGTCCGCGACAGCTACCACATCGTGGCGCACGGCCGGCTGCAGCCCGCCACCCGCACGGACCCGGGCCCCAACTGGCCGTGGAGCACGTTCATCAGCAAGGTGCAGAGCTACTGCGGCACCTCCACGCCCACCACCAGCATCATCATCGACAGCAACCAGGCCAACAACGACACCTCCAAGTACTACGTCGAGGTGGCGGGCAGCAGCTGGGTGTCCTCCACGAACGTGGGCGGCTACTACGGCTCGGGCTACTACGCCGCCCCCACCGCGGCGGTGTCGGAGCCGGTGACGTTCTGGTTCTACCTGCCCTCGGCGGCCACCAAGACGGTCGACGCCTGGTGGACCTCGGCGACGGACCGCTCCACGACGGCGCCCTTCATCATGTACAACGCGAGCGGCACGAAGCTGGCCACGGTGAACGTGAACCAGCAGGCCAACGGCGGCCGGTGGAACACGCTGGGGACGTACAGCTTCACGGCCGGCTGGAACAAGGTGCAGCTGAGCCGCTGGACCACGTCGGGCTTCCAGGTCATCGCGGACGCCGTGCAGGTGCGGTAGAAGTCGGGTCGTGATGACTCGGGACTTCGCGAAACAGGTGTGGTGGGGTGGAGCGGCGCGGCGGTTGGCGGTGCTCGCCCTGCTCGGGGCTGGATGCAAGGCGGGCACGTGTGGCTCGGGCGCATCCGGCTCCGGGCCCCTCTCCGAGCAGGAGCGGAAGGGGCTGCCGGGAGTGATTGCCTTCGTGTCGGAGCGAGCGCCCCAGAAGGATGTCTGGCTGGTGCGGCCCGCCACGGGTGAGCAGACGCAGCTGACGCGAGGTCCCGAGGATGAGTATCCCGGCGCGCCGTCTCCGGATGGCGCGTCGTTGGTGGTGGTGGCGGCGGCGGAGGTGCAGGGGATTCACGTGGAGCAGTTGAGGTTGGCGCCGTTGGACGGTGGACCGGTGGTGATGCTGGCGCCGCCGCGGGGCCGTGCGCGCAACCCGAGCTGGTCGCCGGACGGCAGCTGGTTCGTGGCCGAGTCGGATGCGCAGAGCTTCAGCGACGTGGTGAAGCAGGCGCCCCGCGAGAACGCGGAGGTGACGCGGCTGACGGAGGCGCCCGAGGGCAACTTCGAGCCGAGCGTGTCACCGGACGGGACGCAGGTGGCGTTCGTGTCGAGCCGGACGGGCGATCCGGAAATCTACGTGATGAAGGCGGACGGGACGGACGTGAGGCGGCTGACGTCGTTCCACAAGGAGGACATGGCGCCGAAGTGGAGTCCGGACGGGAAGAGGATTTCGTTCCTGAGCGACCGGGAGGGGAGGGTGAGGGTGTTCGTGGTGAAGCCGGACGGGACGGATTTGAGGGCGGTGTCGGGGAGCCAGCAGACGGGGGAGGAGCGGGAGCCGGTGTGGAGTCCGGACGGGAAGAAGCTGGCGTTCGTGGGGAGGGCGAAGGACCAGAAGTCGCGCATCTGGGTGGCGGACATGGCGGGAGGGGAGCCGGTGGCGCTGACGGATGGGAAGAGCACGGATGACCAGCCGGAGTGGAGTCCGGATGGGAAGTACCTGGCGTTCGCGTCGGAGCGCACGGGAGACGTGGAGCTGTTCCTGATGAGGGCGAACGGGAGCGGCCAGACGCAGTTGACGAACACGAAGGGAGCGGACTGGCTGCCGCGCTGGTTCGTGCCGAAGACGCTTCCGCCCGCGGGGCAGGGAGCAGGGCGGGCCGAGGGCACCTGAGCCCGGGCCAGGCCTCACTCCATCCATCACCCCATGTTCCCCAATATCCCCTCTCCCCTCGGGAGAGGGACGGGGTGAGGGTATCAGTCCCCCGGGTTCCCACCTGGAAGAAGACCCCCGGGTCCTGAGCTCCGTCCGTGGAGTTCCCCGGGGGCCTCTTGTCATTCCCGGGAACGGACCGCAGACTACCTGACCTGAGACGTCAGGGGCCTCCGCTATACTGAGCAGGTTCAGTGAGAGGGCAGGCCAGGGGGGCCTGTCCCGGATGCGGAGGTGTGTGGGGATGGGACGAGGGAAGGCGGTCCTGAGGAGGGAGTACGAGGCGCTGAAGAAGGGCGGGATGGAGGCACACGCGCGGGGCCGCAGGCTCGAAGGGCTCGTGTACGAACTGCTCGAGTCGGAGTCCTTGAGTCCCCGGCGCAACACCCGGCCACCCGGGGAGGAGATAGACATGTCCTTCACGGATGGACACCGGCACTTCCTGTTGGAGGCCCGGTGGAGGGCGCGGGTATCAGTGGGGGATGTGTTCGCCTTTCGGGGGAAGCTCGAAGGCAAGCTGGCCGGGACGCTCGGTGTCTTCCTTTACCTTGGAGCGGAGTTCAGCAAGGGCGCCATCCAGGCGATGACCTGGGGCAAGGGCATCAACACGTTGCTGTTCAGCGAGCACGACCTCGATGACGCCCTGTCCCCGGGGCATTCGTTCCGCGAGGTGCTCGAACTGAAGCTCCGGTACGCGGTGAGTTACGGGCAGTGCCACGCGACCTACAGGGTCATCAGGGATTACTGGAGGACCTCATGAGAAGACCGGTCAGGCACCCGGCGCAGCGAAAGATTGCCTTCTTCGTCGACGGGGACAAAGAGAAGCTGCTCGTGGAAGCACTGGCGCGAAAGGTGATGGAGCGGCATCGCCCCGCGTCACAGCCCGTCCTCGCCACCCTCCGGCTGGCGGGCACTCCGCGCGAAGGCCTCTTTTCCCTGGTCGAGGTGATGCTCACCAAGGACTACCAGCGCTTTCTCATCCTCTTCAACACGGGCTCCACCAGCCGGCGGCGCATCGCCTACATGGCCAGTGAGATCCACGAGCCAATGGTTCGGGCGAGACTGGAGGACAAGGTGTCCATCATCCCCCTGGTGCCTTCGATCGAGAGCTGGGTGCTCGCGGACGAGGAGGCTCTCGCGCGGGCCGCGGGGAGGCGCTGGACCGGAGACGTGCCGCACGAGCGGGGCCGGCCCGAGGACGTCCTGCGAGAACTGCTGGGAGGGTGGGGACCCAGGGAGCAGAAGCGCGTGGCGCGCCACCTGGACCCCGAGCGGATGCGCGGCAAGGACAAGAGCTTCGACGCCTTCGTCCGGGCACTCCAACTGGCGCTCGGGGCGGGACACCGGCCCGTACCCGAGGAGCGGGACTCCGCGGTCACGTAAGGAAGCGCGGAGGGCTACCGGGCGAACGGGCCTGCCTCCGGCCGCCTGCCCTCCCTGAAACTACGGAGGGTAGCTGCCCGGATACAGGGTGAGGACGAGCCCCATGCCGGCGGCGGCACCCGCGTTGCGGGCCTGGTAGTCCCTGGAGCCCTGGATGGCGAGGCTGAAGGTCTCCGCTTCCGCGCCGGAGTGGACGTAGATGAAGAGGCCGGTGGCGCTGGTGCCGTCCTGGGTGGCGCTCTGGAAGTCCGGGGCGGGGTAGTAGATGCGGTGGGCGAGGTCGCCGCGGTCGAGCGCCACGTGGGCGCCGGCGACGGGCGCGCCCGAGGCATCCACGACGCGGCCGAGGATGAAGCCGGCCTCGCGCAGCGTGCGGGCCCGGTCATCGGTATGGGCGCGGATCCACGGCTCGCCGACGGCGCGGGTGAGGGCGTCGTGGAAGGAGGTGGGCAGTGCCCAGACGCGGGCGCCGATGATGTCGGTGCGCGGCCGGGTGCGGGTGAAGACGGTGTCGAAGACGACAGTGGAGCTGCGCACGAACCCTTCGTGCTCGAAGCTGGCGGCGAGGCTCAGGTGGATGTCGCGCACGGGCACATCGGCCACGGAGAACGCACCCGTGGAGCCGATGTCACCCCGGCCCAGCACGGAGTTCGCGTCGCTCACGCCCACGCGCAGGGGCTCCTCGATGATGAGGGGGAGTCCCTCCAGAGAGGGCACCGCCTGGCCCTGGGATTCGAGCAGGCGTGCGGCTTCGGGGAAGAGCTCGGCCTGACCGGTGACGCCGATGGTCAGGTGGTCGAGATCCACCATCGAACTGTCACCGCGGTCCACACCAGGATCCGGGTCCACGGCGTCGCCACAGGCGGCCGGGGCGAGCCCGAGAAGAGCACAGCAGATGACGAGACTCGGACGCTTCATGACTGGGCGCCAAGATCTCCACGCTCCCGCGTATCGGCAATCCTCCCCCGAGCCCCGGACGTCTCGTGGAAGACGGAACACTTCGTTCCCTGTTGCGCACGAGCGGAAAAGGCGGAGGGCCGCCCCTGCCTCGCGAGAGGAAGGGAGCGGCCCTCGAAGTCACGGACTACGGGAAGTCAGGACCTACCGGCCGCGGCCCCAGCCACCGCTGCTGCCGCCGCTGTTGCCATTCCCGCCGCTGTTGCCACGGGGAGGAGGCGGAGAGCTGTTGCCACCGCCGCTGCTGCCACCACTGTTGCCCCAGCCGCCACCGCTGCTGCCGCCGCTGCTACGGGGAGGAGGCGGAGAGCTGTTGCCACCGCCGCTGCTGCCGCCACTGTTGCCCCAGCCGCCACCGCTGCTGCCGCCACTGTTGCCGCGGGAAGGAGGCGGGGAGCTGTTGCCACCGCCGCTGTTGCCGCCGCTGTTGCCCCAGCCGCCGCCGCTGCTGCCGCCGTTGTCACGGGGAGGAGGCGGGGGAGGGCTGCTGTTGCCGCCACCACGGGGACGGTCATCATTGTCCCGGCCGCCGTTGCTCCAGCCACCGCCGCGAGGAGGAGGCGGCGCATCGTCATTGCGGCCCTGGCCCGGGCTGTTGCCCCAGCCGCCCTGGCCCGGAGGAGTCCCGCCCTGGCCCGGAGGCGTGCCACCATGACCCGGAGGCGTGCCACCATGGCCCGGAGGCGGGTTGTTGTCGCCGCCGCCCTGCGAGGGCGGATTCGGACCCTGGTTGCCCCAACCCCCGTTGCTCTGGGGCGGGCGCGTGCCGACGCCGGTGCCCGGAGGAGGAGGAGGCTGCTGGCCCCAGCCGCCGCCCTGCGAGGGCGGGTTCGGGTTCTGGCTGCCCCAGCCACCGTTGCTGGTGGGCGGGCGCGAGCCGACGCCGGTGCCCGGAGGGGGCGGAGGCCGCTGCGAGTTGCCCCAGCCGCCGTTGGAGGGCGGAGGATTCTGGTTGCCCCAGCCGCCGTTGGAGGGAGGAGGCCGGTTGCCGCCGCCATTCACGGGCGAGGCGTCGTGGTGGTTGTCCCAGTCACGCGGCTTCGGGGGCGGGCGGTAGTTGCTGTAGACGTACACCGAGCGGTCGCGGTCCCAGCGGTACGAGCTGCCCGTGTACGTGTACGGGAAGTAGTCGTGGCTGTGGCGGCCGTGCATGTAGCAGTGATGGCCACCCTCGATCGGGTGGTAGTCCATGTACCAGATGACCCGCGGCGCCCGGTAGACGTACACGTCGTTCGAGTAGGTGTAGTCGTTGACTTCCGAGGGCGCGTAGCCGTGGACGTGGTTGTACGACTCGGTGCACCAGCCGCCGTACGCGTCGGGGTGGGCTCCCGAGTAGTGGTACTGGTAGACGGTGGCCGGGGGGGTGTTGTCCGAGTAGTAGCCGGGCTGGTGGTAGTGAGCGACACAGCCGGAGCCCATCATCAGGGCGGTGGGGACTGTGAGGAGCAGAAGGCGACGCATGGCGGTTCTCCGGGGCCGGTCGTGGGCCAGCCCGCCCAGTTCATCAACGACATGGAAGCAGACGGGCGGGCGCTGAGGATATTCAACACCCGTTTTCCGTCATTTCCGAGGGGGGCTAATGCACCACGCGCTCGGACGAGCCGGAGCGCGGGGCGTGCAGCTTGCCCAGGCAGGTGAGGATGTGCTCGCGGTACTCGGCCACGTCGCGCAGGCCGCACACCATCCACCGGCCGGCGATGACCAGGGTGGGCACACCGCGCACGCCGCGGCTGGAGGCCAGCTGGTGCTCGTCCAGGATGAGCTTGCGCGTGTTGTCCGAGTGGAACGCCGCCGAGAAGGGGCTCATTTCCAGGCCCACGCGGCTGGCCAGCTCGAAGATGACGTCCGTGCGCGTGACGTTGACGCCCTGCTGCAGCGCTGTCTGCTGCATGGCGCGCGCGAGGTGGTTCCTCGCCGCGGGGCTCTGCAGCCGCGCCGCCTCCAGGGCCGCCAGCGCGGGGATGCTGGTGCGTGGGGCGTCTCCGCCCTGCCACAGCTCCGGGGTCAGCAGCTTCGCCACCGGCTCCGGCTCCTGCTGGGCCCGGCGTACCTCCTCCGTCAGTCCGCGCAGTTCCTTCTCCGTGGGCCTCTTGTCGTGGACGCGCAGCGGGTACGGCCGCACGCGCCAGCGAATGAGGTCGCCGAACTCCTGTTTCAGGGTTTCCAGCCGCAGGTCGGCCAGGTAGCACCAGGCACACAACACATCCTGGTAGACGGTGATCTGCAGCGGCTTGGGCAGGGGCTTCATGTGCGAGCGCCGCGAGATTACGAAGGTCGCACTCCCACTGCCAATCCCCTCCGCCATTTTGCGGAAGTGCCCATTCCCAGGAGGGCCGAGCAAGAGGCTCGTCCGTCCGCCTGCCCCACGGGCGTCGCAGCCGCGCTTCACACTGCCTGTAACGGAACTCCCGCCGCCGCGTGCGTCCGCGCCAGGGTGATCGCATGGTCGACGATCGCCCCGGCGATGTCCTGCTTCGTCGCTCGCTCCAGGCCCTCGAAGCCCGGGCTGGAGTTGAGCTCCATCAACCGCGGCCCGTCCCGGCCCTCGAGCATGTCCACGCCGGCGAGCTCCAGCCCCAGCAGGTGCGCGGCCTTCACCGCCACCTCCACATAGGAGGAGGGCAGCTCCACCGGGTGGCCCTCGCCGCCGCGGTGGATGTTGGAGCGGAACTCGCCCTTCTTGGCGCGCCGCTGCATGGCGCCCACCACCTTGTTGCCCACCACCAGGGCGCGCACGTCCCGGCCCTTGCTCTCGGCGACGAACTCCTGGAGCACCACCTCCTGCCCCAGGTCCCAGAAGGTGTTGACGATGGTCTGCACCTCCTGGAGCGAATGGGCGATCATCACCCCCACGCCCTGGGTGCCGCGCAGCAGTTTGATGATGACGGGCAGTCCGCCCACCTCCTCCACGAGCTTGCGCACGTTGCTGCGGTCATGCGCCATCACCGTCCGGGGCACGTCCAGCCCGCCCGCGCACAAGAGCTGGAGCGCCCGGAGCTTGTCGCGGCTCTGGGAGATGGCCCCGGCACCGTTGAGCACTGCTATCCCCATCATCTCGAAGTGCTTCACCACCGCCAGGCCGTAGCCGGTGATGGAGGCGCCGATGCGGGGGATGACGACATCCACGCCCTTGATGTCCACGCCGCGGTAGAGCATCCGCGGCTGGCCCGGGGCGAGCACCATGGTGCAGCGCAGGGTGTCCAGCACCAGGGGCCGGTGGCCGTGCTGCTTGACGGCCTCCACCAGCCGCCGGGTGGAGTACAGGGAGCGCTTCCGCGAGAGGATGACCACCGTCTTCTTGGCCCGGGGCTTCCGGGGAGCCGAGGCTTCCGGGGTGTCGGACGGCTGTGGCTCGACGGGGCGAGCGGGGGCCTTCGGGCGGGCCCGGGCGGGCGCCTTCTTGGACGAGACCTTCTTGGCGGGCATGGAAGGAGGGCGAGCCTACCACGGGCGGAGGCGGGTGGCGTCGCCCGTGTTTGCTATCATCGAAAAGTGATGAATCCAAAGGAAGCGCACCCGGACGACGTTCTCACCAACCCCGGAGAGAACGGTCTCGACTCCATCATCGCCCCGGCCGATGGGGGCGTGGGCTCCGGCACCGAGGTCCTGGTGCTCGAGTCGCGTGCCACGCTCAAGTTGCGCAAGTGTCGCATCCAGGTGTCCGCCGGGCCGGACGAGGGCAAGTCCCTCGTTTCCGACAAGGAGCGTCTGCGCTGTGGGGCCCACCCCACCAACGACCTGGTGCTCGCCGAGGACCGGACCGCCAGCCGCCACCACTTCGAAATCATCAACACCGAGCGGGGCTGGCTGCTGGTGGACCTCAACTCCACCAACGGCACCTTCCTGGATGGGCGGCGGATTGAACGCGCCTACCTCTCGGCCGGCGCCCAGATTCGCGCCGGCTCCTCCACCCTCACCTTCGCCCCCATCGACGAGGAGGTGACGGTCGAGCCGGACCGCGAGGGCGAGCTGTGCGGGCTGGTGGGGCAGAGCGTGAAGATGAGGCAGGTGTTCGCGCTCATCAAGAAGATCGCCCCCATGGACGTGTCCGTCATCATCGGAGGCGAGACGGGGACGGGCAAGGAGCTGGTGGCACAGGCCATCCACGAGCTGAGCGGGCGCAAGAAGGGGCCCATGGTGGTGCTGGACTGCGGCGCCATTCCGCCCAACCTCATCGAGAGCGAGCTGTTCGGCCACGAGAAGGGCTCCTTCACGGGGGCCATGGCGGCGCGGCCGGGCGCCTTCGAGCGGGCGCACGGGGGCACCATCTTCCTGGACGAGCTGGGCGAGCTGCGGCTGGACCTGCAGCCCAAGCTGTTGCGCGTGCTGGAGAACCGCGAGGTGCGGCGCGTGGGCGGCAACGACACCCTGGAGGTGGACTGCCGGGTGATCGCCGCCACCAACCGCGACCTGCCCAAGGAGATAGCGGCGGGCAACTTCCGCGAGGATCTCTTCTTCCGCCTGTCCGTCATCAACCTCCAGCTGCCGCCCTTGCGCGAGCGCCGCGAGGACATTCCGCTGATCCTCAAGCGGGGGCTGGCGGACCCGGAGGTGATGGCGCGGCACGGGCGCAAGCGGATTTCCCCCGAGGCCCTGTCGCTGCTGATGGCCTACGGGTGGCCGGGCAACGTGCGAGAGCTGATGAACGTGCTCTCCCACGTGCTGGCCTTCAGCGACGGCGAGGAGGTGCTGCCCGAGCACCTGCCGCCCCGCGTACGCGGCCAGCAGCGCGAGGGGCCGCTGCCCTTCAACGAGCACCTCACCTTCAAGGACGCCAAGGAGCAGCTGCTGGAGAACTTCGAGCGCGAGTACGTCACCAGCGTCCTCACCCGCTGCGAGGGCAACCTCTCCCGCGCTGCCCGTGAAAGTGGCCTGCACCGCAAGTCCATCGAGCGCCTGGTGAAGAAGTACCAGCTCGACGCCAAGGGCATGAAACCGCGTTGATGCGGTGCGTCAGGACAAATGTCGCAAGCAGGCGTCCGAGCCCCTCCACCGGTCCAGTTGACCGATGGGAAAGTCAGCGGTGGAGTGTGACAAAGGCCCTGATATGAGCACCGTGGAGTCCCGATCCCCCCAGGGACATGAATCCGGTCAGGCGGCTGTGGAAGCCGCGCTGACGCTGCCGCTCGTCATCTTCCTCGTGCTGGGGACGCTGCAGCTCTTCATGATGCTGCAGGGCCGCATCATGGCGGAGTACGCGGCGTTCCAGGCGGTGCGTGCGGGCAGCCGCAACCACGGTGACTGCGTGCCCATGGTGCACGCGGCGCTGGCGGGATTGCTGCCCAGCGTGACGCCCTACCTCTCGGGGGGCGGCTCGGCGGCGGAGAAGCTGGCCTCGGCGTGGAAGGACCGCATCGGCTCCAACGCCGACAATCCGGAGCCCGCGTACCAGAAGGGCAGGGGCAAGGATGGCCGGCACGATGGCCCCATCTTCTGGCTGGTGCGCGAGTCGCCCCGGGCGTCCGCCATCGCCGGCGCGGAGGATGCCAACTTCGACCTGCCCACGGGAGATGGCTCGGACGCCATGCGCCTGGAGGTCCGGCTCATCTACTGGTACCGGCTGCGCATCCCCTTCGCGGACTGGGTCATCAGCCGCATGATGCTGGCCCACCTGGGGTTGAAGAAGTACGACGCCGCCAACCCGCTCAATCCGGCGGACGCCAAGGCGGGCTGGGACAAGGGCTCCGCGACCGTCATCAACCTGGATCCGCAAATCCGTGACGAGCTGAGCTCCCGGGTCAACGCCAAACAGTACGTCTTCCCCATCCAGGCCACCTACGGCATGCGGATGATGACGCCCGCGCGCGCGGTGCACTTCGAGCAGCAGAACTGCGCTTCCACTCCGGAGGGGCTGTGATGAGACGCCGTGGACAGACGCTGGTGGTCTTCGCGCTCAGCCTGCTGTTGCTGGTGCTGATGGTGACGATGACGCTCTCCATTGGCATGAAGGCCAAGGAGAAGATGGAGTTGCAGACGCTGGCGGATGCCGCCGCCTACTCCAACGCCGTGGCCACCGCCCGCGCCTTCAACTCCATCTCCCTGATGAACCGGGCGCTGATGGGCCACATGGTGGCCATGACGGGCGTGGAGAGCCTCATCTCCTGGAGTGGCTACTACCGCGGCACCATCCTCGCGGCCAGCAAGGCCTACGACGGGCCCCTCCTTCAGTACGAGACCATCGCCGCCTCCGCTTGTGCCTCGGGCAACGCCGCGCTCTGCCGCTGCGCCACCCAGGCGGTGAAGGACATCCTCGATACGCAGAAGGACCTCCTCCAGAAGGAAAAGGATGTCGATCGCGCCTGGGATGGCCTGGACAAGCCCGCGGGCGACGAGGCGGGCGCGCTGCAGCTCTCCTCCATCTGGGAGGAGCAGAAGGAGGTCTATGGGCGGCTCGAGACGGCCGTCATCGGGGCGGAGCTCTCCCGGCGCATCGTCGCCGAGGCGAAGAAGGGCGCCGCGTTCGGTGGCAGGGACCTGATGGAGCCGAAGGTGTTCCAGGTCAACAGGGACGAGCTCGAGGGCCGCGCGAGCTGCACGGGCAAGGGCGCCGCCTGCCTGCGCCGCAGCGCGGGCCGCAAGCTGCACTTCGTCGATGCCGCCATGGGCAGCCGTGGCTTCTCCTTCGTCACGGGGCGCGGGGCAGGTGGGGCCATCAAGAGCAAGCTGCAGACGCTGCTGCCCCCCCTGGATGTCGTCGTGAGTGTCTCCAACAGCGGCAGCAGCTACTTCCCCGCCGAGGGGCAGGAGGCGCATGCCGGGCCCACCATCGACGCCACCGAGGTGTGGGGGGATGACCATGGCAGTGTGCGCGTCACCTTCGGCCGGGGCCAGTTGCCGTGCCCGATAACGTCCCGGCCGGGCAGCGCCGAAGCCCGGGCGCACGTGCGCAGCACCCACCTGGGGGATACCGGGGACAGGCACCGGTGGGAGGGCGGCGGCACGCGCCGGGGTGACCCCGACGCCGAGCAGCGGCACACCATGGGCGAGTGCACCCTGTGCCCGGGCATGTGGCCTTCGCACATGGACTACAACTTCAACCTGGTGAACCAGGGGGATGACAACTGGGGCCAGCCCAAGAACTACGCCGTCATCCAGCGCAACTACAAGGAGCGCCCCCTCAAGCGCGCGGACCCGTGGAACCTCATGTTCCGCTTCCGCTTCTCCCCGAAGAAGGAGGGCGTCGAGTTCGACAACCGGGGCATCGAGCTGTCCGACGCCAATGGCGGCACGGACATCTCCAAGGCCACGGCGCTCTCCGCGGGCATCGCCTACTACAAGCGCTGGGGCCCCCACTGGCAGGAGCCGCCCAACTTCCTCAATCCCTTCTGGCGGGCCACGCTCGTGTCGGCCCACGTGGACAGGGAAGGGGAGACCTCGGACTTGAGGGACACGCTGAGCGATGCCGCGGGCTTCACCGCCGAGGCCTACGAGGCGCTCAAGAAGAAGGGGTACAAGGGATGGTAAGGCTTCGCGGCAGGGCATCGGAGCGCGGCCAGGGCACCACGGAGCTGGCGCTCGGGCTGCTCCTCTTCGTCACCGTGCTCATCTTCGGCATCCACTTCGCCGAGGTGGGCTACCTCTCGCTCAAGGTGCAGGAGGCGGCCGCCAGCGCGCTGTGGGACACCACCAGCGCGAAGATGCACGAGCTGCCGAGGAACTTCGACGCCCTCACCAACCTCATCAGCTCGAACAAGCCGGGCCAGCTCGCCACCGAGCGCTACAAGGACTTCGACGGCCGCGCCTCGAAACAGGGGCGCACCCGGCTGGTCCAGCTCTTCACCTCGGCCCAGGATCTCCAGGTCACCTGCGGTGAGGCGGTGGACATCCATTTCCAGCCCTCCGCGTCCACCAACAACACGGTGTACCGGAACGTGGGCGGCATGCGCTGCAACGCGCAGGCGGAGCTCTCGCCCGTGAAGAAGTTCACCCGCAGCTTCCTGGACAAGGGCAAGGGCGGCTTCTTCAGCGTGCCCCACTACACCATGGGCTCCATTCCCGTGTGTGGCATGGGCCGCGCGAACGGGGGCGAGTGCGCCGGGGGCTTCGGCATCCTCCTGGACGACTGGGCCCTGTCCAGCCGCGCCGAGTCCGCCGAGTGCCAGCTGCGCAATTGCGGCAACAGCGCCTATTACGACTCGGCGAAGGTGGTCTACGACAAGCACAACGCGGTGGATGGCTCCTCGGTGTCGCTGGCGCGCTCCATCGTGGGCCAGGCCCCCATCGATCCGGGCAGGTTCTGGATGAGCTTCCGGGGCAGGACGAGCAACTTCCTGGAGTCGGACATGCCCGGAGGTGACCAGGACACGAGGGACTGGGAGACGACGCCGGGCCTGAACAGCCGCAGCCAGGAGTACGACAGGGCGTACAGGAATCGGAAGACGTGCTTCCTGGGAAACAAATGTCCTTCCTCCACGTGAGCGTCCGGAGGGGACTGCTGCTGGCGGTGCTGTGGGGAGTGGGGACGGCGTCCGCGCAGCCGGCCGCCTCCCAGCAGCCGGCGGCGTCCGCGCGGCGGGCGGCGGCATCCGGGCAGCCGGTGGCCTTCAGTTGGGACGTGCCCCGGGTGCTGGAGTGGGTGGAGATGCCGGGGGTGATGAGGGCCGATGGCATCCCGGTGAAGCTGCGCTCGGTGAAGAGCGCGGAGAAGCCCCAGGTCATCCTCCAGCACCTGGTGGATCGCTTCGAGGCGGCGGGCTTCTACATTCCGCCGGACCATCACCGCACCCAATGGCTGGCGGAGCCGCAGCTCACCGCGTTGGATACGGACCGGCTCATCTCCTACACCTTCGTGCTGCAGCCCAACCCGGATGGGTCCACCACGGTGGTGCTGGGTGAGGCCAACCTGGGCCTGGCCCGGCGCGAGCAGTCCGCCTTCGCCCCCGTCTTCCCCGGCGGGACGGACCTGATGCAGAGCGAGATGGAGGGCGCTCGCACGATGACGTACCTGGCGGCGGCCGAGCAGGACAAGGTACGGGACTTCTACCTGAAGGAGCTGCGCGGGGCGGGGTACTCCGAGACGTCCGAGGGGACGTGGCGCCGGGGCGGCGAGGAGCTTCGGGTGTCGGTGCGCCCCGTGAAGGAGGGCCGCGTGGCGGTCATCGTCCTGCGCCGCACCGTCGTCGAGGACGTGCTGGAACGGGACGTCCGGGAAGGCCCCCAGCCCGGCCGCTCGCAGCTCGAACCGGGCAAGCGCTGAGCCCCGGAGGCGATCCGCCCGGGACCGTCGCTGGGAGGCACCGGGTACGCTTGCGGATTGAAGCGCCTGCGGGCCCGTGTTACGGCCCGAGGTCATGAGCGACACCGGCACCCCTCCGAAGGATTACAAGGACTCGGTCAATCTCCCGAAGACGGACTTCCCCATGAAGGGGAACCTGGCCCAGCTGGAGCCGAAGATGCTCGGCTGGTGGGCGGAGAAGGGGATTTGGGGGAAGATTCTCGAGCGGCGCGCGGCCGCCGAGCCCTTCGTGCTGACGGATGGGCCCCCGTACGCCAACGGCCACATCCACGCGGGCCACGCGCTCAACAAGATCCTCAAGGACATCGTCGTCAAGTACCGCAACCTCGCCGGCCGCCGGTGCGACTACATCCCCGGCTGGGACACCCACGGTCTGCCGATTGAACAGGCGGTGGAGAAGCGGCTGAAGGACAAGAAGATCGACAAGCGCACGCTGGACCGGGAGTCCTTCCTGGAGCAGTGCCGCACGTACGCGATGGAGTTCATCGACATCCAGCGCACCGAGTTCAAGCGCCTGGGCGTGCTCGGTGATTGGGACCATCCGTACCGCACGCTCGACTTCTCCTACGAGGCGCAGGAGATCCGCGAGCTGGCCACGTTCGCGAAGCGGGACATGCTCTACCGGCGCAAGAAGCCGGTGTACTTCTGCGTGACGGACCAGACGGCGCTGGCCGAGGCCGAGGTGGAGTACGAGGACCACGCGAGCCCCTCCGTGTACGTGGCCTTCCCGGCGGGCCCCGAGGTGGCGGAGAAGGTGCCGAAGCTGAAGGGGAAGAACGTCTCCTTCGTCATCTGGACCACCACGCCCTGGACGCTGCCGGCCAACCTCGCCATCGCGATGAACGGCGAGTACGAGTACGTGTTCTACACGCTCGGCGAGCGCGTCATCTGCGTGGCGAAGGATCTGCTGCCCAAGGTGCTGGCCGAGGTGAAGGCGGACGAGCTGGCGGTGAAGAACGCGAAGCTGCCGGGCGGCGAGGAAGTCGCCGCGGCGTCGCTGGTGGACCCCGAGCGGATTGTCGCCTACGCGCGCGGAGACGAGCTGGAGGGCTGCACCTACCAGCACGTCTTCTACGAGCGGCAGGGGAAGATCCTCCTGGGCGAGCACGTGACGCTGGAGGCCGGTACGGGCCTGGTGCACACGGCGCCGGGACACGGCCAGGAGGACTACGAGGTGGGCCTGAAGTACGGGCTCGACATCTACAACCCGGTGCGCCTGGACGGCCGTTACGACGAGAGCGTGGGCGAGAGGCTGACGGGCAAGAAGGTCTTCGAGGCCAACCCGATCGTCATCGACATGCTGGCAGAGAAGGGCGTGCTGCTCAACGACAAGTCGGACAAGGTCGAGCACAGCTACCCGCACTGCTGGCGCTGCCACAACCCGGTCATCCTCAGCGCGACGTACCAGTGGTTCATCCCGCTGGACAAGCCGCTGAAGGGGGACAAGTCGTACCGGCAGCAGGTGCTGGACGAGGTGGACAAGGTGCAGTGGGTGCCCTCGTGGGGGCACAGCCGCATCCGGGGCATGCTGGAGACGCGGCCGGACTGGTGCATCAGCCGCCAGCGCACGTGGGGCGTGCCCATCCCCATCGCGTACTGCGAGGGGTGTGACGACTCCATCATCTCCGCGGAACTGATGGAGAAGGTGGCGGACGCGGTGGAGAAGGAGGGCGCGGGCGTGTGGTACCGCACGCCGGTGAAGGAGTTCCTCCCCGCGGGCTACCCGTGCAAGAAGTGCGGCAAGACGGAGTTCCGCCGCGAGACGGACATCCTGGATGTGTGGTTCGACTCGGCGTGCGCGTTCAGCGCGGTGTCCGAGCGGCGGCAGCGGGTGCCGGCGGACCTGTTCCTCGAGGGCAGCGATCAGCACCGTGGCTGGTTCCACTCGTCCATCCTGGTGGCGGTGGGCACGCGCGACATGTCGCCGTACAAGGCATGCCTGACGCACGGCTTCGTGGTGGACGGCCAGGGCCAGAAGATGAGCAAGAGCCTCGGCAACACCGTGGCGCCGGAGAAGCTCATCCAGCAGTACGGCGCGGAGGTGCTGCGGCTGTGGGTGGCGAGCAGCGACTACCGCAACGACGTGCGCCTGTCGGATCAGATCATGAAGGGTCTGAGCGAGGGCTACCGGAAGATCCGCAACACCATCCGCTACGCGCTGAGCAACCTGTACGACTTCGAGCCGGAGAAGGACGCGGTGCCGGCGGACAAGCTGCTGCCGCTGGACACGTGGGCGCGGGGCCGGCTGGCGGAGGTGGTGGCGCGGGTGCGCAAGGCGTACGACGCGTACGAGTTCCACCTGGTGTACGCGACGGTGGTGGACTTCTGCGCGAGTGACCTGTCGGCGGTGTACTTCGACATCCTGAAGGACCGGCTGTACACGTCGAAGGCGGCGGGCCACGCGCGGCGCAGCGCGCAGACGGTGCTGCACGAGGTGGCCACGGTGCTGCTGCAGCTGCTGGCGCCGGTGATGAGCTTCACCTCGGAGGAGGCGTGGCAGTACCTGCCGGGGAAGAAGGCGGAGAGCGTGTACCTGACGGACTTCCCGGAGCCGGCGGTGAAGCCGGACGCGGCGCTGTCCGAGCGGTACGGGAAGCTCTTCGCGGTGCGCAGCGCGGTGCAGGGACTGCTGGAGGCGGCGCGCCGGGACAAGATGATTGGCGCATCGCTGGAGGCGCGGGTGGTGCTGAGCGCGAGTGGCAAGGCGCTGGAGTTCCTGAAGGCGAACGCGGCGGAGCTGCCGGGGCTGTTCATCGTGAGCCAGGTGGAGCTGGCGGACGCGGCGGGCGAGAAGGCGCAGGCGCTGAACGTGGCGCAGGCGCTGGGCGAGGACGTGAAGGCGGAGGTGCTGACGGCGCAGGGCGAGAAGTGCCCGCGCTGCTGGACCTACTCCGAGAAGGTGGCCTCGGGAGCGCCCGTCTGCGAGAAGTGCCAGGAAGCGCTGGGCTGAGCCGGGAGCAGGGGCCCGGAAACAACCCCTCTCCCACCGGGAGAGGGACGGGGTGAGGGTATCGAGCCCCTGTGTGCGCGCTCCGTGCAACGCGTGTCCTGACGTGTGCAGCCGCCGTGACACCGGTTGCACACAGTGCCGCGCAACGTGCCGTGTACAGGTGCTGGCGTGGACCCTGCAACGCGGCGTGCTCATGAACAAGCTGATGCCGTTGTTGGCCTTCGCCGTCACCGCCTGTGGTCCCACGCTGCTCGACCGGGAGCTGCGGGACATCCCGGGCCTGAAGCTCTTCGTGCCGTACACGAGCGGGTCCACGGCGGCCATCGTTTATTTCGATTGGAGCCTGGGCCAGGACTGCTACCGGATTCCCGCCGACACCCATCTCACCTTCGACGGGGAGAGCACGACCCTGGTGAACCGGGGCAATGTGGAGATGGGTGTCGGTAAGGTCTCCTCCTGCGCGTACCCCCACTTCAGTAGCCCGTCACGCCCGGCCGACGAGCCGCTCACCGAGTTCGTCCTCTCGGATGGCCGCTCGAGGATGCGAGCGGTCTTCCAGTCGCTTGTTTCGCCACGGCAAATCCGGGTGAACGGTCAGCAGGAGGCCATCCTCCGCCCTGGGGCGGAGGTCGACCTCGAGTGGCTACCGGTGACCGATCGGCCCGGGAAGATGATGCTGGATGTGGTGGGGGACGAGGGCGGGGGATGGCATGGGATCCAGAACCTCTCCGTGCAGGGCAACCACGTCCGGTTCACCCTGCCCGCGTTGCGGCCCGGCCGCTACCGCCTGCTCCTGACCGGCCAGGTGACCATGGGGGTAGAGGCGTGCGAGGGCTTCAGCTCCTGTGAGGCGGAGTTCACGAATCTGGTCGAGGCGCCCATCGTCATCGAGTGACCTGGCCGGCCTTTGACCCGCGGTGGCTTGCGCGGGGTGGTGCCCGGAGTGACAGTGAGACCACCACGATGGGACACGTGGCACTCAAGGGGCAGCACATGCGCTTCGCGGGAAAGTCAGCGGTCATCACGGGTGGGAGTGAGGGAATCGGCTTCGCGATAGCGGCCAGGCTCGTCGAGGAGGGCGCGCGGGTGGTGCTGGTTGCCCGGCGCGAGGACAAGCTCGAGGAGGCCGTGCGGAAGCTGGGGCACCACGCCTCGTACATGGTGGGAGACGTGGCGAGCCGGGAGACGGCCGAGCGCGCCGTGGAAGCAGCGGTGAGCCGCCACGGAGGGCTGGACCTGCTCGTGAACAACGCGGGAATCCTCCGCCCCGGGGTGGTGGGTGCGTTCTCGATGGAGGACGTGGACGCGATGTTCGCGGTGAACGTGCGGGGGACGGTGGTGTTCACCGACGCGGCCGTGAAGGTGATGAGCGGACGCAAGGGCGCGGCCATCCTGAACATCTCATCGGCGGCGGGCCGCCGCCCCCTGCCGAACATCGCCATCTACGGCGCGACGAAAGCGGCGGTGCAGCACCTGACGCAGACGTGGGCCATCGAGCTCGCCGCGCGTGGGATTCGCGTGAACGCCCTGTGCCCCGGCGCCATCGAGACACCGGCCTTCCGCTCGGTGGCGGATGCGGTGCCGGGCTTCGAGCAGGCGGCGCTCGACAACAGCCTCATCCAGCGCGTCCTCCCCGCCGAGGAGCTCGCTCGGCATGCCCTGACGCTGCTCGACGAGAAGGATGGCGGCTTCGTGACGGGCGCCATCTGGGACGTGGATGGCGGCTACCAGCTCAACCGCTTCGTGGACTGAATCGAGGGGATGAGCATGAGCATCAACGGCACACGGACTCTTCTCGCGCTGCTGTCCTTCACCTGGCTGATGCCCTTCGCCGCGGCCCATGCGCAAAAGCGCGAGGCTTCCGCGTCTCTGCCCGTGCAGGTGATGCCAGGGCTCCAGGCCACCTCACCTGAGGAGGCCGCCGCGGCCCTCACCCATGAGTGGCGTGCACCCTATACGCTTCGCGAGGGGAAACTTCCGGCGCGGCGGGAGCGCGAGCTTCGCCGGTGTACCGACCTGGATGGAGTCGGCGTGAACGACGTTGACGTCACGGTGACCCACGAGTTCCACGCCTTCCAGATGAAGTTCATCCAGTGCCGCGCCCTGCAGCGGGTGGCCCGGGCCCAACCTTCGCGTGTCAGTCATGTGCGGGAGGTCCTCACGATGAAGGCTCCCGGCGAGGTGCTTCCGGCGGCCCTGGCGGCGGCGTTCTCCGATGAAGACGCCGGGCGGCTCGCCAAGGCCGCGCGCACGGGGCGCTCCTGGCATGACGTCGACAAGGCGCTGCGATTCGAGATGGCGCCGAACGGCGCTCAGTGGCGTGAGCTCCAGGTTCAAGGTGAAAGTGACGAGGGTTACCTGCAGTGGTGGGCGACCGGGGATTTCAATGCCGACGGGTACGAGGACGTGCTCGTTTTCCGCAGCTTGGGTGCCACCGGTGGAAGCATTGCCGACCTGGCGGCTTTCGTGCTGACCCGTACCCATCCGAAGGGCGTTTTCCAGGTCTTGGAACGCCTGCGATGACCGCATCGTAAATTTCCGGGCGGTACCTGCCGTCGTGAAGGGCAGGTGCTCCGTTGTCGTGTTGTTGCTCTAGAATCCCGCCGCTGGCTGGAATGCCATGTGGCCTTGGGGGGGATTCTTGAATCCAGAAAGGTGGCTCTCGATGTTGCCTGTCAATGAAGGTGCTTCCCGCGGTTGCGCGGCGGGTTGGAGAACCCTTTCGGCCGTAGGTGCCCTGGTGGTGCTCGCCGCGCCACAATGGGCCCGCGCGGAGCCGCTCTGCGACCAGGACTGGGATGGCCGGACTCTCGTCATCCAGATTGGTGAGCGGAAGAACGATGGCACGCCCCTGGCGCCATACGACCCTCGGGAGCCGATGAAGCCCTACGAGTTTCTCGGGGAGCGCCATCTCTTTCGTCAGAAGGGAAAGGTCTACAGGGCCGTGGGCAGGTTCCAGGATCGGGCGGAAGGTGAGGCGATGGAGAAGCAGGTGTACACGGAGATGACCCATCTCTATACGGGCGCCTATCTCCCGCGCCTCACCACTCCCGGGGCGTATCTGGTGACCGATTCGCCCACGTGCAAGATCAGCCGCAAGAACCCCGTCATTGACCCCGCCTCGTGGATCCTGGAGAAGGACGGAGTCCTGCTCGTTGGGGCACAGACGGAGTGTAAGAAGGACCAGCTCACCAAGACGATCACCGTGGTGTCGTGCGACGGGATGAAGAACCTGATGACCGACTCCGTGTCGGCGCCATGCGATGCGGAACAGGTCACCTCCTGCATCCACACCGTAGTGCCAGGCGTGTTCGCGTTCGCGCACTCCTATTCGGCGCCGGCCCAGGGCACGCAGGTCCGTCTGCGCGTCTACGACGTTCCCAAGAAGAAGCGGCTCCACTCCATCGACGCGGGCCATGACGGTGGTCCGGAGACCGAGTTGATGAGCGTCCAGGACATCGACAATGACGGCGTGCCCGAGATCGTCCACACCATCGCCGGCACCGGAGAGCGCACGTCGGTGCTCAAGTGGGGCAAGGGCAAGTTCACCAAGGTGAAGGTCCCATGAGCTACGGCTATCAGGAGCCAACCCGGCTGTGCACCACCAAGGTCGAGGTCAGGCACTCCTCCAACTACGGTGATCCGAAGACCAAGGACGAATTCGAGGGCGGCGATTCGTTCGGGAAGATCTCCAAGGTCTTCGGCAATCCCCTTCTCGAGAGCTTCTGCGCCAACCACATCGTTCCCGTGGAGTTGGTGGGCTTCGGGCCGCTGAAGAACCAGGTCCGGAAGATCGACGTCAACCGCAAGCTGGCGCCTCTCTTCGCGGCGGCGTTCGAGAAGATCAAGGCAGCCAACCTGCCCTATGTGCTGCATGCGGTCGGCGGCCACTACTTCCGTTACAAGCTGAATGACCAGGTCAAGGCCGTGCTCGTGGACCGTCCTGAATACGCCGAGCTGCGTAAGCAGCCTGGCTTCATGGGCAACTGGAACGTCGAGTGCGCCAGGCACGATCTCAAACACCAGTCCTTCGATGAGCTCGTTCCGTGGAGGAAGGGCCACAGGCCCAAGAAGGAGCTGCTCTCCAATCATTCCTGGGGCAACGCCATCGACCTGAATGACAAGACGAACCCGTTCGATGAGACCAAACGCTTCGACATGCCACGAAGAATCGTGGAGATCATGGCGAGCTTCGGGTTCCACTGGGGTGGCTACTACCACGACTACATGCACTTCGAGTACCTGCGCGCCACCGTGGCCGGGCTCCCCGACGAGGAGCCACCGCAGGTGTTCTTCCCCTTCAACGCGGAGCAGAAGCGCGAGTCGCCGCTCAAGTACTTCTTTCTCAACGAGAGCGGCAAGGGGGGCTACTTCCCGCTCGGACAGCAGCAGAACCTGCACGGGGGTGTGCATCTGGAGCCGGACTCGCCCAAGACCCTGGTGCCGGTTCAGGCGGCCATGCCCGGGTACGTCGTGGCCGCGCGGCTCATGGCGCCCGGGACGGGTGGAGACAACGCGTTTCTCCGGGAAGTCACCGAGGGCCGCCACCTGGGCTTCGTGCTGATCCGCCACGAGCTGGCGGCGGTCGAGGAGGGCAAGGAGTCCGAGCAGGTCCATCCGCTCTACAGCCTGTACATGCACCTGGCGTCCCCGCAGTGGGACAGGGCGAACGAAGATTTCGAGAAGGCTCCCTGGCTCGCGTCCTTCCTGAAGATGCAGTTTGGCGGAGTGGTGAACCTGGATCCGCTCAGCACGGATGTTGGCAAGACCTTCTGGGCCAAGGAGAAGGTGGCGCCCGAGGCGGCCTCCTTCAAGGTCCAGGGACGCGAGCAGCCCCTGCCCGCCAGGAGCGGCGAGCGCATCGTGGCCCTCGGCAAGCCGAGCCCCAAGGACGTCGAGGAAGCCATCCAGGCCTTCAAGGAAGGCTCCATCGTCACCTTCGACCGGCCCATCTTCCCCGTGGCCGCGGGTGAGACGATCGGCTTCGTCACCCAGGGCCCTCTCGTCACCGAGGCGCCGCCCAAATATCTGCACTGGGAGCTGTTCTCCCTCTCGGGCGGCGAGGGGGGGCTCGAGCTCCTCCTGGAGAAGTCGGGGAGGTTGAAGAACCTGTTCAAGCAGGTCCAGGAGCACCGGCCGGACAACTTCCTGGAGATGCCTGCATCGGGCACGACGGATGCCACCAACGAGGTCCAGAGCATCCTCGGGCAGACCGGAGTCGATCTCGTCAAGGACCTGCTCAACGACAAGTACGGCACGGCGCTGCGGAGGCATTTCAACGACGGCAAGATGTTCTTTCCGGCGGGTGGGTCTTCCAGTGACACCCAGGCCCCACCGTTCACCTATCCCTTCGAGCTCGAGTTCTCGAATCCGCACGAGTACAAGGGCGAGCCGGGGAGTGAGTCCTGTGTCCTTGAGGTCACCTACCAGAAGGCGGGCGTCCCGCTGCCGGAAGCCCGGCGAGGGCAGCGCCTCACGCTCACTCCGAACCAGGGCAAGGTCACTCTGACCGTGCCCGCGGAAGCGGATGAGATCGTGCTCTGGTCGGAGCACTTCTTCCTGGATCAGCCCCTGGTGGTGAAGGCGGAGGAGGTGCGTCCGAAGCGCCTGGAGAGCCGTGAGGCCCTCTTCGAGAAGGCCGTGACCCAGCGCTGGCGCAACCTCGTGCTGGACCATCTGAACGAGTGGACGCCGAAGGGTCTGAGCGAGCAGCTCGAGGCTCGCAAAAAGGCGGGGCACATCGACCTGCCGGATGAGGAAGATGCCTTCAAGGAGGTGAAGAAACAGCTCCTGCCGCTGTGCTGGTGGTCCCGTCCGAAGACCAGTGAGGACAAGTTCGGTGAGGTTCCGGTGCTGGGACCGGACGCCAGCAAGAGCCTCTTCGGGGCGGACGGCCATCTGCTGCCCGAGGACGCGAAGATCATCACCATGCACCCGGTCACGGCGCTGTGGCTCACCGACCTGTTGATCGAGAAGGGCGCCGTTGCACTCAAGAAGACGTGGCCGCCGGGCACGCTCAAGCGCGACGAGAGTACCCAGCAGCCGCCCTACCTGGGCGTGCTCTACAAGGATCCACGGCCGCTGGTTGGAACGGAGATGCTTCCCGTGCTGGTGCAGCACGGCTACGGCACGACGGACGGCACGAACGCGGCCGATGTCTCTTTCTGGGTGAGCGCACGGGAAGGCGGCCCGTCACAAGGGCCGATGCGGGTGTGCCGCACGGCCTACAACGAGGGCGTCGCCCTGGGGCGCTTCCGCTTCTCCTTCTGGGGGAAGTGGGAACTGTACGCCACCAACGGGGCAGACCAGCGCTTCGAGCCCGTGAAGACCGGGACGACGGTGCTCGACATGTCCAAGCCCGAGCTCTCCGGGCAGAGCTTCTCGCTTGGCACGGGCAAGCCTGATCCCAGCGGCAAGCTCCGGACCCTCGTTACGGGTGGTTTCACCATCAGCGCGAACTGGCCTGCTGCCCTCTCCGGCTACATCGTGTTCGAGTACTGGCGAGTACCCAAGACGGGTGAGCCCGAGGCGCGGGCTTTCAGCAAGCTGGCGATTCCCGTCACCGCTCAGAGACCTCCCGAGCAACGGGTGGAGGGAGGGCTCCGGTTCAAGGGTGAGTTCATCGTGGGAGTGGAGAAGGCGAAGAGCAACCCCAAGGTCACGCCCAACTTCTCCTTCCAGGAGTTCGTGAGCCACAAGCGTCTGGGACCGGTCTTCATGGGTGTCGCGACGGAATTCGTCCTGGCGGTTCCCCTGGCGCGCCGGCTCCAGGAACTGCGGGACGTCTGCCGGCCCAGGAGCCGCACGGACAAGGACATTCCCCTGACGGTGATGCGGCTCGAGGACTCCGGTGTTGAACTGCTTGTCATTCCCGCCTCGAACAAAGCCGAGGATCTCCAGGCCATCGTGGACAGGCTGCCGCAGCTCTCCGACCAGCCCGACCTCCAGGTCGTGCGGGCGGAGGACGAACCGGCAATCCGGCTCACCTACGAGCCGAAGCCGGACTCCGGCCCGCTCGGCTTCGAGTTCGATCCGGGGCCCGCGTTGGGGCGGCTCGCCGCGCAGGCGCTCTCCCAGGAGGGGGACAGCCTCCATGTCCGTCCCCACTTCATCGCGCCCAACGGCGGGCACACGCTGCTGGCAGGCAAGCCCGCCGTGGAGGGCGAGGCGAACCTGATCGAGGCCTCGGTGGAGGACATCAAGGCCGCCTGTGGCAATGACTTCCTCGAGCTCGCCGCGGACAAGGAATTGCCCCCCGTGAGCCGGTTCGAGTTCGGCGACCAGGTCATCAAGATGGGCCGGGGCAAGCTCATCACGGAGGTGCGTCTCCACGGCGATGTCCGTCAATGGACCGCGGCCGGCCCCACCCTCAAGCTCACCGGAGGGGCGGAATCGAAGAGCACCCTCGTGGGCTCGGTGGTCAGGGCGGATTGGGAGCTGCTCAAGAAGAACGAGGTCCTCCCGGACCGTTGGGGCGCGACGCTCGAGTTCTCCGCCAGCATCACGCAACCCCAGAAGGTGGCCACGCCTCCGCCTCCGGTGCGCTGGAAGGTCGAGGTCAAGCCGAGCCTCGATGAGCTCACGCTGGAGCCCCGGAAGTCGGACATCCGGTTCGTGGGCAAGGCCCGTTTCGTCCCCACCGATGTCGATCTCCAGCTCGTCTGTGAGCGGATGGTCCGGGCGGGCGTGGGGCAGGAGGTTTCCGTCCTCACCGGTGATCTGTCCGCGGACGGCGCTGGTGAGCAGCCGGTGGAGGCGCTGTGGCAGGAGGACGCGGTCATCACCGGGTCCATCCGCTACACGGTCTCGGCCCGCGCGCACTTCGGGCGCTGCACGGAGACGGGGGTCTTCGAGGCCACCCTTCCCAAAGCCGCGCTCAAGAAGGACCAGGGCCCCTTCCGCTTCACCTGGCGTCCCCGGGTGGCCAGGGAAGGAGACCCGCTCACGATTCACGGCATCGCCGTCCAGGCGGCTTCCACCCCTGAGGTCACCTCCAAGGACTTGGGACTCGTCAAATGAGCACACAAGGCAGCGCAGGACAGACCGCCGCTCCGGTTCCGAGCGCCGTGAGGGAAACCGAGTCGACCCGCTTGAGCGCGGGGTATCGCAACTCCATCTCCTTCGTGCTCGTCCCTCGGACCTCCATCACGTTCAACTCGATGGATACCGCGGCCACGCGGAACCTCGCGAGCCCGGGCGAGCTGCTCATCGACGTCCCCATCCGAGGCAAGGGCAAGAACTTCAAGCCTGGAGACGTGAAGTGTGCGCTGACCTGGCTGGTGAAGATCGGGGAGAAGACGGCCTCGTACCCCGTGGATGACGCGGTGATGAAGGTCGCACCGGATGGTCAGTTCCATGTCGAGGTCGCGGGCAAGAGCCCTGTCCTCGACGTGGTGGCCCAGCGTCTGGTCGGCGAGGGGCTGGTGGGCTTCTCCCTCACGCCGGACTTCCCCCACTCCGAGATGGCCACCTTCCCGCCGTCCCTCCGGTTCAACAACACCTGTGCCATCCACACGAAGCTGCCCAAGCCGGAGCAGATGCTCCTGGGTTCGCTCGTGACCTTCTCGCCCGACTTCGGGTGGATCTTCAAGAAGGCGGAGCTCGAGCTGCGTGTCATCGAGGTGGATGACGGCTCGACGGAGATCGCGGCCACGGTGCCCCGGAGCGCCTTCTCCCACCGGTGGGATGCGGGCAGCTGGTGGTCGGGCGATCGGAACTGGGCCATCGGCTTCACGGGCGATTCCTGTGAGCAGCTCGCGGACGTGGGCGAGGAGGAAGCCGGAAGCTACGAGTTCGGCTGGCAGCTCTGGGGGGCGAGCCGGGCGGGCGGTCCCCAGACGTTGCTGCTCGAAAAGCGGGACTTCATCCGGCTCCCGAAGCCGAAGCTCGAGGAGTTCAAGATCGAGTATGACAGGAGCTGGCATGGCACCTGGGAGGTGAGCGGGAAGATTTCCGGCGTGGCCCCGCGCGCCCATCTCATGCTCGACGTGGCGCTGGTGGAACCCGCGGCCGCCGCTGGAGCGGAGCCTCCGGACTACCGTGCGTCCCGGATCCAGATCGCCTTGGATGACGAAGGGGTTTTCGAGGCCTACCTGGGAGAACGGCACCTGCCCTGGAAGGCGGATCCGCTGGCCCCCTCGGAGCCCGCGCCGCCCCTGATTGCCACGGCTCCTCAGGAGTCCCTCTGCCTCATCCCCCAGGCCGAGCCGCAAGCCTTCGCGATCCTCTCGTTCCCCGCCGCGGCGCGCGACGGAAAGCCGGGCCCCATGGCTGCCTACCTGGACTTCGACGAGGACAAGTTCTCCGCCTTCAAGGGTCAGGGGCTGTCCTGGGACCCGGATGCCGATTGGATCTGCTCGCAAGAGGGCGTTTCGCTGATGACGCGGCCCCCGAAGCCCAAGCGGCGCAATTCGGGGCTCACCACGAACCCGGCGCCGCCGGTCGACGCGGGAGATCAGAAGACGGTCATCACCTTCGAGGAGATGTGGCTCGACATCATCGCCTGGGAAGGCGTGGTCCCGTACATGTACCGGGATACCGTGGGCCATGTGACGGTGGGGGCCGGCAACATGCTCAGCCGCCTGGAGAAGAACGCTCCCAACGACGTGATGGCGGCCAAGGGACTGCCCTTCCAGAACATGGACACCGGCAAGCCGGCGACGGAGGCGGAGATCGCCAAGGCCTTCACGGACGTCCAGAATCTGCCCAAGGCCATGCGGGCCACGGATTACGCGCTGCGGCCGACCATCGCGCTCACCGACCAGACCATCCGCGAGCTCGCCAGGAAGCGGCTCGTCGACGAGTTCCTCCCCCACCTCGTGACAAAGTTCCCCAACTTCCACAGCTATCCCCGCGCCGCCCGTCGCGGGTTGCTCGACATCGTCTACAACGTGGGAGTGGGCAAGTTCCCGGGGAAGGCGAACAAGCCGGGCAAGGACTACCTGTTCGACACGCTCACCAAGGCCGCCATGGCCCGCAACTGGGCCGTGGCCGCCGAGAATTGTCACACCATGGGCACGCCTGAGAACCGGAACGCCTGGCGCAAGGCGCTCTTCCTGTACGCCGCCACCGTCGAGGCCAAGAAGACGTAGGCGTGTACGCCGCGCCTACGGTTGCTGCTCCAGCTCGCGCAGCTTGTCGATGATGACCTGCATGCGGTCGTGGTGCGAGCCCGCCCAGAACACCCGCTTGCACTCGGGGCACTGCTGGAAGCGGGTGAACGTGGCGTGTACGTTCTCGGGCACGCGGCCCCGCACCTCCTCGGGCGAGGCCCCCGAGAGCACGCCATTGCACGGGATGCACCGCGAGAAGGGGCGCATGTGCGCGGTGAGCTGGAAGCGCCGCACCACCTCCACCAATTGCTGCGAGGGGTCCGTCTCGCGGGGGAAGTACCCGTGGACGACCTCGGAGCGCTTGAGCACGCCGATGTCCCGCGTGAGCAGGATGCGCCGCTCCTCGCGTGACTGCCGGGCGAGCACGTCATCCGCGTAGTCGTTGCGCCACAGCGTGTCGAAGCCGAGCATGCGCAGCAGGCCCGCGAGCCGGCCGAGCCCCACGTCCAGCAGGAATCGCGGCTCGGGCAGGGCAGGGGGCCCCACGCGCACCAGCGGCGTCACGTCGATGGAGGTGAAGGCGGGGTAGACGGCCAGCCGCTGCCCGTCCCCCACGCGGCGGGAGAAATCCACCGCCTCTCCATCCACCAGCACCACGTCCACCTCGGGGTGGGGCGGGCCGAGCGACTCGATGAGATCCTTCACCGCGGGCGTGCCCTGCACGGTGTGGACGAACTCCACCCCGCGCCGCTCGGGTGCGAGGAAGTCGTTGAGCGCGCCGTAGAAACGGACCTGGAGCCGCGTCATGGCCCGGCGGGCGGATCGGCCGGGTTGGGACCCTTGTTGCGCAGGCGCCGGATGAGCCTGTCGAGCAGCGGCGTGAGCGCGAACGTGGCGGCGAAGCGCGGAATCTTGATGACCTGGCAGGCGAGGTACGCCCCGGTGAAGGTGCTCGCGGCCCCCATGGCGCCCTCCACCTGGAAGCCCGCGCGGATGAGCAGCATGAAGCCCACCAGGCACAGGCCGAAGATGGCGTAGTGCACCACCAGGGCCAGCGGGCCGTAGCGGACGATGAAGGCCTGCAGGCGCTCCATCAGCTTCGGCTTCGCCGGGGCCACGGCCGGGGCGTTGGGTGTCTCGTTTGGATTCGGCGTCACGGGTGGCTGAACAGTCTCCATCGTCCCCACCATGCCCCACTTCGAGGCTTCCAGCGAGTCAACCCGATGCCCGCCCGGCTGCTTTCGGCGCCGGTTGTCAGGCCCCCAGCACCAGGGTAGACCTGGGGGTCTCATGATGCACCGCTTTCGTGTCCTGATCCTCGTGGGCCTCGCCACCCTCGCCGCCGACCAGGTGACCAAGTACCTGGCCGTGGCCCACCTCACGGAGGCGCTCGATGGGCGTACCGGCTTCGCCCGCGTGACGGGCTTCGTCTCCGAGCAGAACCTGGACAACAGGCCGCCAGCACCGGAGGGGGACCGGCGCTTGAAGCACTACGAGTTCATCGAGAACTACTGGCACTTCCGCTACGTGGAGAACCCGGGTGCCGCCTGGGGCCTCTTCGGCAACCTGCCCGACTCCGTGCGCCGGCCCTTCTTCCACCTCGTCAGCCTGGTGGCGCTCGGCTTCATCGGCTTCATGTACGTGCGGCTCACCCCGGACCAGAGGCGGGTGCGCTGGGCGCTCGCGCTCGTGGCGGGCGGCGCGCTGGGCAACTTCGTGGACCGGCTCCTGCGCGGCTACGTCATCGACTTCATCGACTGGCACTGGCGCAACCAGCCCGGCATGCGCTGGCCCACCTTCAACGTGGCCGATGCCGCCATCTGCGTCGGTGTGGGTCTGCTCCTGCTGGACTCCTTCCTGGAGCGCAAGCCCGTGGAAACCGTGACGCCCGGGGGGCAGGTGGTATAAACACCTCCCGTGCCTCGCAAATACATCCTCCTGCTGGCGGTGGCGCTCGGCGTCATCGTCCTCGACCAGTGGACGAAGTACCTCGTCGTCCGCGAGCTGACCACGCGCTTCGATGACCGGCCCACGCTGGGCGAGCGGCTGTCGGCGATGTACGGCGAGCCCCCTCCCCTGGGCTTCGATGGGCTGCACTACCGCTCCAAGCGGTACATCGAGGTCTCCGAGTCCTTCTTCCGCCTGCGCTACGCGGAGAACCCGGGCGCGGCCTGGGGCCTGTTCCGCACCCTTCCGCCCGCCACGCGCGGCATGCTCTTCCACGTGGTGAGCATCGCCGCGGTGGTGCTCATCACCTGGTACTTCAGCAAGCTGAGCGGGAAGGACCCCCAGGAGCGCTGGGCCCTGTGGGGCCTGCCCCTGGTGCTGGGCGGCGCCATCGGCAATTACATCGACCGCATCGCCCGGGCCTTCGTCATCGATTTCCTCGAGGCCCATTGGTACGACAAGGCCGCCTGGCCTTCCTTCAACGTGGCGGACTCGGCCATCGTCGTGGGCGTGGGGCTGCTCATGGTGGACGCCTTCGTGCGCAAGGAGACGCCCGACGACAAGGAAACGCCCAAGCAGGACAAGTCGGCCACCGCCTGACGGCGGGCCGCTCCCCCTGCGGGCGGTCCCGAGCGAGGACCGCCACTCCCCACCCTCGCGGCGCCGTGAACGGGTAACCTGCGCGGCCTCGCGTCTCCGAGGCTCCTGCCCATGCTTCCCGTTCTCGTCCACTTCACCTTCACCTCCCTCTGGTCCCAGCTCGTCCTGTACGCCCTGGCGCTCGGCGTCGTGGGCTACATCGCCTACAACGGCTGGAGCGGTGCCGTGGGCACGCCCAAGGCCCCCGGGGAGAAGCCCGAGGCCCCCACCTCCAGCGACCGGATGCAGCGCGCGCTCGGTTACGGGGCCTTCGCCGCGGTCCTGGCGTGGTTCGGCCTGCGCTATGCGCTGCCCGCGTCCGCCATCCCCGGTGGCAAGGGTGAGGGCATCCCCATCCACTCCTACGGCGTGCTGCTGGCCACGGGCTTCATGACGGCCCTGACGGTGGCGGCGCGGCTGGCGCGCGAGGAGTGGCGCAAGCCCACGTGGGTGCCGGACGCCCAGGGCGGCGGCCAGTGGGTGGACACCGAGGGCCCGCGCAAGCAGGAGGCCATGATGGACTTCGGCTTCTACGCGCTGGTGGGCGGCCTGGTGGGCAGCCGCGTCCTCTTCATCCTCGTCAACTGGAAGGACTACGCGCGCGACTGGACGCAGGTGTTCTCCCTGGGCGGAGGGCTCGTCTTCTACGGCGGCCTCATCGGCGCGGCCCTGGCCTCGCTGCTCTTCGCGAAGCAGCACCACATGGAGTTCATGCGGCTGGCGGACCTGGCCATCCCCACCGTGTCGCTGGGCCAGTGCCTGGGCCGCCTGGGGTGCTTCTCCGCCGGCTGCTGCTGGGGGGACGTCACCGCGGCCGGTACGCGCTTCGCCGTCCACTTCCCCGGCTCGGGGCTGGCCAAGGACCTCTTCGGGCGGCTCGGGGGGACCTCCAGCCTCGCCTTCCAGTCGCAGGCGCAGGACTCGCGCTACGTGGTGGAGGCCACCGGGGAAATCCTGCACCACATGGCCCCCGGCGCCGTGCGCATCTCGGACTGGGTGGCGCAGCACGGCACCACGCTGCCCATCTACCCCACGCAGATCTTCGAGTCCGTGGGCCAGCTCGTCCTCTTCCTGGCGCTGCTCTTCGCGCGGCGCTACCGGCGCTTCCACGGCCAGATTTTCGCCATGTGGCTGATGTGCTACGCGGTGCTGCGCACCTCGGTGGAGCTGTTCCGCGGCGACACCGAGCGCGGTACCCTGCACGGCCTGCTCGAGTCCCTGGGCGCCTCGCGGCTGGCCGACTCGGTGCCCCTGGAGGCCTGGTACAACATCTCCACCAGCCAGTTCATCTCCCTGTGCATGTTCACCTTCGGTGCGACTTTGCTGTACCGGCGGATCCGCCGGGCAGGCGAGGCGGCTGGCGTCGGCCCGACACCGAGCCCTGCCTGAGGTTGATCCCCGGCCGCGTCTTGAGGACACTCTAGGAACCCATGGCGTACGAGTCCTCGAAGTCGTCCACGAAGAACCAGGCCTTGAAGGCCGGAACCTCGGCGAAGTCGTCCGCCAAGCTGGCAGCGGCCAGTGGTGACACCAAGTCCGGGATGCCCACGATGTCGGGCAGTGAGGTGGCGTTCCAGGAGTGTGACGCCATCGAGGCCGACATCGCCGCCCTCAAGGTGGCCTACGAGTTCTACTTCATGGGGAACGAGCGCCTGCCGCCGACGCGGGCGTACGAGGACCTCAAGAAGCGGCTGGAGCGGCTGAAGACCAGCTTCATCCGCAACACCGCGGCGAAGTTCCGCGTGCAGGCCATCGCCACCAAGTTCGCCACGTACGAGCGGCTCTGGCAGCGCACGCTGCAGGAAATCGAGAACGGCACCTACAAGCGGGACGTGGCCAAGGCGAAGCGCCGCTCGGCGAAGCAGGCCGGCTCCGACAGGCCCAAGACCCTGGGGCCCATCGAGCTGCCGGACGAGGATTTCGAGGTCGAGGAGGTGAAACCCTCCAAGGTGCCGTCCGTGGCGCCGCTCGTCCCGCCCATGGAACCGGTGCCCTTCCGGGGTGCGCCGTCCGTGGCGCCGCTGGTGCCGTCCGTGGCGCCGCTGGTGCCGTCCGTGGCACCCGTGGCGGGGACGCCGGCCCGGGGCCCCGCGGTTCCGTCCATTCCCTCCGTGGCTCCGGTGGCGCCGCGCGTGGCTCCCCTGGTGCCGCCCGTGGCTCCGGCGGTGCCGCGTGTGGCTCCCGTGCCTTCGGTGGCGCCCGCGGTGCCGCCCGTGGCTCCGGCGGTGCCGCGTGTGGCTCCCGCCGTGCCGCCAGTTGCTCCCGCGGCGGCCCGTCCTCCCGCCGCCAGGCCCGCGGCGGCGGCGCGTCCTCCCGTGGCTGCCGGCGGTGCTGGGCTCTCCGAGGACAAGCTCAAGTCCGTCTATGACGCCTACGTCGCCGCCAAGCGTCAGAACAAGGAGGACACCTCCAAGATGAGCTACGACTCCGTCGCCGCCACGCTGCGCAAGCAGGTGCCCGAGCTGATGAAGCAGCACAACGCCAAGTCGGTGGAGTTCAAGGTCGTCATCAAGGACGGCAAGGCCGTCCTCAAGGCCGTTCCCAAGTAGGGCGAGCGCGGATGAACCAGAACCTCGAGTCGCTCAAGGAGCGGGTGAGCCGCCTGTCGGTGATGATCTTCGACATCGACGGCACGCTCACCGACGGCCGCATCTTCTGGGTGCCCAACTCGGGCTGGACGCAGATGTACAGCGTGCGCGACGGCATGGGCATCAAGCGGCTGCAGGAGGCGGGGCTGGAGGTGGCGGCCATCTCCGGCGGCGACAGCCTGTCCGCGCAGATGCGGATGCAGTCGCTGGGCCTCAAGCACGTGCACTTCGGCAGCCAGGACAAGGTGGCCCACTTCGAGAAGCTGCTGGAGCTGTTGAAGGTGACGGCGGACCGGTGTGGGTACATGGGCGACGAGACGGTGGACCTGCCGCTGCTCAAGGCGGTGGGTTTCTCGGCGGCGCCGCCCGAGGCCCCGGACGAGGTCCGTTCGCAAGTGCACTATGTGGCGCAGCGGCAGGCGGGCTTCGGCGCGGCGCGCGAGGTGTGTGAGTTCATTCTTCGTCACCGGCAGGCGCCGTAGCGCCCTGGAGGACGGGGAAAGCGTCGGCTGCTGGAAGCCATGACACGCCGGGGAGATTCATCCGTCCTGGGGGGAGGTTGTCCCTGGGAGGAGGGCTCCCTAGTTTGCGCCACGCGAGAGGCCCAACCGGGTGCTCGCGGGATGACAAACGCACCGGACTTCGAGGTGGGCGATGGCGGGTCGGACACGGCGCTGGGGGCTCGGGTTGGCGGCGATGGCGCTGTGGCTGGCGAGCGGTTGTGTGGGGCCTCCCGAGGACGCGGAGGCGCGCCTGGCGCAGCTCGAGGCCGAGGACAAGCAGATGGACGCGGCGCTCGACGCCGTGGAGACGCGGCTGCTGGGCAATCAGTCCAAGCTGCACCTGTGGCAGGAACTGGAGCGGCGGCACGAGCAGGTGTCGGCCATCCAGTGCCGCGTGGCGGACGAGCACCTGATGGCCATTGCCCGGCACTACGAGAAGCAGGAGGCCAAGGCGCGCCAGCTCAGCAAGCGCCGCCGCATGGCCGCCATGGACGCCGCGGTGATGACCGGGAGCCGTTGAGCGGGCACTGGGCACCCAGGGTTCAGAGGTTGCGCAGCACCGCCTCGGCGCCAGGGTTCGAGGTCTCGAGGTGACACGTCCCGGGAAAGGGGTTGTCCACTTCGAGCGCCTCCGCGAGGTCCGCGAACAGTGAGCGCGCGAGCCGTGCGTGGGATTCCTGGGACAGGGCACCGGACCAGTCGAGCTCGCGCAGGGCCTTCACTCCGCCGTGGGTCTCCCGGTAGCGGTGGGGGCTGGGGTTCTGCTCGTCACCCTGCGGGTCGCACAGGTACTGCAGGTACCGCTTGGGGTGGCGCTGGCGGTCCGGCGTGGCCCAGTACTTCGACTTGTCTGGCACTTCGAGGAAAGGCGGCTCGTGGGTGATGAAGTCCTCGACGTCGAGGGCTCGGCCATCCACGGTTGTGGGGCGCTGTGCACCCGCTCGGGTGAGCGCTCCGGTTTCGCCGTAGAAGTAGGCCTCCACCATGGGGCAGAGCAGGTGGAAGGAGCAGTGCTCGCGCAGACGCTGGATGACCTGCTCCTGGCGCCGGGCGCTGGGCCACGGGTAGGTCTTGAGGTGGTGCTTCACGGCCTCGCGCAGCTGGCCGACGACCACGTCCACCTGGTCGAGGTTCGGTAGCTCCACGTCATCCACGGCGATGACGAGGTCGGGGCGCTCTCCGGTCCGTCCCGGGTCCGTGGCGGCGATCATGGCCGCCGCGAGCCTGTCCACCTGGCTCGGGCGGGTTCCCCCCGTCCGGGGAATGAGCTTCAGACGTGCGCTGGTAAAGGAGTCGAGGAAGAGGGGCTTGGCGAACTCGGCAGAGGGAAAGTACCGCTGGAGCGAGGGCACCAGCCCGGCGCGCTCGCACTCGCCCGTGGTGATCAGGACGACCTTCTTCATCAGGAGGGCTCGGGCTCGCGGGGGGCGCCGAACTCCAGGTGCGCATAGAGATCTCCCAGCGAGAAGTGGGAGAGGTACTCGGGGTCACGGAACTTGCTCAGGGGGACCGGGTTGGTCTCCTGGGACGGCTCCATCACGTAGACCTGTTCGGGGCAGTCGCGGAACTGGTCGAGCACGACGGGCGAGTGCGTGGCGAGCAGCACGGTGCTCTTCGTCTGGGCCGACCAGCTGCGGAAGGCCTCGACGAGCCGCTTGATGGCGAAGGGGTGGAGCGCGTTCTCCACTTCATCGATGGCCACCATGCCGCCCTCGGGAACGGAAGCTACCGCGCACAGGTGCAGCAGCGCGACGAGCAGACCGTTGGCCGCGAAGGTGATGGGATAGGTGGTGTCGGGCCTCGGGGCGACTACTCGTGCCGCGACGGTTGTTCCGGCCGTTTCGAAGTCCAGGTCCGCGAAGTTGTCTGGGAAGAGGGTCCGCAGGCCCTCCATGACGAAGTTGAAGCGGACCCGGTCGGCGCGCGTGTCCCGCCAGTTGCGCAGGACGGAGAAGACGTTGCGCCCGTGCACGTCCAGCGCCTTCTCCGAAGAGAGTGGGGAGCCGTTCTCTCGGATATGGGCGAGGTGGTAGTCCGTGTAGCAGCGGTAGTTCTGGAGCACCGCGAGCAGAGGGTGGAGCCCCGGAGCCGTGGCCGGGTTGTCCGCAGCCAGACGGAGCAGACTGCGCTCGTCCACAGGCAGACGAGTGCCGTTGAGGCTGAGTTCATGGGGTACGCGGTATCCTTGCAGCGCTTGTCCCGATAGCCGCTCTTCATAGATGCCAGAGCGCAGCTGGCTGGTTGTAAATCCGATGCTCCAGTCGACACCGTTGAGTTCGATGCCGAGAACGATGTAGCCGTTCCGATCCGCCTCGAAGTTCGCCAGATTGGCAACGCCTCCCCGATAGTCCAGCGCGCGCATCAATCCCTGCTCAAGCGTGTGGCGGAGCAACTGAGGCACATCCAGGAGCGTGCTCTTGCCTGCTCCATTGGGCCCCACGAGTGCGCAGATTCCCTGTGGGCTCCACCCTGTGTTCCGGAGTGCTCGGTAGTTCCTAACTGTAAGTCTCAGCGGCATCCGGACACCCTCGTCTTCTCCGGTCACGCGGACGTGCTACCACGGATATAGCCACGGCTCCGCACCCGAGACGCGGCTCTGTGCACGGGTGCAACCCGGGCCCCTATACCCTCACCCCAGCCCTCTCCCAGAGGGAGAGGGTCCTCGGAACCCAGGGGGCGGCCGGGCGGGCGCCAGCTTCCGTGACGAGGGCGTCGAATCCGGGTAGAACTCCCGCCCTGTGAGAACCCGGATTGGAGCACTCGTCCTTGCTGTCGTGGCCGGGCTCGCCGGCTGCGGTATCCCTCCGCCCGAGGAGTGTGTCCAGGACCCGGAGCCGGTACTGGATGCCCAGGGCGACGTCTACCGCTGCATCGCCGCCGAGGACTGTCCCCGCTCCTCCCGCATTTCCCTGTGCGTCGACGACACCGGCAGTGATGTGGCCTGCATCCGCTGCCTCGAGACCCGGTGTGTCACCATTGCCCCGGAGACCTGCTGATGCGGCGCGTGATTCTCGCCCTCGCCCTCGCGCTTGCCCCGGGCTGCTCCCGGGATGGCGCCCCCGACCACATGCAGCGCGCCCGCGACGCCATCTTCGAGAAGCGTCCCGAGGAGGCCCTCGTCGAGTACCGCAAGGCGCTCGACTCCTTGCGCATGGATGAGTCCGCCCAGGCCCAGGTGCTCAAGGCCCGCGCCCTCAAGGGGGCCGCCGACGTCTACTGGCTCGAGCTGCGCAAGGTGAAGGAGGCCGTGAGCGTCTACAAGGAGCTCATCACCCAGTGCCCCGAGTCTCCCGAGGCCCTCGAGGGCCGCGTGGTGCTCGCCGAGTTGCTGCGCATGCACTTCCGCGACCTGCGCGGCGCCATCGATCAGCTCACCGCCGCCCTGGCCCGCAACCCGCCCCAGAGCGCCGAGCTGCACTACCAGGTGGCCAAGCTGTACTTCGAGCTGCAGGACTACCAGCAGTGCGTGCTCGAGTCGCGCAAGCTCGTCGAGCGCTTCGCCACCAGCGCCTTCGTGGACGATGCCATCTACCTGCAGGCCCAGGCGCTGCACATGCAGGCGCTCAAGTCCGAGCCCGGCTCGCCCGAGATTCCGCGCTTCCGCCAGGAGGCCTCGCGCACGTACGCGGACCTCATCACCCGTTTCCCGGACTCGGAGCTCGCCCCCCACGCCGTCTTCGAGACGGGCAAGCTCAAGGCCGAGGCCGGTGACAACGAGAAGGCCATCGAGACGTGGGTGCAGGCCCTGAAGAACCACCCGGAGCCGGCCACGGTGCAGGACGCCATCGCCCGCGCCCGGCGCCGCATCGCCGCGACGACCCCCGAGGAGGTTGGCTCACGCACCTCCGCCTTCGCGCGCCCCCCCCCGCCCCCGCGCAACTCCATCGAGGCCGTTGGCGGCTCGGCCGATGAACGCGACCACGGCGACTGACGCGCGCCTTCCCTCTTTTCCTCCCTCCTTCCCTCCCTCTCCCTCTGGGAGAGGGTCGGGGTGAGGGTCTGCCTCCCCGCATTTCCGTTGCACGCCCGTCCCCGGGTCGTTAGGCTCCTAACGACATGGCGCTCGAGCTGAAGAACATCCCCGAGCATGAGAACCTCCTGCGGGATGCGAGGCGCTACCCGGAGTCGGATGTGTCGGCCGTGGAGACGTGCCTGACGCTGCTGCGGATTTCCGACGACGTGGAGGCGGCCTATGGGGCGCACTTCGCGCGGCATGGGTTGTCCCAGGCGCGCTTCATCGTCCTCATGCAACTGCAGCGGGAGGAGGAGGGCCTGCGTCCCGCCGAGCTGGCCGAGCGCACGGGCGTCACCCGCGCGACGATGACGGGACTGTTGGACGGGCTGGAGAAGGAGGGGCTCATCCTGCGACGGGCGCATGCCGAGGATGGGCGCATGTCGGTGGTGCGCTTGTCGGCCAGGGGGCGCCAGCGGCTGGAGGGCATCCTCCCAGACCACTACCGCCGCACCGCCGCCCTGATGAGCGGCCTGTCCGCCGAGGAGCGCCAACAGCTCGAGGCCCTGCTCACGAAGGTCGCCGCCGGCATCCCTCATGTCCGGGACCCCTGAGTCTCTTTTTTTGTCCAGGTAGTTAGGAGGCTAATCACATGGAAGCAGCCACGACGCGCATCGTTCCGGGCAGTGGGGTGTGCACCCTCATCAACGTCTTCACCGTGGCGCCCGAGCGGCAGGCGGAGCTGGTGAAGCTGTTGGATGAGGCGACGGAGGAGGTGATGCGGCACCAGCCGGGGTTCATCTCGGCGAACATCCACCGGGGCCTCGATGGCAACCGGGTGACCAACTACGCGCAGTGGGCGAGCCGCGAGCACTTCGAGGCCATGCTGCGCAACCCGACGGCGCAGGTGCACATGCGGGCCGCGGCGGCCCTGGTGGAGAAGTTCGAGCCACACCTCTACGAGGTGGTCTCCACGCACGCGCACGGCTGAGCCATCCGAAGGAAGTCCACGCGGGGGGCTGTCCTCAGCTCAAGAGCTGGAGGGTCCCCTCCGGGCGCTGTCTCGCCCAACTTGTCCAACAGTTGGACAAGTTCGTGAAGCGCGCGCCCGGCAGGCGGACTCCCTCACCCCTGAAAGGACTTTGTTCCGATGGCTCAGGCGCGCACGCCCTCCAGCACCGTCTCGAACAGGGGCGCGGCCTGGGTGGGGTCGTCCGCGTCCGCCACGAGCAGCAGGTGGATGCGGCCGCCCTCTACCCGCGCGTCCACGCCCTCCAGCTTCACCTTCGCGTCCACGCCGTCGAGGAACATCGGCGTGCCATCCGGCGCCAGCACGCCCACCGCCGAGCCCATCACCGCGCCATCCGCGTAGGCATCCCGCGTGTCCTCGGCGGCGGCGGTGAAGACGATGCGGCCGTCCGGCAGCGGCGCCGCGTCCGTGAAGGACAGGCGTACCGTGCCCGCCCGGCCCAGCTCCCAGCGGCGCACGATGCGCACCGCGTCCGGCTCCAGCGGCGCGCCCGCCTCCAGTGCGCGCACCACCCGGCCCGTGTCCAGGTCCACCACCGCGTCCTTGCCCTCGTCCCCGTTGCCTCGGTTGAGCAGGCGCAGGCGCGCGCCCGACACCGCCGCTCCCTCCACGTTGAGCGGGCCCAGCTCCCGCGCGAGCTGCGCGTACAGGTTGGTGAAGTCCACCTCGCGCACCGGGCCGCTCGTGCTTCCGTCCGCCGCCAGCGGTATCAGCGCTCCCTTCTGTCTCACCGCCGTGCTCCCCGAGGGCACCGCCAGCAGCGCTCCATGCGGCGCGCCCGACAGGCCCTGCACGAGGCAGAGCGCTTCCATGTCGGGCTTGTGGGCCTTGCGGCTCCTGGGCTCCAGCGGCAGCTCGCCCGGCAACAGGCGTTGGAACGCGCCCGGGGCCTCGCCTTCCAGCGGGAAGCTGGCCAGGAACAGTGAGTCGTCCGCGACGACATGCAGCCACTGGCCCGCGCGCACCAGGCCGCTCGCGGCCGACACGTGGGCGTGGCCCCCGGCCGTCTCGGGTGCCTGCAGGGTCAGTGTCCGGCGCTGGGTGAGGCGGAGCATGCGGATCCTCGGGTGGTGTCCTCGGGAGACAACCACGGGTTGGCGATACCCTCACCCTAACCCTCTCCCGGTGGGAGAGGGGACTTCTCACGGGTCCTGTGTCCGCTCCTGTGTCCGGTGTCTCGCGGGTTGGGGGCTCAGCCCTTCTGGCCCCGGCCGTGCTCCAGCGCCTGCTTGTCTCGCAGCAGCAGGTTCCACGTCTGCGGCTGCGAGGCCAGCAGCGAGAGCCAGGTGTCGATCTCCCCGTCCATCGACGGGTCCACGCCCTCGAGCTTCTGAAGCACCGGCACCGCGTTCGAGAGGCCCAGCCGCGAGATGCCCTCCAGGATGGCGCCGCGCACCTCGCGGGAGCCCTCCGTGGCGAAGCGCTCCGTCAGCGCCTTCATCGTCCTCCCGGCCTCGCCCACCTGCACCGTGCCCAGCGCCTTCGCCGCCGCGGCCCGCACCTCGGGGTGCTCGGACTCCCGCAGCAGTTGCCGCACGGTGTCCACCGCCGGTGCCCGCGCCGCCTCGAGGGAGGACGCGCCCAGCAGTCCCGCCGCCGTCTTCGGGTCGCTCGCTTCCGATGCGAGCGCCACCGCCTGCTCCGCCACGCCCTGGATGCGCCCGAAGCCACGCGCGGCCTCGTCCGTCAGGTTGCCCACCACCGCCTCGCGCACCTCGGGCGCCGGGTCCTTCACCCACTGCCGATATGCCCGCCGCGTGGACTCCGCCCGGGCCAGGACCTCGCTCGCCGGCTCGTCCGAGGCCCGCAGCGCTCGCACCATCGCCGCCTTGCGCCCCGGGTCCGGCTCGCGCCCCGTCTTGTCCAGCACCCGCACCAGCACCGCCCTGTCCCCTGTCAGGTTGAAGCGCATCACCCACAGGGACGTCAGCGCCTCCAGCACCTCCGGGTCCTGCTCCGCCTCCACCTTCGCCCACAGTTGCTCGGGGGGCAGGTTCTCCAGGATGCCGCGCAGTTGCTCCTTCACGTAGCGGCGCCACGCCGGAGAGTCCTTGCCCTGGCGGTACTCCTCCACCAGCGAGTCCAGCTCGCACGGCACCGCCCGCAGCATGTCCTGGGGTGGAGGACCCTTCGCCGCGGGGGCCGATGCCGGAGCCGGCGTCTCATTGGAGGGCTCGTCCCCCCCGCCCGAGAGCCACACCATCGCTCCCGCGAGCACGGCGATCAGCCCCGCGCCCACGCCCACCCACGTCTTCTTCGCTCCCGTGCTCATCGCCTACCCCTCGCAGCGGTGGTGGTTGGGCTTGCTGGAGAACACCCGGTTGAAGTCGACGTGGCCCGCGTCATACAGCGCCTTGAAGTCGGCATGGTCCTTCCGGAATCGCGCGTCCTGCTGCCCGAATTCCTTCAACAGGGGCAGGGCCCCGGCGCCCGCCGCTCGCACCGCGTAGCGGACGATGGCCCAGCGCACGCACTCGCTCTTCTCCTGGGGGAAGGACTGGCGGAAGGCCTCGAGCACCGCCCGCGTGTCACGCCCCGAGGACATCGCCAGCGCGGCCATCTCGCGCACGTCCGGGTCCGGATCCTCGCGCTGGAGCTTCGCCAGTTGCTGGAGCAACGGTCCCTCGATGCGGGCGTCCGGGTACGTGCCCATCTCGATGGCCAGGCCGCGCACGCTAGGCTCCGTGGAGTCCAGCGCCACCTCCAGCAGCCTGCTCATGTACGGGTCGAAGCGGCCGGTGCGCTGGAAGTCGTTGTCCATCACCCGGCCGAGGGTACGCACCGTGTGCATGGTCACGCCGGTGGTGAGCGTGTCCTTCCTGGCCAGCGTGGTGAGGCGCTCCAGCATGGCCGGCTCGAAGCGGTGCTGCGTCTCCAGGGCGATGAGGGCGCTGGCCTGGTGGCCGGGGTCCGGGTGGCTCTCGGCCATGTTGGCCAGCCTGTCCAACACCGCGGGCGAGCGCACCGCCTCCGTCTCCCGCACCGCGCGCAGGTAGAGCGACATCTCGGGCTCCGGCGTGGTGTCCGCCCACCCAGCCACCTGGAGCGCCGCCTGGGAGTCCTTCCCGATGACCTCGGCGAGCCGCTGCTCCAGGAAGAGCAGCGCGCCCTGATCATTCCGGGCGATGGCCTGCCGGATGGCGGCGCGCACGCCCTCGAGTCCGTGCGGGGCCTCGAGCTTCAGGTAGCCCGCGTAGCACGTGAGCGGAGGGAGGCGCGGCCCGGAGATGGGCCGCTCGTCCACGGCCGGGGCCGGGGTGGTACCGAGCGTGGCGAGCAGTGCGCCCAGGCGCCAGCACCGGCGGAGGGTTGGGTCCATGCGCGAGGCCTTCAATCCGACTCCTGACTCCCGGGCATATGCATTCGGGCCCGAGACCGTATAAAACCGCTGCCGGGGTTTTTTCTCCCACCCCAAAGTAAACTGAAAAACAAGAATTCCATGGCGCCATGTGGGGGGGAATGCATGGCGGAAATCAAGCGGCGGACTGGCGGAGAAGGAGTGACGCCGGTGGTGTCCAGGCCGCGTGTTATGGAGCCCTCATGAACCACTCGCAGAGCAAGGCCCTCTTCTCCCGAGCGCAGGAGCGCATCCCGGGCGGTGTGAACTCCCCGGTGCGTGCCTTCCGGGGTGTCGGCGGTGAGCCCGTCTTCTTCAAGGAAGGCGCGGGCGCGTGGCTGACGGACGTGGACGACAACCGGTACGTGGACCTGGTGGGCAGCTGGGGCCCGCTCATCCTGGGTCATGCCTACCCGCCCGTGCTGGCGGCCATCACCGAGGCGGCGCGGCGAGGCACCACCTTCGGGGCGCCCACGGACATGGAGGTGCAGTTCGCCGAGCTCATCTGCGCCACGGTGCCGAGCGTGGAGAAGGTGCGCCTGGTTTCCAGCGGCACGGAGGCCACGGTGGCGGCCATCCGGCTGGCGCGCGGCTACACGGGCCGCGACTACATCCTCAAGTTCGAGGGCTGCTTCCACGGCGCGGGTGACCCCTTCCTGGTGAAGGCGGGCAGCGGCGTGGAGACGCTGGGGCTGCCGGACTCGCCGGGCGTGCCCAAGGACGTGGCGGCCCTCACGCTCACGGCGCCGTACAACGACCTGGGCGCGGTGGAGAAGCTCTTCTCCGAGCGGGCCAAGGACATCGCCTGCGCCATCATCGAGCCGGTGGTGGGCAACATGGGCGTGCTCATCCCCGAGGAGGGTTACCTGCAGGGCCTCCAGGCGCTGTGCCGCGCGCACGGCGTGCTCTTCATCCTGGACGAGGTGATGACGGGCTTCCGGCTGGCCCGCGGCGGCGCGCAGGAGGTGTACGGCCTGCGTCCGGACCTGAGCACCTTCGGCAAGGTGGTGGGCGGCGGCATGCCGCTGGCGGCCTACGGCGGCCGGCGCGACATCATGTCGAAGATTGCGCCCGAGGGCCCGGTGTACCAGTCGGGCACGCTGTCGGGGAACCCGGTGGCGGTGGCCGCGGGCATCGCGAGCCTCCAGGCGCTGCGCGCGCCGGGCGTCTACGAGCGCCTGGACTTCATCGGCCGGGAAATCGAGGCGGGCCTGCGCGCCGAGGCGGAGGAGAGCAAGGTCCCCGTCACCATCAACCGCGTGGGCAGCATGTTCACCGTCTTCTTCACCGAGGGGCCGGTGTTCGACTACGCGAGCGCGAAGAAGAGCGATGCGGCGCGCTACGGCCGCTTCTTCCACCTCATGCTGGAGGAGGGCGTGTACCTGCCGCCCAGCCAGTTCGAGGCGGCCTTCCTGTCGCTGGCCATCAACGAGCCCGAGGTGGCGCACATCCTCCGGGCGGCTCGCAAGGCATTCCGAGCGCTTGGACAGGGCGCCTGAGACAGAGGAGGCCTCGAGCCCGGGGCCCATTCCCTTCGGCCCCTATACCCTGGTGCGGCGCATCGGGTATGGGGGCATGGGAGAGGTGTTCCTCGCGCGCGAGGAGCTTCAGGGCGAGGCGTCCGGCCGCGCCTGCGTGGTGAAGAAGGTGCTGCCGGGCCTGGCGGGCAACGCGAATTTCCTCGCCCGCTTCCGGGACGAGGCGCGCGTGGTGCTGCGCCTGTCCCACCCCAACATCGCCCGCGTGTGGGCCATGGGCGAGGTGTCCGGCGCCCTCTACCTCGCCATGGAGTACGTGGCGGGCAAGACGCTCAACCGGCTCGCCTGGCGCCTGCGCAACCGTGGGAAGTCGCTCCCGCTGGGGCTGGTGCTGCTCATCGGCGAGCGCATGTGCGAGGGCCTCGCGTACGCGCATGACGCCACGGACGAGCAGGGCCTGCCGCTGCACCTGGTGCACCGGGATTTGTCCCCCGCCAACGTGTGCATCTCCTACGCGGGCGAGGTGAAAATCATCGACTTCGGCGCGGCGCAGTCCACGTTGAAGCAGGCGCAGACGGCGCCGAGCGTGGTGATGGGCAGCATCTCGTACATGGCGCCGGAGCAGGCCCGGAAGCGGCGCGTGGACCGGCGGGCGGACGTGTACGCGACGGGCGTGGTGCTCTGGGAGCTGCTCGCCTGGCGCCCCCTGGTGCAGAAGGGGGATGTCACCGAGCGGTGGAAGCGCGCGGCCTACCCCCAGTGGGAGCCGCCGGGCCAGCACCGGCCCCTGCCGCCCGAGGTGGACGAGGCGGTGATGAAGGCGCTGGCCGTCGACCCCGAGGCCCGTTTCCCGGATGCCGCGGCATTCGGGGCCGCGCTGCGCCAGTTGCGCGAGAAGTACGCGCCCGGCGTGGGCGATGCGGACCTGGCGCGGGTGATGGGCGAGGCCTTCGCCAAGGAGAAGGTGGTGGAGGACGGCGTGCTCGCGGAGTTGCTGCGGCGCGGGCCCCCGCCCCAGCGGCCCATTCCCGAGCGGGAGATGCCCGCCTTCGCGCCGCCCACCGCGCTGGCCTTCGAGCACCGGGCCCTCGACGCCCCCGCCGGCTTCGTCCCCTCCGGTGAGGTGGTCGTCGTCGATGAGTCCAAGCCCCAGGCGCGGCCGGAGGCCACCGGGGCTCCCCCTGTCCCGACGCCGCACTCGCGCGAGGTGCGTGTGGCCTTCGACGTGGAGCAGCCGGGGGAGGAGTCCGGGCTGGTGCGCGCCATTGAAGAGGGCGGCGAAGCCGAGGGCGGAGAGGTCGAGGGCGGAGAGGCCGGGGGTGGCGAGGCCGAGGCTTCCTCCCCCACGGGAACGTCGCCGCCTTCCGCCCGGGGGTGGCTCGCCGTCGGGCTGTTCCTCGCCGCGCTCGCGGTGGGCTTCCTTCTGGTGTGGCTGCTGGGGTGAGCCCCCGCTCCCGGCCCTCCTCCGGAACATTCACGTCCCGTGCCAGAGCCTCGTGGGAATTTCACTCCCGCCCCGCTGGCTATCGAGGAATGAACATTCGTCACAATCGTGTACCGGGGACGGATTGTGAGCCGAGAGTGAGCGCCCCGCGTGTGGTACAGGCCGGACCCCAGGAGGCGTTCGTTGACCACTCGAATCCACGAGATTCTCAAGAAATATCCGTCCGAGCTGCTTGGTGAATGGCTCACTGCCATGACGACCGGCGGGATGCGCCGTGACGCGCTGATGAAGGAAGCCGAGCTGCGCGAGCAGTGCGCCGAGTTCCTCCGGCTGCTGACGCAGGCCACCGGGCAGGGCAACCTGACCGACATCAGCGGCTCCACCTTCGCATCGGTCCGGGAGATGCTGGAGCGGCTGTCGCGCTCGCGCGGCCTGCAGGGCTTCTCCCCCGCGGAGACGGCCACCTTCATCTTCAGCTTCAAACAGCCCCTGTTCGATCGGCTGCGCGCTGATTACGCCAGTCAGCCGCAGGTGGTGACCGAGGAGATGTGGACCGCCACGCTCCTGCTGGACAAGCTGGGCCTGTACACCACCGAGGTGCACCAGCGGGCGCGCGAGGAGGTCATCATGCGCCAGCAGCAGGAGATGCTGGAGCTGTCCACCCCCGTGGTGCAGTTGTGGGACCGCATCGTCTGCCTGCCGCTCATCGGTACGCTGGACAGTGGCCGCACCCAGACGGTGATGGAGACGCTGCTGCAGCGCATCGTCGAGACGGGGGCGGAGATCGCCATCATCGACATCACCGGCGTGCCCACCGTGGACACCCTCACCGCCCAGCACCTCATCAAGACGGTGACGGCCACCCGGCTGATGGGCGCCGAGTGCGTCATCAGCGGCATCCGTCCCCAGATTGCCCAGACCATCGTCCACCTGGGCGTGGACCTGGCCGGCGTGGTGACCAAGTCCAGCGTGGCCGGGGCCTTCAACTGGGCCCTCAAGCGTCTCAACCAGAGCGTCAGCGCTCCGAGCCCGCGCACGTCGGGCAAGGCCTAGCCGGAGTCATCTACATGGAGCGCATTCCCATCCTCCGCATGGGCCGGGTGTTGCTGGTCACCATCCAGGTGGACATGCATGACCAGCTCGCGGTGAGCCTGCAGGACGACCTGACCGCGAAGATCGTCGAGACCAGCGCTGGAGGTGTGCTCATCGACATTTCCTCGCTGGAGGTGGTGGACTCCTTCATCGGACGCATCCTCGGCAACATCGCCACCATGTCGCGTGTTCTGGATGCACAGACGGTGGTGGTGGGCATGCAACCGGCGGTGGCCATCACCCTGGTGGAACTGGGCATGTCGTTGCCCGGCATCCGCACCGCCCTCAACGTGGAGAAGGGCATGGCGCTGCTGCAGGCCTCCATGGAGGCCGACGAGGTCGGGCTCGAGGTCTCGGATGCAAGTCTTGAGGACTGAGGTGATGCCCATCCGCTCGGCGCAGGACCTGGTGCTCGTGCGCCAGGCCGTGCGCACGTGGTCCGCCGAGCTGAAGTTCAGCCTCGTGGAGCAGACCAAGATGGTGACCGCCGCCAGCGAGCTGGCGCGCAACACCCTGGACTATGGCGGGGGCGGCCAGGTCACCCTCGAACTCCTCCAGGAGGGCATCCGCAAGGGGTTGCGGCTGTCCTTCGAGGACCAGGGGCCGGGTATTCCCGACATCGAGCTGGCGCTGCGTGACGGGTACACCTCGGGTGGCGGCATGGGGCTCGGGCTGGGGGGCGCCCGGCGGCTCGTGAACGACTTCGACATCGTCTCCAAGGTAGGGGAGGGCACGAGGGTCACGGTGACACGATGGAAGTGAGCTCCACGGTGATTCCGGTAACGGAGAGCAGCCAGGCGGGACATGCACGCCGGACGGCGGCGGCACTGGCCGCTCGCCTGGGGTTCAAGGAGGAGGCCCAGGGCAAGGTGGCCATCGTGGTGAGCGAGGCGGCCAAGAACCTGGTGGCCCACGCGCGCGACGGTTTCATCATCCTGCGCGCGCTCCATGCGGCCCCGCATGTCGGGGTGGAGGTGCTCGCGCTGGACAAGGGCCCGGGCATGGCGGACGTGGAGCGCTGCCTGCGGGACGGCTTCTCCACCGCCGGCACCAGCGGCGTGGGACTTGGCGCCATACGGCGGATGTCCACCCTCTTCGACATCCACTCGTTGCCGGGTGTGGGCACGGCCATGGTGGCCCAGCTGTGGGCCGGCCAGCCGCCCCCCGCCTCCCGGGTGGAGGTGGGCGTGGTGTGCGTGCCCATGCCGGGCGAGGAGGTCTGCGGAGACTCCTGGGCGGTGGACAACAAGGCGGACCGCTGCATCTTCCTCGTCGCGGATGGGCTCGGCCACGGGCCCGAGGCGGCCCGGGCCTCGCGCGCGGCGGTGGTGTCCTTCCTGGAGCAGGGTCCCCTCGGGCCGGTGGATTTGCTGCGCGGCGCGCACCAGGAGCTGCGCAGCACCCGGGGCGCGGCGGTGTCCTTCGCCTCGCTGGACGGCGCGCAGCTGCACTACGCGGGGGTGGGCAACATCTCCGCGGCCGTGGTGTCGCGCGAGGGAGGCATCCAGCGGCTGGTCTCCATGAATGGCACCCTGGGGCACCAGGCGCCCCGCATGCAGCAATTCAGCTACCCGTGGAGCGCGGGGGCCACCCTGGTCATGTGCTCGGACGGGTTGGCCTCCCAGTGGAAGTTGGACGGTTACCCCGGGCTGCTCGTCCATCACCCCAGTCTGGTGGCTGGGGTGCTGTATCGGGATTTCGTCCGGGGCCGGGACGACGCAACAGTGCTCGTGGCACGCGAGGTGCCTCACGGAGAATCACGGTGAGCTCCTCTCTCTTCCAGGCTGAGCTACGGACCGGACAGGACGTGGTCAACACCCGTCAGCGGGGGCGCCACATCGCCCAGTCCCTGGGCTTCGACGGGCAGGATCAGGTGCGCATCGCCACCGCCATCTCCGAGGTGGCGCGGCTCGCCGCTACCCAGGCCAACGGCCACATCGAGTTCCTGCTGGAGGAGCTGCCCGAGCCCTCCCTGCTCGTGCGGGTGCGGGCCTCGTCGTTCAACGAGGGGCTCGTCGCGGGCAACACGCCGGAGACACTCCGGCCCGGGCCCGCGCTCGCTCCGGCGCAGCGGCTGATGGACCGGGTGGTGCTGCGCAGGGACGGAGACGGTTGGCTCTTGCTGGAGATGGTCCAGCGCCTGCCGCAGCTCACCCCCATGCCCCAGGCGCTGGAGTCGCTCAAGGAGGAGCTGGAGCGGCAGCGGCGCGCCAGTGCCGCCGAGGAGCTGCAGAAGCAGAACGCGGACCTGCTGCGCGTCCTCGACGAGCTGCAGGCACGCAAGGCCGAGGTGGATCGCCTCAACCGCGAGCTGGAGGAGACCAACCGCGGCGTGGTGGCCCTCTACGCCGAGCTCGAGGAGAAGGCCGAGGCCCTGCGCCGTGCCTCGGACATGAAGACGCGCTTCATCTCCAATGTCAGCCACGAGCTGCGCACGCCCATCAGCTCCGTGCTCAACCTCTCGCGGCTGCTCCTGGACCGCATCGACGGGCCGCTCACCACCGAGCAGGAGAAGCAGGTCCTCTTCATCCGCAAGTCCGGCGAGGCCCTCCAGGAGCTCATCGACGATCTGCTGGACCTGGCGAAAATCGAGTCCGGCCGCTCCGAGGTGCTGTGCACGCGCTTCTCCGTGGCGGAGCTGTTCGGCGCGCTGCGCGGGATGCTCCGGCCGCTGCGCGTGAACGAGGGCGTCCAGCTCGTCTTCGACGAGACCGAGGGGCTGCCGGAGCTGCACTCGGACGAGCGCAAGGTGTCCCAGGTTCTTCGCAACCTCGTCTCCAACGCGCTCAAGTTCACCCCCCGGGGCGAGGTGCGGGTGTCGGCGAAGCCGGGCCCCCGGGACACGGTGGTGTTCTCGGTGCGGGACACCGGCGTGGGCATCGACCCCGAGGACCAGGAGCGCATCTTCGAGGAGTTCGTCCAGGTGGAGGGGCCCCACCAGCAGGGGGTCAAGGGCACGGGCCTGGGGCTTCCGCTCTCCCGGCGGCTGGCGGAGTTGCTGGGCGGCTCGCTCACCGTGGAGAGCCAGCCGGGCCAGGGCAGCACCTTCCTCGCGGCGGTGTCCCGCGACTACACCCAGCGGCCGGGCGTGGCGGGGGAAGAGGGCGGGGACACCCAGGAGTTGGAGCGGGATACACCCCATGTCCGGACCGTGCTCATCATCGACGACGACGAGGTCGCCCGCTATCTGCTCCAGCGGGTGTTGGCCGATGCCTCGCTCCAATTCCGCGAGGCCGCGACGGGCTTCGAGGGGCTGCGGATGGCGGGGGAGGTGCGGCCCGCCGCCATCCTGTTGGACCTGTCGCTGCCCGGCATGGATGGTTTCGAGGTGCTGGAGGCGCTCCGGCGCGAGTCCTCCACCCGGGACATCCCCGTCATCATCCACACCAGCCGCTCGCTGACCGAGCAGGAGCGCGGGCGCCTCCTCCCTCATGCGGTGGGGATCCTCTCCAAGAGTGGACTCACCCGGGATGTGGCGCTCGACCTCCTCCAGCGGGCACTCTCCGGCCCGGGCCAGATGCCTGGTGGCGGTGCCGCCCAGACCTGATTTCCGCCCCCCGAGAGTCTTCTTGAGGAGACCGACGTGCCGCATAGGGAAACCATCCTCCTCAACATCAACGACAACGAAGCCAACCGCTATGCCGTCACGCGCATGATGCAGGCGGCGGGCTTCCAGGTGCGCGAGGGGGGGACTGGCGCCGAGGCGCTGAAGCTCGCCGCCGAGCTCCTGCCGGACCTCATCATCCTCGACGTGAAGCTGCCGGACCTCAACGGCATCGAGGTGTGCCGGCGGTTGAAGGCCGAGCCGCGCACGGCGGGCATCGCCGTGCTGCACCTGTCGGCCAACTACATCCGTCCCGAGAACAAGGTGGAGGGGCTGGACAGCGGCGCGGATGGCTACCTGGCGCAGCCGGTGGACGCCTCGGAGCTGCTGTCCACGGTGCGCGCGCTGCTGCGCATGCGCCTGGCGGAGGAGGAGGCGCGCGCGGCGGCGGTGCAGTGGAAGAGCACCTTCGACTCGCTGGGAGACGGGGTGTGTCTGCTGGACGGACACGGGCGGGTGATGCGCGTCAACCAGGCCCTGCTGCAACTGCTCGGGCTCACCGAGGAGCGGGTGTTGGGACGGCCTTTCGATGAGCTGATGCGGGCGGCGGCGGGCTCGGAGGCCGAGCTGCCCCCGAGCTGCGGCGCGGTGCTGTCCTGCCAGGAGGAGACCGAGGTGTGCCTGGGCGGGCGCTGGTACCGCGTGGCGGCCAACCCGGTGGAGGGCCAGGAGGGCACGGCGGTGGGGGCGGTGCGCATCCTCACGGACATCACCTCCCGGCGCGAGCTGGAGGACGCGCTGCGGCAGCGGGCGGTGGACCTGGCCGAGGCGGATCGGCGCAAGGACGAGTTCCTGGCCATGCTGGCGCACGAGCTGCGCAACCCCCTGGCGGCCATCACCAACGCACTGCACCTGGAGATGGCCACGCAGCCGGAGGGTGGAGAGTCCAAGTCCATGCGGGTGATGATGCGGCAGAGCCAGCACCTGGCGCGGATGGTGGATGATCTGCTGGACGTGTCGCGCTTCAACCGGGGCCACATCGAGCTGCGGCGGGCGCCGGTGGACCTGCGGCAGGTGGTGCAGCACAGCGTGGAAGCGCGCCGGCGCGCGCTCGAGGAGAAGGGGCTGCACCTGGAGGTGTCACTGCCCGCCTCGGAGAGTCTGTGGCTGGAGGGAGATGCCACGCGGCTGGAGCAGGTGGTGTCCAACCTGCTGGACAACGCGCGCAAGTACACCGAGCACGGAGGCCATGTCTTCGTCGGGGTGACGGTGGAGCGCAGGGGGCAGGAGCGCCAGGCGGTGCTGCGCGTGAAGGATACGGGCATCGGCATGAGCCCGGAGCTGCGGGCGCGGGTGTTCGATCTCTTCGTGCAGGCGCAGCAGCAGTTGGCGCGCTCCTCGGGCGGACTGGGCATCGGGCTGACGCTGGTGCGGCGCCTGGTGGATCTGCACGGCGGCGAGGTGATGGCGCACAGCGAGGGCGAGGGCAAGGGCAGCGAGATGGTGGTGCGTCTGCCTCTGTCGGAGGCGCGGCCCGTCGCCGCCGCGCCCGCGCTGGAGACGCCGCCGCCGGCCACCGAGGCCTCCGCGGGGCGCCGGGTGCTGCTGGTGGAGGACAACGAGGACACGCGCGAGGTGCTGCGCGAGCTGCTGGAGATGTGGGGGCACCGGGTGGAGGTGGCGGAGGATGGCTTCAAGGGGGTGCAGCTCTTCCCCTCGTTGAAGCCGCACGTGGCGCTGGTGGACCTGGGGCTGCCGGGGATGGATGGCTTCCAGGTGGCGCGCCGGATTCGCGAGTCCGAGGGTGGCCGGGACGTGTTCCTGGTGGCGCTGACGGGCTACAGCGGCGAGCACCGGAACCAGGCGGTGGAGGCGGGCTTCAACCTGCACATGGTGAAGCCCGTCAAACCGGACGAGCTGGAGCGGCTGCTGGAACAGCTCCCGTGAAATCCGGTGGGGACGCAACTTCCGTGACGCTCGTGCGATAATTCCATCGCCGTCACTGATTTTCAGGGCTTACCCCCCGGAGCCGCCCGTGAGCACCATCTCCTCCACGTCCCGCAACACCGCCGCCCTCGCCACGGCCGCCGCCTCGTCTACCCCCTCGCTGCCCACGGCGACCCTGTCCAAGGGGGCCAAGGGCCCGGCGGTGAAGCAGCTCCAGTCGGCCCTGGTGAAGCTGGGCCACATGACGCAGGCGCAGATGAACACCGGCCCGGGCATCTTCGGCCCCCAGACGGAGGCCTCGCTCAAGAAGTACCAGGCCGCCAACAAGCTGACGGCGGACGGCGTGTTCGGCCCGAAGACGCGCGCCGAGATGCTCAAGGACCTCACCCCGGCCAAGCCCACCACGCCGAGCAAGCCCTCTGGCGTCACCGCGCCCCCCGCGGGCCTGGAGCGCGGCAGCACCGGCGCCGCGGTGAAGCAGCTCCAGACGGCCCTGGTGAAGCTGGGCCACATGAGCCAGGCGCAGATGAACACCGGCCCGGGCATCTACGGCCCGGCCACCGAGGCGGCGGTGAAGAAGTTCCAGTCCCAGTGGAAGCTGGGCGTGGACGGGGAGTACGGCCCGAAGACGAAGGCCGCCATGGACAAGGCGCTCGCCGGCCAGAAGCCGCCGACGTCCACTCCGACGACGCCGACCAACCCGACGAACCCGGGCACCCCCACGGGCAGTGTGAAGAAGCCGGACATGAAGTGGGTGCCCTCGGCCAACTTCAGCTCGCGCGGCGGGGCGGACATCGACGCCATCGTCCTGCACCACACCGCCTCCAACAACGAGGCTGGCGACCTGGCCACGCTCACCAAGAAGGGCACGGACGTGAGCGCGCACTACCTGATCGGCCAGGACGGCACCATCTACCACCTGGTGGATGACAAGATGGCGGCGTGGCACGCGGGCGTGTCGGCGCTGCACGGGGACAAGAGCCCCAGCGTGAACGCGCGCTCCCTCGGCATCGAGATCACGAACGACGGCAGCGGCAAGACGCCCTTCACCGAGGCCCAGTACAAGGCGCTGGAGAAGCTCGTGCCGTACCTGGCCAAGACGTATGACATCCCGATGAAGAACATCGTGGGCCACAAGGACGTGGCCCCGGGCCGCAAGGTGGACCCGGCGAGCAACTTCAACTGGGAGCGCATCCGCCGCGCCACCGACGCGGTGATCTGAGCCAATACGTCACCAATACCTCGCCACTACCCCCACCAATATCCCCTCTCCCCCCGGGAGAGGGTCAGGGTGAGGGTATCCGGGCCCGTTCTTCAACCCGTGGACCCCAAGTGGAGACACGGGGTTCAACCCGGGGTCATCCAATACCCTCACCCCGTCCCTCTCCCGAGGGGAGAGGGGAAATCCGCGAACCCCCTGCACACTGTCCTGGCCCCGGTTAGGTTGTCCGCCCTGTCCTGTTTGCACGAGGAGAGCGGATGACGGCGATCAACGCGGCGGCGAGCGGTACCTTCCGGATTGGCGGCGACCTTGAGGTGAATCGCCTCGGGTTCGGCGCGATGCGCATCACGGGCAATGGTATCTGGGGAGACCCCGAGGACCCCAAGGAGGCGCGCCGCACCGTGGCGCGCGTTCCCGAGCTCGGCATCAACTTCATCGACACCGCCGACAGCTACGGCCCCTTCGTCAGTGAGGACATCCTCGCGGAGGTGCTCTCGCCGTACAAGAAGGGTCTGGTGATCGCCACGAAGGGCGCGCTCACCCGGCACGGGCCCAACATCTGGCTCCCCGTCGGCCGGCCCGAGTACCTCAAGCAGTGCGTGCTGATGAGCCTCCGGCGCCTGAAGCTGGAGCGCATCGACCTGTGGCAGTTGCACCGCATCGACCCGAAGGTGCCCCGCGACGAGCAGTTCGGCGCCATCGCGGAGATGCAGCGCGAGGGGCTCATCCGCCACGTTGGCCTGAGCGAGGTCTCCGTCGAGGAGATCCAGGCGGCGAGCCGCTTCTTCAAGGTCGCGACGGTGCAGAACCTCTACAACCTCGCCAACCGCCAGAGCGAGGCGGTGCTCGACCACTGCGAGAAGAACAACATCGGCTTCATTCCCTGGTACCCGCTCGCCGGGGGTCCGCTGGCGAAGGAGGGCGGGGCGCTCGACACGCTCGCGAAGAAGCTCGGGGCCTCGCCGTCGCAGATCGCGCTCGCGTGGGTGCTCCAGCGCTCGCCCGTCATGCTGCCGATTCCCGGCACCGGCAAGGTGAAGCACCTGGAGGAGAACACCGCGGCGGCCACCCTGAAGCTCAGTGACGAGGATTTCCGCGCGCTCGACGCCCAGGGGCAGGAGGCGTGGCGCGCGCAGAAGCGCTGAGGACGTCTCGTGAGGCGCGGGTGCCCCCGGCAATGGCGAGGGCACCCGGTCTTCACGTCCGCTCCGTCTCAGCGCGTGTAACGCTGCGCGGTGGTGACGGTGATGCTGTTGTTGAAGCCGCCCGTCACGAGCACCTGGCCCGAGTGCAGGAGCGTCGTGGTGTGGCCGTAGAGCGCCGACGTCATCGTGCCCGCGGACATCCACGCGTCCGCGCCCGGGTCATACAGCGAGGCCACGCCGTTGGAGTGGGTGACGAGCACCTCGCCCGAGTAGAGCAGCGTCGCGCTGACGGCCAGGGTGCCGGAGGGGAGGACGGCTCCCAGGGTCCAGGGGATGTAGCTGTACGGATCGTAGAGCTCCACCTGGTTCTCCTGGCCACCGACGACGAGCACCTTGCCCGAGTAGAGCCGGACGGCGGCGTGGCGGGTGCGCGTCTTGTTCATTGGCGGGAGGGACGTCCAGGTGTTGGTGGCCGGGTCGTACTCCTGCGCGCTCTGGAGCATGCCGAGCGTGGCGCCCATGCCGCCCGTCACCAGCACCTTGCCCGAGTAGAGCAGGGTGGCGGTGTGGTCGTAGCGGGCCGTGGGGGCGGAAGCCGCCGGGCTCCACGTGTGGGTGGCCGGGTCATACAGCTCGGTGGTGTTCGTGTCCCCGCCGGTGGACTGTCCACCCACCACCAGCACCTTGCCCGAGTCGAGCAGGGTCGCGGTGTGGTGGCTGCGCGGCGTGGCCAGGGAGCCCGCGGCCGTCCACGTGCCGGTGGTCTGGTCGAACACCTCCGCGCTCTGGCGATAGGTGGCCGGCGACGTGCCGATCCACCCGCCCGCCACCAGCACCTGGCTCGAGGAGATCGGCGTCGCGGTGTGCGCCATGCGCTCGGCGAGGGGCGCGGCCGTGGGGGTGGACACGTTGCTGTAGGGGTTGAACACCTCGGCCGTGGTGCCCCCCACCACCAGCACATCCCCGGTGCCGTTGAGCAGGGTGGCGGTGTGATAGGAGCGCGGGGTCGTCAGGTTGCCGGTGGCGCTCCAGGAGCCCACGCTCGGCGTGTCGAGCCCCGACGTGGCCACGATGGTGGGGGCCGTGGTGCTGGTGAAGAAGTCCGGGAACGTCGCGGTGTAGTACTGGCCGCTCCCGCTCTCTCCGGGGAGGACGCCGCCCTTCTGGCCCCGGACCTTCAGGGTGGTGCCATCGGTGAGGATGGACAGCTCGCCGTTGACGTAGGTGGGGCGGGTGTTGACGTGCGCCGCGAGCGTCACGGAGCGCACCACCGACAGGGTGTCCGGAGCCACGTGACGGATCTCCAGCCAGGTGCCGGAGGAGCCGCTCGGCGAGTACCGGTTGCTGTAGCCGACGGCGACCCCGAGGTCATTGGCGGCCAGCGAGAGCTCGGGGACCGAGTACGCGCCCGGGAGCTCCACGCTGCCCGCGCCCCACGGGCACGTGGAGGAGGCCTGCCGGGTGATGACGGGCACGTACGTGGGCGGGAAGGGGGGAATGACCTCCTTGTACGTGAGGGTGAAGGTGCACCCGCGCGACACCGCGGTGGTCAGCGCGGCGGTGCTCGTGACGAGCTGCGACGGTTCCTCCAGGGCAGGCCCGCCACAGGCCTGCGTCAGGAGGGCGGCGGTGAGGGATGCTGCGAGCTTCAGGGTGCGCATGCGTTGGCTCCTTGTGCGCCGCCATATTCCGGATCAGGAGCCGTTCCGTCTATCCGTATTTTCCCTGGCTTCCGCTCCTCTTCTTTTCCGAGACCCCCGGATGCGGAGGCGCTTGGTGCTCCCTCTTCAGGTGTGGGTCCTTCCCCGCTCAGTGTGCTCCGTCCACGACCGCCATCGCCCGATGGTCTGCCGCTGGCGGTGAATGGGCCAGTCAGGTTGAAAACCACATGGCTGTCCGGAGCGGATGTCCAGTTCCAGCGCCGCACGGGCCCGAGCGTCGAAGGGACTACGGGGGTGAGCCAACTCTTCTATGCATGCGTCCAGGGTGTAGTGCTGACCAAGTCGCAGCCGTGAAGTCCCTTCCAGCCGGGAGCGGTGCTCCGCCCACCATGCCCGCCACACGGCGCTATCGGTGCTCGGCCGTATCACCTCTCGCGCGGACTCCTCCGAGGCGCCCTCATCAGCCGCCCCTTCATCAAAGACCTGGATCTTCTCTGTGAGTCCCGCGCCGGTCATCAGCGCCAGCGCCGAGGCCGCTGCTCCTCTCACTTCGGCTTGGGTGTGCTCCAGGTGCTCGAGGAGCAGCGGAACGGCCGCGGGCACTCCAAGGATGCCGATGGCTTCGATGGAGGTCCTCACCAACTCGGGCCGGCGACTGAGTTGGCGTAACGAACTGAAGTCCTGGGGAGCTCCGGCCAGCCCAAGGAGCCAAGGGATTCTCGGAGAGAGGGGGCCTTCACCCCGGGCGGCCTGGCGACAAGCCTGCAGTGCACGAGATGAGCCGAGCCGCAGCGACGCGAGGAGCCATATGTCCAGTTCGTCTGGGGGGGCCTGGGGCAGCTTCCGTTCCAACACGGGAAGCGCGGGTCTGTGGCCAAGTTCTGATACCGCGAGCGCCGCGGCGGCGCGAACCTCCGGTACGGCGTCATCGAGCAGCGGTAGGAGGGGTGCGGCCCCTGTTTCGTGGCGATGCCCGAGGATACGCGCAGTGGTGGCCCGTACCTCTGGACGTGGCGAGGACAGCAATGCCTCGAGTCTTTCGGAAAGTTGCGGATGCCGCACCAGGGTGAGGGCCTCGGTGAAACACGGCAGCCGCACCTCGTCTGCTTCCGCCAGGTGCGCCAGCATCTCCGTGATTCCATCCTCGAGGGATGCGATGGCATGGATACCCGCGGTGTGCTCGTCCGGCGCCTCACTGGCGAGTGCTTCTCTCGTGCACGCGAGGGCCGTATCTCCACCCGCCTGCATCGCCTCGCCATGGTGGCGGATCCGCACCTCCAGTGATTCGATGCCGGGCCACTCCACCTCGGGGTTGTGCAGATAGCGCCTGCGCTGCGCGAGCAGGAAGGCCAGCTCCGACAGATGTTCCTCCTGGAACTCCCGGAGGAATTCCGAGGCGGATGGGTGCTCCAGAAGCGAGCGGGGAGTCAAGCCACCACCAACGAAGTCTGGTTGCTGAGAATGTCGCTGATGCGTTCCAGATCACGGGGGTTCCGGGCGGCAGCCGTGACGCCCATGAGGCCACCCGCGCCGTCGAGCCGCACATAGAGGGCGGCATCCGGTTGATCGTAGAAGCGATAGGCTACACTGGTTGTTCCCACGCGCTCGAACCCGAGGCGGTGGGCCCGCTCTTCGATGACACGGGTGAGCTTGATTGGACTCTCGATGTGCTCCGGCCCCTGCTTCTTGCTCTGCGTGGAAGGGATCAAGAGCCGTTGAAGATCGAAATCCTCCATGCGTTTCTCCGAGAAGGCCAGGGAGAGGAGGAAGTCATTTAGAGAAGGATCCAGTGAGTCGAAGTATCCATCCCTGGAGAACTCACCCATGCTGGGAAAGCGTACGACGGGGCAGTCTCTTTGCCCTGGCCTGGTGCATTCCAGATAGTAATCCATCTGGGGATCATCCTCCTGGATGGCGAAGAGGATGTAGCCTTTGGGGGGCGGCCAGTCTCCGCTCTTGTAGAATTCCAGGATGCGTTCGATGTGGAAGTTGACTCCCTCGATTTCGAGTCCGCCCATGTCCCTCCCCAGGCGGGTGAGGAACTCGCGGTAGCTGTCTGGGAGAGGCTGACCCGCGAGCACTTCGAGGTTCCGGATCTCCTCGGGCCTGGCTCCCTGGAGCCTGCGGGAGTAGCCCGGGTCATAGTGCTCGGCGAGGGCGATGAATTCTTGGAGCATGTCTGTCTTTCCCTCATTGAATCAAGGACACGGACGATCACCGCATAGCAAGCAGGGGAGTGCGCTCTGGCAGGTCCGGCACGAGGGAACCGTATCCCCATCGCGGAACTGATGTTTGACCGTCCTGCCATTCTTTCGATAACGCACCCGGACGCTCTTCTGGGGATCCGTGGGTGAATAGAACTGTTCGGTCATGAGGTGTGGCTTGTGACCGGCCTTCTGCATTGCCTGGATGAGCTTGGGGGCCGCGCACACGCCAAAGCGGTTGTTGTTCTTGCCCGGAAGGGTTTTGTGGATGTTCAACAGCCGCTCCTCCTGCGTGGGCGAAAGCGGGCCATTGGCGTTTTGCAGGGGAGGTGTGACGGGTCCTGCCAGTTTCCATCCCAGGGACTGTACTGCGGCTTTGAACCCATCCGTCTCGGCGCCAGACATCGCGGCGTAGACCTCGCTGCCACACTGACAGAGCAAGACGCCAATCATGTACCCAGCTCCCCTCCTGAGCACGCGCGTCTTGCCGATCTGATCGTTGAGCGTCTTGATCTGGGAGGACACTGTCTTGGTGTTGCCACCCTGGTCCTTCAGTGCCGCCAGGGTGGTTTCGAGCCCTTGCCGGTTTTGCTGGAGAGCGGCCTCTTGCGCCCGTTTCGCATCGAGCTCCTTCACCAGGGTCTGCGTGTTGCCCTTGGTGGTCTTGTGCTCATGGATCCGGTGCGATTCCTTGGGCTGCTGACAGAGGTCGCAAGGGCCCAGGGGATCGCGGTCATCACCGTAGGCGAAGCCAGTCCTCCCATTCTGGGCGAATGCGCTGTTGAAGGTGTTGCCATTGTGCTGGGTAGGCTCCAGGAATCGGACGACGCCCTTGCCTTCGATCTTCACGTCGATGCTGGCGTTGGCCCACGTCATCTTTCCCTGGGTCTTCGAGGAGATCAGCCCACCACCGGCCGTCCCGGGTTCATCTCCACTGCTCGTACCCAGGTTTGAATCCTTGAGGGCCACGGGATTACCCTCGAGCGTCACGGACGCGCTCCCCTTGGAGAGATCTCCGTCGCGAGCCACGTTCACGTAGGGAACGGGCACGGGCCCACCAGGAGAGGGCGTCTTGCACACATCTGGCACCGCGCAGGTATTGACCTGGCCATCTCCCTTGTGAACCACCGACCGGCCATTGGCGTACACCTTGCTCATGTATCCCCCTCAATGATGCAGGCCCCGGTTTGTCCCGCATCAGCACAACCGTAGATCAGGATGCGGACAGGCTCTTCCGAGCTCTTTTCCAACCTGCCCAGCAGGTGCAGCGCGCTACCGAGTTGGATGGCTCCCGCTGCCGCACCTGCGTCTCCGAGGCTCTCGGCGACCTGGCTCATTGTCAGCGGCTCTGGCATCAGTGCTGCGTTGCGCAGGTAGGCGTAGTTGAACTCCTGCGCCCAGAAGGTCTCCCCTGTCTGGCACGACAGGATGTGGTCCACCCGCCGGGCTCCCGTCAAGGGATGGAGCCTGAGCTGACGGAAGGCGTTCGTCAGTCCCTCCGCCATGTTGGGCTTCCGCTGCAGAAAGGAATGCGGCTCGTGTGACAGGGCACAGCCCAACACCCGGCCTCGTGATTTCAGCCGCCGTTGACGGGAGAGCTCCGTGGAAGTCAGAAGGATGAAGCCAGCTCCCTCCCCTGGCAGGATGCCGTCCGGCGTTCCGGGCCCCAGGGTCCGGCCTGTTCGCGCGTGGTGTGCCAGAGATTGACGGTCGCACATCGAATCCACGCCGCCCACCAGGACCCAGGAGGCCTGGCGGGATTTCAGGATTTGGGTGGCTTCGGCCAGTGCGCGGAAGAGTCCCGCGCGGCCTTCGTGGAAGAGCGCGTCCTTGGAGACCTCCAACCGCACCGGAGCCGCCGCGCGGTTGAGTACCCCTCGTACGGCTTCCATGTCGAACGGGGCACCACTCCCTGGTTCCGGCAGTGCCAGGAGGAGTGGCAGATGAGCGAGGTCATGCGGAGCCACCTCCTTCAGTGCCTCTTGGAGCGCTGTCACCGCCAGCGACACCATTCGCTCTGTTCGCGAGAGCCTGGGGTCCAGGAGTTTCAGCACCGAGGCACGGACCGGTTCGCCTGTGGCATCCAGGACGCCGGTTTCGAAGAAGCGTACGGTTCCCGCGGCCATCTCCACCTGGGTGGTTCGTGCGGTCAACCCGAGTGGGGTACACAGACCCAACCCGACGATTACCATCTCGTCCGAGCCATGTTGCCGTGCGTTCACCTGGGCATCTCCTCCCAGGGTTCCAACTCCCGGACGAGGCTGTACTCGTGATGGGTCAGCTCGCGATGGGCCGGGATGGCGGCGCGCCAGAGGAGTGTCAGCGCTCGTTCGTCGGGCTCGATCTGCACCGCATCCAGTACCAACTCCCGCCGGTCGACCCGGTGGCGGAATACGGTCTTCACCATCAGCCGATGATGGGGAAGGGGGAATGCCATCTGGCCTTCAGGCGATAGCCCCGCGAGGACCACCGGTTCTCCTCCCTTCAGTCCCGGCGAGGCGACGAGCCCCGGCGCCGCGGCATTGAAGAACCGCACGTCGAAGTCGGGTGGCCACAGAGGGGCGCGCTGTTCCACCCACTTCGCATCATAGGTTCCAGCGAACCCCAGGCGCGGTTGCCAGTTCCGAGCAATGGGGCCAAATCCCGCCGGGTTCACCCGGTCTGTCGGGCTGCGCATCAGCTGGAAGGGATCCTCCAGATTCGGAAGGGGTTGTTCGACGGCCTCTTTCGTGGAGCCATACAACCCTACTCCCACCGGGTTGCGCGGCTCGTAGGCAGGAGGCTCGTTGCCCGCCACCTGGGCCGTACCGCCGAAGCTGCGCTCGTATCGGAGCGGCATGGACTCGAAGGGCCGCGGCTCCGAAGCCTTGAGCCCCGAAACGCCTCGGTACCACACCCGGGTTCCAAAGACGTGTATCCCTTTCTGGTAGGGACCCACCCGTACGGCGGCGAGCATTTCGGTTACAGGCCTGCCTCGTGGGGCCCACGCGTGGCCCGAGACGTAGATATCGGTCCCCAGGCGCTGATAGGCGGTCTGTCCCTCGTATCGCAAGCTGGAGGAGCCCGGCTTTCCCCAATAGACGTCCTCCATCACGGGAGGGCTCTGCTCCTCACTCAAACTGGGGGGAACGGAAGGCCGGCCCGCAGGAGGCAGGTCGAATCTACCCGCTACGCAGATGACCAACAGCTCTTCTCCCTCCTTGTTCATGGAGGGCAGATTCACCGCATGGAACGGGCTCAGGTTCTCGAGGTTCGGCATGCGGTCCAGATGTCCCCCCTCGGTGAGATTATACCAAGAGCTGGATGCCGTGGTCTCCGACCTGCGCTATGTGGAGGGCATGGCGATTGAGACAGAATCGGGGGCGACGCTCCCCTTCGACCGCTTCTGGGATTGGATCCTGGATCACACCAACTGCATCCTCAGCATCGGCACGGAGGAAGCCTGGCTGTACGACGCCGAGGCGCTCCACTGGGTGCTCTTCTCGGAGGAGAACGGCTCGCCCGTGGTGCAGCTCATCCTGGGCAAGCGGCTGGTGGGAGAGATGGTGATCGACACCACGGACCTGCACCAGGTGCAGGTGATGGTGGATCCGGACAACGTGGAGCGCGGCTACTACCTCTTCAAGGTGGTGGGGGGCCTGAAGTCGGCCCCCCGGGTGCGCTACACCTTCCAGCTCGCCCACGGGCTGGAGAACATGCCCACCCCGCACGTGGCGGGGTTGAAGCACTGAGGACGGCTCACGGCTTCTTCGTGGGCTTGTTGATGTCCGCGAAGAAGTCGTTGCCCTTGTCGTCCACGACGATGAAGGCCGGGAAGTCCACCACTTCGATCTTCCAGACGGCCTCCATGCCCAGCTCGGGGTACTCGAGCACTTCCACCTTCTTGATGCAGTCCTTGGCGAGCCGCGCCGCCGGGCCGCCGATGGAGCCCAGGTAGAAGCCGCCGTGCTGCTTGCAGGCCGCGGTGACGGCCGGCGAGCGGTTGCCCTTGGCCAGCATCACGAAGCTGCCGCCCTGCGCCTGGAACTGGTCCACGTAGGCGTCCATGCGGCCCGCCGTCGTCGGACCGAACGAGCCGGAGGCGTAGCCCTCGGGCGTCTTGGCCGGGCCGGCGTAATACACCATGTAGTCCTTGAGGTACTGCGGCATGCCCTCGCCGCGATCCAGGCGCTCCTTGATGGTCGCATGCGCGATGTCGCGCGCCACCACCATGGGGCCCGACAGCGACAGGCGCGTCTTGATGGGGTAGCGAGAGAGCTCGGCGCGGATGTCCGCCATGGGGCGGTTCAGGTCGATCTTCACCACGTCGCCCGACAGGTCCGAGTCCTTCGTCTCCGGCAGGTACTTCGCCGGGTCCGCCTCCAGCTGCTCCAGGAAGACGCCGTCCTTCGTGATCTTGCCGAGCGCCTGGCGGTCCGCGGAGCAGGACACGGCGATGGCCACCGGGCAGGAAGCGCCGTGGCGGGGCAGGCGGATGACGCGCACGTCATGGCAGAAGTACTTGCCGCCGAACTGGGCGCCGATGCCGGTGCGCTGGGTGAGCTTGAGGACCTCCTGCTCCAGCGCCACGTCGCGGAAGCCGCGGCCGAGCTTGTTGCCCTCGGTGGGCAGCGAGTCCAGGTAGCGCGCCGAGGCGTACTTGGCCGTCTTGAGCGCGAACTCGGCCGAGGTGCCGCCCACCACGATGGCCAGGTGGTACGGCGGGCAGGCCGCGGTGCCCAGCGAGCGGATCTTCGACTCGATGAACGTCAGGAGGCTCTGCGGGTTGAGGACCGCCTTGGTCTCCTGGAAGAGGTAGCTCTTGTTGGCCGAGCCGCCGCCCTTGGCCATGAAGAGGAATTTGTAGGCGTCGCCGTCGGTGGCGTAGAGCTCGATCTGCGCGGGGAGGTTGTTGTTGGTGTTGACCTCCTTGTACATGTCGAGTGGCGCCATCTGCGAGTAGCGCAGGTTGGCGGTGCGGTAGGTGTCGAAGACGCCGCGCGAGATGGCCGCCTCGTCACCGCCGCCGGTCATCACATACTGGCCCTTCTTGCCCATGACGATGGCGGTGCCGGTGTCCTGGCAGGAGGGGAGCACGCCGCCCGCGGCGATGTTGGCGTTCTTGAGCAGCTCGAGCGCCACGAAGCGGTCGTTGGACGAGGCCTCGGGGTCCTGGAGGATGTGGGCGAGCTGCTGGAGGTGGCCGGGCCGCAGGAGGTGGGAGATGTCCCGCATGGCCTCGCGGGTGAGGAGTGAGAGCGCCTCGGGGGCGACCTGGAGGAAGGTCTTCCCGCCGGCCTCGAAGGTGGAGACGTGATCCTTCGTGAGCAGCCGGTAGGGCGTCTCGTCCTTGCCGAGCGGCAGCATGTCCTGGAACTGGAAGTCGTTCATCGTGGCCTTCTCCAACGGGTGGCTCCGCCGATTGTCGGCGCAGAGGGGCCCGTCCGGGGAGCCTTCTGGGAACACATCGAAAACCTTCCCTCATGCGAGCAACGAGCCATTGTAGGGGAGCCGCCCGCCGGCCCTGGCGCGGCTGAGCGGCATCCAGGCGGGCAGGGGGGTCGCTTGCCCCGTACGGGTTTTCCCTGCAACGCTGAGGGGGATGGCGACCCCGAGCCACATCACCTTCGATGACTCCTTGTGGCCGCTGCTCGTCGTGCGGTTCACCGGCATGCCGACGAATCAGCAGTTCGAGGAGTACATGGCCAGGCGGGGGAGCTATCTGGCACGCAACCAGAAGCACACGCTCATCTACGACACGGTGAGCTTCACCGTGCTCTCCCCCGAGCAGCGCCAGCGGCAGATCCACTGGCTCAAGGAGCACAAGGAGTCGCTGCGGACGCTCTCGCTGGGCAGCGCCCTCATCATCACCTCGCCCGTCGTGCGGCTGTTGCTGAGCGGCGTGCTGCACTTCTCCCAGGCGAGCTCGCCGTACCATGCCGCCCGCTCGATGTCCGATGCCGCGAGCTGGTGCGCCGGACGCCTCGCGGGCGCCGGTCTGCTCGCGGAGGCCCAGCGTGTCCGGGCGCATTTCGGGCTGACTCCAGGACAGGGCACGGGCTGAGCCGGTCCGGACGCGAGGTCGGGCAACTGATCCGATTGTTGGACAAGTTGGTGACGAGCGCGCCCGGAGGGGCCTCTTCCTTCAGTGCAGCGGGCGAGGCCTGCCCAGGCGTCGGAGGAACTCCTGCTCGTCCACGGTCTCGATGCCGAGGGCCTGGGCCTTGTCGTACTTGGTGCCCGGGCGCGCGCCGACGACCACGAAGGCGGTGCTCTTCGACACGCTGGAGGTGACGCGGGCCCCAGCGGCCTCGGAGGCCTGCGTGGCCTCCTCACGGCTCATCGTCTCCAGCTCGCCGGTGATGACCACGGCCTTGCCGGACAGCGGGCCCGCGGCGGGCGCCTCGGTGGCGGGGGCCTCGTCCTGGAGCTGGACGCCGCCGCGGCGCAGCTTCTCGAGGAGCTTCGTGTTCTCCGGCTGCTGGAGCCAGGAGTGGAGGCTTTGGGCGATCCTGGGGCCGATGCCCTGCACGGCCTGGAGCTCGTCGAGTGAGAGCTGGCGCAGCGCGTCCAGGGAGGGGTAGCGCTGGGTGAGCAGCCGGGCGGCGAACGGGCCCACGTGCCGGATGTTGAGGCCCACGAGCAGCCGCCAGAGGGGCCGGTGCCGCGCGGACTCGATGGCGGACAGCAGGTTCCGCACGGACTTCTCGCCCGTGTTGGGCAGTTGCCCGAGTTGCTCGGCGGTGAGGAAGAAGATGTCACCCGGGTCCTTCACCAGCCCCTGCTCCAGCAACTGCATGCCGGTGACGTACCCGAGGTGCTCGATGTCCATGGCGCCGCGCGAGGCGAAGTGGAAGAGCCACTCGATGGCCTGGGAGGGGCAGCCCACGCGGTTGGGACAGCGCCAGTCGGCTTCGCCCTCCTCGCGCACCAGCTTCGTGCCGCAGGCGGGACACTTCTTCGGAAAGCGCCACGGGCGCGTGTCCGGTGGGCGCTTGGGCAGCACGGGGCCGACGACCTCGGGGATGACCTCGCCGGCCCGCCGGACGATGACGGTGTCTCCCTCGCGCACGTCCCGGCGGCGGACCTCCTCCTCGTTGTGGAGCGTGGCGTACGTCACCGTGGCCCCGCTCACCCGCACCGGCTCCAGCACGGCGAAGGGCGTCACCTTGCCCGTCCGGCCCGTGTTCACCGAGATGCTCTTCACGAGCGTGGTCCGCTCCTCCGGCGGGAACTTGAAGGCGATGGCCCAGCGCGGCGCCCGGCTCGTCTCCCCGAGCTCCCGCTGCTGCTCCAGCGCGTCCACCTTCACCACCGCGCCGTCGATCTCATAGTCCACGTCGTGGCGGTGCTCCTGCCAGTACGCGCAGAAGTCCTGCGCCTCCTTCAACGTGCGCACCCGCTCCAGCTCCGGGTTCACCGGCAGCCCCGTGCGCTTGAGGAAGTCGAGTGCCTCGGAGTGCCGGGAGAGCGAGACGCCCTCGGCGAAGCCCAGCGCGTAGCACCACATCCGCAGTGGCCGGGAGGCCGTCACCGCCGGATCCTTCTGCCGGATGCTGCCCGCGGCACCGTTGCGCGGATTGGCGAAGGGCCGCTCGCCCCGCGCCGTCAGCTCCGCGTTGAGCCGCTCGAAGGCCTTCACGGGCAGATAGATTTCCCCCCGCACCTCCAGTACGCGCGGGAGTCCGGTGCCGCGCAGGCGCATGGGGACCGAGCGCATCGTGCGGACGTTGGCGGTGATGTCCTCGCCCACGAGCCCGTCTCCCCGGGTGGCCGCCCGCACCAGGGCGCCGTCCTCATAGGTGAGCGAGACGGCCAGCCCGTCGATCTTCAGCTCGCAGACGCAGTCCGTCCGGGCTCCGAGCCGCCGCTCCACGCGTGCTGCCCACGCGGCGAGCTCCTCGCCGGAGAAGGCGTTGTCGAGCGAGCGCATCGGAAGCCGGTGCTTCACCGGGGCGAACAGCTCCGTGGGCCTGCCTCCGACGCGCTGCGTAGGGCTTTCCGGGAGGATGAGCTCGGGGAACTCCGCCTCGAGCTGACGCAGCTCGCGCATCAGCGCGTCGTACTCGGCGTCGGAGACCTCGGGGCTGTCGAGCACGTAATAGCGGTAGTCGTGCGCGTTGATGACGTCGCGCAGTTCCTCGACGCGTCGCTGGGCCACCTCGCGCCGCCGCTCATCCCCGCGAAGGGGCTGTGTTTCCGTGGGAAGCTCAGGTTGCATGTCCCTACCCGACCTCTCCCAAGCTAGGCCGTGTCCGCGTTCTGGGCACCTGCCGCCCGGCTCCCTGCCCGGTGGGCGAGGGGCATGCGGCAATCGGAAAGGGGTGCATGCGGGAGAGCCCTGGTAGCATCCGCCGCCATGATCCGACCCCTTACGAAGTTCCTCCCGGCCCTGGCTGTCTCGGTGGGACTGGCCGCGCCCGCCGCGCTCGCCTGCACCAGCCTGCTGGTCAACAAGGGCGCCACGGCTGACGGCTCCTCCTTCATCACCTACGCCGCGGACTCGCACGAGCTGTACGGCGAGCTGTATTACACCCCGGCGCGCCGCAACGCGCCCGGCGCCATGCGCGACATCGTCGAGTGGGACACGGGCAAGTTCCTCGGCCGCATCAAGGATGCCCCCGTCACCTACACGGTGGTGGGCAACATGAACGAGCACCAGCTCTCCATCAGTGAGTCCACCTTCACTGGCCGCAAGGAGCTGGAGGGCCCGGCCGGTATCATCGACTACGGCTCGCTCATCTACACCGCCCTGGAGCGCGCGAAGACGGCCCGCGAGGCCATCAAGGTCATGACGGACCTGGTCGCCGAGTACGGCTACGCCTCCACCGGCGAGTCCTTCTCCATCGCCGATCCGAAGGAGGTGTGGTTCCTCGAGATGATCGGCAAGGGCACGGGCCAGAAGGGCGCGGTGTGGGTGGCCCGCCGGCTGCCCGAGGGCTACCTGTCGGCGCACGCCAACCAGGCCCGCATCCGCCAGTTCCCGCTGAATGACGCGGAGAACGCGGTGTACTCGCCGGACGTCGTCTCCTTCGCGCGCGAGAAGGGCTGGTACAAGGGGGCGGACAAGGACTTCAGCTTCGCGGACACCTACCACCCGCTGGACTTCGAGAGCGTGCGCTTCGCCGAGGCTCGCGTGTGGAGCATCTTCCGCCGCGCGGCGCCGTCGGCCGGGCTGGGCGCGGACTACGTGGATGGCTCGGCTCCCAACAAGCGCCTGCCGCTGTGGGTGAAGCCGGACAAGAAGCTCACCGTGCAGGACGTCATGGGGCTGATGCGTGACCACTTCGATGGCACGCCGCTGGACATGACGAAGGACGTGGGCGCCGGGCCGTACGCCGCGCCCTACCGCTGGCGCCCGATGACGTGGGAGGTGGACGGGAAGAAGTACTTCCACGAGCGTGCCATCTCCACGCAGCAGACGGGCTTCTCCTTCGTGGCGCAGATGCGCTCGTGGATGCCGGGCCCCATCGGCGGCGTGCTCTGGTTCGGCGTGGATGACACCTCCACCACCGTGTACACGCCCATGTACGCGGGCATCCGCACCACGCCGAGGAACTTCGCCACGGGCGTGGCCAGCCGTGGGCAGTTCTCCTGGGACTCGTCCTTCTGGGTGTTCAACTGGGTGTCCAACCAGGCCTACGCGCGCTGGAGCGACGTGAGCGTCGACGTCCATAAGGTGCAGGGCGAGCTGGAGGGCCAGTTACTCGCCGACCAGGCCGACATCGAGAAGGCCGCGTTGGAGCTGTACAAGAGCTCGCCCGAGCAGGCGCGCACCTACCTCACCGAGTACTCGACGCGGCAGGGCGACAAGGTCCACACGCGCTGGCGCAAGCTGGGCGAGCAGCTGCTCGTGAAGTACATCGACGGCAACGTGCGCGACGAGCAGGGCCGGGTGAACCACCCGAAGTACCCGGAGTCCTGGTACCGGCACATCGTGCGCGACACGGGCGCGCGGCTGGCGCTTCCCGAGGCGCCGAAGCCCGCCGAGGCGAAGCCGCAGGCGCAGCCGGGCCAGAAGGCCGAGCCGAAGCCCACGGTGGCTCCGGCGCCGTGACGCGGTGAGGCACGCGGGCGCGAGAGGCTCCCGCGCCCGGGGAGCGGGAGGCCAGGGAGGCGTTATCTCCTTGGCCCGGTGCCTGGACCCGTCGAGACTCGTCGAGGGATGCGCATGTTTCTCTCGACACCTTCGGGGTCCGCCATGTCTCGAATCGACAGCGGAGCGGCCACGCACATAGGCCGCCGGCCGAACAACGAGGACTCCTACTGCCAGAAGCCGGAGCTGGGCTTCTTCGCGGTCGCGGATGGTCTGGGAGGCCACGAGGGGGGCGAGGTGGCCAGTCAGCTCGTGTTGAGCACGGTGGCCGACTTCCTGACCGCCCAGGAGGGCCAGCCGCAGCCCGCTACGCCGGGAGGGACGGCGGAGGGCCTCATCGTCCGGGCCGTGCGCCTGGCGCACCATGAGGTGCACGTGCGTCAGAGCGGGCGGTTGTCGATGATGGCCTCGACGATCACCGCGGTGCTGCTGAGGGACGGAGAGGTCGTGGTGTGCAACCTCGGGGACAGCCGTACGTTCCTGGTGCGCGAAGGGGAGCTGCGGCGGCTCACGAAGGACCACACGGTGCTCGCGGAGATGGAGGAGGCGGGGCTGGATACGAGCAACCCCTTCGCCATGCTGCACCGCAACTCCCTGACGGGGGCGGTGGGGATGGAGGCCAGCGTGGACCCCGAGTGCTGTCGCGTGGCGGTGCAGCCGGGGGACGTGCTGGTGCTCGCCAGCGATGGCCTGTACGAGCCCGTGCCGCCGGAGCTGATGGTGTCGCTGCTGGCGGAAGGGGGCTCGGCCCAGGAGATGGCCGAGCGGCTCGTTTCCCAGGCCTACGACCGGGGAGGCACCGACAACATCACCGGCGTGGTGGTGCGGGTGCTGGAGAACAGCTGAGCCCCGGGCGAAGCGCGTCAGGGCACGGAGGCCGTCAGGGCGGGCAGGTCCACGGCGGGCGAGAGGCTGATGATGACCGACTTGGACGTCGGCGTGCGGCTCTTCTCCGCGAAGCTGTCGAGCGGCACCAGCACGTTGGCCTCGGGGAAGTAGGTGGCCGCGCATCGCCGGGGGATGTCGTACGGAACCACCACGAACTTCCGCGCCACCCGCTGCACGCCCTCGAAGTGGCTGGTGAGGTCCACCACCTGCCCTGCCTCCACACCGAGCTGCTTCATGTCCTCGGCGTTCAGCATCACCACGCGCCGCCCGTTGCGGATGCCCCGGTAGCGGTCGTCCAACCCGTACACCGTGGTGTTGTACTGGTCGTGCGTGCGGATGGTCATCATCAAGAGCTGCCCTGGCTCGAGCTTCAGCCGTGACATCTCGTGCACCGTGAAGTGCCCCTTGCCGCTCTGCGTGGTGAAGCGGCCCTCGCGCGGGCCGTTGGGCAGGGCGAAGCCGCCCGGCTCGCGTACCCGGCGATTGAAGTCCTCGAAGCCCGGAACCACCCGGGAGATGAGGTCGCGGACGCGGTCGTAGTCCTCCACCAGCCACTCCCACCGCACCGAGCTGCGAGAGCCGAGCACCGCTCGCGCCAGCTTCGACACGAGCGCGGGCTCGCTGAGCAGGTGCTCCGAGGCGGGGGGCAGCGTTCCCCGTGAGGCGTGCACCACGCCCATCGAGTTCTCCACTGTGACGAACTGCGGCCCACCGGACTGCACGTCGCTCTCGGTGCGGCCGAGGCACGGCAGGATGAGCGCCCGCTTCCCGGTGACGAGGTGCGCCCGGTTCAACTTGGTGGACACGTGCACCGTCAGCCGCGTGCGGCGCAGGGCCTCGGCGGTGCGCTCGGTGTCGGGCGTCGCGGACAGGAAGTTGCCGCCCATGGCGAAGAAGACCTTCACGCGGCCCTCGCGCATCGCCTGGATGGTGGCCACCGTATCCATCCCGTGGTGGCGCGGCGGCTCGAAGGCGAGCTCGCGGGACAGCGCGTCCAGGAACGCCGGCCGGGGCCGCTCCCAGATGCCCATGGTCCGGTCGCCCTGCACGTTGCTGTGGCCGCGCACCGGGCACACTCCGGCTCCCGGCTTGCCGATGCTCCCGCGCAGCAGCGTCAGGTTGATGATCTCCTGGATGTTGCCCACCGCGTTGCGGTGCTGCGTCAGTCCCATGGCCCAGCACCAGATGATGCGGTCGGTGCTCGCCAGCCACTCGGCGGCGGTCTCGATCTGCTCGCGAGCCACGCCACTCTGCTCCACCACGTCTTCCCAGGACACGGTGTCCAGGTGCGCCGCGTAGGCCTCGAAGCCGAGCGTCCTGCCCTCCACGAACTCCCGCGCGACCACCGTGCCCGGCTGCTTCGCCTCGCGCGCCAGCAGCGCCTTGCCCAGTCCCTGCAACAGCGCCACGTCGCCGTTGATGCGCACCTGGAGGAACAGCTCCGCGAGCGGTGTGCCCGAGCCGAGGATGCCGCGCATGGCCTGCGGGTGCTTGAAGCGTTGCAGGCCCGGCTCCGGAAGCGGATTGATGCTGACGATGCGGCAGCCCTGGCGTTTGGCGGCCTCGAGCGCCGTGAGCATGCGCGGGTGGTTGGTGCCCGGGTTCTGCCCGATGACGACGATGACCTGGGCCTTCTCGAAGTCCTCCAGCGTCACCGTGCCCTTGCCGATGCCGATGGTTTCGAGCAGGGCGGTGCCGCTCGATTCGTGGCACATGTTGGAACAGTCCGGCAGGTTGTTGGTGCCGAACTGGCGCACGAAGAGCTGGTAGAGGAAGGCCGCCTCGTTGCTGGTGCGCCCCGAGGTGTAGAAGCACGCCTCGTCCGGCGAGCCGAGCGCCTTGAGTTCCCCGGCGATGAGGGTGAAGGCCTCGTCCCAGGAGATGGACGCGTAGTGCGAGGCCCCCTCGCGCAGCACCATGGGGTGGGTGAGCCGGCCCTGCTTGCCGAGCCAGTGGTCTGTCTGCGCGGCCAGGTTCATCAGGCTCCACTGGCGGAAGAAGTCCGGAGTCACCCGCGCCGTGGTGGCCTCCTCGGCGACGGCCTTGGCGCCGTTCTCACAGAACTCGAAGGGGGTGCGGTGCTTCGGGTCCGGCCATGCACAGCCCGGGCAGTCGAAGCCGTGCGTCTGGTTCACCTTCAGCAGTGTCTGGGTGCCACGTACCGGCCCCATCTCGCCCCAGGCGTGCTTCATGGCGGATACCACCGCGGGCACTCCTCCCGCGGAGACGGAGGGAGCGCCGACGCGCAGGGGTTCGGGCGTGGTAGGGGGCTGGGCGCTCGGAAGCGTCTCCGGCCGGGCGGAAGTGTCCGGGTGGGACTCCGCCGCCTGCTCCTGCCGCATCGCATCCGCCATGGTGTCCTCCTGCATGCCCGGGCGCGGAGGGGGCCGCGACCGATGGGGCGCTGGAGTCTACCTCCCCCGGCTCGCTGGTGGGGGCGCCGGACAGTCATGCATGCTCGCCAGGTGATGAGGAGAGCATTCTCGTTGGTGTGCCTGTCGGTGGTGCTGGGCGTTGTCCTGCCCGCGTGTGCGACGGTCCCGGAGGCGGTGCCTGCCGACGTTGCACTCCCGGGTCCCGGCTATACCGATGGGTAACGAATACCTAGGCCAGCGGAACAAAGTTCTTTCAGGGAGTCTGTCCGCGCCGTCTACGCAAGTCACTCCCTCGAGTTCAGCCCGCCTCCCGGGCGCGCTCTTCACGAACTTGTCCAACTGTTGGACAAGTTTGGCGAGACCGTGCCCGGAGGGGTCCCTCCTGCTCTCAAGCCGAGGAGAGACCCCTGCACGGACTTTCTTCCGATGGCTTAGGCTGGAGATGAGGGGCGAGGCGCATGGTTCGGTATTTCGATCTGATGGATGACAGACGCCCCCAGCCGCGTTGGCATCTGGGAACTCCTGTGGATGAGCAAGGACAGGAGATCGATCCCTGGCAGTTCAAGGAGGGGAGATGGCTCGAGTTGGGTTGCGTGCCTCGCTTCCCGCTCGACGTCCCAGGATTCCCGCTGGATTACTGCTGGGCTGCGTTTTCCATCCCCGTGCTCCATGGACGAGTCGTCCAGCTATTCGAGCGGCTGCAAGTCAAGGATGTGCAGTTCATTCCCGCCCATGTCGAGGGGCATGACGCGCCCTACTTCATTCTCAATGCGCTGCGCATCATCCGGTGTATCGACGATGCCAGGAGTACACGGGTGGAGTACTGGACGCCTGCGGATGACCGTCCCGACAAACTGGGGCAGTACCGGGTCGTGTCCGGCATGCGCATTGACCCTTCCAAGGTGGGCGATGCCCGTGTCTTCCGTCCCTGGGGCTGGCGGGTGGCCCTCATCATCTCCGAGGACCTCAAGCAGGCCATGGAGGCAGAGGGCATCACCGGCACTCGATTCGTCGAGGTGTGACGCCACGGACGCCGTTGCCGGAGCCTTTCTCGAGTTCTACTTTTTCAAGGGCCCACGTGCCCGAGGGCGGACGCAAACTGGTGCCGGGCGACAGGGTGACCTAATCTCCGAGGTCGGCTGGCGCGGCCCATTCCACGAGGACGGCCCTGCACGGCCTCGGAGGGTGGATGGAGCTGGTACCGCTGCATGGATGGAACCTCTCACCGAAACAGGCGGTGGCGCTGCAGCGTGAGCTGCGCGAGCGTCTGATATTGCGTCCGCCCCCGGGGTTGAAGGCGGAGCGGGTGGCGGGCGCGGACATCTCCATGAGCCGTGGTGACGACACCGCGTACGGAGGCCTCGCGGTGTTGGACGCGGGGACGCTGGAGCCAGTGGCCCAGGTGAGTGTCGCGGTGAAGCTGCGCTTCCCCTATGTCCCGGGGCTGTTGTCCTTCCGGGAGCTGCCGGTGCTCTCCGAGGCGTGGGCCCGGCTGAACGTGCGTCCGGACGTGCTCATCTTCGACGGGCAGGGGACGGCACACCCCCGGCGCTTCGGGCTGGCGTGCCATGGCGGGCTGCTGTTCGGCGTGCCCTCCATCGGGTGTGCCAAGTCTCTACTGGTCGGCGGACACGGACCGCTGGGGGCCGAGCGTGGCTCGATGGCGGAGATCACCCATGGGGGCGAGGTGGTGGGCATGGCGGTGCGCACGCGCCCCAACGTGCTGCCCGTCTACGTCTCGCCGGGGCACATGATGGACCTGCCCACGGCGGTCGAGCTGGTGCTGCGGGTGACGTCCCGCTACCGCGAGCCCGAGACGACGCGCCATGCGCACCGCCTGGTGAACGAGGTGCGCCGCTCGGCCCGGGGGCAGTAGCCAACGTGTCTCAGTGCAGCATGGCCTCGAGCCGCACCTCGGCCACGGCGCGCACCTGCTGGGTGAGGATGTCGTTGAACCTGCCGGGCTCCTCGAACGGTGGAGAGTGCCCGGAGTGCTCGAACCAGAGCAGCGTCTTGCGCGGAGCCTCCAGCTTGTCGAAGTAGCGCACGGCCAGCTCCGAGGGGGTCACGTAGTCCTCGCGCCCGAGCAGGAACCAGACGGGCACCTCCAGCCGGGGCACCTGTGCCTCCAGGTCCAGACCGGCCAGCTGCGGGTACACGCGCGGGAACGTCTCCCGCAGGCCGAGGAAGAATTGCACCTTGTCGCGCAGCGAGTACTCGGGCGCGGTGAGCATCGAGGAGAGCAGCTCGGGCATCAGTCCCCGGCGGCCGGCGTGGCGGCCCGCGAGCGAGTACAACGTGAGGTACCGCTGGGTCATGTCCCGGCCGGTGTAGGGCGGCGGGCCGATGCGCGCCAGCCGCGCGAGGGCCTTGTAGTCCCCGTAGCGCATCGCCAGCTCGTAGGCGCGCAGGTGGCAGAGGGTGTCGTTCTCCAGGAAGTTCACCTGCTGGCCCGTGCCCACGAACGCATGGACGCGCTCGGGGCGGCGCTGTGCCAGCAGCACGCCGAGGATGCTGCCCCACGAGTGGCCCACGATGAACACCTTCTGCTGGGAGAAGCGGGTCGTCAGCAGCTCGAGCAGCTCGTTGGCATCGGAGACGAACTGCTCCACGGTGAGGTCGTCCCCGTTCTTCCGGGCGGCGTAGGACTTGGCGGCGCCACGCTGGTCCCACTGCACGACGGTGAAGTGCTCCTCCAGGGGTGCGTTGAAGTGGCGCACCCAGGCCATCTCGGAGGTGCCGGGGCCTCCCGACAGGTAGAGCAGCAGCGGGTTGTGGAGGCTCCGTCCGCGAATCAACAGCCATTGCTCCACGCCGCCGAGCCGCACCTGCTCCAGCGAGGCGATGCCCTCGGACACGGGCCGTCCCCGCGCATCCCGGATGCGGGGCGTGAAGCCCTGGCTGCTCCATAGCCGGGCGCCCAGGGCCACGAGCGGAATCCCTATTCCCGCCCCTGCGAGGATGCGTCGGGTCGAACGTTCCATGTCACTCCTCCTCGCCTCCAAAGCTAGTCACGGGGCTGCCTGGCCTCGCCGGCCGCTGGCCTGCCCGGCGTGCTGCCTCATCCTCAGGAGGACGCGCCGAGGACGAGCAGGATGGCCAGGCTCACGAGGCTCTCCCCCGCGATGAGTCCCGAGGCCAACGGCACGGTGACTCCGTCCGCGAGCGTGGGCCTCGCGCGGGCCAGCAGCGCCGCGGCCACCGAGCCCAGGAAGATGGACAGGGAGGTGGAGGCGGGCAGCACGAAGGCGATGCCCAGACCGGTGGGAGAGGGGATGAAGCGCCGGGCGCGCTCGGGAGCGAAGCGCTCCAGGAGGACGAGCCCCACGCCCAGGAGCGCGCCCACGAGGGCACTCCAGCGCGACACCTCGGGCAGACCTCCCAGGCCCGAGGAGAGCACGCGCGCCACGCCGGCCACGATGAAGCCGGAGGGGGCGGGGAAGCGCTCCTCGGAGATGGCCGAGACGTCCGGCACCAGCAGGTAGAAGACGGGGACGATGAGGGCCGAGCCGACGACGCAGCCCCAGAGCTGGGCGAGGAAGGTCTGCCGGGGAGCGGCGCCGAGCAGGGTGCCCGCCTTCACATCGGTGAGCAGGTCCGCGCTGGAGGCGGCGATGTTGCCGGAGAGGCTCGCCGCCACGGTGTTGGCCAGCGTGTTGCCCGGCATGAGGATGCCGAAGGCGAGCTGCGCCACGTGTCCCAGGGTTCCCGAGGGCGTCATGTCCGTCTCGCCCGTCGCGCGGCACGCCACCGCGGCGAGCGCGAAGGAGAGCAGCACGCCCAGCAGACCGAGCTGGAAGGGAAGGCCGAAGGCCACCGCGCCCAGCGTGGCGAGTCCCACGGAGAGCAGCACCACCCCGGCGAGGAACCACGTGCGGGGCACGTCCGTGGACTCGGGCAATTCACCCGGGGACCGGCGTGCACCGAGCAGCGCGCCGAACGTGCGCCGCAGCAGTCCCCGCTGGAGCGCCAGGTGGGTGAAGGAGGCGCCCGCCACCATCGCGGCGCAGGGCCACATGCTCCACTCGAGGATGCCGTAGTAGCCCGTCTCCTTCAGGAGCCCGTGCCCGTACAGCCAGGGGGCGAGTCCTCCGTAACACACGAGCGCGCCGAGCAGCAGCGAGGCCCCGGTGCGCAGGCCCACGAAGGCTCCGGTACCCAGCGGCAGGAGCATCAGCTCCATGGAGATGGTCAGCTCCGACAGCGGTACGCCGAGCAGGGCACCTGGTAGGGCGATGGCGGCGGGAAACAGCTGGAGCCCATCGCGCGCGAAGGCGAACACACCGGCCCCGAGTGCTCCCACGCCGAGGGCCCTCGCACCCTGGCGGCCCGCGGAGTCCCCGGCGTGCAGCGAGCGCGCCACCGAGGCCGCGGCCATGCCCGAGGGAAAGGGGAGGGGCTCGTGGCGGATGAAGGCGCGCTGCATGGGCAGGGCGAGGACGACGCCGAGCGCGGAGCTGAGCAGCGTCCACAGCAACAGCGCCCACAGCGGAGGATGGTGGCCGGAGAGCAGCAGCCAGGCCACGCTGGCGGTGACGATGGTGCCGCCGGTGGAGTAGCCCGCGGAGGAGGCGGCGGACTGCATGGCGCTCGTCTCGCGGAGGCTGAGGGGCGGGCCGAAGCGCGAGGCGCTCAGCCGCAGCAGTGCCCGTTGCAGGCCGAGCCCGACGACACAGGCGATGAGGGCGGCGGGAAAGGAGAGGCTCGTCTTCAACCCCAGATAGAGGTTGGACAGGCACATGAGCGCGCCGATGAGGCTGCCGAGCGCGAGCGCGCGCGGGGTGAGGGCCGAGGGGAGCGGCTCTCCGGCTCGTGGCGCCTCCGCTTCGGGGACGGCGGGTGCCGTCCTGGCCTCGTCTCTCGCTGCGCCCTCCGGCATGTCCCCAGGATAGCGCCCGGCTCGGGCGTCCTGAAATTCACTCCGTCAGGCTCCTGGAGGCCAGGCGGGCGGGCGTCGTGGTTTCAGTGGCCCTGGACTCCGGGCCGCAGCTTCTCCAGCTCGGCGAGCACGGCCTTCAGCTCGGGGGTCTCCAGCGCCTTGTGCACCGAGGCGAAGAACTGCGACAGGTCCCCCGCGCCCTGGTGCTCGTAGATGGTGGCCTGCAAGCCCATCTCCAGCCGATCCACCTGGCGCACCAGCCGGGCCTCGAAGGAGGTGCCGTGCTCGTACTCCCGCCACAGCGCGAGGTACTCGGCGCCGCGCGGCAGTTTGGCGAGGATCCGCTCCACGGCCTGCTGCTCACGCTGGAGTTTCTCCTCGCGGCTCACGGGATCATGGGGCGTGATGTCTCCCACGTAGGCCTCGCCCAGGTCATGCAGGAGCGCGATGCGCACCACCTTCGAGGCGTCCGCCTCGGGGAAGTAGCTGTCGGCGAGGAAGAGGCCCAGCAGCGCCACGCCAAATGAATGCTCGGCGACACTCTCGCAGCGCTCCCGGGAGAGGCCCACGCGCAACCACCCCTGCCGGTAGAGCTGCTTGAGGTGGTTGAGCTCGAAGTACGCCTCGATGAGGGCGAGGGTGCTCCGTCCCTGGAGGAACGAGATGGGGGGCGCGGCCTTGGTCTGCATGGGCCGGCATGGTAGCGCGTAGACCTTTTCTGGCGGGTCGGCCGTTGATGGGCGCATGACGCTCGCCGCCGCGCTTCCCCGCGACCCGCGCTACCTCCAGATCGCCTTCCTCTCCTCCTTCCTGGTGGCGGGCGTGGGGTGGCTGGGCTTCGACATTCCCGTCTGGCAGCCTCCCCTCATCATCCTCACCGCGTGCGTGACGCAGTGGGCCATGACGCGCCTGTTCCGGGCGCCACCGGTGGGGTACCTCTCGCCGCTCATCACCTCGCTGGGGCTGTCGCTGCTGCTGCGCACCGATGCCTTCTGGGTGGGGCCCTTCGCCGCGGCGGTGGCCATCTCCAGCAAGTTCGTCCTGCGTGTGCGCGGCAAGCACCTCTTCAACCCCACCAACCTGGGCCTGGTGGTGGCCATGCTGCTCACCGCGCACGCGTGGTGCTCGCCCAGCCAGTGGGGCCACAGTGGCGCGCTGCTGGGGTGGTTCGCGGCGTTCGGCCTGGCGGTGGCGCACCGCTCGTTCCGCTCGGACGTGAGCCTGGCCTTCCTGGGCTCGTGGGTGCTGCTCAAGGCGGCCCGCATCTTCTACCTGGGCGCGCCCTGGGCCAGCCTCCAGCACCAGTTGTCCGCCGGCGGCCTCATCCTCTTCACCTTCTTCATGATCTCCGACCCGAAGACGACGCCGGACCACCGCGTGGGGCGCGTCCTCTACGCCGTCTCCGTGGCCGGGCTGGCCTTCTTCATGCTGCACGGCTTGTGGTGGCAGAACGCGCTCGTCTGGGCGCTCTGCCTGGTGTCTCCCCTCACTCCCCTCATCGACCGTGTGCTGCCCTCTGGCCGCTTCCAGTGGCCGGGAGGAGGAGCACCGGAAAGGAACGACGCATGCGTTTCCGTGTCCTCGCAGCCGGCATGACGGCTGGATTCCTGACGCTCGCCGCGCCCGCCGCCGAGGCCTTCTGTGGCTTCTACGTGGGCAAGGCGGACACGAGCCTCTTCAACGAGGCCTCGCAGGTGGTGCTGGTGCGCGATGGCGAGCGCACGGTGATCACCATGTCCAACGACTACAAGGGAGAGCTCACCGACTTCGCGCTGGTGGTGCCCGTGCCGGTGGTGCTCGAGCGCGAGCAGATCCACGTGGGGGAGCGCAAGTACGTGGAGCGGCTGGATGCGTACTCCGCGCCGCGGCTGGTGGAGTACTTCGACGAGGATCCGTGTGCCCCGCCGATGGCGAGATTGCAGGATGCGTTGCCCTCGGTCGGCGCGCCGGAGGGAGCTCGGGTGGACGCGGTCCGGCGCAAGAGCCTGGGCGTGACGGTGGAAGCTGAGTACACCATTGGCGAGTACGACATCGTCCTGCTGTCGGCGAAGGAGTCGTCGGGGCTGGAGACGTGGCTGCGCGAGAGTGGCTACAAGATTCCGCCGCGGGCCGCGAAGGCGCTGGAGCCGTACATCAAGCAGGACATGAAGTTCTTCGTGGCCAGGGTGAACCTGAAGGAGCACAAGAGCCAGGGCTTCAACTACCTGCGGCCGCTGCAGATGGCCTACGAGTCGAAGAAGTTCATGCTGCCCATCCGCCTGGGCATGGCGAACGCGAAGGGCCCGCAGGACCTGGTCATCTACGCGATGACGCGGCAGGGGCGGGTGGAGTCCTCCAACTACCGCACGGTGAAGATTCCCAGCAACATGGACCTTCCCGTGTTCGTGAAGGAGGAGTTCAAACAATTCTATCCGGCGCTCTTCGAGAAGGCCCACGCGCGGGAGGAGAAGCGCGCCCTCTTCACCGAGTACGTCTGGGACATGGGGTGGTGCGACCCCTGCGCGGCGGATCCGTTGAGCCCACAGGAGTTGAGGGCGCTCGGGGTGTTCTGGCTGGACGAGCGCAACCCCACGATGGGAGGCGGTTCCCAGGTGGTGCTCACGCGGCTGCACGCGCGCTACGACGGAGAGCACTTCCCCGAGGACCTGGTGTTCCAGGTGACGAGCGACCGGCAGAACTTCCAGGCGCGCTACGTGCTGAGGCATGCCTTCAAGGGGGAGCTGTCGTGCGAGGCGGGCAAGCAGTACCTGAAGGCGCTGGACAATCGCCACCAGCAGGAGGCGGAGACGCTGGCGAACCTCACGGGCTGGGACCTGGGCACCATCACGAAGAAGATGGGGGACGACGCGCCCGGGAAGAAGGCCGCGGGCGGCAAGCCACCGGAGCCCTGGTACCGGCGGCTCTGGCGGTGAGCCGTCCTTCGCGTGCCCTCGACTCGCACCGCGCGTAATCATAAAAAGGTTCTCTCCATCGAGATCAGGTGTTCCAGGGAGAGCGCAGTCATGAGTCAGGCCAGACCCGTCGAGGACGGTGTATCCGCGGACGCGGCCCCCGCACAGGATGCCTCCGGCATCGGGAGCGCGCCCACGCTGCCGGCGTCCTCTCCCGCGCGCCTGGAACCATCGTCCCTGATGCCCGTGGTGGACCCGGCGTACTACGCCGTCCACGGGGAGCTGGCACAGGGAGGCATCGGCCGCATCCTCCGCGCCCGGGACCTGCGGCTTCGCCGGCCCGTGGCCATCAAGCAGATGCTCTCGCCCTCGCCGGAGACCGAGTCCCGCTTCCTGACCGAGGCGCTCGTCACCGCGCGTCTGCAACACCCCGCCATCGTGCCGGTGTACGAGGCGGGACGCTGGCCGGATGGTGAGCTCTTCTACTCGATGAAGCTCGTCTCCGGCTGCTCGCTGGCGGATGTGCTCTCCGGGCGCAAGACGTTGCAGGAGCGGCTGGCCTTGTTGCCCCATGTGCTGGCGGTGGCCGAGGCCATGGCCTACGCGCACTCCGAGCGCATCATCCACCGCGACCTCAAGCCGGCCAACATCCTGGTGGGAGACTTCGGCGAGACGGTGGTCATCGACTGGGGCCTGGCCAAGGAGCTCTCGCGCGTGGAGGACACCGCACCCACGCAGGCTCTCGCCGCCACGCACGCCGCCACGGACGGCGCCATGACCCGGGTTGGCACGGTGATGGGGACGCCCGCGTACATGCCTCCAGAGCAGGCCGCGGGCCGGCCCGTGGACGAGCGTGCCGACGTCTATGCTCTGGGCGCCATCCTCTATCACCTGCTCGCGGGCTCTCGTCCCTATGATGGGACGACCTCGGATCAGGTGCTGGCGCGGGTGATGAAGGGCCCACCGCCACCGCTGGTCACCCTCCATGCCCACATCCCAAGGGACTTGCAGGCGATCGTGACCAAGGCGATGGCGCGCGAGCCCGCCGAGCGCTACGCCACCGCGCGCGAGATGGCGGAGGACCTGCGCCGCTTCCAGACGGGACAGATCGTCGGAGCCTACGAGTACTCGCGGATGGATCTGCTGCGCCGCTTCGTGCGGCGCTACCGGGCCGCGGTGACGTTCCTCTTGCTGCTCGCCGCCCTGGGCGCGGAGAGCATCCGTGAGATCCACGACGAGTCCAAGAGGGCCCAGGAGGCGTACGATGAGCTCCGGCTGACCCAGGCGCGGGACATCGTGGCGGAAGCGCCCAACGACTCCCTCGAATCCTTGAGGAATCTCCCGCCCGGTTTCGAGAAGTGGTCGGCGGCGCGGACGATCGCGGCGGACGCCCAGGCCCAGGGATTCGCCAGGGTGCTGCGAAGCCACACCCAGCACATCAACGACATCTCATTCACGGCCGATGGCAGGTACTTCGTCTCCGCCAGCGACGATCGCACGCTGCGTGTCTGGGACCTCGTGCAGGACAGGGAACTCCCGGTGCTGAGGGGCCACGCCAACGAGGTGTGGCGGATCCAGATGCTCCCGGATGGGCAGGGCTTCATCTCCAGCGACAAGGACGGCGTCCTGCGCCAGTGGACGCTCTCCGCCGTGGACGGCAATGTCGAGGGGAAGGTCCTCGCGAAGTTGTGGAACCCCGTCTCGGCGCTCACGGTAGGTTGTCAGGGCCGGTGCCTGCTTGCCGCCACCCAGACGGATGACGTGCTCTACCGCTGGGACCTGGCCACGGGCGAGACCCGCACGTTTCACACGGGTGTCCAGGGCATCCAGGAACTGTTGGCTTCACCCTTGGGCTCCTGGGTGTTCGTGCGAGGCCACCGCAACGCCGCCTCGGCCCTTGGCGACGCGGACACGGGCTCCTTCCAGGTGTTGGAGCAGGCGAGGCCCACCGTGGGGGGCTTCTCCGCGGAGGGCCTCTTCTTCACGGTGAACATGCGGGGAGAGCTCCATCGCTGGAGTCCTGGAACCACCGAGGGACAACTGCTCGCACGCAACCTCGGCATCGGCACGTCGCTCGCCTTTGTCCCGGGGACTCCCTGGGTGGCCATTGGAACCCAGGAGGGAGTGATCCGGCTGCTGAACGCCGCTACGGGCCAATCGCGGGAGCTCCACCACCACGAGGGGCTCGTCAACAGCCTGGATGTCACCTTGGATGGCCGCTACCTCGCCTCGGCCAGCGCGGATCGGACCGCGGTGCTCTGGGAGCTCGAGACCGGAGAGCCCCGCCTGCTGCGTGGGCCCCGGCAACAAGCCCACCTCGTCCTGTTCTCGCCGGATGACCAGCGGTTGGCCGTCGCCAGCTTCACCGGGCAGGTGCGTCTGTTCTCCATGGAGCGGAAGCTCCATCGTGTGCTCTCCGCGGGCGCGGGTCCACAGGTCTCGCTGGATCTCTCCTCCGATGGCCAGCGGCTGGCCTCTCTGTCCGAGCAGGGCGCCCTGCGTCTCCTCGATGCCTCCTCGGGGAAGCCCTTCCTGGAGGTAACGGGTGTTTCTCCGGGCACGGTGCGCTTCTCCGGGGATGGACAGTGGCTGGCCGCGGGTGGACTCGATGGACGGCTGCACCTGTACGCCTCCGCCACGGGAAGCGAGCGGCCACTCCAGTCAGGACCTGGAGCCCGCGTCACGGCGATCTCCTTCTCTGGAGACGGCCAGCGCCTCGCCTCGTCGGACGAGGAAGGTGGGGTGTGGCTGTGGGATGTCGCCTCGGGGAAGGGTCAGCGTCTCGGAGCACATGGGAAGATGGTGTGGCAGCTCGCGTTCTCACCCGACGGCGGCCTCATCGCCTCCGCGGGCGAGGACAAGGAGGTACGGCTGTGGAACGTGACCACGCCGGGCAAGTTCCGGCTCCTGAACGGGCACCAGCATGTCGTGCGCGCCATGGCTTTCTCCCCGAATGGCGAGCACCTCGTCACGGGCGGATTGGAACAGGTGATCTTCTGGGATGTGAAAAGCGGCCAGAGCGTTGCCAACAACCCGAGCGGTGGAGTCGTCCTGGAACTGCTCTACTCGCCCCAGGGGGATGTGGTGGCCAGCCGCAACCAGAAGGATGACAGCGTGATGCTCTGGGACGCGCGAAAGCGCGTGCCGATCCTCGTGCCCCGTGGCCACCAGGGCGATGTGCTGGATCTCGCCTTCTCGCCGGATGGAACGCGTCTGGCTTCGGCGAGTCTCGACAAGACCGTGCGGCTGTGGGACCTGGCGACCCTGGAGAGCCGCGCTTTGCGAGGCCACATGGGGCAGGTGGCGGCGGTGGCCTTCTTCCCGGACGGCAAGACGCTCGCCTCCACCGGTGAGGACGGCTCCGTCCGGCTCTGGCCGGATGACCTGCCCTTCGAGCCGGAGGCCCTGCTCGCCTGGCTGAAGTCCTTCTCGGCCGACCAGGAAGGCCCTCCCGCACCTCTTCGTCCCTGAACCAGGAGCTTCGCTCATGCACTTCGCCTTCGTGCCGCTCGCGCTCTTCCTGCTCGCCGCTCCGCCGGCTCCGCGGACCACGCCTGTCTCGCCCTCACCCGCGAGTGAGCGCTTCATGGCGCCGCTGCCCGCGCAGGGACGCATCAAGGTTCGCAAGGACCTGGCCTACGAGAGTGGGGGCTCGCGGCTGGCGTTCGATCTCTACCTTCCCGCGGGCCGCAAGGGCCCCGTGCCGGTGGTGGTGTTCGTGAATGGCATCGGGGCTCCGTGGATGCGGGGGCACGTGCAGTACACGAGCTGGAGCCGGGCGGTGACGGCGAGGGGGCTCGCGGGGATCGTGCTGGAGACGCGTGAGGCCAGCGTGGACGAGGATCTGCGCGCGCTGTTGCGGCACCTGCGGACGCAGGGGAGCGCGCTCGGCGTGGACGGAGCGCGCGTGGCCCTCTGGGCGTGCTCGGCCAATGTGCGGCGGGGACTGCCGCTCGCGGTGGAGACTCCCGAGGTCACGGCGGCGGTGGTGTACTACGGCACTGCCGAGGTGACCGCCTTCCGTCCGGACCTGCCGGTCCTCTTCGTGCGGGCCGGGTTGGACAGCGCGAGCCTCAACCGTGGGCTCGACGCCCTCGTGGCGCAGGCGGCACGGGAGAACGCGCCGGTGGAGCTGCTGAACGTCCCGGCCGCGAATCACGCCTTCGACATCCGCGACGACGCCGAGACCTCGAGGGCGGCCATTGTTCGCACGCTCGACTTCCTCGAGCGCGTGCTCACGACCGGGCTCTCGGCGTCGATCAAGGCCGGCGTGCCGCTGGCGAGCGCCTCCGGGGCCGCGTTCCGGGGTGACTGGAAGGCCGCGGTGGTGGGCTATGAGGAGGCCGTGAAGTCAGCGCCCTTGGACGCGCTCGTGTGGCAGCGGGTGGGGGAGGCGCGGCGCGAGACGGGAGACGCGGCGGGCGCGAGGGCCGCTTTCGAGAGGGCCCTGGCGCTCGGTACTCCCAACCGCGGGGTCGTGGCCTTCGCCCTGTTGGAGTTGCTCGTGGAAGCGGGGGAGACCGAGAAGGCCGTGGCGCTGCTAGAGGGCATGAAGCCGTGGATCCGGTTCTTCGCGGAACCGATCAGGACCGGAGCGAAGTTCGAGACCTTCCGGAAGGACCCTCGGGTGGAGGCGATCCTCGCGAATGCTCCCCCGCCTCCGAAATAGCCGGCTCACAGCCCGAAGTGGGCCTTGATGCGCTCGGCGGGAGGGTGGCTGCCGGACTCCTCGAGCAGGTTGAGGCACCAGCGCGCCGCGTCGTCCATGCGGGGCGTGACGACGTAGGGGGCATTGCGCGGCCTGAACTTGAGGAAGGTGGACATCATCAACCGCAGGAGCGGTGAGGTGATGACCAGGGCGTAGCCCAGCATCTGGGTGTCGAGCAGGGACGCATGCTGCTTCAGCCACTCGCCCTGACGCTGGCGGAGCTCGGAGGAGAGCATGGGCGAGTGCCGCATGTCGAAGAGGGTGACGTGCTTCTCCGCGCGCTGCAGGTAGGTGAGCCGCTGCGCGAGGTATTCCTCGAAGCGCGCGAGCGGGACCGCTTCTCGTATCTGGACGATGAGCAGGGGCCAGAGGGAGTCATCGACGATGAGGGGGGCGGAGTCGTTCTCCATGGGCGTCACGGCGGGTGAGCGGCTCGGCTTCTGGCGGGGCGCTGAGAGAGCGCGCCCCGCCAGGCTTCGCCTGCCCGGCTAACCGAGCATCTCACTCAGCAGACGCGCGACGGCCTTCGGGTCCGCCTGGCCGTTGGTGGCGCGCATGACCTGGCCGGTGAAGAAGCCGGTGAGGCCCTTCTTGCCGCCCCGGTACTCGGCGACCTTCGCGGGGTTGGCGTCCAGGACGCCCTGGATGGCGGTGCGCAGCTGACCCTCGTCGCTGACGACGCGCAGGCCCTTGCGCTCCACGATGCTCGCGGGCGCCTCGCCCGAGGCCTGCGCCTCCGCGAGCACGTCCTTGGCGATGCGGGCGCTGATGCTGCCCTCGGCCACCAGCGTCACCAGCGCCGCGAGCGCGTCCACGCCCACGCGGTTGGTGCCCTCGCGGATGGGCGTGGCCAGATCGTTCACCACCCAGGGCGCGAGCTCCGCCAGCCGTTTGCCACCCGCACCCTCCAGGTACGCGGCGAGCTGCGGCTCGCGGGCGAGCAGGGACGCGTCGTTCTCGGAGACACCCTGCTGGCGCAGGCGCGCGGCCGTGGCCTCCTGCTCCGCGGTGAGTGCCGGACGCACGGGCGGATCCTTGAGGATCTTGTCCTCGAATCGCTGATCCGCCTTCTTCTGGGCCGCCTTTGCCGACTCCGTGGTCTCCGCCTTCTTCCCCCAGGTGTCCTTCAGCGTGATGATGCGGTTGAACACGAGCGCGGTGTCGCGGCTGTCCACGGGGTCGCGCCAGAAGTACCCGGTGCGCTCGAATTGGTAGCGGGCGTCGGCGGGGTCCTTCGCCACGCTCGGCTCCACCATCCCGCGCGTCACCACCAGGCTGTTCGGGTTCACGAAACGCATGAAGTCCGTGTTCACCGGCTTCGTGTCGTCCTCGTGGCCGGGCTGCTCGGGGTCGAACTGCTGCGCCTCGCTGTCGGGCTCCGGCACCGTGAAGAGCCGGTCGACCAGGCGGAACTCGGCGCTCACGCCGCGCGTGGCGCTCACCCAGTGGATGACGCCGCTGGCCTTGGCGTCCTCGCCGAGCAGCGTGACGCGCAGCTCCGTGGGCTCACCGTTCGCGCCCGTGATGACCTCGTCGCAGCGGATGATGCCCGCGCCGCGCAGGCGCACCGTTCCGCCCGGCGTGAGCCGCTTGAAGCCCTTGGGCGGATTCGCGCTGAAGTCGTCGTGCTCGATGACGAGCTCGCGCGTGAGCGGCACCTCGCGCACCGCCTTCTCGGACGGCACGCGCTCCCCGGTGGGTAGGGGGACCTTCCCATCGGCGCTGAGCTCTTCCTGCTGCGGCCAGTACGGCAGGCTCAGCGTGCGCTCCGCCTCCAGGTTCTGGATGACGGCCTTGAGCGGGCGCATCACCGCCATCACGCGGGGTGCGCGGAGGTTCAAATCATCGCGCACGGCGTTCTCGAAGAGCGCCAGGTCCACGGTGCGGTTGGTGCGGCTCACGCCAATCTGCGAGGCGAAGGCCCGGACGGACTCGGGCGTCACGCCGCGCCGGCGCATCGCGCTGATGGTGGGCATGCGCGGGTCATCCCAGCCCTTCACCACGCCCTCGCGCACGAGCCGGCGCAGCTTGCGCTTGCTGACGACGGTGTACTCCATGCTGCGCCGGCCGAACTCGTACTGGCGCGGCGCCATCTTGCCCGTCTCCTTGTCGGAGAACAGGTTGTCCATCAGCCAGTCGTAGATGGCCCGGTTGTCGACGAACTCCAGGCTGCACATGCTGTGCGTGATGCCCTCGAGCGCGTCGCTGATGGGATGCGCGAAGTCATACATCGGGTAGATGCACCACTTATCCCCGGTCCGGTAATGGGACGCGTGGAGGATTCGGTACAGCACCGGGTCGCGCAGCTTGAAGTTGGGGTGGGCCAGGTCGATCTTCGCGCGCAGCGCGTGCTCGCCGTTCTTGAACTCGCCAGCGCGCATGCGGCGGAAGAGGTCCAGGTTCTCCTCGACGCCGCGGTTGCGGTACGGGCTGGGCGTACCCGGCTGCTCCACCGTGCCGCGCAGGCGCGCCATCTCCTCGCCGCTGACGCTCTCCACGTACGCCAGGCCCTTGCGGATGAGCTGCACGGCGAAGTCGTGGAGCTGCTCGTAGTAGTCCGAGGCGTAGAAGAGGCGCGAGGTGTCCCAGCCCAGCCACTTCATGTCGCGGATGATGCTGTCCGCGTACTCCTGCGTCTCCCCCTCGGGGTTGGTGTCATCCATGCGCAGGTGGCAGACGCCGGCGTAGTCCTGCGCCGTCATGAAGTCCAGGTAGCTGGCGAACGCGTGCCCCAGGTGCGCGTAGCCGTTCGGCTCTGGCGGGAAGCGCGTGACGACCCGCGTGTGCCGCCCGGACTTGAGGTCCGCGTCGATGATTTCCGTGATGAAGTTCGGAGACACGCGGCGTGTCTCGGGCGCGGGAATCAGGTCAGCTGGCTGCTTGCTCGTCATGTGCTCCTTACTATCGCCGTTCTGGTCTTCAGGGCGAGAGAGAAGCAGGCCGGGCCGGGGCCGGGGCGGTTGCTCGGGCCGAGCCTGCCCTGGCCGCTCTCCCGGCGGGCGGCCCTCCCCCTCGGGAGGAGGGCATCGTTGGAGCTCCAGGAGCCGTCAGCTGGCCGGGGCGGGGCGTCAGAGGGTCTTGAGGTATTCCACGAGCGCCCAGCGATCCGTGTCGGGGAGCGTCACGCCGTACTCGTGGCCCCGGTTGGAGTTACCGGTCACGCGGGTGTCGAACACGAAGGGGGCGGAGCCGGCGCTGATGTAGCCCACCTGCTTGGGGTCGTACTCCCAGCGGCCCACGGAGAAGGTCTGGGGCCGCTCGGTGGGCGGCAGCAGCAGCGCGTAGAGCGTGGGGACCGAGCCATTGTGGAGGTAGGGGGAGGAGGCCCAGGTCCCATTGAGGGGGCGCGCCTTGTAGGCCAGGAGGTCGGCGGACGGGTTCGCGTCACTGTTCCGGGTGTGGTTGCCTTGTTTGGCGGTCTTCTCCTGCCGGTGGAGTCTGGCATTGACGAGCGACTTGAGTGCCGCATCGGGTTTGGCCGAGACGGTGCGGGTGGCCAGGTCCGCCACCAGGGAGAGGGCGCTCATCTGCGCGCCATACTTCGAGCCCTGGGGCGAGAGCGCTCCCTCGAGCACTCCCGAGGGCACGCGCGCCTCGGCGATGTTCCGGGCGGTGGTGTCATCGGTTCCCACGACGTCGATGCCCGTGATCATGGCGGTGACGCTCCGCTTGGGGTCATCGCGGTCGATGAGGGCATGGCACGACACGCAGTGCGCCTGGTACAGGGTCTCGCCACGGGCCGCCAGCGTGCGATCGATGGGCGGGAGGACATTCTCCGGCCACCGGGGTGACTTCAGCCCTCGCAAGGACTCCTCCATCGCGACCAGTTCGTTCGCCTCGACCGTGGAGGGATAGCCCTTCTTCGCCGCCTGCTCCGTCTCGTAGTGCTTCACTTCGATGCGCCCGAACACACCCACCACCTCGCCAGTGTTGCGGCCCAGCGAGCCCGCGCCCGCGTTCGGCGAGAAGCCCGTCCATTGCACATAGTCGTGGCGCGGAGCGTCCCACAGGAGGGGATAGCTCGTGGGTGCATTGGGCTCGATGCTGTTCTTGGAGTCACTGCTGAAGCGGATCGCCTGGTTGATGATCCGTCCGACCGCGTCGAGCCGGCCGAAGCCTTCCACGGTGGAGGAGTGGTTGGCGGTGTTGTAGCTCTCGAACCAGCGCAGCGTCTGGGTGAGGCTCTTGCGTGCCGCCTCGCGGCTGGCCTCGTCACGGCCTCCTCTGGGCATCGTGGTGGCGAACCGGGCGAGCTTGGCGTCATCGGCCAGCGTGGCCGTCAGCGCCGCCTGCATTTCGCGCAGGAAGCCGGAGACATCCGCGAGCGCGGGAGCGCCGTCGATCCGGATCGCCGTGCCGCGGTAGTTGAGTTGCGAGGTATGGCAGGCCGCGCACGTCAGGCCCACCTGGTCCTCGTGGCGTGCGAAGCCCACGGGGAGCGCGTCGGGGTTGTTCGGGGTCCTGTGCTGATTGAGGAACCGGAACCGCGTCATGTGCTCGGGGTGGATGAACGGCTGGTCATTCCCGGCCTGCTCCAGGTGGACGAGCGTGTCGTAGGGCATGAGCACCGAGCCCTGATCGGCATGGTAGAACCAGAGGGTCTCGGGCGGACCCCAGCCCTGGTCCAGGTAGACGAGCTTCGTCGCGCCGTCACCGTAGGCATCCTTCTCGAGCACGAGCCCCGCGCGTTCGCGGAAGCCTTTCAGCAGCTCGCGGGGACTCCCGAGGGGCGGCGGCTTGTTCGAGGCAAGTTCTCCCGTGCTGGCACAGGCCGTCAGCAGGAGCAGGGGAACGATGGGGAAATGGTGCCGGCGCATGCCGCTCTCCTTCGTTGAAAGGCATGGTTTGGGTAACACGCCCTCCCCGAGCGAAAAAATGACCATGATCGGTGCACCGGGTGCGCAGAATCTGGCCAGGGCGCGGTGCTGGCCTGGGATTTGCGAAGGAGTCTCTGCTTACGGAGGGATGGATGGGCATTCGCGCAGGGGCGTTGGGGGCGGGACTCGTGGTGGTGTCATTGCTCTCGGTGGGTTGTACTGACCGGACCCGGACAGTCGACCCGCGGGAGACGCAGGAGCCCGGTTCACCCGATGGAAGCGAAGTTCCCTCGGACGTCCCTCCCGTTCCCTCCGAGGATGCCGGTACGACCCCGGACCCCACTCCGGATGAGGATGGGGGAACGCCGCCCGATGCCGGAGAGCCGGAGCCGGAGGAGCCCGAGCCACCGGATGCGGGTCCGTGGCCGGTGGAGGCGGTGCTCGACTACACCCTGTCGTTTGGTGTTGGGAAACCCCAGAGCATCGGACTCGATGAAGGGATGAACCTGTGGCTGCTCGATGGCTACCGTATTGGCGTGTTGCGTCCGGGCGACACGGCGCCGGCGTGGACCACGGGCATTGGTCAGGCGCGCCAGCCGTTCGGTTCGGATTCGCTGGCGGTCGGCTCGACGGTCATCTGCGGCGGTGAGGCCGGGCGCGCGTACGTGGGGTATCGCGCGCGGGAGATGCAGCGGGCGGAGGGAATCTCACAACGCACGTACATCCCCGGACCGGGCGAGCCGAACTACACGCCCGAGCGCTACGCCGAGTACCAGAAGGGAGACCTCGACGCGGTCCGCCTCCAGCAGGATGGGACCGTCGTGCTCGAGGAGCACATCTGGCGCACCACGGGCTCGTCGAACAAGGGCAAGCAGATTGGCATCCACAACACGAACGACTTCCACTACGAGGAGGATCGCAGCGTCCTGAACTGCGCCCGTGTGACGCGGGGCCCGTATCGTGGCGACCTCTACATCACGACCAACCACGGAGTGACCCGCATCCAGGGGCTCACGTACAACAGCCACCGTCATCCGGGCTGGTACCTCGTCACCACGAATCCGGACGGCTCGAAGGACGAGTCGCTCCAGTGCCCGCCGATGTACGGACTGGGAATCGCGCCGAACGGAGACGTCCTCGTGGCCAACGAGCAGATGCTCGGCGTGCTCGTCCCGAGCAGCAAGCTGGAGGAGTGGGACCGCGAGTACACCTGGGAGGGTCCCACGCCCTGGCGGTTCAAGGGCTTCAATGAAGCGCTCAACGGTCAGGCCAGCGATGATTTCTGGCGTGCCTTCGAGCAGACCACCTCGGGCCGCTACTACCTGGGGAGCGCGGAGTACGGTGTCTGGGCGATGACGCCGAAGTCCCGCTCCGCGGGGAACTGGTCGCGGCTCAGTGGACTGCCGACGAGCCGGATCCTCTCACTCAAGGCGACGGATGATGGGGCGCTCTACATCGGCACGGATGGTGGGGGCCTCTGGCGGCTGGAGGCGGACGGCACGACGCTGGCCCAGGTTCCACAGGTGACCGGCCGGCGTGTCCTGCAGCTCGTCTACGAGCCCACGGTGACGCCGAGCATGCTGCTCGTTCTCACCGACCAGGGACTCACCGTGCTCCGGGGGCCGTAGAGGGGATTTGCACGGCTTCGTAATGTGCGAGCCGTGGCCCGCGTGTCTGGCGGCGGTAGTGGAACGTGAAGCCGGGCCAGTTGTTCGTGTTCCTGCCCCCGGCGGTCTTGTACCAACTGGTGCAGCCGGCGGCCCACACGGAGCGCTCGAGGCTCCGTTGCAGCCGGACGTTGAAGTCCCGCTGCGCGTCCGGGCGCACGTCGAGGAAGCGCAGGTTGCGCTCGCGCAGCACGCGCAGACACGCGAGCACGTAGCGCACCTGGCTCTCCAGCATGAAGACGATGGAGTTGTGGCCGAGGTTGGTGTTGGGGCCGTAGAGCAGAAAGAGGTTGGGGAAGCCGGAGACGGTGAGGCCCAGGTAGGCCTCGGCCCCCTCGCGCCAGGCCTCGTTGAGCTCCCGGCCGCCACGGCCCGTGATGCGCATGGGCGCCAGGAAGTCCGTTGCCTGGAAGCCGGTGCCGTGGATGAGGGCATCCACCTCGCGCTCCTTCCCATCCACGGTGATGAGGCCGTGGCGCGTCACCTCGCGGATGCCCTCGGTGACCACCTCCACGTTGGGCCGGGTGAGCGCGGGGTAGTAGTCGTTGGAGAGCAGGACGCGCTTGCATCCAATGGGGTCGGTGGGCGTGAGGGCCTGGCGCAGCCGCGGATCCGGCACGGAGCGCTCCAGGTGTCTGTGGAAGCGGCGCTCGAGAATCCCACGCACCCAGGCGGGGCCCTCGAAGACGAGGACGCGTGACTCGTGTTGCCAGTACGTCCACCACCGGCTGCCGAGCTGCGACGCGGGGAGCTGGGAGAAGAGCGCTCGCTCGAGCCACCCATAGGCGCGGTCCGGCTTGGGCAGGACGTAGGGGGCGGAGCGCTGGTACAGGAAGAGCTGCTTCACCCGTGGAGCAATCTGGGGCACGAACTGGATGGCGCTGGCCCCGGTCCCGATGACCGCCACCGTCCTGCCCTCGAGCGGGTAGCCGTGGTCCCACCGGGCCGAGTGGAACTGCCTGCCCTCGAAACGCTCCAGCCCCGGGAGTCTGGGCAGGGCGGGGCGGTTGAGCTGCCCGCAGGCCGACACCAGCACCCGGGCCTCGAGCGTGCGTCCATCCGCGATGTGGATGCGCCAGAGGCCCGCGGCCTCGTCGAATTCCGCGCCGGTGACCTCGGTGTTCACGTGGAGGTGACGGCGGAGGCCGTATTTGCCGGCGCAGTGGCGCAGGTAGTCGAGGATCTCCACCTGGGGCGCGAAGTGCCGGGACCAGTCCGTCTCGCGTTCGAAGGAGAAGGAGTACAGGTGCGAGGGCACGTCGCAGGCGGCGCCCGGGTACGTGTTGTCGCGCCAGCAGCCTCCGGCCTCGTGCTCCTTCTCGAGCAGGACGAAGTCCTCGATGCCCGTGTGCCGGAGCCGGATGGCCATGCACAGGCCTCCGAAGCCACTCCCGATGATGGCGACCTCCACCCTCCGGGGGAGTGGAGCCAGCGGGTCTTCTCGCGTCACGGCACGCTCCTGGACGTCGGAGGTCATCCTGACACGGTTTTCCAATGGCTCCATTCGGCGAGCCTCGATTTTTCGAGACGTCACGTTGACGGCGAGTGCTGGCCAGGTCAACCGGTGGTGGCCTCTTCCCGCTCAGCGCATCGCGGCCTGGAGGTGCTCGACGGGCAACCCCGCGCTCCTGCCCAGGTCCACGTATGTCTTCATCATCAAGCGCATCTGCTCTCCCACCTTGGTGAAGTGGAATTTCAGGTACGCCTCCAGGTCGAAGGGCGTGAGCCCGGCCGCGATGGGCAGGAGCAGCTTGAACAGCGCGGGGCGCAGCAGCGGCAGTACGGCCGATGCGCTCGTCTTCGTGTGCGAGGCCGCGACCTGGACTGCTTCGCGCGCGGCCGGGAGGACGCGCTCCAGCGAGTCGTGCTGGAGGAATCGCTCGAAACTCCAGCCCGCCGCTTCCAGGCCAGTCACGAAGACGGTCAGCACCGCCGAGGGAATCGCCACGTCGCGCGCCACGTCCTGGCTGGCCCGGGCCGGATACCCGCCGGCTCGCAGGGTGCGGATGACCTGCTGGAGGCGCTCCGGAGGACCGCTGAAAGGGCCTCGGGTCATCGGGGGCATCCAGAACGCCGTGCCCGGCTTTGGAAATCGCTCTCCAGGCTTCAGCGGCGCGTGGAAGCTGATGAAGGGAATCATGCCGGAGACGAGCCGCTCCGCCGCAATCCATTGCAGCAGCCAGTCGCGGTCATCGAGCGACGGCTGGAGCATGACCCAGGTGGCATCTCCCGTGGCCCGGGCGAGCTCGCTCACCCAATTTCCGGCCCGCAGCGCCGTGGAGGAGACGCAGAGCCAGACCTGATCCCACCGCTGCGCCGAGACCTCCTCGGTCGAGACGTGAACGCCAAAGCCGGAGAACGTCACCGGCTCGGGGTCCTTCTCGAACATGCCGAGCTCGTAGAGGGTGAAACCGCGCCTCGCTTCGTCCGCGTACTTCTCCTTCACGAGGAAGGAGAGCTCGCAGCCCGCCGCCTGGAGATACTTCCCGAACACCTGGCCAACGGCTCCCGCACCGACCAGCAGCACCCGAGGGGTTTCGCTCATGGCGTGACTCCTACCATTTCGACCGGGCGGCTGCCCTCGTAGTGGCTGACCTCGGCCCGGCGATGGAGGATCATGTCGTCCACCCGCGGCGCGTGGGCGACAGCCCCGCCTGACAGGGTCCATGAGGAGCGTGTATCCACTGGAATGCGGGTGTCGCATTCCTTCAAGCGGCTGAGCTGCCCTTTTCCTATCTTCTTCGTGGCGGTCACGAACGAGGTCGACGAGACATGTCGAGCAAGAAACCGATCGGTGGGACGCTCGCGATTGAAGTCGAGATGCGCGCCGAGGCGGCCGCGAGCATCAAGGCCCTCGGACAGCGGATTGAGCGGCAGCTCACCGAGTTACAGCAGCTCGGGCAGCAGGTGCGGGTCATGGCTCCGAGCCCGGCGCGTGACAAGAAGCTGGCCGAGTACGACGAGAAGCGGCGCGATGCCGAGTACCGCAAGTGGACGCTCATCGTGCAGCGCGAGGCGATGGGCCTCTTCAACCACGACGACGTGGAGGAGATCTACCGCGTCCCCCCCAAGCTGAGCTGAGCGCCGTCAGGGCCCCGCGTCCCGCTGCGCGGGCGCACCCTGGGCGCCCATCACCTCGCGCAGGAGTGTGTCATCCACCATGCCCGACAGGTCCGAGCTGGAGATGAAGCCGAGCTGACGCGCGTGCTCGGCGGCCTGCTGCAACGAGCCTGGTTCCACTTCCAGCGCGGGCTGTAGCCGGGAGAAGGCGTCCTTCAGCACGGGCTCGGAGATGGGGTGCCCGGTCACCTTGCCGAAGGCCTCGTTGACGCGCGAGATGAAGACGTCGGGTTGCTGCTGCCACTGGCGCGTGAGCTCCACGTGGGCGCGCAGCAGTTGTTTGATCTGCTCGGGCCGCTCCTTGAGTGTCTTCTGGGTGGTGACGAGCACCGTGGTGTGGAAGCGCCGCTCCGGCCACAGGTCGCGCTCGTCCACGAGGATGTGGCCGCCACCCTCGGCGATCATCCGGGCGCCCCACGGTTCGGGTACCCAGGCCCCTTCGATCTTCCCGTTGAGGAAGAGGCCGAGGATGCCAGGGTTGGACAGCGGGGTGACGGTGACGTCCTGCCCCACCTTCATGCCCTGCTGCTCCAGCCAGTGCCGGAGCGCGATGTCCTGGGTGTTGCCGAGCTGAGGAGTACCCAGCGTCTTGCCCTTGAGCTCGGCCGGGGTGCGTGCCGTCTTCGTCACCAGCACCGCGCCGTTGTCGGCCGCCGCGGCGATGACGCGCAGCTCCCGTCCGCCCTTGAGGAAGGTGTTGATGGCGGGCCCGGTGCCCACGTAGGACACGTCCAGCGAGCCGGAGCTGAGCGCCTCCATGGCGGCCGGTCCGGCGTTGAACATCTTCATCTCGATGCCGGGGACGGCCTGCTGGAAGGCCCCCGAGGCGTTGCCCACCAGGGCCTGGCCGTGGGTGATGTTGGGGAAGAAGCCCATGCGCAGCGGCCGTTGCTCCTTCACGCCCTGTTTCGCCGAGCCCTCCCCCGCCTGCTCCTTCTTGCACCCGCTCGCCGCCAGACACAGGGCGGTGAGTCCCACCACGAGGAACCCGAAACGCATATGCCACCGAGGGTGGGGCGGGTCGGGGCCCGCCGCACATGGACCGGGGTACGAGACTTCTGTCAGGCCGCTGTCAGTCCCCAGCGGCGGCGCACGCGCAGCTCCACCGTCTGGAAGAGGACGCGGTCGATGAGGGTGCCCACGGCGATGATGCACACCATCACCGCCATCACCTGGGGAATCTCCATCAGCTCGCGGCCCATGGTGAGCAACTGGCCCAGGCCGCCGGACACGTAGAGCAGCTCGCCGGCCATGAGCGCCCTCCAGGCGAAGCTCCACCCCAGCTTGAGGCCGGTGACGATGCCAGGCAGCGCCGCGGGCAGCAGCACGCCCCCGTAGAAGCGCGCTCCGCGGATGCCGTACGTGGAGGACACGCGCAACAGCAGCGGATCCACGCCCATGATGCCGTCCTCCACCGCGATGGCGATGGCCAGCACCGAGCCCATCACCACCACGAAGATGATGGACGTCTCGGTGAGGCCGAACCACAGCAGTGCCAGGGGCAGCCAGCAGATGGAGGGGAGCGCCTGCAGGCCCACCACCAGCGGCCGCAGCAGCCGCCGCAGGAACTTCACCCGCCCCAGGAGCACGCCCAGCGGCACGCCGATGAACACGGAGAGCCCGTAGCCCTGCGCGAGCCGCCCCAGCGAGCGCGTGATGCCGGCCCACAACCGGCCATCGCGCGCCATGGAGATGAGGCTCTCAGTGACGGCCCTCGGACCCGGGAACAGGTGGTGCGGCCATGGGCCGAACCGGGCCAGCAGCTCCCAGACCACCAGGAGCCCCGCGAGGAACAGCAGCTTCTGTCCCAGGTGCCACGCCTTCATGGTGTGTTCCTCGTTCTTCCCGGGCGCCGGTACCGGGCGTGCTCATGGACTCGCTCTCGCGGAGCATGGAGCGGATCTGCCGCGCCAGCCCCACCAGTGCCACGTCATCGGGCCCCCGGGGCATGGGCAGCCGCACCTCGAGGTCCCTCAGGATGCGGCCGGGCCGAGGCGCCATCACCACCACCCGGTTGGCCAGCACCAGCGCCTCCGTCACGTCATGGGTGACGAAGACGATCGTCTTGTGTGTCTCCATCCAGACGCGTTGCAGCAGCTCGTGCATGTGCAGGCGTGTCTGTGCGTCCAGCGAGCCGAAGGGCTCGTCCATCAGCAGCACCGGCGAGTCCACCGCCAGCGCCCGGGCGAGCGCCGTGCGCATCTTCATGCCACCCGACAGCTCGTGTGGCATCGCATCCTCGAAGCCATCCAGTTGCACGTAGCGGATGAAGCGGCGCGCGCGCTCGGCGCGTTCGGCCCTGGACAGACCCCGGGCGGCGAGCACGAACTCGATGTTCTGCCGCACCGACAGCCAGGGGAAGAGCGCCGCCTCCTGGAACATGAGCAGCCGGTCCGGCCCCGGTCCGGTGATGGGCTTGCCGTCGATGCGCACCTGCCCGCCGGTGGGGGAAATCTGTCCCGCCAGCGCGTACAGCAGGGTGGACTTGCCACAGCCCGAGGGCCCCAGCAGGCACACGAACTCGCCCGAGCGGATGTTGAGGTTGACGTCCTGGAGCGCCACCACCTTGTTGGCGTATTTGTGCTCCACGCGCTTGACGGCGATCTTCGCCGACTCCTCGCCGACGAGGGCGGGGACGAGCGTGTCCTTGACGGTCTCCTTCACCTCGCGGACGCGCCGGAAGAGCGAGCTCCAGACGCGGGTGAGGAGTCCAGGGCGTGGTGCGGCCTTCGGCGGGGGAGCGGGCTGGGTGTTCGGGTCGGCGAGGCGCATCACACGGTCGTAACGGAGTTTGCGCAGCTCGCAACTGGAGCGGCGGGGTTCGTAGATGAGGCAGTGGTCGATGGGGCGGGAATACACATGCAACGAAATGGCGAAGCCGCTGCGTGCGCCGGTGCGCACCGAGTGGAGCTCCGCCTCGGGGTTGCGGTGATCCATGGCGCCGGGCAGCAGCGTGCGGCGGGGCCCCACGCGCTCGACGAGCGCGTAGCCGGGCTCCTGGCCGCCCGCCACCCGGCGGTAGTCGGCGACCTCGAGCTCGCCCGCAACGGTCATCAGGAAACACTCCTGGCCGTCGTGCCCGTGGACGGGGGCGCGGGCGTTGCGGCCCCAGCCCAGCACGAGCACCTCCATGTCTTCATCCCGATACACCAGCGTGCGGGTGTAGCGCCCGTCCTGAAGGAGCGCGAAGGGCTCCACGGCGCGCCGGTGCAACTGTCCCTGCCGGAGCACCTCCTCGATTGACTGGATTCCGCCCCGGGCATTGGCCTCGCGGAGGCGGAGGACGAACTGTCTCAGGGAGAGGGCGCGGGGCGGAACGGAGGCGTCGGGCTCAGGTGCGAGAGCAGCGTCCATCGCCTGCCATCCGGTCGGTGGGCTGCGTTCCATTGTTGCTCTCCTTCCGCCCTTTCATCGGACCGCAGGACGGGTAGGGCTCGATGAAGGTGGGGATGACACCCCTCACAGCCAAGGTGGGGGCGTGCCGCCGGGGAGGGGCCCGGTTCGGGCCTGGGGGAGGAGGGGCGGTTGCCTGCCTGGCAGCCTTTCCTGGAATCGTGGCGGGCGGTCTGGTCAATCAAAGAGACCTCCCCTGGTTCCTGGGTTCGCTTGTGCACGAATTCTGTGACACCTTCACACCGCGCGACGGCGGGACGGGAGCACCCTGGCGGGAGAGCCTGGCCCGGTCCGTGGAGGAGACGGTTCGTGATGCAGCAAGTGGGCAAGTACCAGTTGGTTCGCAAGCTCGCCACGGGTGGCATGGCCGAGGTGTTCCTGGCCAAAGCCGCCGGTCCCATGGGCTTCGCGAAGACGCTGGTGCTCAAGCGCATCCTGCCGCACCTGGCCGAGGAAACCGCCTTCGTGGAGATGTTCCTCTCCGAGGCGAAGCTGGCCGCTCAGCTCACCCACCCGAACATCGTGCAGATCTTCGATTTCGGTGAGTCCGAGGGCACCTACTTCCTGGCGATGGAGTACATCGACGGGCCCAGCCTGCGCACGCTCATCAAGCGCGCTTCGGCGCAGGGCGTGGAGCTGCCGCTCGCGGTGTGTGCCCGGCTCGTCGCGAATGCGTGCGAGGGTCTGGCCTTCGCCCATGACTTCTCTGATCCGGAGACAGGGGAGGCGCAGGGGCTCATCCACCGGGACATCAGCCCGGACAACGTCCTGTTGTCGAAGCAGGGCTCGGTGAAGGTGGTGGACTTCGGCATCGCCAAGGCGGCGGGTCAGGCCCACAAGACCGCGAGTGGTGTCATCAAGGGCAAGATCGCGTACATGCCGCCCGAGCAGGTCCGCGCCGAGTCCCTGGATCGGCGGGTGGACGTGTACGCGCTCGGGGTCGTGCTCTACGAGCTGATCACGGGTCACAAGCCGTACGAGGCGGAGTCCGACGTCGGTGTGATGCGGGCCATCCTCTTCCAATCCCCGATGCCCGCGGTGCAGTTCCGGCCAGAGCTGCCCGACTCCATGCGACGCATCCTGGGCCGGGCACTCGCCAAGGACCGCGAGCAGCGCTACCCGGACTGCCACGCGTTCCAGTCGGAGCTGGAGGAGTTCATCCTCTCGGTGGGCAAGCCCGTGACGACGCCGCAGGTCGCCCAGCTCATCGCCCAGGTCGCCTCCAGCAACGAACAGACGTCCACGTCCCAGCCGGGCATCGGGCGCGGTGAGGCGACGTACTCGACCACCCCCGTTCACACGCCGCGGCCTCACGATGAGAGGACGGATGTCGAGCTCGCCGAGGCGCTCCAGACGGTGCGGCTGCGCAAGGCTTCGCCTGTGAAGGAGGAGGCGGCGGCTGGCGAGGCCTCCAGGACGGTGCCACTGCGCCAGCCTCAGGCAGTGACGGAGCAGGTGGCTGTTGCCGAGTCGCCCAAGACGGTGCCACTGCGCCAGCCTCAGGCAGTGACGGAGCAGGTGGTTGTTGCCGAGGCATCCAGGACGGTGCAAGTGCGCCAGCCTCAGGCAGTGACGGAGCAGGTGTCTGTTGCCGAGGCGCCCAAGACGGTGCAGTTGCGCAAGCCGCAGGAGGCGAAGGAGGCGAAGGAGGTGGCGGTTGCCGAGGCGCCCAAGACGGTGCCACTGCGTCAGCCTCAGGCCGTGAAGGATGCGCCGGAGGCACACTCCGAGTTCCCGACCATCCCGGACATTCGGCCGCTGCCGCCAGTGAGGCGGCCCTCCATGGAGGTGCTCTCGGCGGAGAGGAAGCCCGACATGCCTCCGCAGGGAGGCAGGTGGAAGGCCACTCTTGCGGCGTTGGCGCTCATCGTGGCGGGCGTGGGACTCGTGATGTTTCCGATGGCTTCTTCCATCCAGGCGGAGCAGCCTTCGAACGAGTCCGTTGCCAGGGACGTGACTCCGGCCCCGCCTCCCCCTGCACCTTCCGATCAGTCCACGGACAATGCTGGAGCGCAGCCCCAGGAGAAGCTCGAAGTGGCCTCCGCAGCTGCGCCCCAAGACGGAGGTATGACGCCGTCTACAGACGATGCTGGAGTGCGGCCTGATGAGAAGCTCGAAGTGGCCTCCGCCGCCGGTCCCCAGGACGCAGGTGTAGCGCCGGCTGGTTCCTCCTCCGAGCCGCAGAATCCGTCGCCTGGGACAGTTCCACCCAAGCGCGCTTCGAGTGGGGGTGGTTCCGTGAAGCTCCCCCCGCGTGTTGTGAAGGCGTCGGCTCCCAAGTCCGTGGCGAAGGGGACCGTCGAGTTCCGTATCCGGCCCTACGCCACCGTCTTCTTGAGTGGAAAGGAATTGGGTGACACGCCCATCGAGCCCGAGGAGTTGCCGCCGGGGAACTACACCGTGAAGCTCGTCCACAAGGACAAGACGGTGACCCAGAGTATCCGGGTTGTGAGCGGGGAGACCACCGTCGTCCGGTACAACTTCCTCCAGGAGTGAGGCGAACGGGAGGTCCGTGCCTCACTCCGGGATGTGCTGATTCATCAGGGCAATCGCCGCTGCTCCCAGTCGTCGAGGGCTTGCGAGGCTTGCTGGAGTTCCTCATCGGTGCTCGCCGCCCGAATCTCTTTGCCAATCGTTACGAGCTCCCGGATGGCGGGAAGTTTGGACGGCGGATTCGTGAGAAGAAATTCCTCCTGAACAGAGAGGAGCCGCTGCATGAGCTGTTCGCAGTCGGCGCTGACGATGGGTTGGCACCTGGATGTGTCCAGGTTGGGGTCAGCACTGCGCTTCTGCGGCTGCTTGCGTTCTGCTTTCAGCTGCTTGGACTCCGTCTCTTGCTGTGCCTCCCCGAGCCTGGAGGTATCAGCCTCCCGCTGCTTCGGCTCCTGCTGTGCCCCCTCGAGTCGCTCCTCCTTCAGCCGCTTTGCCCGCTCCTCCTCGCTCAGCTTGGCCTCAGCCGCTCGCAGCTCTGCATTCTGCTGCTCCGCTTTCAGTCGCTCCACTTGCTGCTGCTGCGCTTTCAGCTGCGCCGCCCGCCGCTGGGGGTCATTGTAAATGAACTCACTGGCAAACTGGTCGATGTCCTTGGTGATGAGCGTCCGCTCGTAGCTGGTTGTTGCCTCCTCCATCCGAGCCTTCAATTCCGTCAAGCTGTTGGCGACGACGCCCTGAAACTTTCCGCTCAGGCAAAGCTCATGCTGCATGCCGGCAAGCCGCCACAATTGATGGTCCTTCTGGTTTCGGCGCGACACGCTCGCTGGCTTGGGCCCGCAGTTCGGTGACTTGGGGGGCTGTACCGCAACAGGCTCTTCCTTCTTTTGCTCCGCTTTCAGGGTGGTCGGAGCGGGAGCCATCGGAGGAAGCTTCGATTCAGCCTTTGTCACCTGGGCCGCTGGCGTCTTGGGCTCCACGCTCGAGGGCTTTTCCTTGGGCGACTGCGCAATCTTCGTGTCCTCGCCCTTTTCCAGAGCAGGAGTCATTGATGGTGGAGCGGGAGGCGCTTCTCGCTTCTGCTCCGGCTTGTTCGACGTTTTTTCCGTTCCGCTCGATGGGAGGAGAGATGCCACCTTTCGCTTCACCTCCTTGCGTATGGATTCGAAGAGCGTGTCGACTTTGGGGGAAACCTGCACGGGCAGTTTCGCCTCGGGTCGCAGCAGGAGGGCGGACCTGAAGACAGAAGTCGCCGGGCCCTGCTTATGCAACTCGTACAAGATGATGCCCTCATAAAGGGAGAGGGTGACCTCATCGTCCGTGCTACGAGGCAGTTGGCGTGCGAGTTGGATCCGGCTGAGGGCGAGCTCGTAGTCGAGATTCTCGACCAGGTGGTTTATCGAGATGATGTAGTTGCGGATCTCGCCACCATTCTCGGCGGAAGCGGTGAAGGGCAGGGCCAGGGCCAGGAGCATGAGAAGTGCTCCTTGAAGGGCGGACCTCCCGGAATTCAATCCCACGTATCGGTGTGCTTTCATTGAGGTAAATGCCGCTGCTGCCAGGCGTTGAGGACCTGCCAGGCTTGCTGGAGTTTCTCACTGGTACTCGCCGCCCGGATCTCATTGCCAATCGCCACGAGTTCCCTGATGGGTTGGAGTTTGGATGGTGGATTCGTGCGGAGGAATGCCTCCTGAACGATGCGAAGCCGCTGCATGAGCAGTTCGCGCATGCAGTCAGTACTGACAACAGGCTGGCACTTGGTCGTATCCAGATTCGCGGTATCGCTCAGTTTCTTCTTTATCAGGGCACGTTCAGCGTCCAAGCGCTCCGCCTCCACTTCCAACTGCTCCGTCGCCTCCCGCCGCTTCGCTTCCAGCCGTTCTGCTTCCCGACGCTCTGCCTCCCGCCGTTCTACGTCGAGCCGCTCCGCTTCCCGCAGTTCCGCCTCCCGCTGTGAGTTTCCATACATGAACGCACTGGCAAACTGCTCGATCTCAAAGCTGATGAGCGTCCGCTCGTGGCTGGTTGTCGCGTTCTCCACCCGGGTCTTCAATTTCGTCCAGCTTTCGGCGACGACTCCCTGGAACCTGCCGCTCAGGCAAAGCTCATGTTGCATGCTGGCAAGTCGCCACAACTGCTGGTCCTTCTGGTCCCGGTTCGACACGCTTGAGGGCTTGGGCCCGCAGTCCAGTGACTTCGGGGGCTGTACGGCAACAGGCTCTTCCTTCTTCTGCTCCGCGTGCAAGGTGCTCGGTAAATCCTCGCCCGAGCCCGTCGTGACGCGAGAGCAGAGGCGTGAGCATGTCCGTCGCCCCCGTGAAGGAGGAGGAAGCGATGGAAATGAAGGAGCAGGCGGAGAAGTTCCGGCGGCAGGTACTCGAGCGGGGCGAAGTGGGCCCGCGTACGCGCTACACGCAGGAGCAGAGACAGGAAGCGGTGGCGTACATGCGAGCGCGCCAGCAACAGGGGGCGAGCAGGGAGGAAGCGGCGAAGGAGTTGGGCGTGAGCAGTTGGACGCTCAGCCGCTGGGGCAGCGCAGCTCGCCGTGCCACTCATGAGGAGCCCGCGAGGGCAGCGCTGGTCCCCGTGGAGGTGAAGGACGCGCGCCCCGAGGCCAGAAGAGGAGGGCTGGTGGCGCACGGGCCCGGAGGAGTACGGGTAGAGGGCCTGTGCGTTGAGGACGCGGTGAGGTTGCTGCGAGGGCTGCTGTGATTGGCTCCACGCGCAGGCTCGCGGTGTACGCCTACGGGCAGCCGTGCGACATGCGCAAGAGCTACGACGCGCTGAGCGGGCTGGTGACGCAGGCACTGGGCCGCGACTTCCTCTCGGGCGACGTCTTCCTCTTCGTGGGACGGGACAGGAAGAGGGCCAAGGCGCTCTTCTGGGACGGCACCGGGCTGTGCCTGTACGCCAAGCGGCTGGAGAAAGGACGCTTCGCGCCGCTGTGGCAGCCAGAGAGCGACAAGCCGCCGCTGGTGCTGACGGTGTCGGAGTTGGCCCTGTTTCTGGAGGGCAGCGAGCTGGTGGGACGAGCGCCGCTGTCGCCCGCGCCGTACACGCTGGCGCCGCTCTTCCAGCCGGAGGACGCTGGGGCGGTGACTTCGTGAGTCATGCCGCGCGCACTACTTGCGCGGGCGGGTGCTGGCATGGCACTACCCGCGCATGAGCTTCCAGCTTACGACGGAGAAGGACGTGGAGAGGCTGCGCCAGGCGGCCCTCCTGTTGGAGGCGGAAAACAGACGCCTGGTGGCGCGCGTGGTGGAGCTCACGCGCAAGCTGATGAGCGCCCAGGGCAAGGACGCCGAGGAGTTGCAGCTGCGTTTGCAGGAGTTGGAGCGGCAGCTCGCGCAGCGCACCGGCGAGCTGTTTGGCCGCTCCAGCGAGAAGCGCCCCCAGCGCGAGCAGGACGAGGGGAACAAACCCGAGCCGCCCACGCACGGCCACGGCCCGCGCGCCCAGCCCACGCTGCCGACGCTGGAGGTGGAACACACGCTGGAGGAGCCCGACAAGCAGTGTCCCAAGTGCGGCGGGGCGCTGGCGCAGATGAAGGGCTGCTACGAGGAGGCCGAGGAGGTGGACGTGGTGGAGC